>CAZCGW010000024.1:0-28506 GCA_964498255.1 uncultured Dechloromonas sp.
TCCTGCAGCAACTGGCCCTTATTTGTCATTATTATTACTCCGCTTTCTTCTGATTATTGCGGGGGGATGAGAGACTGTTCAAGCGCTTGAAGGGTCAATGTAAAGCAAAAAGACTTAATGCGCAAAGCATTTTGCGCACAGGTCTCGATTAATCGTCTGCGTAAGGGTTATGCGACACATTGAACTGCACGCGCAACGGGGTTCCCTGCAGATGGAAGTGGTCGCGGAAACAATGCTCGAGGTAACGTCGATAGCTATCCGGAATGTGATTGAGCGCGTTGCCATGAATCACAATCAGCGGTGGGTTCATGCCCCCCTGGTGCGCATAGCGTGGCTTGGGCCGGAAAATACCATGGCGCGGCGGCGTCTGACGGGCTACCGCATCAATCAATACACGCGTTAGCTGCGGCGTTGGCAACTTGGCCATTGCGGCGGCATAGGCCTTGTCGACCGAGCGCATCACGCTATCCAGACCTTTGCCTTCTTTTGCCGAAATGTAATGGAAGCTGGCGAAGTCGAGGAACTTGAAACGACGCTCGATGGCAATCTTGCACTGTTCACGATCATAGGCATCCATGCCGTCCCACTTGTTAACTGCAACTACCAGGGCACGACCGGATTCTTTGATAAAGCCGGCCAGATGGGCATCCTGATCTGCCACATCCTGCTGGGCATCAAGCACCAGGATCACCACGTTTGCCGCTTCAATCGCCTGCAGCGTTTTGATGACCGAGAATTTTTCAATGGCTTCAAATACGCGACCCTTACGACGTACGCCTGCCGTATCGATCAACTGATACTTCTTATCGCCACGTTCGAATTCGATTTCGATGGCATCACGCGTGGTCCCGGGCTGGTCAAATGCAATAACCCGCTCTTCACCCAGGAGTGCATTAATGAGTGTGGATTTGCCAACGTTAGGACGGCCGGCAATGGCGACGCGGGGAATGCGATCGGCTTCATCTTCGTCTTCCGGATCTTCCGGGAACTCTTCAAGCGCTTCATCGACGAGGCTGCGGACACCTTCGCCATGCGCTGCTGAAATAGGATGCGGCTCGCCCAGACCGAGCTCATGGAAATCGGCTGTCACTACGCCACGATCCATGCCCTCGACTTTATTAACGGCCAACAATACCGGCCGATTAATGCGGCGTAGCAACTGTGCAATGTCTTTATCGAGCGGCGTAATACCCTCGCGGCCATCCACCACAAAAATAATGCGGTCGGCTTCGTGAATCGCCTGTTCGGTCTGGCGCGCCATTTCCTGCTTGATGCCTTCGCGTGACTTGGGTTCAAAGCCACCCGTATCAATAGCCAAAAAGCCTTTGCGACCCATCTTGCCATGGCCATAGTGACGGTCGCGCGTCAGGCCGGGCACATCGGCAACAATGGCGTCGCGCGAACGCGTTAACCGGTTAAAGAGTGTCGACTTGCCAACGTTGGCACGGCCAACTAATGCGATTGTAGGTTTCATTGCAACGTTACCGCCATCAGAGATCCGCCTCGCGTCTGGAGGAGGACAGTATTAGGGCCTAGCGCTGGCAGGATGGACATGACGCCCCCACCACCAACATTCATGCGGCTGATAAATTCACCGGTGTCACGATCGAGCACATGCAGAAAGCCTTCGGCATCACCAACCACCAGACCCATGGGCAAGGCCACCGGCGCTGAGAGATTACGGTACTTGAGTTTATCCTGACGCCAGACAGAAGCGCCGGTGCCACGATCAAAGGCATGTACTACGCCCTGCTCGTCCGGAATAAAGACTCGACGATCATCCATGGTGATACCAGCCACCGAGGTGACTTCTCGCGACCACATCTGGCTACCGCCCTGCATGTCAAAACAGGCTGCTCGACCCTGGAAGGCAACGGCGCACATCTGCGGGCCCTGAACAGCTGGCACAGTGACAACATCAGACACACGATCCAGTTCAGTCGCACCGCGCGGTACTGATACGGTGCCTTCCCAGGCAGGCGCCCCATTCTGCAGGGAAAGCGCAAAAATCTTGCCGCCCGGCATGCCAACCAGCACAAACGGGCCAAAGGGTAGCGGTGGTGCAACAGAACGAACGGCCAGCGGCGGGTTGCTACGCTGATAGTTCCAGCGCTGTTTACCATCCTGGGCATCCAGGGCAATAACCCGGTTATCACTGGTACGCACGACCACCAGACCTTCTGTGATTGCCGGTGCCGCCACCAGCTCACCCTTCACATTAGCCGTCCAACCCGGTTTGCCGGTTTCGAAGTCAAAGCTCAGCACCTCACCTTTGTAGGTGCCAACCACTACCAGACGCCCGTCACTCGCAGTGCCCGATGAAAGCTTTTGCCCGGCACTCGCTCGCCAGACTTCCTTACCATTATCGAGGCGTACGACTGTGCCATCTTGCGAGGCGGCCAGAACCACCGGCCCGCCCGTTGCCGGCAAGAAGGTGAAATTGCCTGCTTTACCTACAGAAGTCTGCCAGTCCTGTTTGACGCCTACGCGCTCGACAATCGGTGTCAGCGGTGTGGGTTTGAATTTGGAGCTACCAAACAAACCACATCCTGTGAGGGTCAACCCCACAAGGCTACACAGCAAGAGATGCTGCATCTGACGACTCCGGATCTGGATCATTAACTTACTTTCCTGCGGCAGCGGTGTTCGTCAGCGCATCACGCTTTTCTTGCACGAGTCGACGCAAAAGCTGGCCAGGCTCGCTGCCCGCAAATTCAGAATTAGGCGTAACGTCTTTGCCACCCGCATCCAGATTCTTTAAGGCCGCGTCGTAGCTAGCACGCGCTTCTGTCGATTTACCCTGGGCGGCATATACATCGCCTCGGGCGGCATCAAAACGGGCTGCAAAGCCAGCCGGTGCAGTCTCAGACAACGTCTTGAGTGCTGCGTCGTAGTCTTTCTGATCCATCTGCACGCCGGCTAGGCGTAACCGCGCAACACCGCGCACGGCATCTTTACCGTTATCCGCGACCCAGACCAGTTGGGCTTCAGCACTCTTTGCATCGCCTGCCGCTTCCAGCGTGGTGGCGGCAAGCAAAGCACCCAGCGAGGCAAACTGGCTACGCGGATACTGGTTCACCAGTTCGCCTGCCGCCTGTTTTACCTGGCTGGTATTTTGTTGTGCGCTGGCCTGCTGCAGCACGAGGAATACGCGACTCGCTTCTGCATTTTGGGTCTTTAAATAGGTTTGCCAGCCGTACCAACCCAGCCAACCCATGGCGATCGCCAACACGAGACCCGTTGCCCAGCCACCATATTGCTTCCACCAGCTGCGTAATGCGGCTATCTGTTCCTGCTCTTCGAGATCGTAAACTGCCATTTGATTATTCCTGTACGAATGTGTCCGGCTTAAAAGCCCTGACCCAGGTCATTTTCTGACCATTGTGACATGATGTGTTCGGCTAGATCGTCTAGGGCTACACGCACCTGGTTGTTTGCGACATCACCTTCGACCCAGTCTTTCTGTTGCATGGCTTTAACGGTGACTTCGCCACTGGCCACTTCATCGTCGCCAATAATAACCGCCAGCGGGGCACCAGAGTTGTCTGCCCGCTTCATTTGCGATTTAAAGCTACCGCCACCACAGTGGTAAAGCACATTCAAACCGGTATCGCGCAGGCTTTCTGCAACGCGAATGGCCAGATCCGCAGCGGCATCGCCCTGGTGAATGATGTATACGTCCGGCGATTCTGCTTCAGGCAGATTGCCGGCATCTTCAAGCAGTGCCAGCAAACGTTCAAAGCCCAGTGCAAAACCACAAGCAGGTGTTGACTTGCCACCCAACTGCTCGACCAAGCCATCGTAACGGCCACCAGCACAAACCGTGCCCTGCGCCCCCAGTGCATCGGTGACCCATTCAAACACCGTCAGGTTGTAGTAGTCCAGACCACGCACCAGACGCGGATTCACCGTAAACGAGATGCCCGCATGACGCACTAGAGATTGCACCCGTTCGAAATGCGCCAGCGATTCGGCGCCCAGATAATCCATGAGACGCGGTGCCTCATTAACCAGGGCCTGCATGGCTGGATTTTTGGTGTCCAGAATACGCAGTGGGTTGCTGTGCAGTCGACGCTGCGCGTCTTCGTCCAGCTGATCCTGATGCGCCTCGAAGTAGGCAATCAATGCCGCACGATGCGCCGCACGTTCTTCAGGCTGACCCAGGCTGTTGATTTCCAGCCGGATGTTGTCCAAACCTAGATCCTGCCAGAGACGTGCACCCATCAGAATCTGTTCGGCATCAACATCGGGTCCGGTAAAGCCGAACGCTTCAACACCGACCTGATGGAACTGCCGATAGCGCCCTTTTTGTGGACGCTCATGACGGAACATTTGACCTGAGTAGTACAGACGCTGCGGACGCTCTGCGGCAACGTTATGTTGAATCACGGCACGCACACAACCGGCTGTACCTTCAGGACGGAGGGTCAGCGCTTCACCATTCAGACTGTCAACGAAGGAATACATTTCCTTTTCGACGATATCGGTGACTTCACCGATTGCACGCTTGAACAAGGGTGTTGGTTCAACGATCGGCATACGGATCGGGCGATAACCATAGCTTTTGAGCCAGGCACGCAAGGCTTCTTCCAGCCATTCCCATGACTCCGCGTCATCAGGCAGGATGTCATTCATACCGCGAACGGCTTGTAGGCGATTACTCATGTTCATGCTTTCCGCTGATACGTACGCGCAACGTACCGATCAATAATTTCTTTGAATTCATTGGCGATGTTATCGCCACGCAAGGTGACAGTTTTAACACCATCCTCAAATACCGGTGCCGCAGGAACTTCGCCCGTACCTGGCAATGAAATACCGATATTGGCGTGTTTGCTTTCACCCGGTCCGTTGACGATGCAGCCCATCACCGCCAGCGTCATATTCTCAACACCATCAAACTGCTCTCGCCACTGCGGCATGGCCCCGCGCACATAGCTTTGCACTTCGGCCGCCAGTTCCTGGAAGAAGACGCTCGTGGTGCGCCCACAACCCGGACAAGCGGTTACGAGTGGCGTAAAAGCACGCAGGCCCATGGTCTGCAACAGTTCTTGCGCGACCTGGACTTCCAGCGAACGAGAGCCATTGGGTTCCGGGGTTAAGGAAACACGTATGGTGTCGCCAATCCCTTCCTGAAGCAATACCGCCATGGCTGCCGTAGATGCCACGATGCCTTTTGAGCCCATACCGGCTTCGGTTAAGCCAAGGTGCAGCGGATAGTCACAACGCCCCGATAGATCACGATAGACTGCGATCAGATCCTGCACACTGGATACTTTGCACGAGAGCACAATACGATCGCCCGCAAGACCAATACTTTCTGCCAGCGCTGCGGACTCCAGCGCGGAAAGAATCAGCGCTTCACGCATCACTTCGTTGGCTGAACGTGGATGAGTGGCCTGGGCGTTTTCGTCCATAACGCGCGCCAGCACTGACTGATCGAGACTGCCCCAGTTAACGCCAATACGCACCGGTTTGTTATAGCGAACAGCCAGTTCGATCATTTGCGCGAACTGTTCATCTTTCTTTTTACCGAACCCGACATTGCCCGGGTTGATCCGGAACTTATCCAGCGCTTCCGCGCAGGCAGGATAGTCGGTGAGCAAACGATGGCCGTTGTAATGAAAATCGCCAATCAACGGTACATTCACATCCATACGCACCAACTGCTCGCGAATCTCTGGCACTGCAGCCGCTGCTTCAGGCGAATTGACGGTGATGCGCACCATTTCTGCGCCCGCACGTGCCAATTCAGCAATCTGAATCGCCGTTTTAAGCACATCCGCCGTATCGGTATTGGTCATCGCCTGAACAACCACCGGCGTACCGCCCCCCATGGAGACTGCACCGATAGAAACCGTGCGCGTGAGTTTGCGTTGCAATGTCATAACAGGGGCGACTTAGCGGAGCACCTGGCGCGAGACGTCATCGCCAGTGAGTTTATCAAGTTTAACGGGTTCATCACGCCAGCGAGCCTGAACCTGGCGAGCATTGCCAATCAGCACATCCAATGGGGCCGCCCCGGTAATAAACTGCGTGGTGCCTGCTGCGTTGAGCTGGGAGTAGACGATGCGCCCGGTGTAATCACGAACTTCTACCCAGGCCGGCGCCGCAAACTTCAGCTCCAAGGTACCCGGGCTGGTTGGCGCCTGAGCAACAACTTCTGCCCCAGCTTCAGTAGGCTTTGCAGCATCTGCCGACGGCGCAGGTGCTGCTGAGTCTGTGGCTTGTGGCTGAACGACATCCTGACGGACCCAACGGTTTACAAGCGTCTGCGCCGATTCGATCGCATCATCCCAGAGGTTGCCGGGCATGGCATAGGCTAGCACTACCGCCAGAACCACCATCACCAGACCCAGTTTGAGCATGCGCTTTTCCTGACGCTTGGTTTCACCATCACGTCGTGCCGCAGGGTGTGCTTTCAGCGTTGAGGTAGATGCCTGCACGTGATTTTTCTTCACAGCGGCCGGCGCACCTGGTACTTCCGCAATAATCGTATCGACTGGCACTTCGAGCAAACGGCCATAGGCACGCAAAATGCCCACGGTAAAGGTGCGGCCTGGCAGCGCTTGCCAGTCTGACGCTTCGATCGCCAGGATCACTTTGTTGCCTACCTTGAGCGCATAAGCGGCATCACCCACCGATAGACGCTTTGCCTCACGCGCTGCAGACAGGCTATTACCTGTAGGCGCTGCGACTTCGGCAACGGCTTCTATATCCGCAACAGATGGCACAGGGATTTCGATTTCGGCTTGAGGATTTGGGTTGTTTTCGTTTTGCATGAGACTTTCCGGACGACCGGTTACTGAAGTTTTTGAGAAGAGGTTTCGACAACCGCACCATAACGCGCCGCCCGCTGGCGATACCGACTCGCCAATGAAGCATCTCCCATGTCCTTGGCGCAGCGCGCGGCATTATCAAGTGCACGCACCGGGGTGTTATAGAGCGGGTTGGCCAAAGCGGCATCCAACTGTGTCAGACCTTTTTGATATTGCCGTGTGTCGCAAAGGAAGAGGCCATAATTGTTGCGGATGTCTGGATCGTTAGGCGCCAGAGCAACCGCTTTCTGGAAATTCGTATCCGCCGGCCCCTGCTCTCCCAGCTGCATATACACTAGGCCCAGCATGCTGTAAGCCGGCGCATATTGCGGATCAATTTTGGTCGCGGTAACCAATTCATCCAGCGCGGTTTTCATGCTGCCCTGCTGATAATAAAGCGCCGCCAGCTCGGTGTGCACGCGGGCGCGACTTTGCGGATCAGACGCAACGGGCTTAGCTTCACTGGGCAAAGACGGATTAGTGCTCGTGCATGCTGTTAAGGCAACGCCCGTTACACACGCTACAGCGAACAGATGCCACGAATGCAATGTCACAGCGTGCCTCGCTGCGTTACGGTGCGTACTGGCGGTATTTGTTGCGTGCGTTTGGTTTTATCCTGCACCTGCCCTGCAAGCTGACCGCAGGCGGCATCAATATCATCACCGCGCGTTTTGCGCGTTGTGGTCACAAAGCCGGCACCAATCAATATATTGGCAAAGGCCGAAATACGATCACGAGGCGAACGACGATAAGGGCTTCCCGGGAACGGATTGAATGGAATGAGGTTGAACTTGCAGCGGAATTTGGCTTTGCTGATCAGTGCGACCAACTCTTTGGCCTGCGCCGGGCTGTCATTAACGCCTTCCAGCATCACGTATTCAAAGGTGATGAAATCGCGCGGCGCTTTATCCAGATAACGCTTACAAGCTGCCATCAGCTCGGCCAGCGGATACTTCTGGTTAATCGGCACCAATATGTCACGCAATGCATCGTTGGGTGCGTGCAGCGATACGGCCAAGGCTGTTGGACAGGCTTCACGCAAACGATCCATGGCCGGCACAATGCCCGAGGTGGACACCGTGACCCTGCGCCTAGACAACCCATACGCATGGTCATCCAGCATCAGGTTCAACGCAGGTATCAAGGCCTCGAAATTAGCCAGGGGTTCGCCCATGCCCATGATCACGACATTAGAAATGATGCGATCACCCGCCGGATCAAAGCCTAAGGCGCGGTTGGCTAGCCAGAGCTGTCCGATAATCTCGGCGGTGGTCAGATTACGGTTAAACCCCTGCTTACCTGTGGAACAGAAAGCGCAATCCAACGCGCAACCCACCTGTGTGGAGATGCAGAGGGTACCGCGATCTGTTTCGGGAATAAAGACTGTTTCAATCAGATTGCTGGCGCCCACATCCATCAGGAATTTACGGGTGCCATCATCAGAAATCTTATCTGAAACAATGGTTGGCAAACGAATTTCTGCCACGGCCGGAAGTCGCTCGCGAAACACGCGCGCAAGGTCTGACATGGCGGAGAAATCAGTTTCGCCGCGCTGATAGATCCAGCGTAAAAGCTGATTGGCCCGGAAAGGCTTTTCGCCGATCTGGGCCAACCAGGCTTTCAGCCCGGCCAAATCGAGGTCGAGCAGATTTTGCATCGTTACTGCTTTAGCGCAATCTTAGCGGCTGTATACGTTCATGCCTGGGAAGAAGAAAGCGATTTCCACAGCAGCAGTTTCAGGCGCATCAGAACCGTGAACGGCATTAGCGTCGATCGATTCTGCGAAGTCAGCACGGATGGTGCCTGGCGCAGCTTTCTTAGGATCCGTTGCACCCATCAGGTCACGGTTCTTGGCGATGGCTTCTTCACCTTCGAGCACTTGCACGAATACTGGGCCCGAAATCATGAACTCAACCAGATCCTTGAAGAAAGGACGCTCTTTGTGAACCGCGTAGAACTGACCAGCTTCAGCAGCCGACAGATGCACCAGACGACCGGCAACAACCTTCAGGCCAGCGCCTTCGAAGCGGGCGATGATTTGACCGATAACGTTCTTGGCGACGGCATCAGGTTTGATAATGGAAAGGGTGCGTTGGATTGCCATAAAAACTCCGTAGTTCTGTCAGCAGGTTGAAAGGAAACGATAATTTTAACAGAAAGGCGGCTTGTGCGATGCACCAAACCGCTCTACAGACAGTCCTCTACGCAAAAAATAGAAAAGCACAGATAACGACAAACGTAGGCGGCAAGGCCGACAGCAAAAGACCCATCGGGCTAACAGCCTGGTCGTCGAAATCAGATCGTAGTATTGACATACCAGCGGGGTTTGGCGCGTTAGCAATAACGGTTAACCCGCCACCAGTAACGGCACCCGCCATGACAGCATGCTTAAACTCCACAGAAACGCCCTGAATAAGGGATGCCAGGTAGGTCAACGCGGCATTATCAGTAATGGCGGTTAATGCAGTTGCCAGAAAATAGATGGGCATGGGTTCGACGTCTGAAATCGCCGGCTGCAACCACCACTGCTGCAAACCGCCGAGAACGACCAACCCGGCCAAAAAGAAGGCGACGAGCAGCGCTTCGCGGAGCAAGAGCCGATCCTGATAACGGCTGTAAGCCTCTGTATATCCGAGAAAAAATAGAAACAAGCCAAGAAACACGGCGGGGTGGTGAGAGAACGCAACCACGCCAGCAAGAAACGAGAGGTGAACAAGCACGACCACCAGAGGCACGCGCTGATCCGGGGCCAACTCGGGTATCTTTCCCTTTGCAGCGATTTCCTTGCGGAAATACCAGGTGACGAACAGGGCGTTAAAGAAAACCGCCAAGGCGGCTTTCCAACCGAAATTCACGAGCATGTAATGAGAGCTCCAACCCCATGCATCCGCTGCCATCAGAACAGGTGGCGCAGCAAAGTTGGTCAGCGTGCCACCCACCGACACATTCACAAACAAGACCGCAATCGTTGCATATTTGAGCCGACGGGAAAGTCCGTGACGATAAAAGCTATCTCTGAGCATCAGCGCACCCAGCGTCATGGCCGCTGGTTCGGTGATCAAAGAGCCCAGCAATGGCACCAGTGACAGACATAGGAAAAACATGGCCAACGGACGATTGATAGGGAGCGCGCCAGCCAAGAATTTAATGATTGATTCAACAGCCTTGAGAATCGGGCGGCTTGCTGCAATAACCATGATGGCGAATACAAAAAATGGCTCGGTAAAGTTTCTGGATTCCACATATTCAATTGCAGCGCTTTGTCCCATGAAGAAAAAAACGACCAACATGAATATGAACGCCCAGAATCCAAATACCACTTCAACTTCGCTGAGCAGGTGCCAGAAGCCAGCATGGGCTGGCTGGACATGCGCGAGGCGCGCAAAGAACTTCGTTGAAAAGGTATGAAGAACCGCTACCGCAAATATGATTGTGGCAATGACTTCCATCGGTGAGACAGTCTGCAACATCTTTTTTATCCTAAACGTATCTTTCGACAATAATAACAAGTTGCCAACGATCTACCGCGACTGATTGGCTATGGAACCACTTTAAAATCGGTCACCTGGATCGATAAACGCGCAAGCTTGTCATATAGCGTCTTTGCCGGAATTCCCAATATCTGTGACGCATCTGATACATTGCCACTGGCCAGTCGTAGCGCCATGATTATGGCATCTCTTTCCGAACGCTCCAATAGCTTAACCAGCGTCAGAGGCTCCTCATCACAGCCACTTTGACCGATATCAGAAAACGGCAATCCGACCGCAACTCGTTCCGCAAAGTTTTTAAGCTCACGAATATTACCCGGCCACGCGTGAGAAACCAGATACCTCAAGACATTTGCGGAAGGATCTGCTGACGGAGACCCGTACTTTTCACGATAGCGAACTAGATAATGATTAAAGATCAGGGGAATATCTTCGGATATCTCCCGCAAAGCGGGTAGGTACAGATTAACGACATTTAACCGGAAATAGAGATCGCTACGGAACGCTCCTTGGTCTGACAAGGTCTTAAGGTTGGTTTTTGTTGCTGCGACAATCCGGCACGATACTGGGATGGATTCGTTGGATCCCAATCGTTGGATCGTTCTCTCCTGAATGGAGCGCAGTAGTTTTGCCTGTAGCCCCAGCGGCATAGATTCGATTTCATCCAGGAACAGGGTGCCTTCGTTAGCAAATTCGAATTTGCCGATACGCCGCTTGGTCGCTCCAGTAAACGCACCGACCTCGTGACCGAAAAGCTCACTCTCAAAGATATGTTCAGGTAGCGCAGCACAATTGATTGCAACAAATGGGCCTGTGCGGCGGCTTTCCTGATGCAGGGCTTGTGCAACGACTTCCTTGCCCGTACCCGTCTCCCCATTAATCAGGATATCTACGCCGGTTGGGGCCAGCATTGTGATCTGCTGTTTTAGCTTGAGTAGTCGTTCGGATTGCCCAATCAAACTGAAACTTTGATCGGCCGTGTTACGTGCCAAAGTGTTATATCGATCAACGAGGGCAGCTTTCTCAACGGCATTTCTAACGGTAGTGATCAAGCGATCAAAGCTGAAAGGTTTCTCAATAAAGTCGAAGGCTCCCTCTTTCATGGCATCTACCGCCATGTTGATATCGCCGTGCCCCGTAATAATGATAACTGGCACATCCCCCTGCTTAGCAAGAACCTTGTTCATTACGCTGATGCCGCTCTCATCCGGCAGGTTCACATCTGTAATGAGCACATAGGGAAACTGGCGCGGCTCCAGATTCAAAAATGATGTGGCGTCCTTGAATGTCCTGACACTAAAGCTCTCTAGCGTTAGTGCCTGCTCACAACTTTTAAGGATCGCATCGTCATCTTCAATCAAGTAAACCTTGACCCGATTTGCAGCATCATTCAATCGCATAAACTTAGTCACTCACATGACGCAAAACAATCGTGAACTCTAGTCCACCCGACGACAAATTACGGCAATCAATTTTTCCACCTATGGCATCGACAATAAACTTACTGATTGCCAAGCCCAAACCGAGGCCTTTGCCCGAAGGCTTAGTCGTAAAGAATGGTTCAAAAATCTTACCAGCCACGGTATCACCTAACCCGGGCCCATTGTCGGCATATCGCACAACGACATTATTACCCACTCGGGTACATTGCACGTCAATAATGCCCTCTGATGAATCTGCTAGCGCATCAATTGAGTTGGACATCAGATTGATAAAGACTTGCTCTAACTTACCCGTCGACGACATGACTTTGTCGTCTAGGCCTAAAACATTAAGCCGCACATTGGCTTTGCGCAAAAAAGGATTCATCACCAGCACAGCATTCTGAATAATTGCGTTAAGCCCGATGGGTTCAACGCGCGTTTCATCGTTGCGATACAGCGTCTTAAGCTCCGAAAGAATGGCACCAGCCCGCGTTACCAGCGCATTGATACTATCAATGTTCTCGAAGGCCATGGGCAAATTACCACTTTCGAGTAATCGCTTCGTATTACCAACATAAAGTTGTATGGCCGACAAAGGCTGGCTCAGCTCATGCGTTACCCCCGCCGCCATTTGACCCAACGCGGCAAGTTTGCCAGCCTGGACAGCATCATCTCGGGTCTTCTTGAGAATGGTCTCGGCTTTTTCAAGGTCACGGATTTTTTCAGTGAGCTCCAAAGTGCGTTCCTGAATCTGGCTTTCGATGTTCGCAAATATTTCGAGCTTTTCTCGATGCGCTGTTCTGCGGTAGTACCAGTTCAGTAGCGAAATCATTAAAAAGCCAACGGCAAAACCAATCGCCACCGAGCTGGCTAGCGCGATCGTTCTTGTTTCCCGCGTACTACTAATTTGTACGATGTCCCAACCCCGCTCACCCAGCGGCACGGACTGCACCAGATAAGACTCGCCGTTGAGCAACTTGCGCTCGTTATCATCATCAATCGTAAGTGATGCCCCGTGAAACTGGAAGGGGCTTAGTGACTGGCCCGAAAACTGCCGACTCCCCTTGATTCGATCCAGTGCGTCTGCGTTCAAAACCCGAGTCGCTTTGTATAACTGCGATGCTTCAGATGACAAGATTACGATGCCATCTTCGTTGGTGACTAACAGATAGTCATTAAACTCGCCGATGGCTGATTGAATTTCGGAAAGCCGAATCTTGATGGTAATGACACCCAATGTTCTGCCATCGATCACTACTGGACAGGCGATGTAATAGCCAGGCTTGCCGGAAGCCACCCCAATGCCATAGAACTTTCCAATCCCGGACTGCATCGCCCCCGTGAAGTACGGGCGGAATGAATAGTTATCTCCCACATAACTATCCGGCTGATCCCAATTACTGGAGGCCAGCGTCAGCCCATCCCGATTCATAATGTAAATGGTATCTGTACCGAGAATCTGGTTGATTTCAGCAAGGTACTGATTGGCCGCTCCGATTTGAGCAGGTTGCGACTTCTGACTTAAAGCCCCATGAATCCGAGCATCTTTGGCGATTGCCAATGGCAACTCTTCATACTTCGATAACGTTGCATTAATAGACAGGCTGACAGTTTCAAGATTTTGTCGGTGGCGTGCGGCCTCTTTTTCAATCGTTTTATCGAAGATATTCCGATACGCACCATAACCAATCAAAATACATAAAACGACGACACCGACAAAGGCATAACGCGCTTTGATTTTGGCGGAAGCTTTTTGTTTCAGCATGGTGAACGGTTCGAAATATATGTGATCTGGGCCAGCGTCTATCTCATCAAAAAACCCGGCTTGCGCCGGGTTCTTCGATCTAGCTGATCATCCCTAGCATACGCGGGAACCAGAGGCTCAGTCCTGGCCAATAAGTCACAAGCACCAGGAAAACCAGCATGGTGAGCAGCCATGGCCATACCGCCACGGTGAGCTCGGTAATACCCATCTTGGTAATCCCGGAAGCCACGTACAAATTCAAGCCTACCGGCGGGTGACACATACCGACTTCCATGTTGACCACCATCATGATGCCGAAGTGCACCGGGTCGATCCCAAGCTTCATGGCTACAGGGAACAGAATCGGCGAGAAGATCAGCACGATGGACGATGGTTCCATGAAGTTACCGGCGACCAACAGGATAATGTTCACAAAGAGCAGGAAGGTGATAACGCCCAAACCCTTGTCTAACAACCAGTCGGCCATGGCCTGCGGAATGCTTTCGCTTGTCATCAGGAATGAGAAGAGCACCGCATTCGTAATGATGTAAAGCAGCATGGCGCTCATATTGGCCGATGAGAGCAACACACGCGGTACATCCTTCAAGCCCATGTCTTTATACACAAAGACAGCAATCACGAAGGCATAGACAGCACTGATCGCAGCAGCTTCGGTCGGGGTGAAGATACCGGTATAAATACCGCCCATCACCACGACAATAAGCATCAAGCCCCATACAGACTCTTTGAATGACTTCATGCGTTGCACAAAGCTTGCTTTGGGCAAACGGGGATAGTCATTCTTACGTGCCAAGTACCAGGTTGTCAGACCCAGCATCGTTGCCAACATGATGCCCGGTACGACACCTGCCATGAACAGCGCGCCCACCGAGGTGTTAGTCGATACCGAGTACATCACCATGACGATGGATGGCGGGATCAGGATCCCTAATGCACCCGATGTTGTAATGATGCCGGCGCCAAACCGTTTCGGGAATCCAGCCTTCACCATGGCCGGCAGCAGAATCGAACCAATCGCTACCACCGTTGCAGGCGATGAACCCGATACAGCTGCAAACAGAGCGCAAGCAACCACGCCTGCCAGGCCAAGACCACCATAGAAGTGGCCAACCATATCCGATGCAAACCGGATCATCCGTTTGGCAACCCCACCATGCGTAAGGAAGTTGCCCGCCAGAATAAAGAACGGAATCGCCATGATCTCGAACTTCTCAATCCCGGTGAACAACTTTAGCGCTACCGCTTCAAGCGGCACCTGCGTCAGGGTGAACAAAAAGGTTAGAACAGTGAGGCCCAACGCAATCGAAATCGGCATCCCCGTGAGCATGAGCGCGGTGAGGATGGCAAAAATGATTAAGGTACTCATTTGGCACCCCCTTCCTTCTTATCGGAATCCTGGTTTTTATTAACCTCTTTCGGATACAAACCCTCTGTATTCTGGAACCAGGGCGTGTCTTGTGCTTTGTTGCCTGGGCCAACGATTGGATCTGTGGCCGTATCTTCATCCAGGCCTTCTACGTGACCATGGTCAACATGCGGCAGTTCGCCGGTACGATTGAAAGACACCAGCACCTGCAGGAAACGGAAGCACATGAGACCCGAGCCTAATGGAATTGCAGAGTAGACAATCCACGTAGGCCACTCAAGATCCGGCGTAATTGGCCCTTCGAACAGGTCGCCTGTTTCTTTGCCCCAGTAATGCAGCCATGCGTAATGCAGGCCATTTTCCATGACAAAGTGATAGCCCAGTGTTGCAATGATGCCGGTGAACAATGCACCTGCCAGCAACCCGAAGCTGATAAACCATTTGCGTTTGCCATCGGACAAACGATTAATCATGACATCAACGCCGACGTGAATGCCCGTCCGAACACCATAAGCGGCGCCAAACTTAGCCATCCACACGAACATGATGATCGTGAGCTCTTGCGCCCAAGCCATGCTGAACGAGAGCAACCAATCTTGCAGCCCCGGGATATCTAACCCTGTCAGATAGCGATGAATAACCGCCGCAAAAATGATGAGCGTTGCCCCACCCATTAGGAAGGTGATTAACCACTCTTCTAATCGATCAAGAAATTTCATGTCTTTCTCCAAAACGATCGCCCCACTGATGCAGGGCGATCGATCACTTCATACCAACTGTGTTTATTTCTTTTTGCTTGGCGCGGCCAGCTCTGCATTAACGGCTTGCAGCAGATCCGGACCAATACGCGATGCCATTTCTTTATGCACTGGCAACAAGGCCTTCTTGAAAGCGTCACGTTCAGCTGGTGTCAGGTTGTATACCGCTGTCTTTCCTGACTTCTTGACCTTTTCCAGATCCTGATCGTTCTGATGTTTAGCGATTCGGTTAGCAAAGGCTGTCGACTCATTCATTGCTTTTTCAAGCTGTTCGCGGACATCTGCAGGCAGACCATCCCAGAACTTCTTGTTAACGATAACGGCATAACCCAAGTAACCATGCTCAGTCATAGCCAGATGTTTTTGAACTTCAAACATCTTCTGGGTATACAGATTGGAAATCGGGTTTTCGGTACCATCAACTACGCCGGTTTGAAGAGCTTGATAGACCTCAGAGAATGGCAGAACCTGTGGCAAAGAACCCAGGGCGCGCATCTGAGCCTCAAGAACTTTAGACGACTGAATGCGCATCTTCTTGCCCTTCAAATCAGCAGGCTGTTTGATTGGCGTATTGGCGGAGAATGATTTAAAGCCATTATCCCAGTAACCTAGGCCACGGATGCCCTTAGGCTCCAGCTTGGTCAGAATCGACTGACCGATTGGACCCTGGGTAATCTTATGCAGCTGATCATAGTTATCAAAGATGTACGGCAAATCAAACATCTCGAATTCTTTAACACCCAGAGGACCGAACTTGGCCAACGATGGTGCCAACATCTGAACAGCACCTAGCTGCAGCGCTTCCATTTCTTCTTTATCTTTGTACAAGGTGCTGTTGGCATAAACCTCTACCTTGACACGGCCCTTGGTGTAATCCTCGGCCTTTTTCTTGAAGTATTCGGCAGCCAGACCCTTAGGGGTGTCGTTGGCTACAACGTGGCTGAACTTAATGACGATCGGTTGCTGTGCAGCTGCCCAGGTAGAACAAGCGGCAAGCATCGATGCGACGAGTACTTTCATGGCTTTCATTCCAACGCTCCTTTGGTTAATTTAGGTGCTTTCTTGCTTTGTTATGAACGACTAAGCACGTTGTTCATTACACCATATTTAGCAGGGAACGTGCCAAAACGCTCACAACAATCTTTGAATCTTAACCAACTGTTTTTTATATTGTTTTTTTCGTGGCGGCGTCCGTGCCGCCGAATAGATTTCCGGAATTCCGGAAATCAACTCAAACCCTTCTGAGCCACCAGAAACCACCCTGCGTTTGCCTCGCTAATCGCCTACAAAATTCGTTGTACTTGCGGAACCCAGGTGATCTCAACCAGATTATTTATTTCTGCATCCTCTGACCACCCCAACCCAGCCACCCAGGTCAGTTCGCTCCCAACCCAGAGTGTCGGCAATCGTGGCCGAACCCACGCGGGCACTCCTTGCTCCCGAAGCAGTTCAGACAAAACACTCCGGCAACGCCCTGCCGGCTGGAATCGTTTCCCCTGCCCCGCAGCCCGAAACACCATAGCAGGCGCAATATCTGACTGAACCGTGGGTTTAATAATCAACCGACCATCTGGCCATTGCATTTCACCTGTCTGCAAGCCATTTTCTTCTGGCAAAGCGACATCCATCGCATCGTCCAGCCATAATTTATCTCGCCACAAATGACAACCGACATCTCCAAACCGGACAAAAACCGCCGCATCCGGACGCGCATTGACCAGCTGCTCAGAGAGAGTTTCCAACCGGCGCGCTGCGGGAATATGCACACCCAGCGCATTAAGACGATGTTTCAACACATTGAGTCTTGCCTCATCCGGCAACAACGCCAATTTTGACACCACCAGGTGCCCAGCTTCGTCCTGACAAGATTGCGCATCCGCTTCAGCCAGACGTGCCAACAGTTTGGTTTGTGCCTGCATTTGCGCCGCTGTTCGGGCAAGAACGGCCGTAACCCCCGGAAATTGCGCGCTGATTGCAGGCAACACCACATGGCGCATGTAGTTGCGGCGAAAATGCAGATTAAGGTTGCTTTCGTCTTCGATCCAGCGCAGATTCTGTGCCGTTGCCCACGCCAATAGTTCTGATCGTGGCAGATCTATAAAAGGACGAATCAGATACTTGCCACTTAAAAATCGGGTGCTCGGCATTGCGGCCAGCCCCTGCAGGCCCGCTCCACGAAATAGATTCAACAGCAGCGTTTCTGCCCGATCATTCTGATGATGCGCCATACAGAGCACATCCGCATCTGCTGCCGCAAAGACGGCGTAACGCGCATCTCGCGCAGCGCGTTCCAGCCCGGTACCTGCAGCCGTTAATGGTGCCAGCGCAGCCACTTCACAAGGGACATTCAGCGCCAAACAAGTTTGCTGACAAAACTCTGCCCAACTCCCGGCATGCGGTGAAATGCCGTGATTTACATGCAATGCAAACAACGAAATAGGTGTCGCATCCCTCAGGCGAACCATGGCATGAAGCAGCACGATGGAATCCATGCCGCCGGAGAGTGCAATACAGATTTTTCGACCGGGCTGACAGTAATCCCCCAGCGCAACACGCAGCTGAGTGAGGATGCGATCAGTGTCCGCTGTCATGCGGACTTAGGCGGCTGAACGAAGGTTCAGGCAGCCACCTCATCAAAGGCACCATAAGCCATCAGACGATCAATGCGTCGACGTACCAACGCATCATGATCCAGGCCACTGACACGACCCAACGCTTGCTCAAGCGCCTGCTTGAGGTTCTTGGCCATACCGACGACATCTCGATGCGCGCCACCCGGCGTTTCTTCAACGACCTGATCAATCAGGCCGAGCGACTTGAGACGACCTGCTGTAATACCCATAATCTCTGCCGCTTCAGAGGCTTTTTCAGCGCTCTTCCAGAGAATGGTGGCACAGCCTTCCGGCGAAATCACAGCGTATGTGGAATGTTGCAGCATGAGCACTTCATCACCGACCGCAATGGCCAAAGCACCGCCAGAGCCACCTTCACCAATCACCGTGACGATAATCGGGGTCTTGAGCTCAGCCATAACTAGCAGGTTGCGACCAATGGCCTCCGACTGGCCGCGCTCTTCTGCACCGATGCCCGGATAGGCACCCGGGGTGTCGACAAAGGTGAAGACCGGCAGACCAAATTTTTCTGCCAGCTTCATCAGACGTAGCGCTTTACGGTAGCCCTCTGGGCGAGGCATGCCAAAGTTACGATAGATTTTTTCTTTGGTGTCGCGGCCTTTCTGGTGGCCGATAACGACACAAGGCTCGCCATTGAGGCGGGCCAAGCCACCTACAATAGCCGTATCGTCAGCAAATGCACGATCGCCATGTAGCTCATGGAAGTCTGTAAAAATATTCTCGATGTAATCAAAGGTGTACGGGCGCTGCGGATGACGCGCAACCTGCGCACTCTGCCAAGGCGAGAGCTTTGCGTAAATATCGTTCGATAGCGTACGGCTCTTCTCAGCCAGGCGCTCTACTTCTTCCGAGATATCCACGCCCGATTCGTCCTGCATGGCGCGAAGTTCCTCGATCTTGCCTTCCAGTTCGGCAATCGGCTGCTCAAAGTCGAGAAAAGTGGTTTTCATCGGCGCTAATTCCTGGAGTCTTTACGTTGGCTCTATTCTAACAGAGGGGGAGGGATTCCAATGGATCGTAGCAAAACGAGCTGAAATCACTTGCGCACGATATCAGCGCTGACCATCCGCAACAAAGGGGTTGTCCATGCGCTCATCTCCAAACGTAGACATCGGCCCATGGCCTGGGACAAAGCGCACATCATCGCCCAATGGAAACAATTTTTCACGGATCGAGTGAATCAGCTGCTGGTGGTTTCCCTTGGGAAAATCCGTGCGTCCGATCGACTGCTGGAACAAGACATCGCCAACAAGCGCTAGTTGCGATGGCGCATGGTAAAAACAGACGTGCCCCGGTGTATGCCCCGGACAATGAATCACATCCAGTGTTTCACCGGCAACGGTAACCGTGTCCCCATCAACCAGCCAACGGGAAGGCACAAAGGCATCGGCATGCGGAAACCCGAACTGCTTCGATTGCATAGGCATTCCGTCAATCCAGAAAAGATCATCCTGATGCGGCCCTTCAATTGGCACATTCAGGCGCTTTGATAGTTCTGCAGCACCACCTGCATGATCAATATGACCATGGGTAATCAGAATCTTTTCCAAGGTAACGCCACGCTTTTTTATCTCGGCTTCGAGACGATCCAGATCTCCGCCCGGATCAACAATTGCACCGCGTTTGTTGGTGGGCGACCAGATTAATGTGCAGTTCTGGGCAAAAGCCGTTACCGGCAGAATGGCAAACTCAAGTGCAGACATCTTCGTTTATCCGAGGTTCGTGGCAAAATGACGCCTAATTTTTCATTTTGCCATGCGGCGCGCAAATTGAGTGCACTGAGCAAACTCTCGTAGGATTTTCAATGTCTTTGAGCACCATTCCGAATATCGACTCGCCATTTGCCTGGGTAGCTTTAGTCATTTTCGTGACCGCGGCACTTGGTGCTGATTTCATGATGCTACGCCAACAGGGCAGCCGGATTATCGGATTCAAAGATGCCTTGCGCTGGTCTTTAATCTGGATTGCATTGGCACTCGTATTCTGTGCTGGACTTTGGTTTGCCTTAGACCTTTCAGAGGGGCGCGCATTTGCTGACCTAAAGGCTGGCGAGTTTATGACGGGTTACATCATTGAAAAATCGCTTTCAGTGGATAACCTGTTCGTCTTCCTGATGCTGTTCAATGCCTTCAAGGTGCCCCTGCCCCAACAGAAAAAAGCGTTGATGATCGGCATTATTGCAGCGATCGTGCTGCGAATTGTGCTTATTCTGGTGGGCGCATGGTTGATCTCCCGTTTCAGCTGGATCATGTACATCTTTGGATTATTCCTGCTCTACACTGGCGTGAAAATGGTGATTGCTGACGAAGAAGAACCCGATCTTCAGAATAATCGCCTGCTCAAGTGGATGAATAAGCATCTCACGATCACTCACGAATATCACGGGAGTGCGCTGATGCTTATGAAAGATGGCGCACGTGTGTTTACACCGCTATTTCTGGTGGTGGCGATTATCGGAGTGACTGACGTGATGTTTGCTGTGGACTCGATCCCAGCGATCTTTGCCGTTACCACAGACCCGTTCATCGTGATGAGCTCGAACATCTTTGCCGTACTGGGTCTGCGCGCACTCTATTTCATGCTGGCCGGCATGGCTGAGCGCTTTCATTTGCTCAAATTTGGCCTAGCCGCAATTCTGGTATTTATTGGCGCCAAAATGCTGATGATGGATTTCTACCACATTCCGGTAGGCGCTTCTTTGACCGTGGTTCTAGCGTTCCTGCTAGTGACGATGGCAGCCAGCCTCTACGTTAAGCCGAAGCCGCACTAATCAGTGAACCGCTCAGGGAATAAGACCGGCAATCGCTTCGGCCATTGCCGCTTGGACTGCCGGCAACTCCCCTAGCGGGGGTAATAGTGCAAAAGCCTGCCCCGGGTACTGTGCACGCAGTGCATCAAGCATCTCTGGCAGTTCTTTGCGCAAATGGCCGCCCTGGGCTATAAAAAATGGCAATATCTGAATGCATGCCCCGTGCGGGCATGCTTCTTCAGCAAGCACGTGTGCCACGACATCAGGCAAGGTTGGTTTCATGAACTCGAGGAATGCAACCTCGATCAACCGGTTCGGGAAACGATCACGTAATTGTTGAGCAACTCCCGTTACCGGGCGAGCCCATTCAGGATCACGAGCACCATGGGCAAACAGAATGATGACATCCATAGCCATGTGAGCGCTCCATTACTTAATACGCTGAAGGTGCGGCGGGCGGGGGGCCTTGCCGGAATTGTCTGGCTTAGCATCGACAGCCGCCAATGCAGGCTTAATTTCTACGATCGATTGAGCCGGCGTTAACGCGGCCGTTGGCTCATACGCGAATTCCATGCCTGCGCCATTTTCACGAGCAAAGATGCCGACTACGGCACCGATAGGAATAAACAGCTCACGGGGGACACCGCCAAAACGGGCACTCAGCGTGATCCATTCGTTGCCTATATCCAGTTGCCCCGTTGCCGATGGACTGAGATTCAGCGTAATTGACCCATCCTGAAGATAATCCAGCGGCACGCTGCAATGCTCATCGACAAAGACCGTCAGATACGGCGTCAATCCGGCATCGCAGCACCACTGCCACAATGCTCGGATCAGATATGGCTTTGTCGAGAGCACGCTATCTTACTTACGCATGATCTTTTCTTGTGGCGTCATCGAATCGATGAAGCCCTGACGGCTGAAAATACGCTCGGCGTATTTGAACAATGGTGCAGCCGTCTTAGGCAAAGTGATCTCATAATGGTCAAGGCGCCAGAGCAGCGGCGCAATGGCCACATCCAGCATCGAGAACTCATCACTCATCAAGTGCTTTTGCTTGTTGAAGATCGGTGCGATTTCGATCAGACGATCACGAATTTCGCTACGCGCCTTATCTGCGGTCTTCAGATTGCGCTCAATCGGCTCGATGAACGAGAAAATTTCACGTTCCATGCCGTTCAGCAGTTGGCGCGCCTGGGCACGCTGTACTGGATCTGGCGGCATCAGTTGCGGATGCGGAAAACGCTCATCAATGTATTCGTTGATGATATTTGGTTCGTATAGAATCAGATCGCGCTCGACCAGAACCGGCACGCGGTTATGCGGATTCATTACAGCCAGGTCTTCTGGCTTGTTCATCAGATCGATGTCGTGAATCTCGAAGTCCATCCCTTTTTCAAACAGCACAATCCGGCAACGGTGGCTGAAGGGACAAACGGTTCCCGAGTACAAATGCATCATGATCAAGGCCCTCTAAAAAAGATCGGGATCGATACTCGACCCCGACCTTGCCGGCACCCCAGGGTGCCAGTGATTATTACTTAGTGAATGTCTTTCCAGTAGTTCTTTTTCAGCGCGTACGCAGAAACGAAGAGAACTGCCAGGAAAATCAGAACGCCAACACCGATTGCCTTACGGTTGGCAGCGCCTGGCTCACCCATCCAAACGATGAAGCCCACTAGGTCCGCAACCTGCTTGTCGAACTGCTCTGGTGTCAACTGACCTGGTTCAACCAGAACCAGCTTATGGTGCTCTTTGCCATTTTCTTCTTTAACGGTTTCGAGCGCCTGTACACCTTGCAGCTGCCACAGCACGTTCGGCATGCCAACGTTAGCAAACACAACGTTATTCCAACCAGTCGGACGAGCATCGTCTTTGTAGAAGCTACGAAGATAGGTATAGAGCCAATCAGCGCCGCTACCATCACCCGATGCACGGGCACGTGCGATCAGGGTCAGATCAGGCGGTGTGGCGCCAAACCACTTCTTGGCTTCGTCCGGACGCATCGCGATCTTCATCGTGTCACCGATCTTGTCACCGGTAAACATGAGGTTGTCTTTGATTTGTTGCTCGGATAAGCCCAGCTCCATCAGCTTTTCGTAACGGATGAAAGAGGCACCGTGACAGCTCTGGCAGTAGTTAACGAATAGACGTGCACCGTTCTGCAGTGCTGCATTGTCACCCTGGACGTTTGGCGCTTTGTCGAGATGCACGGAGTCACCGCTCGCAAAAGCCAGCGCCGGAACCATGATGAGTGCAGCAAAGAATGATTTCATTTTCATGATCTTCTACCCTGTTAGTCCGTCACGCGCTCAGGCGGAATGGTGTACTTATCAATCTTCGAATACCACGGCATCAGCAGGAAGAAGCCAAAGTAGATCAGGCTGCAGACTTGCGAAACCTTCTCGCCAACGTACGATGGCGGCTGGGTACCGAGGTAGCCCAGGATAAAGAAGGCAATCACAAAGATCGTGAGCGCAGCTTTGAAGATCGGACCGCGGTAACGAATCGACTTAACCGGGCTACGATCCAGCCAAGGCAGGAAAGCAATGATCACAACCGATGCACCCATGCCGACCACGCCCCAGAATTTGGCATCAATACCGAGGATTGGCCAAACGATCGCGCGCAGTACCGAGTAGAACGGCGTGAAGTACCAGACAGGTGCAATGTGCGATGGCGTCTTCAGCGGATCTGCTTGGTAGAAGTTGTTATATTCTAGGAAGTAGCCGCCACCTTCTGGTGCAAAGAAGACTACGATCGAGAATACGAACAGGAAAGCCACAACACCCACGATATCCTTAACGGTGTAGTACGGATGGAACGGAATGCCATCACGCGGATTGCCGTGCTCGTCCAGGTTGGCTTTGATTTCAATGCCATCTGGATTGTTTGAACCGACTTCGTGCAATGCGACCAAGTGTGCGGCTACCAGACCGATCAAAATCAGCGGTACGGCAATCACGTGTAGCGAGAAGAAGCGGTTGAGCGTTGCATCACCAACCACAAAGTCGCCACGAATCAGGGTCGACAGATCAGGGCCGATGACTGGAATCGCGCCAAACAGGTTAATAATCACCTGCGCGCCCCAGAACGACATCTGACCCCAAGGCAGCAGGTAACCCATGAAGGCTTCTGCCATCAGGCACAGGAAAATCAACGTACCGAAAACCCACAGCAACTCACGTGGCTGACGATATGAACCGTACAGCAGACCGCGGAACATGTGCAGATAGACCACAACAAAGAATGCCGAAGCACCGGTCGAGTGTAGGTAACGGATCAACCAGCCGCCAGAGACGTCTCGCATGATGTATTCCACGCTGGCAAAAGCAATGGGAATACCGCTTTCGTTCAGGTTGGCATCCGGCTTGTAGTTCATCACCAGGAAAATACCGGTCAGAATCTGAATCACTAGCACCATCAGCGCTAGCGAACCAAAGAAATACCAGAAATTGAAATTCTTTGGTGCGTAGTAGTCGGTCAGGTGACCTTTGATGGTCGACGTTAGAGGGAAGCGCGCGTCAATCCATTCAAGGACGTTGCCGCCTACGCTACCATTCGACTTATATTTTTCGTAATTTTTGTGGCCGGCCATCATCAGGCTCCTTTGCTTTCGCCGATAACCAGACGCGTATCCGTCAGGTAGGCGTGCGGTGGGATCTCGAGGTTAGTCGGGGCTGGCTTGTCTTTGAAGACGCGGCCAGCCAAGTCAAAGGTGGAACCATGGCATGGGCACAGGAAGCCGCCAAGCCAATCACCTGGCATACCTTGGGAAGCACCTTCAGCAAATTTCGACGACGGCGAACAGCCTAGGTGGGTACAAATGCCGATGGCAATCCAGATATTGTCCTTGATCGAGCGGTGCTCGTTCTTACAATAAGCAGGTTGCTGATCTTTTTCAGAATTCGGGTCGGCCACAGCATCGTTCAGCTTTGGCAGCGTGCCCAGCATTTCCGGCGTGCGGTTAAGGATCCACACGGGTTTACCGCGCCATTCCACAACCATCATCTGGCCTGGCTCAAGTTTGCTGATATCCGCTTCAACGGGTGCACCAGCCGCACGAGCGCGGGCAGAAGGCAACATGCTGCTTACAAACGGCACCAGAGCGGCAACCGCTCCTACACCCCCAATAGCCGCTGTGGTTACTAGTAACCGACGACGGCTGGGATCTACTTTCTGCTCATTGCTCATGGACGGGTCCCCAGAATGTTCAGTCTTAATTAATTTTTAAGATTATACGCAAAGAAAAATCAGGATTCTAGCCATCGGCGCTCTCTTAATGCCTGCGCTAGCGTCCCACTATCAACAAATTCCAATTCGCCACCCACCGGAACGCCTCTAGCAATCCGTGTAACCCTTAGCCCGTGGCGCTTTAGCAGCTCGGACACAAAATGGGCGGTGGCCTCTCCCTCGTTGGTAAAATTTGTGGCCAAAATGACTTCTTTGACCAAACCATCGGCGGCACGGGCCACCAATTGCTCCAAACGGAGATTTCTCGGGCCTAAACCATCTAGAGGAGAGATTCGACCCATTAAGACAAAATAAAGGCCGTTATAGGCCTGGGTCTGCTCAACCATGTTGAGATCAACAGGTGTTTCGACGACACACAGCACCGAAGGATCGCGACGATCGGACTGGCAACGCTCACAAATGGGCGTTTCGGTGTACGTGTTACAGCGTTCGCAATGCTGTATACGATTAATGGCCGAATCAAGCGCAAATCCCAACCGCGCCGCGCCTTCTCGGTCATGTTGCAGCAGGTGATACGCCATACGCTGCGCCGATTTTGGGCCCACACCCGGCAAACAGCGCAGTGCTTCAATCAGGCTTTCGAGCGTCGCTGACACAGAAAGATCAGAACGGCAGCTTAAAGCCTGGTGGCAGATTCAAGCCTGCCGTAAAACCGGACATTTTGCCTTGCGAGGTTTCTTCGACACGACGAACCGCATCGTTCACTGCAGCAGCAATCAGGTCTTCCAGCATTTCACGATCATCCATTGCAGCTGGATCAATCGCAATGCGGCGAACGACATGGGCACAAGTCATAGTGACTTTAACGATGCCCGAACCAGACTGACCTTCGACCTCGACATCAGCCAGCTCTTCCTGTGCCTTTTTCATGCGTTCCTGCATTTGCTGCGCCTGTTTCATTAGGCCACCTATACCAGCCATTCCACCCATACCACGCATCTTTAAACTCCTCTTATATTTAAATCAACTCAACCCGTCACAGGACGAATGGAACCATCGATTAGTTTTGCATCAAACACATCTATCAGCTCTTGCACTAAGGGGTCGCTTTCGATGGCTGCTACAGCCGTATTCTGGCGTTCTTCAGCCGCTTCCTTCTTTAATACGGCGGCCGTAACCCCTACCTGCTCAACGACATCAAATCGCACGCGCACTTGCTCACCGAGCAAATCCGAAAGCGCTTGCGCTACGCGTTGCTCCGAAGCCGGCATGAGCAGTTGACGATGCGTCGCTGGCAAATTAAGTGCAACCAGGCCTTCAGAAAAGTTTGCAAAGGCACTATGCTGGACCAGCTCGCGCGCCATCCCTTTGAGGCCAAGACGTTCAACCGTTTGCGGCCAGCTTTCAGCAGATAGAGCATTTCCCGACGCTAGGGTCTTCGGTGACTGCGCTAACTGTGGGCGTTCAACTTTTGCAGGCTGCGTTAGGACCTGAGCAACCGGCTCAATCATTGCAGATGGTTCTGGTTGCACATTCAACCCGGGTGATGAAACTACCGGAGCCGCTACAGTTTTAGCAGAAGGCGCTGACATAAGAGGCTGAACCGCAGATACGTGACCAGGGTGTACCGCCAATAGCCGAAGCATGGCCATTAGGAAGCCATGAGCTGAATCTGGTGCTAGTCGTAAATCCGCACGCGCCTTGGTTGCGACTTGATAGATTAACTGCGCGTAGACACGAGAGCATTGTGTCGATAGCTGGCGAAGCTGCTGTGCATCATCTTCGGCGAGCGCAGAAAACTCTTGTGATCCTTCTGAAGCGTCGAATTGCATGAGCTGCAATGAGACAGCCAAGCGGGACAGGTCATCAAGCGCTGATTCAAATGAAAGTGAACCTGCAGCCATCTGAGATGTCTGCGCACGAACCGACGACACATCGCCATGGATCAATGCCGATAGCACACCCACCATGCGAGACATATTCGACGTGCCAAGCATCTGGGAAACCTGGTCTACATGAATAGAACCGCCGCCATGGGCAATCGCCTGATCCAGCAACGACAGAGCATCCCGAACACTCCCACCAGCGGCACGAGCGATCAATTCAAGCGCTTTAAGATCAGGGGAGATACCCTCACCCTGCAAAACGTGCTCAAGGTGTGAAGCAAGTTGCGGTGGCGACACCTGACGCAGGTTGAACTGCAGGCAACGCGACAACACTGTTACCAAAATCTTTTGCGGGTCGGTTGTTGCCAGTATAAATTTGACATGCGCTGGCGGCTCTTCCAGCGTTTTCAGCATAGCGTTGAATGCATGCGCTGTTAGCTGGTGTACTTCATCGATCATGTAGACTTTATAGCGCCCAACACTTGGCAGAAAGGTTGCCTGCTCAAGCAGCTGCACCATTTCATCAACACCACGATTAGAGGCCGCATCCATTTCGATGTAGTCAACGAAACGACCGGCATCAATTTGCTGGCAGGCTGAACAGACGCCACAAGGCTTTGAAGAAACGCCCTGCTCACAGTTCAATGCCTTTGCCAGAATCCGCGCAATCGTTGTCTTGCCCACACCACGCGTACCCGTCAGCAGATAGGCATGGTGGAGTCTATTAGCATCAAGGGCATGCGTTAATGCACGCACAACAGCATCCTGCCCCACCAGGGACTCAAAAGATTTCGGGCGCCACTTGCGCGCGAGGACCTGGTAGCTCATAAAGGATCTGCAAAATAAGAAGGTGGCGAGCCTGACCCCCGGCACTTGCCTCAGTCGCTGGGGCTGCTTCCTTCCGGACCTGACCCGGTTCACGACCTAACAATGCGAGGAGACCCGCCACGTCGAATTCTACCAGCCCATGAGCAGAATTCAGCGGGAACCTGGCGATAAATTCATCGGTGAACAGGCAAACTTCAGGGAAACGATGCCCGATGCCGGAAGTAAAAAACCCCACCACTCTTTTGGAGTGATGGGGTTTTTTGAATGGGGTGCCTGGCGGTGACCTACTTTCGCGAGCGAAGTGCTCACTATCATTGGCGCTCATTCGTTTCACGGTCCTGTTCGAGATGGGAAGGGGTGGGTCCGAAAGGCTATTGCCGCCAAGCGAAGGGGGTGGTCTGTTGGTTTTGAGGTCAACAGACCGTATCTGGAGAAGGGTTGAGGCTTGTTAGGGCACTCGTTGTATACCGACTTTGTTTTGTATGTGATTGCAGCGTACTGCTGTATTTTTTAACTTAGAGCGTTGCTCTATAGCCTTTATTCAAGGTTATAGGGTCAAGCCGCACGGGCAATTAGTACTGGTTAGCTTAACGT
>CAZCGW010000025.1:0-27355 GCA_964498255.1 uncultured Dechloromonas sp.
CATACGACGTAGAGGCTCCGCAGCGCCCCACAGCAGCTGGTCACCACAGGTGAACGCTGCCAGGTAATCATCGCCCATGGCCATCTTGTGCAGACGACCCACCGGCACAGTCAGCGTGCCAGTTACGGCAGCTGGCGTCAGGTCACGTTCGCTCAGCTCACGTTCATTGGGCACAACCTTTACCCAATCATTGGCCTTGGCCAGAATGTCGCTGACTTCATCCAGCGGCACATCCTTCTTGAGTTTGATGGTCAGCGCTTGCGAGTGACAACGCATGGCACCAATACGCACACACAAGCCGTCAATAGGGATCGAACCCGCTGAACGGAATGCCGGGTTGCCGAGGATCTTGTTGCACTCGGCACCGCCCTTCCATTCTTCTTTCGATTGACCATGTTCAACCGGTACGTCGATCCATGGGATCAGCGAACCAGCCAACGGTGTATTGCGGAAGTTTTTCTTCGGGAACGCATCAGAACGAATCGTCTCTGCAACCTTGCGGTCAATTTCCAGAATAGCCGACTTCGGATCATCCAGCAGATCAGCCACCGACGCGTGGATGGTGCCCATCTGTGCGATCAGCTCACGCATATTTTGCGCACCAGCGCCCGAAGCTGCCTGGTAAGTCATCGACGATACCCAATCGATCAGCTTGTGCTCAAACAAGCCACCCAGACCCATCAGCATGAGCGACACGGTACAGTTACCGCCGATCCAGTTTTTACCGCCCTTACCCAGCGATGCATCGATCACATCACGGTTAACCGGATCAAGCACGATAACGGCATCGTCAGCCATACGCAGTGCCGAAGCCGCATCAATCCAGTGGCCATTCCAACCGGCAGCACGCAGTTTCGGATACACCTCTTTGGTGTAATCGCCACCCTGACAGGTCAGGATGATGTCCATTTTTTTCAGCGCGTCGACATTGCTGGCATCCTGCAGCTTTTCACCCGACGAGACACCACCGAAAGCCGGGGCATCACCGCCTGCATTCGAGGTGGAGAAATACACAGGCTCAATGTGCGCGAAGTCTTTTTCTTCCTGCATGCGTTGCATGAGGACCGAACCCACCATACCGCGCCAACCGACCAGACCAACGACAGGCTTTGCCATGACACTTATCTCCGTGTGAACTGCTTATTTATTAATATAACTTCAATTACAGCGAGGCCAGTACGGCATCGCCCATCTCGCGAGTACCCACCTTGCGGGTACCCTCTTCGTAAATGTCGGCCGTACGATAACCCTGAGCCAAAACCGTGCGTACGGCATTTTCAATACGCACCGCTTGAGCTTCTAAACCGAAAGTGTAGCGCAGGAGCATGGCGGCGGACAGAATCGTTGCCAGTGGGTTGGCAACACCCTTACCGGCGATGTCCGGGGCGGAACCATGTGATGGTTCGTACAGACCCTTGTTGTTCTCATCCAGCGAAGCCGATGGCAGCATGCCGATCGAACCCGTCAGCATCGAGGCTTCGTCCGACAGAATGTCACCGAACATATTGCCGGTGACCATCACATCGAATTGCTTCGGCGCACGGACCAGCTGCATGGCAGCATTATCGACCAGCATGTGCGAAAGCTGAACATCCGGATATTCCTTGGCGATCTCTTCAAAGATATCGCGCCAGAACTGGGTACACTCCAGCACATTCATCTTATCGACCGAGCATAGCTTCTTGCCGCGCTTCTGCGCCGCCTGGAAAGCCACATGGGCAATACGACGAATTTCGCTCTCGGCGTAGACCATGGTATTGAAACCGACCTTCTGACGACCCCACTCCGTATCACGCTCTTCCACACCCCGTGGCTGACCGAAGTAGATGTCACCGGTCAATTCGCGCACGATCAGTATATCCAGACCCGACACCACTTCCGGCTTCAACGACGAAGCGTTAGCTAGTTCCGGATACAGGATCGCCGGGCGCAGATTGGCGAACAGGTTCAGATGCTTACGAATACCCAGCAGGCCACGCTCCGGACGTTGCTCACGCGGCAACGTATCCCACTGCGGGCCACCGACAGCGCCGAGCAGCACAGCATCAGCCGCTTCGGCCTTGGCGCGCGTTTCGGCCGGGTACGGTTCACCCGTCGCGTCGACTGCACAGCCACCGAGCAGACCCGTGGTAATTTCCAAACACAAACCGTCTTTATTCAGGGCTTCGAGCACACGCACCGCTTCGGCAGTGATTTCAGGGCCAATGCCGTCACCCGGCAGTACAAGAATCTTGCGGGACATCAGAAATACTCCAGAGAATTATTTGGCGAAGAGCCAAGGCTGTTCGTTGCGACGACGGTCTTCATAAGCATGAATCGCATCAGCATGACGCAGTGTCAGACCGATATCATCCCAGCCATTGATCAGGCATTCCTTGCGGAAAGCATCCACATCGAAAGGAATGGCATCACCAGACGGCGTACGCACGACCTGATTCGGCAGATCAACGACCAGACGGTAGCCTGGCGTCGCCAGCGTTTCTGCAAACAAACGATCGACCACCTGCGTTGGCAGTACGATCGGCAGAATGCCGTTCTTGAAACAGTTATTAAAGAAGATGTCGGCAAACGACTCGGCGATAATGGCTCGGAAGCCGTAATCCAGCAGCGCCCATGGCGCGTGCTCACGCGAGCTACCACAACCGAAATTCTGACGCGTCAGCAGCACCGATGCGCCCTTGAACTGCGGCTGGTTGAGCGAGAACTGCGGATTCAGCGGACGGTTGGTGCAATCCTGACCCGGCTGACCGACGTCCATGTAGCGCCATTCGTCAAACGCAAAAGGACCAAAACCCGAACGGTTGATCGACTTCAGGAACTGCTTGGGAATGATGGCATCGGTATCCACATTGGCTCGATCGAGCGGTGCTACCAGGCCATCCAGCACAACAAACTTATCCATTACAGCACCTCCCGCACATCAACAAAGCGACCAGCAATAGCAGCCGCGGCAGCCATAATCGGGCTAACCAGATGGGTACGACCCATTGGCCCCTGACGGCCTTCAAAATTACGATTCGAGGTCGAAGCGCAACGTTCACCAGGCGACAGACGGTCGGCGTTCATGCCCAGACACATCGAACAACCAGGCTCGCGCCACTCGAAACCGGCAGCCTTGAAGATTTTGTCCAGACCTTCTTCTTCGGCTTGACGCTTAACCAGACCCGAGCCCGGCACCACCAGCGCCAATTTGATAGTCGCAGCAACTGAACGGCCACGCACAATGGCAGCCGCCTGACGCAGATCTTCAATGCGCGAATTGGTACACGAACCGATAAAGACCTTATCTACAGCAATACCAGCAATCGGCGTATTCGGGTTCAGGCCCATGTAGCTCAGCGCGCGTTCCATACCCTCACGCTTCACCGGATCCTGTTCCTTCGCGGGATCGGGAATCATTTCATTGATACCGATCACCATCTCCGGCGATGTCCCCCAGGTCACTTCCGGCTGAATCGCACGGGCATCGAGTTCAACAACTTTGTCGAACTTGGCACCCTCGTCGGTATGCAGCGTACGCCAGTAAGCAACCGCCTTGTCCCAATCGCTGCCCTTCGGCGCGAAGTTACGGCCCTGCACGTAATTGATGGTTGTATCGTCTGCAGCCACCATGCCGGCGCGCGCGCCCGCTTCAATGGCCATATTACAGACGGTCATACGACCTTCCATCGACAGGCCACGGATGGCGCTACCAGCGAACTCAATCGCATAGCCCGTACCTCCAGCGGTGCCAATTTTGCCGATGATCGCCAGCACAATATCTTTAGCGCCAACGCCCTTGCCAACCGGACCTTCAACGCGAATCAGCATCGATTTGGATTTTTTGGAAACCAGGGTCTGAGTCGCCAGCACGTGTTCCACTTCCGAGGTACCGATCCCGAAGGCTAGCGCAGCGAAGGCACCATGCGTCGATGTATGGGAGTCACCACAAACCACCGTCATGCCCGGTAGGGTTGCACCCTGCTCCGGACCGACCACGTGCACGATGCCCTGACGTACATCTTTAAACGGGAAATAAGCCAATGCACCATTGGCGCGGATATTGGCATCCAGCGTATCTACCTGCAGACGCGAGATCTCGTCATCAATACAGGCAGTACCCTCGGCTTTTTCCCAGCCATCGGTCGGTGTATTGTGGTCTGCCGTAGCGACCACGGATTCAATGCGCCAGGCTTTGCGGTTGGCCATACGCAGGCCTTCGAATGCCTGCGGACTGGTGACTTCATGCACCAGATGACGGTCGATATAGATCAGCGCTGTGCCGTCTTCTTCCTGACGGACAACGTGGTTTTCCCACAATTTATCGTAAAGTGTTTTTGCCATGGCGAATTCCGTAGATGCAATGCCGTGCCAAGCACGGCCCAGAGCCGGAAATTATCGCACAAGGGGCGCGCTGTTTGGGGTTTCAGCCTCTACAGACATGCCCTTGGCAATGCAGAACCAGCCAGCCAACGCAAAAACCGCTCCCAAAGTGAAGGCCCAGCCTGCACCCAACGGCTCCCAAACCAGGCCACTGACGATACCTCCAAATAGCCCGCCACCGCCAAAAGACAGACTGGAATACAGCGCCTGACCGCGGGCATGAATATGGCTCGGAAACCAGGCATTCACCGCCGCAATTGAAGCAGCATGATGCACGCCGAAGGTAACGCCATGCATGGTCTGGGCGATCAGCAACAAAAAAAGCGATTCACCGCCCCAGCCGATCATCAGAAAACGCACCACGGCTACGGCATAAGTCGCCAGCAACAACACCCGCAAACTATAGCGCTTCATCAGCGGCGCCATCACCATAAAGAGACCAATCTCGACCAGCACCCCTAGCGACCAAAGCAAGCCGATCATGCCCTTGCTATAGCCCAGGGCATCCAGATGAATGGAATAAAACACGTAATACACGCCATGTGCTGACGACATGAGAAAACAGGCCAGCAGCAACATCCAGACGCGGCGCTCACGCATCACCGAACCGAGTGAGGCCATCGCCTCATCGGCCGCTTCGGCAGCACCCGTGCGCGGAAGATGCAAGCCTTCCGGCACCTTGAAGGCCATAATCAGAATACCGATAAGCACCACAAAAACCATCGCGGGCACATCACTAATCGGCAGTTCGTCGAGCAATGCGCCGCCCAGCAACACCGCCACAATGAATCCCACCGAACCCCAGACCCGGATCTGGCTATAGCGTTGATGCTGCGCACCTAGGTGGGCAAAGGTCAAACTCTCAACCAGCGGTAGCGAAGCACTCCAGAAAAACGCCATCAGCGTCATCGGAATAAAGAGCTGGATAAAGTTATCAGTGAGAAAGAAACCCGTAAATCCGACGCAGGCACAGAGCGCAGATAAGCGAATAATGTCGACACGCCGACCGCGCTTATCGGCCAGCCAGCCCCAGAAGGTCGGCGCCAGCAAACGCATGAGCTGCATCTGTGACATCAACAAGGCGATGTCCGCCGCGCTCAGGCTCAAACCTTGCAGATAGAGCGTGAAATACGGCGAAAAAACGCCGATAAACGCGAAGTAAAAAAAGTAATAGAGCGACAGCCGCCAGTATGGGAGCGGCGCGCCAGTCATCGGAATCTAACTAATCTAGTGGTTTAACAACAGATCAGACAGCCGAAGCAGGCACCTGCGGCAGACCAGAATCCACATCGCCACATTGCGCACGATGACGCAGCGCATGATCCATCAACACAATCGCCATCATGGATTCGGCAATCGGCGTCGCACGAATCGCCACGCAGGGGTCGTGACGGCCGAAGGTTTCGACCATCACTTCTTCATTACGGATGTTGATGCTACGACGCGGTGTACGAATACTAGAGGTCGGCTTGATCGCAATACGCGCCACGATATCCTGCCCGGTCGTAATACCGCCCAGCACGCCACCGGCGTTATTGCTCAAGAAACCTTGCGGCGTGATTTCATCGCCGTGTTCCGTACCACGCTGGGCAATCGAATCAAAGCCCGCACCGATTTCCACACCCTTCACCGCATTAATACCCATCAGCGCATGTGCCAGATCGGCATCAAATCGATCATAGACCGGCTCACCCCAACCCGCAGGTACGCCACGCGCAACTACGGTGATGCCGCCGCCTACCGAATCGCCATCTTTACGCAGCTCATCCATGTAGGTTTCCAACTCGGGTACGATGCCGTTATTGGGCGCAAAGAACGGGTTCTCGCTGATGTCGCTGGCCGATACAAAAGGAATCTCGATCGGACCCAGTTGATCCATCCAGCCTTGAATAGTGATGCCGTAACGTTCAAACAACCATTTCCGGGCAACAGCACCGGCGGCAACACGCACCGCAGTTTCACGAGCCGACGAACGACCGCCGCCGCGATAATCGCGAATGCCGTACTTTTGCCAATAGGTGTAATCGGCATGACCCGGGCGGAACTGTTCGGAAATATTGCCGTAATCTTTGCTGCGCTGGTCGGTATTACGGATCAGCAGCCCAATCGGCGCACCCGTGGTCTTACCTTCAAACACACCAGACAGAATCTCCACCGAATCCGGCTCGCGACGCTGCGTCACATGGCGAGAGGTACCGGGTTTACGACGATCCAGTTCTGCCTGGATATCGGCCTCAGTAATCGCCAGCCCCGGCGGGCAGCCATCCACCACACAACCAATCGCTGGGCCATGGGATTCGCCAAACGAGGTGACTGTAAACAGGGTACCGATCGTATTTCCGGACATAGTGTGTGATTTTTCTGAAATTTTTGTGAAATTTCTGGCGGCAAAACACCTGAATTGCGCCTGAATTGGCACAAATTCTAGCACGCGCTGCGCCTATTCCCTGTACCGACAAGGCTTTGCCTATGTTGCCATGCAACAAACATATTAACTGCGCACCCGGCATAGACATCCGCCAGCGCAACCCGCACCTTTGAATCGTTTACGCCTGGAAAATTATTTTCAGACAGGTAAATCAAGGGGTTCCGAGAACTCGAACGCGCAAGCCCTTGATAGGACTCGCTTTGGTGAAAAACACTATATCTAGAGAAAAGTTTGAACTTGGACACTAGATGTAGTAAATTTCATCCATACCAAATTCCCGCATTTCCCGAATATAAAACTGTTACGGACACAACCATGACAACCGAGACTAAAACCCAACAGACCGCCGCTACTGCTCGTGCCGATCTTCCACCTCAGGAAATCTGTACCGAGGTACTAGTAGAAAAATACGCCAAGGGCAGAGAACAATCGATCCAGGAAGTGCGTGCCCGCGTTGCCCGCGCCCTGGCCAAGGTTGAAGATGAAAAGCACCGCGCCAAATGGGAAAGCAAGTTCCTATGGGCACAGGAGAATGGATTCGTACCTGCCGGTCGTATTAACTCGGCTGCCGGTACTGATCTGCAAGCCACGCTGATCAACTGCTTCGTGCAGCCAGTCGGTGACTCAGTGGTTGAAACCGTCAATGGCCGCCCAGGCATTTACACGGCGCTGGCTGAAGCCGCTGAAACCATGCGTCGCGGTGGCGGTGTGGGTTACGACTTCTCGTCGATCCGTCCACAAGGCGCTCGTGTTAAAGGCACCCACTCCCGCGCTTCGGGCCCTGTGTCGTACATGCGTGTTTTCGACCGCTCGTGCGAGACCGTGGAATCGGCCGGTGCCCGCCGTGGCGCCCAGATGGGTGTCATGCGTTGTGATCATCCGGATATCGAGCTGTTCATTCACGCCAAAGACAAAGGCGATCTAACCAACTTCAACATCTCGATCGGCGTGACTGACCCGTTCATGAAGGCTGTTGAAGCAGATGAAACGATTGAGTTGGTGCACGTTGCCGAGCCTAACGAAGACATCCTGGCCGAAGGCGCCTTCCAGCGCGAAGACGGCCTGTGGGTCTACCGCAAGGTGCGCGCCCGTGATCTGTGGGATCAGGTCATGCAGTCCACCTACGACCATGCAGAACCGGGCATTCTGTTCCTGGATCGCATGAACAAGGACAACAACCTTAACTACTGCGAACTGATCGAAGCCACTAACCCATGTGCCGAGCAACCGCTGCCGCCTTACGGCTGCTGCTGCCTGGGTTCGATCGACCTCACCCACTTCGTGATCGATCCGTTTGGTGAGAAAGCCGAATTCGATTTCGCCGCCTTCGGTGAAGTCGTTAAAGTCTCGACCCGCATGCTGGACAACGTGCTGGATGCGACGCACTGGCCACTGGCTAACCAGCAGCAGGAAGCCATGAACAAGCGCCGTGTCGGCCTCGGCTTCACGGGTCTGGGTGATGCCCTGTACATGCTGAAGCTGCGCTACGACTCGCAGGAAGCGCTGGCCATGGCCTCAAAGATTTCGGAGTTCATGCGTGATACCGCGTATCTTACATCGGTCGATCTGGCCAAAGAGCGTGGCGCATTCCCACTGTTTAATGCCGAGCTCTATCTCTCGGGCGGCAACTTTGCCTCGCGTCTGTCGAATGAAGTGAAGGCAGAAATCCGCAAGCACGGTCTGCGTAACTCGCACCTGCTCTCAATCGCGCCAACCGGCACCATCTCGCTGGCTTTCGCCGACAACGCCTCGAATGGTATCGAACCAGCCTTCTCGTGGACCTACACCCGTAAGAAGCGCATGGCTGATGGCACCATCAAAGAGTACGCCGTAGAAGATCACGCATGGCGTCTGTACCGCCACCTGGGCGGTGATGTGAACAACCTGCCAGATTACTTTGTGACCGCGCTAGAACTCTCTGCCAAGGCTCACAAAGACATGGTGGCAGCCGTTGCCCCGTACATCGACACGTCGATCTCGAAGACGGTTAACGTACCGGCTGACTACCCGTACGAAGAATTCCAGGATCTGTACATGCAAGCCTGGAAGGCTGGCCTGAAGGGTCTGGCCACGTATCGTCCGAACAGCGTACTGGGTTCGGTTCTGTCAGTCGACACACCAAAGCAGGAAGAAGAGAAAAAGCAGCCACAGGACTTTGTGACCAACGACGCCAACCGTCGTCTGCACATCAAGGATCTGCCGGCACCGGTGCTCTCCTCCCTGCGTTGGCCAAATCGCCCGAATCTGCCAGAAGGCAATCTGGCCTGGACCTACATGATCGATGGTCCATTCGGCAAGTTTGCCCTGTTCGTCGGTCACGTTGAGCAAGAAGCTAAAAACTGGCCATTCGAAGTCTGGGTCAACGGTCCGGATCAACCACGCGGCTTGGGTGCAGTTGCCAAGACCCTGTCGATGGACATGCGTGCTAACGACCCAGCCTGGCTGAAACTGAAGCTCGACTCGCTGTCGAATACCCCATCGGCCGGCGAATCTTTCGACATGGCCTTCCCACCGAATGGCGAACGTCAACTAATGTCGTCGTCTGTCTCGGCTTTTGCACAACTGGTGCGCTTCCGTGTTGAGCAACTGGGCTGGTTCAAGCAAGACCTGCCAACCCCAGTGTTTGATGCACTGATGAGCGCCAAGGAACCGAAGACTGGCACCGACGGTACGCTGTCGTGGACGGTAGATATCTACAACCCGAACACCGGCGAAGACTTCGTACTGGGCCTGAAAGAAATCACCCTGCCGGATGGCGTCAGCCGCCCATACTCGATGTGGCTGTCGGGCAACTACCCACGTGCCCTGGATGGTCTGTCGAAGCTGCTGTCTACCGACATGCGTGTGATCGACCCGGCCTGGATCGGCATGAAGCTACGTAAGCTGCTGGACTACCCAGAACCGCTGGGTGACATGCTGGCCTTTGTACCGGGTTCGCGTAAGCAACAGACCTACCCGTCGACCATTGCTTACCTGGCGCACCTGATTCTGCACCGCTATGCCATGCTCGGCATCCTCGACGAGAATGGCTTCCCGCTGAAGCAGATGGGTATCCTGCAAGCGCCGACTGAAGAAGGTGCTGTTAAGCCAGTTCAAGGCAAGCTCTGCAGCGAATGCGGCAACACCACCATGATCCGCAAGGATGGTTGTGACTTCTGCACCGCTTGCGGCGCAGTAGGCACCTGCGGCTAAGCTTCAAGCAATACCCCCTTAAAAGCCCCGGAGTTAAACCTCCGGGGCTTTTACTTTTGTCTCGCTTAACGCGGGCTGTCTAGCGGCCACACTTTATAATGGCGCCAACGCCTATTCCAAACAGTTTGATCCACTATGCCTAACGCTACAGCCACACCCAACGAAACCACTAAAAAATCCCTGCAAACACTGGCGTTAGGCGCTCTCGGCATTGTATTCGGTGACATCGGCACCAGCCCGCTCTACGCTTTTGAACAGGTATTTTCGAATGGTGCACATTCGGTCCCTGTCTCTGAAATCAATATTCTCGGGGTGCTTTCGCTGTTCTTCTGGTCGCTGATGATGGTGGTCACACTCAAATATGTGTTCTTCATCATGCGTGCTGACAACCATGGTGAAGGCGGCATCATGGCACTGATGGCGCTCGCGCTAAGCAAATCGACGACTCAACCTAAACTGCGCAACGGGTTGCTGATTCTTGGTCTGATTGGTGCCTCATTCTTTTATGGCGATGGCGTTATCACCCCGGCCATTTCTGTTCTATCCGCCGTTGAGGGCCTGGAACTCATTTCTCCTGACCTGAAAGACATGGTACTGCCTGTTGCCTTAGGCATCCTTGGCCTACTCTTCTGGTCGCAGCGCCGTGGCACGGGGCGCATTGGCCTGTTCTTTGGCCCGGTCATGCTGCTCTGGTTCGTGGCAATCGGTTTGTTGGGATTGTGGAATATTGCCCAACACCCCGGCGTTCTCGCCGCACTTAATCCGCTCTACGCCATAGATTTTCTGTTGCACCATGATGGCTTACTCGCCTTCTTTGCACTGGGTGCCGTTGTTCTCTGCCTGACGGGTGCTGAAGCGCTGTATGCCGATATGGGCCACTTCGGCAGACTGCCCATCCGCATTATCTGGGTAGGCCTGGTGCTGCCTTCTTTGGTTCTCAACTATTTCGGCCAGGGTGCCCTGCTCCTGGAGCATCCCGAAGCACTGAGCAATCTGTTCTATTTGATGGCGCCGGCTTCATTGCAAACCGCCCTGATTATTCTGGCCACGGTTGCTACGGTTATTGCCTCTCAGGCCGTGATATCCGGCACCTTCTCCATGACGCGACAGGCAATTCAGCTCGGGTTCTTACCGCGCTTACGCATTCTGCAAACTTCGGCAGATGAGATTGGCCAGATCTATCTGCCCTTTATCAACAGCGTACTCGCCCTATCTGTCGCCGCCGTCATACTCATTTTCAAGTCATCGAATGCACTGGGCTCGGCCTATGGCATTGCCGTTACCGGTACCATGCTCATCACCGACTTTCTGGCAATTGCTGTCGCCATCCACGTCTGGAAGTGGCAACCGGTCAGGGCGTTTCTGGGCGCGGCATTTTTTATCCTGATGGATGGCGTATTCTTCAGCGCCAATACCCTGAAGCTATTTGATGGCGGTTGGTTCCCGATCATGCTGAGCATCATCATGATCATCACCATGACAACCTGGTACCGGGGAATCCAGCTAGTCGAAGCGGCCTCTCAGGAAATGAGTTCGCCGTTAGTGGACTTCATCCGTGATGACATCACCGAAACAACACAACGCGTACAGGGTAGTGCCATCTATCTGGTGAACAATGCCCACTTTGCTCCTATTGCGCTTAAACGCACACTGCAACATTTCAGTGTTGTTCATGAAACAGTAGCCGTACTCAGTGTGCATTATGCTTTTACGCCTTATGTTGATGATAGCTCCCGCGTCAACATCCAAGTATGCGACAAAGGGTTCTTGCAGATTCGTGTGAACAGCGGATTTATGGAAACGACTGATATCCCCGCGATTCTCAAGGCCCATTGGCCGGAATCGCTTCATATTAAAGCCGACCCGCTGTCGTATATCCTTAAACGGATTATGTTGTATCCCAATGGCTCAGAAGGTATGGCCCTCTGGCGGAAGAAACTATTCTCAATCATGTACCGCAATGCCGCCCTGCCGCTAGAGGTATTCAAACTACCTGATATTGATGGCATCGCTGTCGGTATCCGAATCCGCTTCTAATTACGCTCTCGCACAATGATCAAAGCACGCAAAAAACGTATCGCCATTACTTGTCAGGGTGGTGGGAGCCAGACGGCATTTACCGCAGGCGTTTTACGCGGCCTTTTTGAACACGGTATTGATCAAACGCACGATATCGTTGCCTTCACTGGCACTTCGGGTGGGGCAGTCAATGGTTCACTCGCTTGGTATGGCATGCTCAAGAATGCCGACGGCGATAGCACACCAGTGCAACAACGCATTGCCGATTTCTGGAATGAGCTGAAGGCCAGCAGCCCGATGGAGCAATGGCTCGATCAGCTGAACACTTTCATGATCCGCGCCTCGGGCGCAGGTCATCTGCCCAAGATCGAAAGCAGCCCCTCCTCTCACTTCAGCCAGATATTGCAGGAATCGGCATCACTGCTGTTGCCCCGAGAGAACTATCTGGATTTCAAAGGGCTCCTGGAATCGCATATCAACTTCAGCGAATTACCAGACCTTATTCAAGCCCATAGCCCAGCCCTCTTTATGGGTGCAGCTAACGTACTCAACGGCAAGATCCGGATCTTCAACTCGCTAACAGACAAGATCACCGTTGAAACCATTCTGGCTTCAGCCGCCATACCCAGCGTCTTCCCTGCGGTAAAAATCGGGGATGACTATTACTGGGATGGCCTATTCTCTTCGAACCCACCGATTAGCCCGGTGCTGCGCCCGGTGCACATGACCAACAACCAGTTCCCGGATGAAATCTGGGTGGTGCTGATTGATCCGTTGCGTTACGACAGAATACCCACCTCACCAGGCGACATCCTGGAACGACGCACGCAAATGACCAGCAACATCTCGCTGGTTCATGACATCGAAAAAATTGCCATTCTTGATCGTGCGATAAAAGCAGGCGGCTTCAAAGCAAGTTATTTAGAAGAGCGTGGCATGGGCAATCTCGGCAATCTCACCTTCCGCCTAATTCGGATTTCGGATGAGCTTCAGCGTGATCTGGATTACTCGAGCAAACTCTCGCGTAACCCACAGCTCATTGATGCACTCATGGCCGAAGGCATGCAGCAGGTAGAGGCCTTTATGCTTACGCTCAAGCAGCCAGGCGCAACACCCGAGCAGGTGCTTGAGAAGATTACCGAGTAGCACCTGCCCTGGCGGGTTTTACTTACTTTAATTTACACGTTGTCTGCATGATCTTGGCGTCGAGCGAGTTTCTCTCTGGCGCGATCATAGGTGCTTCGTTAACGGTCGGCGTATAGCTATAAACCACTTTACCGCTACCCTCCATCAGGCTAACCCCTGTCAAAGCCTGGGTTTTAGCTTTGCAGTCCGCCAGGAAGGTGTTGGTGGCCTTGGTGTAGTCGGCACCATTCGGTGCTTTCATGCGGGTTGTATAAATCGTCTGAACGCTAAAAGCCGTTTTGCCATTTGATTGCACGATGCTATCGGTATCAAGCGCATAGCTGCCATGCTGTTCAACGGCGATGGCACGCAGGGTTTCGGCCTGGGCAATATTCAATGTCAGCGCGGACACCAGGGCAATGGCTCCCGAAATACAAATTCTGAATTTTTTAGTCTTCATACCGCACTCCTTATATATTTTACGCAGACCCCAGTAACCATCGCTCTAGCAATGCCTGAATTCTTTTGGGCTGCATAGCGCATCGTGGCTCCTTTGATCAGCCGAATGTAGCCCTTTAAAAGACCGTGCGCAAGCATTCTCAGGCAATCTGCACGATCTGATTCAAAACTGCGCACACCTCTTGAAATGCCGTCGCATCCAGCGCGCCTGAAGGATGCGGTTTTGCACCTCGAGCACGCCAATCAAAAGATTTTGGTTGGTGGCATAAAACAAAACTGATTTTAGGTTGCCCACCTTTATGCGCCTGTCCTACGGCCACCGCAAAGGGGTTGTCGGCATTGTAGGGTGCCGTTGTCATCGGCAGACCGACAACTAGCGATGTTTTTTCATTAAAGGCCCTGGGCGACAAAACAAGAAAAGGATGAAAGTCTTTCATTTCACGACCAGATTGCGGATTACAGCCAATCCAGACAATGTCCTGTCTATCCGGCACCCAGCTAGCACCGGGACGCTGCCGCCCTACCATTTCTCTGCGCCCAGATGGCTTTCTGTACCCATAACTTCACTACCATGCCGTTTGGTATCATAGATCGCCAACCGCTGCTCAAGTGTCTGGCGTTTACCACTCACAGGGGTAATCACCACACAACCATTCTCAACTACCAGGCGCACTCGCTGATCAGCTGCCAGCCCAGCTTCTTTCGCTAAGGCGGCAGGCAAGCGTAGCCCGAGGGAGTTGCCCCAGTGCTTGATATCAAGAATTGCTTCGCTCATTTTAGGCCTCAACGCTCAATGTATATACGTAGTCTATACACTTGCCGTGCTACGTCAAGCCAAGTTTGAGATACCCCAGAATCTACAAGATGAAAAAACCCGCCGGTCTTGCGAGCGGCGGGTTCTTCTTAGTGCAGCTTCAACTTAAACGTTGACGCTTATACGTTCACCGTATCTGCCACATCCTTGAACTCTTTGATCTTGTCAAAGTTCATGTAGCGGTAGATCGAGTCAGCGTTCTTGCTGATCACGCCCTGGTGTTCCATGTACTCGGCCGGGGTTGGAATCTTACCCAGCAGTGCACAAACGGAAGCCAGCTCGGCCGAACCCAGATACACGCGGGTGTCGATACCCAGACGGTTCGGGAAGTTACGGGTCGAGGTGGACATAGCGGTCGAACCCTTGCGGATCTGTGCCTGGTTACCCATACACAGCGAGCAGCCCGGCATTTCCATGCGGGCGCCAGTGCGACCCAGAACGCCGTAGTGGCCTTCTTCGGTCAGCACGTGCTGGTCCATCTTGGTTGGTGGTGCAATCCACAGACGAACCGGGATATCGCTCTTGCCTTCCAGCAGCTTCGACGCAGCACGGAAGTGGCCGATGTTGGTCATACACGAGCCGACGAATACTTCGTCGATCTTGTCGCCAGCAACTTCCGACAGCAGTTTCACGTCATCCGGGTCGTTCGGGCAGGCCACGATTGGTTCTTTGATCTGGTCCATGTCGATTTCGATCACGGCGGCGTATTCTGCATCGGCATCGCCCTTCAGCAGCTTAGGATCTGCAATCCAGGCTTCCATGGCCTTGATACGACGCTCCAGCGTACGCTTGTCCTGGTAACCATTGGCGATCATCCACTTCATCAGTGTGATGTTCGAGGTCAGGTATTCAGCGATTGGTTCTGGGTTCAGTTGAACCGCACAGGCAGCCGCCGAACGCTCAGCCGCGGCATCCGACAGTTCAAAGGCTTGTTCAACCTTAAGATCTGGCAGACCTTCGATTTCGAGGATGCGGCCAGAGAACACGTTCTTCTTGCCCTTCTTCTCAACCGTCAGCAGGCCTTGCTTGATGGCAGCCAGCGGAATGGCGTTAACCATGTCACGCAGGGTGATGCCAGGCTGCAGCTTGCCCTTGAAGCGAACCAGTACCGATTCCGGCATATCCAGTGGCATCACGCCAGTGGCAGCAGCAAACGCCACCAGGCCAGAACCGGCCGGGAACGAAATACCAATCGGGAAACGGGTGTGCGAGTCACCACCAGTACCCACGGTATCTGGCAGCAGCAGGCGGTTCAGCCACGAGTGGATGACGCCGTCACCCGGACGCAGCGCAACGCCGCCACGGGTTTCGATGAAGTTTGGCAGTTCGTGGTGCATCTTCACATCCACTGGCTTTGGATACGCCGCGGTGTGACAGAACGATTGCATGACCATGTCCGCCGAGAAGCCCAGGCAAGCCAGATCCTTCAGCTCATCACGGGTCATTGGGCCAGTGGTATCTTGCGAACCCACGGTGGTCATCTTCGGCTCACAGTATGTGCCCGGACGGATGCCCTGGCCTTCAGCCAGACCACATGCGCGGCCAACCATCTTCTGGGCCAGCGAGAAACCCTTGCCCGAATCGGCCGGATCTTGTGGCAGACGGAACAGGGTTGACGGTGGCAGACCCAGTGCTTCACGGGCCTTGGTTGTGAGACCGCGACCAATGATCAGCGGAATACGACCGCCAGCACGGACTTCGTCCAGAATAACCGGCGTCTTCAGTTGCGATTCGGCAATGACTTGACCGTTCTTCAGCGCGGTAACCTTGGCCGTAGCCTGGTCTACCTTCAGCTCGATCTCGTCGCCCATGTCCATTTGACCGGCATCGATTTCGATTGGCAGCGCACCAGCATCTTCCATGGTGTTAAAGAAGATCGGAGCGATCTTCGAACCCAGACAGACACCGCCGAAACGCTTGTTCGGTACGAAAGGAATGTCTTCACCGGTAAACCACAGCACCGAGTTGGTGGCTGATTTACGCGACGAACCGGTACCGACCACGTCACCGACGTAGGCGATCTGGTTGCCCTTCTTGGCCAAGGCTTCGAGTTGCTTGATCGGACCACGGCTACCCGGCTCATCGGCATCGATACCCGGACGTGGGTTCTTCAGCATGGCCAGTGCGTGCAGTGGAATATCCGGACGCGACCAGGCATCAGGTGCTGGCGACAGGTCATCGGTATTGGTTTCGCCGGTAACCTTGAGTACGGTCAGCTTCTGCGAAGCTGGCACTTCAGGACGCGAGGTGAACCACTCGCCATCTGCCCACGATTGCAGAACGCCCTTGGCGTTGGCATTACCCTTGTCGGCCAGTTCTTTCACGTCGTGGAAAAAGTCGAATACCAGCAGGGTCTTCTTGAGGCCTTCAGCGGCAGCGGCGCCACATTCGGCATCGCCCAGCATATCAATCAGTGGCTTGACGTTGTAGCCGCCGAGCATGGTGCCCAGCAGTTCGGTAGCACGTACACGCGAGATCAGCGCGCACTTCACTTCGCCCTTGGCAACCGCAGCCAGGAAACCGGCTTTAACACGGGCCGCATCATCCACACCGGCAGGTACGCGGTAGGTGATCAGCTCAACCAGGAAATCTTCTTCGCCCTTCGGCGGATTCTTCAGCAGTTCGACCAGGTCTGCGGTCTGCTGGGCATTCAGCGGCAGCGGGGGAATCCCCAGGGCGGCGCGCTCGGCAACATGGCTCCGGTAAGCTTCTAACACGGCGGTTTCCTTTCAAAAAACGGAAGAACGACAATTTGAGGCAAATTATCGGGAAATAACTGCGTAAACCGAATTTGTAACACAAGCCGAAGCCATAAGCGAGAGGCAAATAAGAGAAACTGGCAAACTCTTATAAAAGAGTTCAAAACTGCCCAAAAATGGGGCATTAGCAGATCCGCAGCCAAGGGTTGCCCTGGACAGAACTTTGGGTTAGAGTGAACCTCATGCAAAAGGTGAAAACCCCTCGCAAGGCGACTCTCAGTGCTGGCGCAAGCCGCATGACGCGTAAAGTGCTGGTGCAGGCCATTACGGCTGTCACTATTACTAGCGCGCTGGTTCCGGTGTCTACGGCTGTTCGAGCCGATGAGCTGGAAAGGCCGGGTCTCCTTCAGCGATACACCGTAAACATCCAGGATCTGGTGATTAAAGGTCTGGAGTTCGTTGGTGTCCCCTACCGCCGTGGCGGCAATACTGTTGAGTCCGGTCTGGACTGCAGCGGTTTTACGCGCCTCGTGTTCCTGGATTCGAACGGCATCGACCTGCCCCGCACAGCGGCTGAACAAGCCCATGTGGGCACCCAAGTTAGCGCCGACGAGCTGAAGCCGGGTGATCTGGTGTTCTTTAACACCATGCGCCGCGCTTATTCACACGTAGGTATTTATCTGGGTAACAACCAGTTCGTGCATGCCCCAAAACCTGGCGCTGAGATCCGCGTAGAGAACATGCAGCAGTCTTACTGGGTCAGCAAATATAACGGTGCCCGTCGTCTGGACGGTGTTACCGCTGCACCAAGTAAGGCGTTGTCCTTCTAAAAAGGCCGCTGCTTACAACAACGCCGCATCTGCGGCGTTTTTTATGTCGAACATTCACGATACCGCCCTGCCCGACGCCCTGCTCCAGTTCTATACGACTGCGCCCTACGATTGCAGTTACCTGGCAGGCAGACAGGCGCGATCACAGGTTGCTATTCCGCCTGAACATATTGACGGTACCGTTTACAGCAGTCTTATACAGCGTGGCTTTCGGCGCAGCGGCCAATATACCTACCGCCCACGCTGCGATGGTTGCGCCCGCTGCGTGCCGGTTCGGGTCCGCGCACTCGACTTTGTGCCGGACCGTACCCAACGCAAAATCGTTAACCGCATGAACAAACCGGGTTTCATGCAGGTACGGGAATGCCCACTCGCTTTTGACGCAGAGCATTACGCGCTCTATCGTGCTTACCAGCAATATCGCCACCCCAAAGGCGGCATGGATGAAGACGACGCCGATCAATACACCCAGTTTTTACTGAGCAGCGGTGTCGATACCCGGTTGATTGAGTTCCGGATTGAGGGCCGCCTAGTCATGATTAGCGTCATGGATGTACTGCCTGATGGGCTTTCTGCGGTGTACACCTTCTATGACCCCACTGATACCAAAGCCAGCTACGGCACCTACGCTGTACTCTGGCAAATCATTCAGTGCCAGTACAACAATCTGCCCTATCTTTATCTAGGCTACTGGATCGCCGAGAGCGAAAAGATGGCTTACAAATCCCGCTATCAACCCATGGACATGCTGGACGATGGCCACTGGATTAAAATGCCGACTTGATTGCAAAGAACCCTGTTATGAACGCCTACCCTTTTTTACGCCCGCTGCTCTTTAGCCTCGCCCCCGAAACTGCGCACAATCTCAGCCTGAATGGTCTGGATCATGCGGCCAAACTCGGCCTACTGCGCCAGACGCTGCCTGCTGACCCGGTTACCGTGATGGGCATTCAATTCCCAAACCGCGTGGGCCTGGCGGCAGGCCTGGATAAAGACGGTGCACATATCGATGGCCTGGCCACGATGGGTTTTGGCTTCATCGAAATCGGCACCGTTACGCCTAAACCACAACCGGGCAACCCACAACCGCGTCTGTTCCGCCTGCCGGCCCATGGTGCGCTGATTAACCGCTTTGGCTTTAACAATCAGGGCGTTGATAACCTGGTGAACAACGTCAAAGCCAGCCAGTTCGTTAAAAACGGCGGCATTATCGGCATCAACATCGGCAAGAACGCCAGCACACCCATTGATCGTGCCAATGACGATTACCTGATTGCGCTGGACGCAGCCTATGCCCATGCGCACTACGTAACGATCAATATCTCCAGCCCCAATACGCAGAACCTGCGTTCGCTGCAGCAGGACGACGCCCTCGAAGCCCTGCTCGCCGGTCTGAAAGATCGTCAGCAACGTCTGGCCGACCAGCACGGTAAATACGTACCGCTGGCACTGAAGATTGCACCGGATCTGGATGATCTGCAGATCGATGCCATTGCCGCCGCCGTGCGCCGTCACCACTTCGACGCCGTGATCGCCACCAACACCACGCTGGAACGCGCCGCCGTGATGGGCGACCCGAACGCCGGCGAAACCGGCGGCCTATCCGGCAAACCCGTCTTTGAGAAATCGACGGCGGTGCTAGCCGCGCTGCGTAACAAACTGGCAGGCGAACTGCCACTGATTGGCGTCGGTGGCATTGCTTCGGGTGAAGATGCCGTGGCGAAACGTGATGCAGGTGCCGAATTGGTGCAAATCTATACCGGCCTCATTTATCAGGGGCCTCAGCTGATCAAAGACGTAGGTGAGGCGCTCGCCCGCTACACGCGCCAAAATCACCGCCCTACCGTGTAAAAACAGGGTGTATGCCCAAAGACCGTAGTTAAGCCACGGTCTTTTGCATGTATTGGCATATACATATAGCGAATGCGTGTTGCGCCACACCAAACAGGGGCGGATAATGCCGTCCAATGACTGAATATCTTTTTATTCTGGTTGGCGCTGTGCTGGTCAACAACGTGGTGCTGGTCCGTATTCTCGGCCTGTGCCCGTTTATGGGCGTTTCCAAGAAACTGTCTACTGCCTATGGCATGGGTGCTGCAACCACCTTTGTGCTGACTATGGGCACCGGTGCCAGCTACATCATCGATCATTATTTGCTGGTGCCCTTTGGGCTGGAATATCTGCGCACGATTTCGTTTATCGTCACGATTGCCGCACTGGTGCAACTGACCGAACTGGTTATCCAGAAAACAAGCCCGATGCTGCATCAGGTGCTGGGAATTTACCTGCCGCTCATTACGACTAACTGCGCCGTGCTGGGTGTGCCGCTCATTAACGTGAGCCAGGACAACGGCTTTATTGCCTCGCTGATTTTTGGTGCCGGTAGCTCCATCGGTTTCTCGCTAGCCCTGATTCTCTTTGCGGGCGTACGTGAACGCGTTGAAGCGGCCGATGTGCCGCTCTACTTCCGCGGCGTGGCCATCGCTATGGTCACAGCGGGTCTCATGAGTCTAGCCTTCATGGGCTTTGCCGGGCTGGACCGTTACTAAGCGCCATGGACAACATTCTCTACGCGATTGCGGTAATGGCATTGGGCGGTGTCGTACTCGGCGCTCTGCTCGGTTATGCCTCGACACGCTTCAAGGTCGAAGGCGATCCGCTGGTTGAAAAGATCGATAGCATCCTGCCGCAAACCCAATGTGGCCAGTGTGGCTTTCCCGGTTGCCGTCCTTATGCCGAAGCCATTGCCAAAGACGAAGCAGACATCAACCAGTGTCCACCCGGCGGCGATGAAAATATTCACAAGCTGGCCGAGTTGCTGGGCAAAGAATACAAGCCACTCTCTGCTGAGCATGGCGTAGAAAAGCCCAAACAGGTTGCCTACATCGATGAGCTTACCTGTATTGGTTGCACGCTTTGCATTCAGGCCTGCCCGGTGGATGCAATTGTAGGCGCTGCCAAACAGATGCACACCATTGTGGCCGACCTGTGCACAGGATGTGAATTATGTATTCCGCCTTGCCCGGTGGAGTGCATCACCATGGAAACCGTGGGTGAAACACTCGACACCTGGAAATGGAAGAAACCCGGCACGCGACGCGTGATTCCAATCGTGCCGGTAACTGCTGCGGCACAGGCTGCCTGATATGAAGCTCTTCTCTTTCAAGGGCGGCGTCAAGCCCGATCCGAACAAAACACAATCAACCGCGTTACCTATAGCTCAGGCGCCGCTGGTTGCGCGTTACGTCGTACCGCTGCACCAGAGTGTTGGCGGCACGCCACGCCCGATCGTGGCGGTTGGTGACCATGTACTCAAAGGTCAACGCATTGGTGATGCCGATGGATGGGTGTCGGCCGCGGTACATGCGCCTACCTCTGGCACTGTGCTAGAAATCGGCTCGCACATCATTCCACACCCCTCCGGTTTACCGACCGATTGCGTGGTGATTGAAGCCGATGGTAACGATACCTGGATTGAACGGCAGCCATTCCCTGTAGAAAACGCAGAACCAGAAACCGTTCGTGAATACCTGCGCGACATGGGTATCGTTGGCATGGGGGGCGCTGTCTTCCCGAGCCACGTTAAGCTCTCGGTACCCAAGGGCAAAGCCATTGAGCAACTCATCATCAATGGTGCCGAATGTGAACCCTTCATCACCTGTGATGATCGACTCATGCGGGAACAGGCAGCGGAAGTCATTCAAGGCAGCGCCCTGTTTGGCCGACTGGTGAATGCAGCGCGCGTACTGATCGGCGTAGAAGATAACAAGCCGGAAGCCATTGCCGCACTCAAGGCTGCGCAGCAAGAACTGGGCGCATCGGTTGAAGTGGTTACCGTACCCACGATTTACCCCACCGGCGGCGCCAAAGAACTGATTCGCGTCCTGACCGGTAAAGAAGTGCCGGGTAGCAAGCGCTCCACCGATTTCGGTGTGCAGGTATTCAATGTGGCCACCGTGCAATCGGCCTGGCGCGCCATTACACTGGGCGAACCGCTTATCTCACGTGTTGTCACAATTAGCGGTGCCGTGGGCGAAGCACGCAACTGGCAGGTGCCTATCGGCATGACCATTGCTGATCTGATTGCCCTCGCCCAGCCGAAACCGGAAGCCGATGGCGTGATCATGGGCGGCCCGATGATGGGCTTTAGAGTAACGACGAACGATGCACCGGTGATCAAGGCGACCAACAGCCTGATCGTACATGCGCCCGGTCTGTTCCCACCAAAGCCACAAGAACTCCCCTGCATCCGCTGCGGCAGCTGCGCTACTGCCTGCCCACAGGAACTGCAACCCTTCGAGCTGTACTGGTGGTCTCGTGCCAGCAAGTTCGAGCAGCTCGAAAAATACAAGCTCTTTGACTGCATTGAATGCGGCTGCTGTGATTATGTTTGCCCCAGCCATATTCCGCTGGTCAATTACTTCCGCTTTGCCAAGAGTGAGATTCAGGCCGAACAACGGGAAAAGCAGACTGCGGATGCGGCACGTGAGCGCTTTGAATTCCGTGAAGCGCGTGCCGAACGGGAAAAGCAGGAAAAAGCCGAACGCCTGGCAAAGGCCAATGCAGCGCGCAAAGCGGCTGAGGCTGCCGCCGCCGCAGAAAGCGCCCCAGCTGAAAACCCGGCAGAGGCTGCGCCGGATTTATCCAGCCACCCGCATCAGGCATCAACCCCGATTGCCGTTGATAACCATCCGGTACTCGACGCCAGCGCCAAACAGGCCGCCATTGCTGCGGCGGTAGAACGCGCCCGTATCAAACGTGAACAGCATGGCGCCAAGTCCGGCAGCGATGCCTCCTGAATCTTATAAAGAGCCCAGACCGTGTCTTTTGAAACACCCAATGTGCTGACGCAATCACCCTACCTGGTGCAGCCGGTAAGCGTTACCAAAATCATGCTCAAGGTGCTACTGGCGCTGGTACCGGGCATTGCCATTTACGCCTGGCTTTTCGGACCCGGCATTCTGGTACAAATCTCGCTTGCAACGATTACTGCTGTTGTTGCTGAAGCGGCCTTCCTACGTTTACGCAACCGCCCGATCGCACCGGCCATTAGTGACCTGTCTGCTGTAGTCACCGCCTGGTTAATCGCCCTGTCTTTTCCACCAATGGCACCCTGGTGGCTGATAGCAGTTGGCACCCTCTTTGCAATCGTTGTCGCCAAGCATCTGTATGGTGGGCTGGGTCAAAACCCATTCAACCCGGCTATGGTGGCTTACGCTCTATGCATTGTGTCGTTCCCGTCACTGATGTCGCAATGGCCACATACACTGGCCAACGGCGGTCTACCCCCGCTGGATCAGATTACGGCGATTTTCTTTCCGCAACAGGTAGATGCCTGGGCCGGTGCCACCCCGCTTGATCACCTCAAGACCTCATTGCGACTGGCCACAGGCAATGACACACTCACCGTTCAGAACATTCTGAAAGATCACACTGTCTACGGCGTGGGTGGTGGCAATGGTTGGGAGTGGGTCACCCTCGCCTGGTTAATCGGCGGCCTCTGGCTCATTCAACAAAAGGTGATCAGCTGGCACATTCCTACTGGCCTTATTGCCGGCATGGGCACGCTGGCACTGATCGCCTGGTCGATTGATCCGGCCCACTACGCCAACCCGGTATTTCATATCCTTGGCGGTGCCACCTTGCTCGGCGCCTTCTTTATTGCCACCGACCCGGTGAGTGGTGCGACCACACCACGCGGCAAAATCATCTTTGCTGTAGCGATTGGTGCCCTGGCTTATCTGATCCGGGTATTTGGTGCTTTCCCGGATGGCATCGCTTTTGCCGTGCTCATTCTCAACATGTGCGTACCGCTCATCGACATGTACACACAACCAGCGATCTTCGGTGAGAAATCCAACGGAGGTCAGTCGTGAGTACGCCCGCAGAAAAACACGCATTTCGTGTTTCGGGTGAGACCGCGTTAACGCTGGTCGCCTTTATTGTCTTTTTTACTGCACTTCTGGCCTGGGTGTATCTGTTCTCACAGCCAGTGATCGAACAATCCACGCGTAATGAAAAACTAGCGGTACTTAACCAGATCTTGCCGGTCAATCTGTATAACAACGACCCATTGGCCGATACCATTACCCTGCCCGCAGAGCCTCAACTGGGCACAAAAACTGCCAGTACGGTTTATCGCGCGCGCAACAATGGCAAAGATTCTGCACTCGTCATGGATGTGGTCGCGCCAGATGGTTATAGCGGTGCCATTAAGCTACTGGTCGCCTTCAGCGCTAAAGGTCAGGTACTCGGTGTTCGCGTCGTCGAACATAAAGAAACCCCGGGTCTTGGTGACTATATTGATCCACGTAAAGATAAGAACAAAGAGTCTCCCTGGATTAACCAGTTTAATAGCGTACCGCTCAGCTTGAGCAATAAGGATTGGCACGTTAAAAAAGATGGCGGGGAGTTCGATGCTTATGCCGGCGCTACCGTAACACCGCGTGCCGTTGTCAAAGCCGTGCACCGTGCACAGGAATTTGTGATGGATAACCGCCAGGTGTTATTCACCCGCTCAACCACACAGAATGGCAGCAACCAGTAAACTGGTTGGCATAGACTTCAGGACACGATCATGTGGATCACTCGCTCCGAATTTGTAGATATTGCCCACAAAGGGATCTGGAAGCAAAACACTAGTCTGGTTCAGATTCTGGGTCTGTGTCCGCTACTTGCCGTGACCACGAATCTTGTTAATGGCGTCATGCTCTCCCTGGCCACGCTGCTGGTGATGGCGCTTTCGAATCTTGCTGTTTCCAGCTTGCGGCATTTTATCCCCTACGAAATCCGTATCCCGGTTTTTATTCTCATCGCAGCGGCACTGGTCACAGTGGTTGATCTAGCGATGAATGCCTACCTGCATGGCCTGTATGTGGTGCTCGGTATCTTTATTCCACTGATCATCACCAACTGTATTGTGCTCGCCCGCATTGAAGCCTTTGCCGCAAAAAACCGCCCGGCACCCGCCATGATGGATGGCGCCATGATGGGCGTTGGCATGCTCTGGACGCTGGCATTGATTGGTGCGCTCCGCGAGCTCATTGGCGGCGGTACGTTGTTTTCCGGGATTGATCTCGTGATCCCAGGCGCACAGGCACTACAACTGCTGCCTGCAGATTACCCTGGCCTACTCATGGCTGTATTGCCACCGGGCGCATTCATCATTCTGGGCTGTATCATCGCCAGCAAAAACTGGATTGATGCACGGAGTGCCGCACGCCAATTGACAGAGGTCGCACCGGTAAGCACAGGCGGCTGCCACTAAGGCTCACGCCATGAATCTGGCAAACCGCGTCGAGTTCTTTCGTCGCTTGCAAGCGGCCAACCCGCATCCAACCACAGAACTTGAATACGGCAGCACCTTTCAATTACTGATTGCCGTAATTCTGTCGGCACAAGCCACCGACAAAGGCGTCAACCTGGCAACCCGCCAACTGTTTATCGATGCCCCGGATGCGGCCAGCATGGGTGCGCTGGAAGTAGCCGGACTGGTACCTTACGTTAAAACGATTGGCCTTTACCCCACCAAAGCCAAAAACGTTATCGCCACCTGCAAAATCCTCTGCGAACTTTATGGTGGCGAAGTACCGGAAGATCGCACAGCACTCGAAGCCTTGCCGGGTGTCGGCCGCAAAACGGCCAATGTCGTACTGAACACCGCCTTTGGCCACCCGACCATGGCGGTGGACACGCATATCTTCCGCGTCTCTAATCGCACAGGGCTTGCTCCCGGCAAAACGGTGCTTGCTGTAGAACAGAAGCTCCTGAAGAATGTGCCCAAAGAATTTCTGCTCGACGCCCATCATTGGCTCATTCTGCTCGGTCGTTACATCTGTAAGGCGCGCAAACCCGAGTGCGAAATCTGCCCGGTAATTGATCTATGCCGCTCACCCGAAGCCAAGGCAGCGCGTAAACTGATCAACCCGAATCAATAACAAAGCAACCGTTAAACAAACCATGATCTTCACCCCGACCAAAGACCAGGTACGCCAATTCTTCTGCGAATCACGCAGGAAGCAACGCGACAACCTACCACTGGATGGTGCTGAAATCATCGCCGCCGATGTAATCGCCCTGCACCCGGAATACCACGCCCTGCTTGATGACCCGGAAGCGGCTATTGCCGGGGAATGGACGCCAGAACAAGGCACCATGAACCCGATCCTGCATCTATCACTGCACATGGCCCTGTTTGAACAGATCTCGGTGGACTCCCCGCCGGGTGTACGTGGTATCTTTGAGCAGCAGGCCGCCAAGTTGGGTGATGCACATGAAGCCCTGCACCGGTTACTGGAATGTCTGGGTGAAACGGTCTGGCATGCGCAGCAGCCGGGCGGTATCTTTGATACCGAGGCGTATCTGGAAAGACTGCGCAAACTCTAAATAAAAAACGGCGTCCGAGGACGCCGTTCTCACGTGATCGGACAAACCGATTACATGTGGATACCACCATTCAGCGAGAAGTCCGCACCGGTAGAGAAGCTACCGTCTGGACCAGCCAGCCAGGAAACGATCGAAGCGATTTCTTCCGGTGTACCCAGACGCTTCACCGGCACACCGGCAATGATCTTTTCCAGCACATCTTCACGAATGGCTTTCACCATATCGGTGCCGATGTAGCCTGGCGATACGGTATTCACCGTAACGCCCTTGCTCGCAACTTCCTGAGCCAAGGCCATGGTAAAACCATGCATACCGGCCTTAGCGGTCGAATAGTTCACCTGACCCATCTGACCCTTCTGACCGTTCACCGACGAGATGTTGATGATACGACCCCAAGTGCGATCAATCATGCCATCGACCACTTGCTTGGTCACATTGAACATCGAGTTCAGGTTCGTGTCGATCACAGCGTCCCATGCTTCACGCGTCATCTTGCGGAACATACCGTCACGCGTGATGCCTGCGTTATTAACCAGAACGTCGATCTCGCCGACTTCTTTTTTGACCTTTTCGAATGCGGCGACGGTGCTATCCCAATCGGCCACATTACCTTCTGAGGCGATGAAGTCATAGCCCAGCGCCTTCTGCTCGGCCAGCCACTTATCTTTACGTGGCGAGTTCGGGCCACAGCCTGCAACAACGGTAAAACCGTCTTTGGCCAGACGTTGACAAATCGAGGTACCGATACCACCCATACCACCCGTTACATAGGCTACGCGCTTGCTCATACTTCTGTCTCCCGGTTTGTTCTTTTGACCCCATAATTATGGAGTTGTTCTGCATCCTGTAACAAATCTACGTATTTGTAAATACGCATGGCACAACTTTCCTCGCCAAAACTTTCAATTAGCTGACATGCTGATTCCTGTAGGATTGTGATCCATGTTTAAAAGTCTTCGTCAGTCCCTCTCTGCACCCCATGCCATGACAGTCACACTCGCGGCGGCGGGCATTCTCATGGTGACCATGGGCACGCGCCAAT
>CAZCGW010000025.1:27365-27585 GCA_964498255.1 uncultured Dechloromonas sp.
TGTCTCCCGGTTTGTTCTTATGGTTCCATAATTATGGAACTCTGTTTTGCATCGTGTAACAAATCTACGCATTTGTAAATACGCAGAGCACAAAGTTTTTTTGATATTTGTGCTTTAAGCGTTTTACTTTCCTCGCTCAAGCTTTCAAATAACTGACAGCTTCCTTCCTGTACGATAACGCACCATGTTCAATCAACTCCGCCTAGCGCTCAGCGCCCCT
>CAZCGW010000026.1:0-27519 GCA_964498255.1 uncultured Dechloromonas sp.
GGATTTGATTAGCTTCGTATAATAACGGCTTATCACCCAGGCATTAACCCCATGACGCTCGATCTGGCCGGACAGGCCATCCTTTTTGGCACGGCCGTTGTCGCCAATTTCTTTTCAGCCTTGTCGGGCGGCGGCGTGGGTTTGATCCAGTTTCCGATCCTGATTTTTCTTGGCCTGAGCTTCGGCACAGCACTCGCCACCCACAAAGTCGCCAGCGTTTTCCTTGGCGTAGGTGCCATATTGCGCCACATGAAAGAAAGCCACCTGGAACGGCGTGCTTGCCTGATCATTCTTAGCGCAGGCATTCCGGGGGTAATCCTTGGTGCGTCACTGATTCTTAAAGCCCCTGAAAAAGAGGCATTAATGACCCTAGGTGTATTAACGATCAGCCTAGGGGTTTATTCCATATTCAAACCGAAACTCGGCATCGAATACACACCGAAGAACTGGCATGGCCCAGGTCTTTGGCAGGGAGGAGCCGGACTCTTTATTGTCGGATTCCTGAACGGCTCAATCACCTCTGGCAGCGGCCTATTTCTAACAATCTGGCTAATCCGCCACTTCGGCATGGATTACAAGCGTGCCATTGCCTATACATTGGTGCTATGCGGCCTTGTTTGGAATGGCACAGGCGCCTTTGTGTTGGGATTGGCCGGTGACATTGCCTGGGACTGGTTACCCGCCCTGATTGTCGGTTCAATCATTGGCGGCTATGTAGGCAGCCATTTGGCCATTAGCCAGGGTAACAAACTTGTAAAACGGGCGTTTGAAGCAACCACCATACTGATTGGCCTGAAGCTACTCTTCGTTTGAAAGGACGCTTAGGGGGAGCATCTCATCTCGCCGATTGTGATCTTCTTGGGATGCCAATCCTATCCAGCTTGGCAATAAATACCTCAGACTTGATTGGCTTGTTATCTTCCAAAGTAAGCCTAACAATCCAGCCCGTATTTGAATCTTCATCATCAAAACCATTGAATACGAAGTTACCCAAGCTGTAGAAAATCGGTTTACCTTTGTAGGTTTCGGCATTCTGAGTGACGTGCGGATGTCCGCCGATAACGGCATCGGCACCGCTATCAATCATCAGGTGCGCGAGTTTTACCTGTCGCGTTGAAGCAATTTTCTCGTGCTCAATTCCCCAGTGAGGAAAGACGATCACATAGTCTGCTTGGTACTTCTCTCTTGCTTGTTTGATGTCATACACTACATAGTCATCTTCACTCCATGCAATTCCTGAACGATCGTTTAGTGCTTCAAAGCTTCTGGGGAAGAATTCGTTATAACCAAGAATGGCGACCCGCTTGCCATTAACATCAAATAACGCTGGTTGATGCGCAGCATTAATATTACGACCTGCGCCAAAGTAACGTAAGCCCGCGCTATCAAGCAGGTCTAACATTTGGTCGAATGCCTTGGTGCCGTAATCAAAGCTATGGTTGTTTGCTAAAGAAACACCACTGAAATGCTTTTTGAGCACAGGGATTACTCTAGGGTTTGCCATGAATGTGAAAGGCTTATCTTCTTTCTTCCCTGAAGTGCCAACAGCGCATTCAAGATTGCCTATTGTAATATCGGCTGAATCAAGTATTGAGGCAAAGGACTTGAACGGGTCTTTTCCTTGCTTTATGTATCTACCCGGCGTTTCAGCGAGCATCATATCGCCGACAAACACCATACTAATCGGGTTGCTTTGAGCAAAAGCAGACTGCGCTAACCATAGCAGTAATACTAGAAATGGTTTTTTCATCATCATTCGCACTTTAGTTGGCATTGATACGACAATTCGATTTCTAGCCGTGGTGAATAAACCGTGTTTTCTCCCAAACGACTTTCACAGTTTTTGCCGACTAGCGTTTCGGTGCTTTGATGTATGAGCACATAACGATCTTTGGAATCAAAATAGGTGTAAGTCTTCAATTTGTAGGGATCTTTTAGCAGCTGACCCGCGAAGCGGAAACCATTATCGAAGTCGATCTTGGTGACCTCATATGGGCTGTTCGATGGCTTGATCAGAATTATGTGAGGCTCTGATCGGACAACAACGCTACATTCGATTTCTTCAGCTGCTACTACGATTGAGGTTAGAGCAAAGATGGCGGGAAATAAGTAGCGAGCTAAACTCATAAAACTTTCCAACGAATGTTTAGACAATCCAGGAAGACAAAGGGCATGGACCGATATCCATGCCCTCGCCATCTTGAATCACTGATATGTGATTTTATCTTTCTGCAGCTGCTTTAACTTGCTCCAACGTGACATACCCGAGCTTCCTGCTATCGATTTTGTCAAAATTTGCCGCAACCTTAGGCATGCCTGCTTGTGCTTCTGCAAGCGTCAATTTGCCATCATGGTTTTTATCGGCTGCAGCAAACTTCTGATCGATCATACGGTCTTTGAATGACTCCTGCGCATTCAAAACCCCTGAAACCAAAAGCGCCGCCGTGACTGCAGCAAGGCGTTCAATGAGTTGATAGTTCATGCGTATTTTCCTTAAAACAAGCGCCGCAAGCAATAAATTTGCATGGGGCAGTAAAACGATACATCAAATGTCTAAATCGTTCTTCGCTTTAACACGTTAGATGTTTGAACGACCTTTAACAGTGAACTTCTTATGCAAGCCCGGATTCCACTTGATCTCCCGCGTTTTCATTGGCGAAGGATCACTAACGAGTAGGCAACGCTATAGGCAGTTTCCGCCAGAGTTTTAATGTCTAGTACGCCTTTTAAAAACTCCAAGTGATAGCTAATGCCATTGTGCACAAGAATTGTAGAACTAGATGGGGAAAGCTTCACCGCAGCGCTAAAGACCTTTTGTGCTTCTTCATAATTACGTTCGCGCAGGTAAACTAGACCCTGATTAACTAACTGGTTTGACGGAGTCGATGTCTGTCTTGTCGTTAAGTCTGATGGAGCACGCTTAGTACCACCATCAACAGTGGCACAACCTGTTATAAACAGAGCTAAAATCAAAACAGTTAACAGTGTAAGTTTGCGCTTCATCCTTGTGACTTTAGCAGTACGAGTTGAATCGATTTGTAAGTTTTTGTAAATACGCTACATCGTCTTGAATGTAACGTAGTGATTTTTTAGGGGTGCTTTATGAATCTGGAAAAAGTCGTTTTTGGTTTTTTTATTGTCCTGGCTGCAACGCTGAACTTCGGTTTCTTTATCGGTGATATTGCACGCCCCGAGCTGCACCACATATACGAATTATTTGCCGCGATCGTTGTCAACCTGATTGCCACAACCTTGAAATTTGGTGACCGCACCCAGATCGGCGCTATTCATCTCGCCACAAGTCTGGTAGCTGACCTACAACTCATCGCCGCCGCAGTGACCTGGGGCTTTGCGGTTCATGTAATGGGCTTGGGCATGACCCCGGAAATCACCGCCAGTGTGGTATCTCTGTCCGGTGGCGCCCTCTTCGCTAATGTGGTCTCGGTCATTCTGCTAATTGCAGAAACCCTGATGATGCGTCGCTAACGTCCTCGGACAAAACAACACTCATGAGCGTCATTAACGACAGCGTTCTCTTTCTAGTGTTGCGCCGCATGCGGGCACCACTGATCGTCATGATCCTGATCTATGCGATCTCGATCTTCGGTCTGGTGCTTATTCCCGGCGTTACTGCAGACGGACGACCATCGCCGCCGATGTCGTTCTTTGATGCCTTCTACTTCATCAGCTACACGGCTAGCACCATCGGTTTTGGCGAAATACCCAATGCATTCTCTTATGGCCAGCGCTTCTGGGTCACTGTATGCATATACCTTACCGTCATCGGTTGGACTTATTCCATCCTGAGTATCCTCAACCTTCTTAAAGAAGAAGGCCTTCAGCGGGCACTGGCCAACAATCGCTTCCGTCGCAAGATCAACAACCTGTCCGAACCCTTCTGCATCATCTGTGGCGTTGGCGAAACCGGTGCGTTGATCTGTAAGACCCTCGATCAGGTGCAAATGCGTTTTGTCGTCATCGACACTCGTTCCGAACCCCTGGCTGAGCTCGAACTAGGCGACTATGTCGCAGACGTGCCAGCGCTACATGCCGATGCGCAGCTACCGGCTACCCTGTTAATGGCCGGATTACGTCACAACAACTGCAAAGCCGTTCTAGCTGTTACCAACAATGACGAAGCGAACTTGGCAATCGCCATGAACGTTCGACTGCTCAACCCAGGCATTCCTGTCATTGCCCGCGCCGAACATGCGGCAACAGCTTCTAACATGGAATCTTTTGGCACTAATTTTATTGTCGATCCTTACACCCTATACGCGCGACGACTGGCTCTGGCTATGCGTAGCCCACCGAGCTATCGGTTGGTTGAATGGCTGACCCGTGTTCCCGGCACCCCACAACCTGAACTGCACAAACCACCGACGGGCAAATGGATCATTTGTGGCTATGGCCATTTCGGCCGCGCCATTGTGCAACGTCTGGATAGCATGGGCCTGCATGACAACGTACGAATCATCGATCCGCGCCCAACCAGCCCTGATGACCACATCAGCATCGTCAGTGCAGGCACCGAGGCCAACCCGCTGATTGATGCCGGCATCAAAGACGCCGTCGGTCTGGTAGCGGCGTCAGATAATGACATCAACAATCTTTCGATTGCGATAACGGCTCGAGAACTTAACCCTGATCTCTTCATCGTCATGCGTCAGAGCAGCTCAGGTAATTCACAGCTATTCGAAGCTTTCGACGCCGATCTGACCATGATTACAACCCAGACAGCGGCGCATGCCTGCCTGAGTTATCTGACAACGCCCATGCTGTCGCGATTTATCCGCGAAGTTGAAAAGCAACCAGCTGAATGGGCAGCCGAACTCCTAGACGCACTTTCCCCTGTCTGTTCTGGTCTTGTCCCCTTTGTCTGGACAACACGTATCAATCGCATAAAAACACCCGCACTAAATAGCGCGCTACTACACGCAGAACGAACCATTCCCTTATCAGTAATGATGACCTCGAACCGGAACCGGGATATTGGGCTCAAATTGGTCCCGCTCATGCTGGAACGTGCAGGCCAACTGATCTTGCGCCCAACTGCAGATATGCCCATTCATACCGGCGACAAAATTATCTGGGCAGGCACTCGAGACGCCTGGAATGAACAGAAACTGACTGGCAGCTATGTCAATGCGTTGGAGTATGTCATCACGGGCCACTCAGTTACAGGCAGCTGGTTGGGTAAGTACCTGAACACATGAAAAATCTGCACATCCTTGGTTTTACCCTTCTGCTCCTGAGTGGCTGTGCTTCCTATAGCGGTGCCGGCCTAAAACCTGGCGTTGCTAACGTAGCCGACGTTGAAGCCACCATGGGCCAACCAGCGATGGTGTGGACGTACCCGCAAGGTCAGGTTCAGCAGCTCTCATACCCACGCGGCCCTGCAGGCTGGGTCAGCTTTATGGTCTATTTTGATGACCAGGGCAAAATGATCCGTAAGGAACAAGTACTGGATCTGAAGCATTTCACAGAAATCAAAGTCGGCGATACACAAGAGCAGGTGTTACGCATCATCGGCCCCTATCGGGACACCTATCGCTTCCCGCAAAAGAATTCGCTGGATTGGAACTGGGGCTGGTGCGATTCAAGCTTACTGCGCATGGCGTTTACGGTGAGCTTTGACCAAGACACACTCCTCGTAAAAACCACCGAGATCTGGCCGGACCCCTTCTACCAAAGAGGTGGCATGTACTCCACGTACTGCGAACCCTGGACAGGAGATGGGTCATTTGAGAACCCCTAACAGAAATTATTGCCAAAGGCTCTAAGCCGACAATATGAGTACAATGAACATATCTCTCCCGGACATCCTGAAGTCATTTGTAGACGAACAGGTCAATCAACGCGGCTATGGCACAAGCAGTGAGTATGTGCGTGAACTCATTCGCAAAGACCAGGATGTTCAAAAACTACGCAACCTCTTGTTGGCTGGCGGAGCTTCTGCACCAACAAAGGCCGTAACGCCTGCTTACTTTGATGGCTTGCGCGAGCGCGTGAATAAAACCAAACGCACCGGTAGTTGAACGTGCCTATAAAACCAATCGTCCCGCGCGAAAAAGCCATACCCCTTGAGCCTCTTGTTCCCGACAAGGCTACAGCCGTGGCCATGCGCGAAGCCCGCAAGGACAAGCTCAAGCGTTTTGACGATGTGGATACGTTGATGGCTGATCTACGAGCGAAAGATTGAGCGCACCAGGCCTGCCACATCAAACACTAAAGGTCATCCTCAATTTTCACGTAAGTTACATTGAACTCTTTGCACGATTCCTTGCAGCGACTCATGATCACCAGATTGTGCGCCCAGGCAATTTCTCCAACCAGTGGTTGGAGTCTTTCATCGGCATGAGATAGATAAATCAATTGATCATTTGCAGAAGACGAAGGACGCCCTCCTGGGTACGGATCGAAACCTACGCCTTGCTAACGACAAAGCTCAGGAAGTGACGATCAAGAAACTAACGCGAGGTAACCCTACGATGGCGGCTAAGTTCGCAGAGCAAGGTCAAGCAAAGGGGGATTAAAGCAGCCTTACGTACTGCGCTATACGCGCAAGAATATCGCTGAATGATGGTTGTGCGCCGTAGTACAGGCTGGCGGTTTCATGATACTTGCTTGCATACAAAGACCGAGTGGCGGGGTCCTTAAGTAAAAACGCATCGTTATCAGCAATAACTAACGTATCACCCGCTCTAAATCTTTGCACCTTACGGGTTTCATAGCCAGCAGTGCCTATAAACGCCTGTACCTCCGGATGCTCAAGCAGGCAGTAAAGATCGTAATAATGACGAAGAAAGTTTTTGGGAAACACCTTTGATGTAGCGCTTTGCTGCTGACGAAATTTTGTCGATACCGTTTGCAGCTTTTCTACGAACGTATAGGCCGGGTTATAACATAAGACGTTGGGTGCACGAGTATCTAAAAACGCCACCTGACTTTTAAGTGCTCTTTCTGTTGCCCAAGATGAAATAAGACACGGCATGTTGGGTGCCGTGTCATCAAAGCCTACTTCAAGCAATATGCCGGCCTTGATACCTGGAAGGCTGTTTGTTTTAACGGGGTAACTCAAACGAATGCCAGCACTGCGAAATTTTGAATCATCGAACTCGTGATCGCGCTCTACAGATTCAACACCGTCAATAGCGCGAACCTTAATTTCATTGGCAATCCAGTCAAAAAACAGCCGTCTACTTTCAATGTGCGCAGGTTTGTCGTGGTTCTTGCCAGTTCTAACTTCAAGTGCTGCAGGTGGCTCTATCCTCAAATCGATGTCTTCTGAAAAGCGCTGGATAATGCCGAAACCTTTTGAGAGCGAGGTCCCGCCTTTCAGTTGGAATTGCCAGCCTTGCTGTTGCAACCCCCACAAAACATGCATCAGCCAATAGTCTTTTTCAACCAGATAAGGCGAAACACCTTCCTCGACACCGACTTGTTGCAACAAATCGATAAAGTTAGGGTGCTGATGCAAAAATCTTGGCGCTGACTTAGGCATGAGAATCTGTTTCTAGCTGAGCCATGTAACGCCGTGTTTTCGCAGAACCATATTTTTTCAGGCTTTTTTCAAGACGCTGCTGATCAAAAGATGCCAGTTTGCGCTGAACCCTTTCCATGACTTCTGCGGGGTCCTCGGCTAATTCATCCAGATTATTCAGCAGATCTACCAACAAGTATTCTTTGGTGACTTGCTTTGCGCTGGGAAACCTTGGCTTGTCGCGAAAATCAAAATTGAATCCAGCAAGTGTAAATTTGCCGTGACGCTTATGGTTATACACAACCGTTGTGTTGTACAGCTGCGTCGTTCCCAGACCCAGTGCGTTGTAACAGGATGGGTTAAACAATAAAAAATGTTGATCTTCCAGAAACTTACCGACTAAGCGCTCCTGGCTAGGGGGTGCCTCGCCAAAGGGTGTTTGCTTCGGTACGTAATACAAGCCCTGCCGAGCTTTACGTACGGTGCCAGCTTTCAAAGCCTGAGACAAGACACGATCAACCGCTGGCAATTTATCTGCAACATCCTGGCGGCGGAACACCGTGCCAACGGGGAGACCCAAACCTTTTTCTGCACGCAAAGCCACAGGAGAATTTAGCGTTTTCACGATTGAAACCTCACTGATGTTTCATGCAGTATGCCACAGCAACCCACTGAACAAGTTGATTTTTTTGTAGAGAAAAACAAAAAACCCCGGAAAGCTTTCGCTCTCCGGGGTTTTTAAAATCTGTTGGTGGGCGGTACTGGGATCGAACCAGTGACCTCTTCCGTGTGAAGGAAGCCTTCTACCGCTGAATATAACCGCCCAATGAAGCGCGGATTCTAGACAAATAGTCGATCTGGGTCAATGCTGCGCTGGGGAAGGCAGGTGTGAACCGGTAGAATGATGCTTTTACACGTTTACCGGATTGATTCATGGTTCGCACACGCTTTGCTCCATCCCCTACTGGCTTTCTACACATTGGTGGCGCCCGTACTGCCCTCTTCTCATGGGCCTTTGCCCGTCATCACCAGGGGCAGTTTGTATTGCGTATCGAAGATACCGATCTGGCACGTTCAACACCTGAAGCCGTTCAGGCCATTCTGGACGGCATGAACTGGCTGGGACTGGCGCATGACGAAGGCCCGTTCTATCAGACCCAGCGCATGGATCGCTACAAAGCGGTGATTCAAGAGATGTTGGAAGCCGGCACTGCCTACCCTTGCTATACCTCTACTGCGGAGCTAGAAGCGCTGCGTGCCGAACAAACCGCACGTGGTGATAAACCGCGTTACGACGGCCGCTGGCGACCAGAACCAGGCAAAGAACTGCCTGCGGTACCTGTTGGTGCAAATCCTGTTATCCGCTTCCGCAATCCCGTAGATGGTGTTGTGGCCTGGGACGACCTCGTTAAAGGCCGTATCGAGATCAGCAACACCGAAATGGATGATCTAATCATCGCCCGTGCCGATGGCACCCCTACCTACAACTTCTGTGTGGTAGTTGATGACTGGGATATGGGTATTACCCAGGTGATCCGCGGTGATGACCACGTGAACAATACACCGCGCCAGATCAACATTCTGAAAGCCCTGGGTGCACCGGTACCGCAGTACGCGCACCTTTCAATGATTCTGGGCGATGACGGCCAGAAACTCTCCAAGCGACATGGCGCGGTTTCGGTCATGCAATACGATGACGAAGGCTATCTGCCAGAAGCCGTGATCAACTATCTAGCCCGTCTGGGTTGGTCTCACGGTGACGATGAAGTTTTCAGCCGCGAGCAATTTGTCGAATGGTTTGACCTGAATCACATCACCCCATCGGCAGCACAATTCAACACGCAGAAACTGAATTGGTTAAATGCCCACTACATCAAACAGGCTGATGATGCGCGGCTATCAGCCGATGTGCGTCGTCGACTCGCCTTACGTGAAGCAAAAGACACGGGCACACCATGCATAGAAAGTATTGTGGCTTTGTATAAAGAACGCGCACAGACATTGGTTGAACTGACTGATGCAGTTGAGCAGTTACAGGGGCATCCGACACCGACTGCCGAACTCAAAGCGCAGCACCTCACGGATACGACACGTCCGGTGCTTGCTGCCTTCCGTGATGTACTGGTCAATGTTGCGTGGGATATCCCTTCGATATCGGCTGCGCTGAAATCTACCCTGGCTGCACACAATGCCAAGATGCCTGCACTGGCCATGCCGGTGCGTCTGGCACTGGTCGGACAGACACAAACGCCTTCAGTCGATGCCCTGATTGCGCTCTTTCCTCGGGAAGAAGTGCTGCGCCGCATCGATAGCCTGCTGGCATGTGGTAACTAAATCAGTGGGTTGCAAACTTTAACGAGATAAGTTCGAAAAAGCTTTGCAATCCGGCCGATTTATAGGTATAGTTTCGCCCTGTTCCTGCTGTACCACGATTTCGGGGGTATAGCTCAGCTGGGAGAGCGCTTGCATGGCATGCAAGAGGTCTGCGGTTCGATCCCGCATACCTCCACCAGTCGAAGTACAGCAAGAACGAGACGTTAGTTGTATCGACGTCCCCATCGTCTAGAGGCCTAGGACACCGCCCTTTCACGGCGATAACCGGGGTTCGAATCCCCGTGGGGACGCCAAGATTTGCGCGGAAGTAGCTCAGTTGGTTAGAGTACCGGCCTGTCACGCCGGGGGTCGCGGGTTCGAGCCCCGTCTTCCGCGCCAAATCGAAATGTAGCCTCTAGAAACGTCTGACCATCAAACCGCCTTCCGGCGGTTTTTTGTTTTCAGGGTCTTAAACGCACGTCGCCAAACCTACTGAACCCCACGTCCGGCGCGGGTTTGAGCCGTGTTGTGCTATCATGCTGATTCTAATAATTATTTAGTCTCTCTGGTCTTGCTAGTGGCCAAGAAACTGCACAATCAACCCATGCTGCTTCGCGCCATCATCACTGCTGCACTACTCGGAGGCTCGGTCATTCCTGTGATGACGCAAGCCGCCGACCAGTCCACAGGGGTGGTTGCGCCCGATAAGTCTCCCATCGGCTGGACGCACGCTGTAAACACCCGTCCGGGTCGGGAAGCGCCTGATCTTCTTGCACGTCTGCGTGATGGTTTTGCCATGCCGGACCTCGACAACGAACTCGTTCAGAAATACCAGAATTACTACATCCAGCGGCCTGCTGCTATGCGCCGCCTGCTGGATAACGGCCGTCGCTATGCTTACTTCGTTCTAGAAGAGCTTGAGCGTCGCGGCATGCCGAGTGAACTCGCTTTGCTACCGATGGTTGAAAGTAGCTACAACCCGAAGGCGCTATCCCCTGCCCGTGCGGCCGGTCTCTGGCAGTTCATACCCTCTACGGGTCGTAGTTACGGTCTGAGCCAATCCTGGTGGGAAGATAACCGTCGCGATGTGGTTTCATCTACCGGTGCGGCGCTCGACTATCTTTCCTATCTCTACAGCCTGATGGGTGACTGGCATCTGGCGCTGGCCTCCTACAACTGGGGCGAAGGTTCCGTAGGCCGCGCTGTGGCAAAGAACCAGGCGCAAGGCCTACCAACGGGCTATGACGATCTGCGTATGCCCGCGGAAACCAAGAACTATGTACCGCGCCTGCAGGCGATTAAAAACATTCTGCGCGACCCACAGCTCGTTGCACAAATGAACCTGCCCGTCATACCGAATCGCCCGTACTTCGAGTCTGTGGCGCTGTATGGCAAACATATCGACCTGGATACCGCAGCCAAAATGGCCAATATCAGCGTTGATGAAGTTAAAGCCCTCAATCCGGAGCACTCGCGGCCGGTGATGAAGGTTGAAACCATCAACCTGCCTAAAGACCGCGTCCAGCAATTCAAATCGAACCTGAACGCTTATCAGGAATCAGATAAACCGCTTTCGCGCTGGGGTAGCTATACCGTACAACCGGGTGAGAAGCCTGAGCGTATTGCCAGCAAGTTCAACATGTCGCTATCTCAGCTGCAAGAGGCTAATGGCGTATCGATGAAGTCACTGAGCAAGCCGGGACAACCACTGCTGGTGCTAAAGGATCCTGCGACCGAATCCGCTCCTGCCGCATCGCTCGCGGAGCTTAACGACAATACCCCGGTCAACGTTGCAGAGACACCAGACAAACCCGCCAGCAAGAGCGCTTCGAGCCATACCGATACTGCAACCAGCAAAACATCCAAAGCTTCAAACAGCAAAGACGAGAAAGCATCGAAATCGGGCAAATCGGATAAAGCAGACAAAATCGAAAAATCCGGAAAATCTGGCAAGGCTGATAAAGCACCTGCAAAGTCGACTGACAAGTCTGCCAGCAGCAGCAAATCCTCTGGCAAAGCGGCAGCCGAACCTAAACCCGCTACCGCCAAGTCAACGAACAAAGGCGACAACAAGCCTGCAACCAGCACCAGCAAATCCAGCAGCAAGAAAAACAATTGAGTCGTTAGCAGCTAGCGAAGCACCGGGACAGAAGCTAGTAGCGCGCGGGTATAGGCATGTTGGGGGTGTTGCAACAACTGATCGGCATCACCGGATTCCACAACCTTCCCTGCCTGCATCACAAGCACACGATCGGCCAGGTAACGGACTACCCCGAAATTGTGGGTAATAAAGAGATACGCGATACCCGTTTCAGCCTGTAGCTTCTGCAACAGATTGAGAATTTGTGCCTGCACAGACACATCCAGTGCCGATGTGGGTTCATCACAAATCAGCACTTTCGGCGATACAGCTAATGCACGGGCAATGGCAATACGCTGGCGTTGACCACCAGAAAACTCATGCGGAAACCGATCCAGGGCTTCCGGGGGCAAACCGACCCGGTCTAGCAAACGGATCAATGCGTCCTGATTGGTCTCTGATGCGGGCAATCCCAGTGCAATTGGCCCTTCGGACAAAACCTGCCGAATCCGTTGCCGTGGATCCAGCGAAGCAAATGGATCCTGAAAAACCATTTGTACATCACGTCGCCAACCCTTCACCGGTTTTACCCCGGTGCCTACGATTGGCTTGCCATTCAGAACAACGTCGCCCGACTCACTCTCGATCAAACGCAGTATCGCCCGTGCAGTCGTGGTTTTACCGCAACCTGATTCGCCCACAATCGCTAGCGTTTCACCGGGTTTCAGATCAAAACTTACCGCATCCACAACAGGAGGGAGCGCTGTTTGCTTTTTGCGCAACAAGCGTTGAGCGAAACGATGCAAGAGACCCTGGCTCGAAGACTGATACCGGACGCTCAGGTTTGATACCGTCAGCACAGGCGCTTCTGCCGCACTTCTGTTTGGCACAGGCAAAGGTGCCGAAGTCTGAGCCCCTGAGATTGTTTCATCCCCAACGCGCCAGCATAGGGCATGCTGCTGCAATTCAGTGGTGTGGGCTCCCGGCAACAATACCCAGGGCGGCGACTCTTCTATGCAGTGCGGCTCGCGTATCGCGCAGCGCGGTGCAAATCGACAAGCCATAGGCCAACTACCGAGCGGTGGCACACGGCCAGACAATTGCGCCAATGCCTCACCGGGCTTTGCCTTTTCTGGCAAAGCGGCAAGTAGCGCACGGGTATAGGGGTGTGAAGGCTGATTTAAAACCTGGGCAACAGGGCCGCTTTCTACAATCTGTCCGGCATACATCACGGCTACGCGGTCAGCCCGTGCCGATACGACTGCCAGATCATGAGTAATGAGTAACACCCCCATCTGGCGCGCCTGTTGCAATTGATCAATCAGATCGAGAATCTGGGCCTGCAGCGTGACATCCAGTGCAGTCGTGGGTTCGTCAGCCAGAAGTATGTCTGGATCTCCGGCCAGCGCCATGGCAATCATCGCGCGTTGTTTCATACCACCCGACAACTCAAACGGATAGGCGTTAGCTGCACGTTTCGGATCAGGCAACCCGACCTGTGCCAGAAGTGCTAGCGCCTCATCATCCGCTGCTACGGCGGCCATGCCACGATGTAATTGCAGTACTTCTTTAATCTGATCAGCAATTCGCATGACCGGATTCAGGCTTGTGGCAGGCTCCTGAAAGATCATGGCCATACGACGACCCCGAACTTGCCGCATCCGATCTTCGGAAACACGTAATAGGTCTTCTGCTCTCGCCCCGGATTCGTTACTGGACAACAACACGTGACCAGCCTGAAATCTCGCCTGTGGCGGCAACAGGCGCATGAGCGCCAGCGCAGTCAATGACTTGCCACAACCTGATTCACCCAATAGCGCTAGCGTTTCTCCAGCATGTAACTTAAAGCTGATGTCACTCAGTGCATCAATCGTCTGTGGCGTGCGGCCATCGTCGGATTTACGCGTAAAGCCCAGCGATAAATGCCGTACCTGTAGCAATGGCTTATTCATTATTGCCCCTCGGCGCGCGGATCAAGCGCATCGCGCACGGCATCGGCCAGCAGGTTGGCGGCAAGGACGAGTATCACCATAAACATGAAGGCGGCTGTGAGTGACCACCACACAACGGGATCACGAGACAATTCCATGCGTGCGTTATTGATCATCAGGCCAAAACTGAACATGGTGGGATCAACCCCAATACCAATGTACGACAGCACGGCTTCAGCCAGAACGAGCGAAGAAAACTCCATCACCAGCGTGATGAGAATAATCGGGAATACATTCGGTAAAACATGGCGGAGCAAGATCTGCCCGGCACTTACGCCAAAGGCACGTGACGCCTGAACGTAATCATATTCGCGCATCTTTAGTGCTTCGCCCCGAAGCAACCGGGCAATCCCTGTCCAACTGGTCATGCCGAGAATGATGCAGAGTGCCAGCAAACGTATATCGCCCCGCTCTACTGCCGTAGCAAACCATTCAGGATGATTATCGATCATTACCTGAATGCTAAGCACCGCAGCGGCAATTAACAGCACACCCGGAATGGCGCTCACTGTGGTGTAGATATACTGGATGACATCATCCACCTTGCCACGGAAGTAGCCGGCCGATAAACCCAGTGCGATGCCTAATGGCAGCGTCACCAGGGTGGGCACCAACCCGATCACCAAAGCGGTACGTAGGCTCTTAAGGACCTGATAGAGCACATCCTGCCCGACCTTATCCGTACCGAATACGTGAAAGTTCGAACTTAATCCGACAAAGATGCCCCCAAGGACAAAAACGCTGCAAAGGCTATAGGCAGCCCAGCGCCATGCAACCTGATTGCGCATTTGCTGCCTTAGGAATGTGCGTTTTAGCAGCAAGAATAAAAAGCAAAGCAAAGCAAAGACCATAGCGCCCCCTAAGGCACCCAGCCCCACTCGCTGAAGAACATCCAGCCAATAAGTCACGTCATCCACTGGCCCCGGTGGGAAGGCCGCTCCCGCCACTTTAAGACGTGGCGCTTCACGCCTTACTTCGATCGTGCCATCAGGCAATGCGACAGTCACTGGTTCTAACGCAGCCAGCGTTACCGCAAGCGGTGCCGAATAGGTTTTTTCATGATCCTTACGCAGATCTACCAACAATAGATCGAGTACCGAATTGACTTCCACGCTATAGCGCACGGGTGCCTCGGGCGTTGCGCGTGGCAACGGTTCGCGCAAATGAATCGAATCGAGCAAGGCAAAACAGGCCGCCACTGCCAGCAACACAGCAGAGACCACCGCTAGGCGTTGGCGAAACACCTTTTGCCAGACAGCCCGTTGCAGTGGGGATCGGAGAATCAGAAGCACCGACAGAACAAACAGCACAAAGAGCGTCCACAGCAACACATCGGTCGCCAACCAGACCCACAGGCTCTGGTTCAATGTTGAGAAAAGCGTGCTGATCGTCATGGTAATTACTTCAACCGGATCCGCGGATCAACGAGGGTGTAGGACAGATCCGTAAGGATCAGACCCAATAGATAGAGCACAGAACCTAGAAAGACCATGGCACGCACCACGGCAAAATCCTGCGCGGCAATCGCATCGATGGTGTAACTGCCCAGTCCTGGAATACCAAAGAATGACTCGATCAATAGCGACCCCATGAACAATGACGGGATCACCACCACCACACCGGTCAGGATAGGAATCAGACCATTACGTAACACGTGACGGAACAGCACAGCAGTATCAGAGAGCCCCTTGGCACGTGCGGTACGCACATAGTCTTTGCCGATCTCTTCGAGAAACAGCGTGCGATACCAGCGCGTTGAGCCGCCGATACCCGCAACCACGGCCACAGCAACCGGCAGGATCAGAAAATGCCAGGCGACCAGCGGATTACTGGCATAGCCTGAGATGGGAACTAACTGCAGAACGCGCGCAAAGAGAAACTGCCCGCCAATAATAAAGAACAGTGAGGAGATCGACATAAGCGCTACGCAGAGCACGACGCCCGTTCGATCTAGCCAGGTCCCGCGGAAGAGCACCAGAAACAATGCCAGACTGATCGTAAGGCCTAGTCCAATGACAAATGTCGGTACGGCAATGGCAAGCGATGGTCCCATCCGCTCCCGGATTTCGCGGCCGATCTCTCGCCCATCTTCACTACGCCCGAATTCACCGGCAAAAAGCGTCAGTGATTTCGTGTAAAAAACTGTATCCGTAACCCGACCCAAGCCGGATGCCGCCTCGTTCACAAACAGCGGTTTGTCGTAGCCCCGTTCAGCTTTCCATTGCTGTATGGCCTCTGGCGTGACTCGTTTTACCCCCAGCTGCATTCGGGCCATATCATCCGGGCTGTTCACCATGAAGAACAGCGCAAAGGTAATGAGGTTTACGCCGATCAGAATCGGGATAGCGTAAAAGAGGCGGCGCAAAACATAGCCAAGCATCAGCGCTTCCTCACTGCTTTGCCAAAGGCATCAAGCCCGGAACGGGCCCGGTAGGCTTTCATCGCTGGCCAAAGCAAAAGAACCAGACCACCCAGAATAATCACAAAAGGCCAGAGCAATGGGTGGTTCCATTCCTCGCGCAATTGCGCGCGACTTGCCGCATCAATACGTTGATACTTCACTGTATTGTTGGCGACATTATTCGGCTTCAGGTTATGCAGCCAACCCTGTTTCAACACATAAGACTTGGGATAAAACCAATAGACCCAAGGGGCATCTTCACGCACCAGCTTCAACATTGCATTAATGACAGTCTGACGCTCCGGACCGTTCGGCAGATTTTTCATCAGGCGGAATAAGCGATCGAACTCCGGGTTATTGTAATTGGCTGAATTCTCGCCCCCATGGGCTACCTTTCCTTCTGGCCCATAAAGCAGAAAGAAGAAGTTTTCCGGATCGGGGTAGTCCGCATTCCATCCCATGAAGAAAAGCTGTGCGCTGCCCTTACGTAATTTTTCCTGAAACCGATTGAAGTCTGTGCTGCGCACCACCAGCTGAACACCGATCTGGTTTAACTGGCGCGACATCCAATCCATCGTTGATTTATCGCCCATGCCCCCCGAGGTGGTATCGAGATTTAAGACCAATGGTTGCCCAGTTACCGCATCCCGCCCGTCCGGCCAGCCGGCCTTAGCCAACAAGGCACGGGCTTCATCCAGACTACGCCGATGTGGTGCGCCGTCTTTCCATGTATACACCACAGGATTGATGCCGGCTTCTCCGGACTGGTAGCCAAAGATACCCGGCGGAATCGGCCCCATGGCAGCCTGTCCGCGACCATTTAAAAAGATCGAGATAAATTCTTCCTGATCCAGCGCAATCGACAAAGCTTGTCTTAAATGTTTGGCACGTTGCTGCTCGGCAGGTGATTTGCCGCCTACTACTGAATCCGCTAAGTTAAAGCCCAGATAATAAATCGAGGTGCGTACCGAAGTTTGCAGCTGAATGCCTTGTGCGGCCATCGAGGGCGACACATTGGCATCGCCGTTGATATTGACTCGTACCGCCTGATCAAAGCTATCTGAAGAAATTCCCGAGAGATCGTAGTACCCCTGAAGGAACTTATTCCAGTAAGGAAGACTTTCTTTCTCACGACTGAACACCACGCCATCAAGCAAAGGCAATCGGGCATCACAATCTTTCAGTAAACCAGCAGCCACATCGGCAGGCTCACCCTTGCACGGGTAACGCTCTTCATGAAAATTCGGATTACGATCGAGCACAATGCGTGCATTCGGATTGTTGTGAACCATCATGTATGGCCCCGTGCCAACCGGCCAGTTATCGATACTGACATTCCCCTTGCGTAACGCTGGCTGCCCGTAAAACTGATCCACTTCTCGCGGCACAGGCGCAAAAAAGTTCATCGCCAACCAGTAGATAAACTGGGGATATTTCCCGGATAGCGTAATTTCCAGGGTCTGATCATCCAGCGCCACGGCCCCGGGCAATTCAATGGTATCAAGATCAATCCAAGTGCCCGGTTGTGCCTGTGCAGCCTGCTTGATATTTCCGGACAATGTTTTAAGGCCAAGAATATGTTCGGCCATGGTGCCAAAAATCGGGGAATGCACCGCTGGATTGGCGAGGCGTTTAATCTGATAAACGTAATCCTGCGCCTTCAGGGTTTGTGTACCCGGCTCTGGCAAGGCCATAGGGCCGCTGGCCGATTGCAACAGGCGCACCTGTGCGGCATCTAGCGCCATGTAACGGGAGGCACCTGAGGCATCACGACTAAAAGCCGGATGCGGTTGATACTGAATACCCGGCTTCAACTTAAGCCGGTAAACCGTCCGTTCAACAATATCGGCATTTGCTGATTCAGGAAGGCTTTTGCCTGATTTATCGAAGTAGCTAACCCGCGGCATCTCTGCCAAGGTTGTTGGCATTAGGGTATAGGGACGCTGCAAATACTGATATTGCAGGGGCGGTTCATAAATCTGGGCAATAAAAGCTATTTCGTTGTCAGTATACGAAATAGCTGGATCCAGATGCTTCGGGCGCTCCGCAAAGGCACTGTATAGGCGGTTAGCACCACGATCCGACGTGGGATACGGGTCATTCCATTCGCTGCCACAGGCTGTTAACAGCAGTGCTGCACCCAAAAACAGGCAAAAACGTCTGCAACACTTAGAAAATGACAAAAAAACCATGTGTAGAAGTCTAACTGATCTAGCCCTGCTTCGAAGTATAATTAGCGTCTTATTCTTTATCCTGTCTTGCCGCTAGGCGGCGCAAGAGGAGTCAACATGGGTTTTCTCGCTGGCAAACGCATTCTGATCACCGGTCTGCTATCTAAACATTCAATTGCTTATGGCATCGCCAAGGCCTGTCATCGTGAGGGTGCCAGCCTGGCATTCACCTTCCAGAATGAGCGCTTTATTGATCGTGTCAGCAAATTCGCCGAAGAATTCGATAGCAAGCTGATTTTCCCATGTGATGTCAGCAATGATGCAGAAATCGAAGCCCTGTTTGTTTCAGTAGGCAAAGAATGGGATGGCCTGGATGGCTTGGTGCATTCAATTGCCTACGCCCCGGCTGAAGCGCTTGAAGGCGACTTCCTGGATGCCATTACCCGTGAAGCTTCAGCGATTGCCCACGATGTCTCTGCCTACAGCTACGCGGCGCTGGCCAAAGCAGCGCGTCCGTTGCTGCTCAAAGGCAATAACCCGGCACTACTCGCATTGTCGTATCTGGGTGCCGAGCGCGTTATGCCGAACTACAACGTCATGGGTATGGCCAAGGCCAGCCTGGAAGCCGCAACACGCTACATGGCTGTTGCCCTCGGCCCGCAAGGCATTCGCGTGAATGCCGTCTCGGCAGGTCCGATCAAAACGCTGGCTGCCTCCGGTATCGGCAACTTCGGCAAACTGCTGGCGCACAACGCCAAAGTCGCCCCGCTCCGCCGTAACGTGACCACGGATGAAGTCGGCAATGTTGCCGCGTTCCTGCTGTCAGATCTGGCCAGCGGTATGACCGGCGAAATTACCTACGTCGACTCCGGCTTCAACATTACTGCACTGGGTCACGAAGAAGTTTAATTCTCAGGACTCAGCAACAAAAATGCCAGGGTAAACCCTGGCATTTTTTGTGTCTGCCAATAACAGTTACTGCTTGTCTGCTTCAGGACGTTTGGCTATCTTGACCGGATGACGATCCCGCAAGGCCACCATCAAACTCACCACGTCGGCCTGTTGCACAAAGCGCTGATAGGCCATGGCGATCTGGGCACGCTTTTCATCATTCAAAGCTGCGCCGTCCTTAACTGCGCTGACTTTGTATAAGGCATAGCCTTCACCGCCGGCCTGGCCGCCCACATAGGCTGGCAACGTGGCCACATCAGCACCGCCAACCAGCTGTACAGCATCACCTGGCAGCCCGTTAGGCTGGAGACGACTCACCGTCTTGGTAGCAGACCACTTCAAATCAGCAGGCGATTTGCCAGATTTAAGTTCAGCCAGCTTCGCCTCACCCTCAACTGTAGCCTTTTCAACGGCAGCCTTACGCGTGAGGTAGGTTTTGATATCGGATGAGACCGAATCAAAGGCGCGCAAGCCAACAGGTTCATAAGTTGTTACACGCACAGAAATAAGCACATTAGGCGCTACTTCAATGGCCGCGCTATTACGCTTGTCTTTTAAACTGGCCGGATTAAAGATCGTTTGCAGCACCTTAGGGTTGGCCAACAATCCCTGAGCCCCCTGCCCGTTAGCACTGATCCAGCCACTCTCTTCGACCTTCAGGTTGAGCGCTTTGGCAACATCTTTGTAACTATCGGATTGTTCGTAAACCATATTGCTGAAGTTTTCGGATTCCTTGGCCACGACTTTGGGATCACTCAGCACAACATAAGACACCTTAACGCGCTCCGGAGTCTGGAACTGTTTCGGGTTCGACTCATAGAACTGGCGGACGGCTTCATCGCTCACACTAACCGACTTGAGGTAGTCACTCGCAGAGACCATCGCCACCGACACATCCCGCTCCTGCGTTTCGGCCGTAATAATCTGATTGAGCTGGGTCTTTGAAATCTGGGTCGTTGCAGCAACGCCGTTAACAAGCATCTGCTGGGTCAGGTCTCGACGCAGGTTTTGTTCAAAGCTTGTCGGATTCATGCCCTGCGCACGTAAAACCTGTTCGTATTTGGTCGGCGAAAATTTGCCGTTTTCCTGAAAGGCCGGAATCTGTGCGATCAATTCACGCAAGATCACATCATTCGCCACTAGGCCCAAACGCTCAGATTCCACCAGCAGCAAGCGTTGTTCGATCAGCTCGTTTAAAACGCTCTGACGGAACTGTGGCGACTCGAATAATTTGGCATCGACCGAACCACCCTGACGGCTACGAATCTGATCGGCACGCTCACGCATTGCCACATCCAGCTGTTGCATGGTGATTTTGCTGCTACCCACACGCGCCACTTCATCTGTCGAGGAAGCATCCTTGAAGTAGGAATCAATCCCCCAGAAGGCAAACGGCAGGGTAATCATTGCCAGCAGTATCTGGACAAATTTGCGGTGTTTATTAACGAGATCAAACATGAAGCAGCCTAAGGTTAGGATTGAGTGCGGATTTTACGATGAGACATCAGTGGACGTATCAGACTAATGCCAAGAACAATCATCAGAACAGGATCAAAGAGATAGTCCCAGAGATTATCTGAACCAATGCCATGCAGGGCAAATATGGCGAGATCCAGGCCTAACAGCAACGTCAGGCAAGGTGCAGACCGGCTACGCCAGACTACCCAGGCCGACAATCCAGCCAGGACAGCCCAGGGCTGATAGCCATACGCATAGGGGTCAAACGGTCCCGAACCCAGAGCCAGCACATAAAAGATCACCATGCCCAGCCAGAGGATCAGACGTCGTTTTAGTGGCAGCTCTTCACGCGCCCAGAAATGAAAGCCATCGGGAAAGCCGAACCAAACAAAGAACATGATCCAGGTTGTCGGGCTCAGATCATTAATAAATCCGTAGACATATCGCCACAGAATAAGATCACCCCATGGAATGAACACGACTGCCGATAGCGCAAGAACGATAACCCGGTTACGCACATAAGGTAAGCGGATCGCGCTGAGTAGTAAGTTATCGGGCGTTTTCACTGAGGTACCACTGGCACGTTTGGATTACCCGGGGTGTTTAACCAGGCCTGCGTAAACTGGGCATGCCTGATGCCTCTTCTTAACCAGGTATAAACCAGATGAATGGCGCCCGTTCTGTCCTGGATCAGTGCAGGATAGGAAAACTCATCACGATCGTTAGGGCTCTGCTCGATAACTCGTACCAGAGTCCAGGTGCTTCCCTGGTCGCTAGAGCGCAATAGCGATAATTGATTCCGGTTGCCGCCAATAGGGTTGCACGCCATTAAAAGAGTGCCATCCTGCAAACCGATCATGGCCACAGCGGAGTTTGGATTAGGAATGGCTCGCGCAGACCCGGCCTGCCAGGTTTGCCCCGCATCGTGTGTCTCACTCCACTGAACCTGGTTCTCCCCGGGACCTGAATCACGTAAAGCTGCAACGGCCTGCTGGCTGTTCAGTGCCACAACCGCTGGTTGCAGGGTGGCACGCGGCATCGGCATCCGGTTTTTTGCCAGTACACGCCCTTCGGGATCAAGGCGCAACCACTCACCATGCTTACTCACAAATTCGTGATAAACCGGTAAGCCCAGGCTTCCATCGCTTAACCAGACTCCCGGGTTACGCACCAGCGTACTCAGATTAAAAAACGGACTAGTCACAATCCTCTGGGCAGGTTGCCAATACTTTCCACCATCGGTGGAAGTGCTCCGGTTGATTGCGCTCCCGGCCCAACCGCCATAGGAAACGCTCACAAAAAACAGATGCAGACGCCCGGGTTCTGTAACAAACAGGGGGTTACCGAGCTTCCGGATATTGCGACCCAATTCGCCCTCAGCCTGCTGGCGCGTCATAATTTCACGGGCAGGCAGCCATGAGGCATTGGCATACCAATCTGACTGATAAAGCGATACGTCAGCCGCACCTTCCCGGCTACCGCCAAACCAGGCAGCTATCAGGTGGACGGGTTCCTTATCTTCTTCGACTTTTAAAACCGGCAGGCGCGTACCCGGCAAAACCTCGGCCAGGGTTGCCGCATGGGCAGATGGGGTTGGCCGTGGCAAATCCGACCAGGTAAAACGCGCTGGCAAATCAGCTGCACGCCCCGCGGCCAGAACCGCTGCCGCTTTATCGGGTTCTGCAAACTCTGGGCGCTCAGACAACGTCGCGGTCAGAATGGCCGCCAAAAGACCTACGGCAAAGACAATCGTCGGAAACCAGCGGTTAAGCATGGCATCCCCTGTTTCGTAGGATTAGACGGGCGATCATAGGGGCATTTTATCTCAAGGGCGGGTATCATTCAGTCTTTGCTGGCTGAATAACTTATATACATGGATATCCGATTCCAACGCGCTGTCGATAAATATGCAGGTGTGCCCCTGTGCGCCCTCTTTACAGCCTGGGATTGGTGCATCCGTAAACTGGGGCTACGCCGCAAACGTGCCGCTGAGCCCAAACGCATTCTGGTGATCCTGCTCTCGGAAATGGGTAGCCTGGTATTGGCCGAACCGATGTTCCAGCGCATCAATACTCGCTATCCCGGCGCTGAGCTACACGTCATGCTCTTTGCCAAGAATCGTGAAGTACTGGATCTTCTGAACGTTGTTCCTAAACAGAACGTCATTACCCTCAACGACAGCAATCTGAAGGACTTTGCCTCAGACATGTGGGAAGCGCTGCAAAAAATGCGCGCCCTGCGCTTTGATGTAGTGATCGACTGTGAACTATTTGCCCGTGTTAGCAGTCTCATCGCTTATATGAGCGGCTCGCCGGTGCTAGTTGGCTTTGAACCGCATACGCAGGAAGGCCTTTACCGTGGCGACTATCTCACCAATCCTGTGATGTACAACCCGTACCGCCACTTAAGCCACCAGCTCCTGACCATGGTCGATGCGATCGACTCAAACTCCTACCCTGCTGGCAAAACCGTTCCTACGGATGAAGTCATCGTCCCGCCGACCCTGGCATTTAATGATGGCGAAATCGCGGCAGAAGCCAGCAAGCTGGAATCCGATTTCCCCACGATAGCTGGCAAACCTCTGGTGCTGATTTACCCAAGCGGCGGCATTTTGCCCATTCGTGCCTGGCCTCTGGAAAGCTATTACCGTGTGGCAGATCATTTTCTGCAACAGGGCTACGCCGTCGGCGTTATTGGCCTCAAGGGCGACAAGGCCTTCGGCCAGGCGGTGCTGAACCATACGCGTCACCCGATGTGCATCGACCTGACGGGTTACACACGCTCAGTACGCCATCTGCTCGCCCTGTTCCATCGAGCTGCCCTGCTGATCACCAACGATGGTGGCCCCGGCCAGTTTGCCGCCATGACGCCGATTCCCACGATTATTCTTTTCGGGCCAGAAACCCCTCGCCTGTATCAATCCTGGGCTAAAAACGCGTACTTCTTCCATCAGCCACTGGCCTGCTCGCCCTGCCTCACGGCTTATAACCACCGCATGTCGCCTTGTGATGGCGACAATCAGTGCCTCAAGCAGATTACGCCTGATCAGGTGCTGTCCAAGGCACATGAATTACTTGGTTTGCCCCCTACCGCACAACCAGTAGCCTTTACGCTTGAATCGCGCTAAACACCGGATATGCGTGCACTGATCCAGACATTGCAGGAGTTACCGCTCATCGGTGCCCTGTTTCGTCCACGCTTTATCAAATTTGGCATCGTCGGCGCCTCCGGCGTGGTGGTCAATCTGGCCGTACTGTATATAGGTCAGGAATACCTCTTCAGCGAAATTGCCCAGCAAACGCTACGCCTCAACCTGTCATTGGCGCTAGCCATCTTTATTGCCACCATCAGCAACTTCTTCTGGAACCGTCGCTGGACCTGGCAAGACCGCAAGCAACACCGCACCGTTCCAGTAGTCGTTCAGTTTGGTCAATACGCACTCGCCTGCTGGGTAGGCATTGCTGTTCAGTTTGGCCTAACGAACCTATTCGCACTCTTCCTGCATTACATGGTGGCGAATCTTATTGCGGTTGTTATCGCCAGCCTGTTCAACTTTGTTGCCAATGATTTCTGGACATTCGGACGGCTCAAGATTAACCGCGCCAACGGCAATCATCACTGAGCGAATGAAGCGCAAAACAACGGTAACCCGCCCGCGCCAAAGCAGGCTGCCGCTTGAACAAAGCCATCAAGCATCTTCATCGACCAGCATTATCTGGGCTGTTGCCGTTCTCCTTCTGGCCATAGGCACCTACTTTTTTGGACTGGATAGCCTACAAATCCCGAAAAATGGGGATGAGTTTCCCTACGCGCATATCGCGCGCCTGACAGCCGAGAGTGGTCACTGGCTCCCACTGCAGTCCACGCTGGACAATATGCGTAACACCAAGCCCCCGATGCTTTTCTGGCAGGGGCTGCTTAGTACCCACTGGGGACAGGACTGGACGCTCTGGCAGTTACGGTACCCCAATGTGATCTACACCCTGGTGACCGGACTACTGGTGGGGCTACTGGGGTGGAAGATCTCTGGCAAGCAGATCACCACGGGGCTGATTGCAGCCATCGTCTGGCTGGCTTTCTTCAGCACCTACCGTTTTGGCCGCCCTTTCCTCACTAATGCCGGTGAAGTCTTCTGGTTGTTCATGCCGTTTTTTGTCTTGCTCATCGGGGGCAAACGCAGCTTTGAATCATCATGGAAAGTGCCGCTGGGCATTGGTATCGCTATCGGTATCGGCTTGCTCTACAAGTCATTCGCCCTGCTGCTACCCGTTGGGGTTGGCCTCGCCTTCTGGTATCTACGCTATCGCCACTATCATCTAGGCGAATTTATCAAACGCGATCTCTACAAACTGGTTCTGATTGCACTGCTTTCCCTGGGCATCTTTGGACTCTGGTTCGCCTTCGACCCGGATCCTCAAGCGGTGTGGAACGAATTTGTCATCGGTGAAAATGCCGGCAAGTTTGACCCGCACGGCCCCAGCTATCTTTCCAAAATGTTCTGGGGTGATGGCAGTATCTGGACACTGCTTCCCGGCTACGGCATTAACGCTGGTCTACTGGCACTCATTGTATTTGGTTCAATGGGGCTAGCCCTTTGGCGACTGTTCCGCCATAACGACCTGAGTAACGACGAAAAATATCTCTGGTGGTGGGTACTTATTCTGTTTGTTGTGTTCTGCTTCCCCAGCCAGCGCTCGAGCCGGTATCTGCTTGAAGCCATGCCTGCCCTGGCCATCCTCATCGCTCTGGTGTGGCATCGTTTAAGCCGGTGGCTCCTATTTGCTACGACACTGATTTGCACAGTAGCGATTGCTGCTATTGGCTATCTCGGCTGGCTACTGCAACACGATGTCGGCCAAAGCATCTATTCCGGTACAGAGGGCGTTCTACTGGTGATCATCCTGTGTGTGCTGATGCTGTCACTAATCGTTCCGCGCTTACTGCCGTGGGTGACGCTGCCCGCTGTGTTTGCCGCCTATCTGACGCTTACAGGTTTTCTCAGTGTGTTTGACGGCCCGATGGGTCGTTACAAAGATGCCGTTAAGTGGGAAGTTGCCGGTCAGCCTGTCTGGGTTCCCTACAACTTCAATGCCGCTTATGAGCAATATCGCTTTCTGCTACCTGGCGCGGATATTCATGGCTATCGAAGTGATGCACAAACCCCTTTGCATATCCTTCGCGAACATTACCCATTACTGATCGTTCAGCAGCCTCTCGACGCCCCGATCTGCACCGACTGCAAGATCCTCGGTGAAAGACTGGAGCTTAAGGGTCGACAATCTGACGAAGAAATCAAGGCCATGCTCAAGGGTGAGGTGGCTAAACACCTCTTCCTGCGTGAACTGCTCATCGATAACCGAAAGCGCTAAGCAAACTGCCTGGCACAGGCACTGGCCATCCGGCTGATCGCTGATTCCAGAGTCTGCCGTGTACAGCCAAAATTAACCCGGACATAATCAGTCGCCCCAACCTGGAAGTCCTGCCCTGGTGATAGCCCCACACCGGCCGCCTCAAAGAATTGTGCGGCGCTGATACCCTCTGGCAAGTTCAAACCGCTGGCATCAACCCAGGCCAGGTAGGTCGCTTCCGGTGAATGCACCTTCAGGCCAGGCATGTCATTAACTGCAGCAGCCAAACGATCGCGATTCCCGCGCAGATAATCAATCAGGGCATTGCGCCAGGGCACGCCATGCCGGAATGCCGCTTCCATAGCGGTGTAACCCAACACATTGATATGCGGCACAATACCGGCCATCACACGCTCAAAACGATGGCGTAAAGCGGTATCAGGAATCACTGCAAAAGATGCCCCCAGACCGGGAATGTTATAGGTTTTCGATGGTGCAAACAGGCTAATAGTCCGGCGGGCAACATCAGGAGACAGACTTGCCAGGGGTGTATAGCGCACATCTGGTTCCAGCACCAGCTCACAATGGATATCATCCGAGCAGATAATCCAGTCGTGCTTTTCGGCCAGCGCTGCAAGCGCCAGCAGCTCATCCTTACGCCAGACTCTGCCAACGGGGTTATGGGGGTTACAAAGCATTAATAGCTTGGTTGATGCGTTACTGGCCGCAACCACTGCATCCAGATCCAGTACCCAATCTGCCCCCTGCTGAACAAGCGACAGCGTCTGCAACGATCGGTCACTCAACCGGGGAGCCGATGTAAATGGTGGATAAACCGGTGTCGCTGTCAGCACACCGCTCCCAACCTCACCTACTGCGCGACACGCGACATTGAGTCCTGTCACCAAACCCGGGAGCCAGACCAACCAATCAGGATCAACGGTCCAACCCAGATCGCGTTCCAGATGAAGCAGAACGGCATCAACAACTGACTGAGTCACATGTGGGTAACCCAACGCACCATGGGCGACGCGGGACGTCAGGGCATCGAGCACCACTGGAGGTGCCGCAAAATCCATATCAGCAACCCACATTGGCAACACATCACGTCCCGAATATTTACCCCACTTTACGGAGTCATCATAGGGAAACTGCTGGCGATCAATGGGCGCATCAAAATCAAATGTTGTCATGACGACATTATCGCCATAAAAGACAAACCCCGCGCAGGTCGCTAGACCCGGGCGGGGTTTTAAGGGAGCGATCAGGCCTTAAAGGCTAGACGACTCCCCGGCCAAAGCCAGAAGGATTACTTCTTACCCT
>CAZCGW010000027.1:0-25058 GCA_964498255.1 uncultured Dechloromonas sp.
TCAACCAGACGCTGCTTCCAGATACGATTGTCGGTAAGCAGATTATGGTAGTCGTCTAGATACTTCGGGAAACGATTCGTGAAGTCTTCGAGGAAGTCGAGTAATGAACCCTGACGGTTTTCGTTCAGCTCCGCCACGCGCTTCGCATCTTTCCAGCGGGAGACTTCGTACTTTGGCATGACGTCAGGCAGGTCGCGATACACGCCGCCCGGACGAATATAAGCAGCGTGCAGACGTGCGCCCGATACTGACTCATAGACATCCATCAGATCTTCACGATCACGGAAGGTATAAAGCGCCATCGTCATGGCACCTACGTCCAGACCATGACAGCCAATCCACAGCAAGTGATTCAGCAAGCGGGTTACTTCATCAAACATCACGCGGATATATTGCGCACGCTCTGGCACTTCTACGCCCAGCAGCTTTTCAATGGCCAGGCAGTAGGCATGCTCATTACACATCGTCGACACATAATCCAGACGATCCATGTAAGGCACCGACTGTACCCAGGTACGGGTTTCTGCCAACTTTTCCGTGGCACGATGCAACAGACCGATATGCGGGTCGGCGCGTTCGACAGTTTCACCATCAAGCTCCAACACCAGACGTAGCACACCGTGTGCCGAAGGGTGCTGCGGGCCGAAGTTCAATGTGTAGTTACGAATCTCTGACATGCTGGGATCCTGGATGTCCGGTTAGGTCCGTACTGATCTTTAAAAGTGACCCTGCGGTTAAACCGCAGGTTCGCCGTAAGTTGATTCACGCACGATACGCGGCGTATTCTCGCGTGGCTCGATAGTGACCGGTTGGTAAATAACGCGTTTCTGCTCTTCGTCGTAACGCATTTCAACATAACCCGATACCGGGAAGTCTTTGCGGAACGGGTAGCCGACAAAACCATAGTCGGTCAGAATGCGACGTAGATCTGGATGGTTCACAAACAGAATGCCGTACAGATCAAAAGCTTCGCGTTCGAACCAGTTGGCGGCAGTCCAGACATCCACGACCGAATCCAGCACCGGCATCTGATCGTCTGACGCGTAGACACGCAGACGCACACGTTGATTCAATTCAACGGAAAGCAGGTGCACGATGGCAGCAAAGCGCTGCGGGTGCGACTCTTTGCCACCGTAAGTCGAGTAATCCATGCCACAGAGATCGATCAGCTGATCAAATCTGAGGCCAGCCGTGTCGCGTAGCTTCAGCGCCACTGCGTGATAGTCCGCCGGAGCGATATCTATCGTCACCTCGCCCAGATCCTGCTTCAGACGCACAATACGGCTGCCCAGAACTTGCTGCAGCAGATCGGCGAGTGCTTGCGTGTTTAGAGTCATGATCGTGAAATTTCCTGAACCTGGCTTTAGCGGGCAATCGTACTGGTACGACGAATCTTGTTCTGCAACTGGATCAGACCGTAAAGCAGCGCTTCGGCGGTTGGCGGGCAGCCCGGCACATAGATATCCACCGGAACAATGCGATCACAACCACGGACGACCGAGTACGAGTAATGGTAATAGCCACCACCGTTGGCACAGGAACCCATCGAGACAACCCAACGTGGTTCGGCCATCTGATCGTAGACCTTACGCAGCGCAGGCGCCATCTTGTTGGTCAGCGTACCCGCCACAATCATCAGATCAGACTGACGTGGACTCGGACGGAACACCATGCCGAAACGGTCAAGGTCGTAACGCGATGTACCGGCGTGAATCATTTCAACCGCACAACATGCCAGACCAAACGTCATCGGCCACAAAGAACCGGTACGGCAGTAATTAATGAGCTTGTCGGCTGTTGTGGTAACAAAGCCTTCGTTAAGGACGCCCTGAATCTTCGACATCGCTTACTCCCACTCAAGGGCGCCCTTGCGCCACTCGTAGATAAAGCCAACCACCAAGATGCCCAGAAACACCATCATGGCAATAAAACCGTGCATGCCGATCTCCTTGATCACCACTGCCCATGGGAAGAGGAAGGCGATTTCCAGATCGAACAGAATAAACAGGATGGCGATGAGATAGTAGCGGACATCAAACTTCATGCGGGCATCTTCGAAGGCTTCGAAGCCGCACTCATACGCAGAAAGCTTTTCAATATCTGGGTTGTTCGGTGCAAGCACATGGTTCAACAGTCGGCCCAAAACGCCAACAGCGATACCTACTGCAATGAACACTAAAATCGGAAAGTAATTTTCGAGCATCAAGCCACCTAAAGTTTGCCAAATGACGCACAACAATTTGAACCAACAACCGACCAGGGCGAACAACCTGTCCTGGTGCCGACGGCGAGACTCGAACTCGCACAGCTTACGCCACTACCCCCTCAAGATAGCGTGTCTACCAATTTCACCACGTCGGCATTCCTGTTCGGTTTATTGCCAAGAAAACAGCAACTTACCGAGGTACGTTTTTGGCCTTCGACGCACCCTCCGGATCAGCAGTTTTGCCTTCCGCAGGAACACTCGCAGCACCAGCAGTAACGGGGTTGGATTCTACATTGCTTTGCATGACACTTCCAGCATTTTTCGCTTGCGAAGATTGTAGATTGGCCAAAATCAGCGCCGTTATAAAGAAGATTGTCGCCAGGACTGCGGTCGAACGCGACAGGAAGTTGGCGGAGCCGGTTGCACCGAACAAGCTACCCGATGCGCCGCTACCAAAAGCTGCGCCCATGTCTGCGCCTTTACCATGCTGCATCAGCACCAGCCCAATCACACCCAGGGCTGTAGCAATGTTTACGACCAAAACGACTACGTAAAGAATATCCATCTGATTGCCTACTTCTCTTTCTTGAAAAATCCGGTTGTTACATCATGCGGTTTGCCGCAGCGATGCAGATTGTACTGAAATCCAGGGCGTCTAGGGCGGCGCCACCAATCAGCCCCCCATCGACATCCGGCAAAGCAAACAAGACTTCTGCATTGCTTCCCTTAACGCTGCCGCCATAAAGAATTCGGGTTTGCACCATGCCAGCTGCCAACAGGCGCTGACGGATATGGGCATGAACTGCCTGAACGCCTTCTGGCGTTGGAGTTTTGCCGGTACCAATGGCCCAAACAGGTTCGTAAGCGATCACCACGCTTGCACCCTCGTCTGCCACACCAGCCAAAGCCAACAAAACCGGCGCCAACTGACGATCAATCACAGCCAGGGTTTGCCCTGCCGCTTCTTCATCGGCTGACTCACCTACGCAAATAATCGGCATAAGCGCACTATCCAGAGCCGCTACAGCCTGACGCGCCACACCATCATCCGTTTCTGCACAATACTGGCGACGTTCCGAATGACCTACAATCACGTAAGCACAGCCCAGCTCTTTGAGCATCGACGCACTAACCTGACCGGTATAGGCACCACCCCGATGCTCGCTCACTGTCTGAGCGCCCCAGACAATCGGTGTATTGGCTAACAATGCACCCACCTGGGCAATATACGGAAACGGCGGACAGACGCCAATTTCTGGCGCGCGTTTTTGAGCAAGCTCGCGCAGCAAACTTTCCAGCAACGACTGGTTCGCGTTAAAGGCACCATTCATCTTCCAGTTGCCTACTACCAGCGGTGTTCTGACGATTGCCATCACTGATCCTATTTGCGCTTTATACGAGAAAAAGGCGCTCACACACTGGGCGCCCGTTTACGGCCTAGATTCTATTTTCTTGCGGACATCCGGTCAATGATTCAAAGCGCAGCACGCACGGCAGCAACGATGGATTCTGCTTCAGTTCGGGATAAGTGACCCGCTTCTGCCTCAACCATCACACGCAAAACAGGCTCCGTTCCAGAAGGACGCAGAAGCACACGGCCTCTCCCACCCAAACGCGTTTCGCTGGCTTCAACGGCGGCAACAACACCCGCATGATCCTGCCAGTTGAACCCGGCTTTTACCGGCACGTTGATCATGCATTGCGGGAACAGAGCCAAGCCACCGAGCAATTCCGCCATATTGCCGCCAGAGCGCTTGAGCGCCACCAGCACCTGCAATGCCGAAACTAGGCCATCACCAGTTGTGTGTCGATCCAATGCCAGAATATGCCCGGAATTTTCGCCGCCATACAGCCACCCTTCGGCGGCCAGCATCTCCATGACGTAGCGATCACCCACCTTGGCACGTTTAAATGGCACGCCCCGTGCTTTGAGCGCCTGTTCCAGCGCCATATTCGTCATCAAGGTACCGACGACGCCCGCCACCGGGCCATCGAGCAAGCGTTCTTGAACAATTGCATAGAGAATCTGGTCGCCATCATAGGCATGGCCTGCCGCATCGACCATCACCAGACGGTCTGCATCACCATCGAGCGCAATACCGAAATCCGCACCTGTTGCTTCAATCGTGGACGCCAGAAGCTCGGGGTGCAACGCGCCCACCCCTTCGTTAATGTTTACCCCATCGGGCATATTGCCAATAGCGACAACGTCCGCACCCAGCTCGTGCAAAACTTCGGCAGCAATGTGGTACGCCGCACCATGGGCGCAGTCCACCACAATCTTCAAGCCACGCAAATCAAAACTGGCAGGCACTGTACTCTTACAGAATTCGATATAACGGCCGGCGGCATCATCAATACGGCGTGCACGGCCCAGATCCTTAGGCTCAACTGTTTGCATCGGCTTACCATCCATCTCATCAATGGCCGCTTCAATTGCACGCTCTACATCATCCGGCAACTTCTTCCCATCCGCCGAAAAAAACTTGATGCCGTTGTCCTGGAACGGGTTATGAGATGCTGAAATCACTACCCCGGCCTGAAGGCGTAGCGCCCGGGTCAGATAAGCGATACCCGGTGTAGGCAAAGGCCCCGTCAGAAAGACATCCACGCCAGCAGCTGAAAACCCGGCCTCCAGCGCAGCTTCCAGCATATAGCCGGAATTTCGCGTGTCCTTACCAATCAGTACACCCGGGCGATGCGCTCCTGAGGCATTACGATTCGCCAGAACCTGACCAGCGGCATAGCCCAAACGCAACACAAAGTCCGGTGTAATCGGATATTGCCCCACACGCCCACGAACACCATCGGTTCCAAAGTATTTACGGCTCATCACAACTCCACATCATGCGGACCCAAGGCCCGGTAAACTTTAAGTGCATCCACGGTTTGCGCAACATCATGGACACGGATGATTGCAGCGCCCGATTGTGCCGCCAACAATGCCGCTGCAACGCTACCCGCAGCGCGCTGTTCGACGGGTTTATCGGTAATCTGGCCAATCATGGCTTTACGCGACACGCCAACGAGCACGGGATAACCAAGCGCTACCAATTGCGGCAAAGCTCGAAACAATATCTGATTATGCGCAAATGTCTTACCAAAGCCAAACCCGGGATCGAGAACAAGACGTTCCCGCTCGATCCCGGCTGCCGTTGCCCGAGCGACCGCCCGTTCTAGGAACACACCCACTTCAGCAACCACATCGTCGTACAACGGTGACTGCTGCATGGTTTGAGGCGTGCCCTGCATATGCATCAAACAAACAGAAACGGATTTATGCGGGGCAAGCACATGATCTGCGCCTGCATCACCCAGCGCAGAAATATCGTTAATGAGTCCTGCCCCCAAACGAATCGCCTCAGCCATCACGCTGGTTTTATAGGTATCTACCGACACCGGGATTCCTGTCGCCACCAAGCGTTCGAGCAATGGCGTCAATCGATCGAGCTCTTCTTCAGCATTAACAACTGCCGCCCCAGGACGGGTTGACTCAGCACCAATATCCACCAAGTCAGCCCCTGCCTTGATCATGGCAACAGCCTGATCAAAAGCCGCATCAACACAACACCCTAGGCCGTCGCCGGAAAAAGAGTCTGGCGTCACATTCACAATGCCCATAACAAGGGGCTTCCCTAGTTGCCAGGAAAGTTGATGCGTGCCGCAGGAAATAGTTTTTTCTGGCATGAAATCTACAGCTAAAAACAAAAGGCCGACCCGAACTGATCATCGGGCCGGCCTGAAGGGATTACACCATCAACAGCGCATTATGCCGTTGCAGGTGTACCGTTTGTAGCTTCCGTTGCCGGCGCAGACGGTGGTTGACTGGCACCACCGCCCGGCGGTTGCGGCGGACGCGGTGCATTACCGGCCATGATGTCGTTGATCTGATCTGCATCGATGGTTTCCCATTCCAGCAGCGCTTGAGTCATTGCCTCAACCTTGTCACGATTCTCGTCCAGCAACCGCTTAGCCAGCGCATATTGCTGATCAATAATGCGACGGATTTCAGCGTCCACCTGCTGCATTGTCGCTTCCGACATCGCTTTGTGTGTCGTCACCGAACGGCCAAGAAATACCTCGCCCTCGTTTTCACCATAAACCATCGGACCGAGATCCGACATGCCGTAACGGGTCACCATGTCACGCGCCATCGATGTGGCACGTTCAAAGTCATTCGAGGCACCGGTCGTCATCTGATGCATGAACAATTCTTCAGCCACGCGTCCGCCGAACAACACAGCGATGCGATCCATCAGATAACCACGATCATAGGCATAGCGATCCTGCTCTGGCAGCTGCATGGTGACACCCAGTGCACGGCCACGTGGAATGATCGTTACCTTGTGCACAGGATCCGACTTCGGCAGCAACTTGGCAACGACGGCATGACCCGACTCGTGATACGCCGTATTGCGCTTTTCGTCCTCGCTCATGACCATGCTACGGCGCTCAGCGCCCATCATGATCTTGTCCTTGGCCTTCTCGAAATCTTCCATGTCGACCAGGCGCTTGTTCTGGCGCGCAGCAAACAGCGCAGCTTCATTCACAAGGTTTGCCAGATCAGCACCCGAGAAACCCGGCGTACCGCGAGCCAGAATATCCGCCTTGATATCTGGCGCAACCGGTACCTTACGCATGTGCACCTTAATGATCTCTTCGCGACCGCGGATATCCGGCAGCGGCACCACGACCTGACGGTCGAAACGACCCGGACGCAGCAGCGCAGGATCCAGAATATCCGGACGGTTCGTCGCGGCAATCACGATCACGCCCTGGCTGCCTTCAAAACCAGCCATCTCGACCAGCATCTGGTTCAGCGTTTGCTCACGCTCATCATTACCACCACCTAGGCCGGCACCACGATGGCGACCCACGGCGTCGATTTCGTCGATAAAAATAATGCAGGGCGACTGCTTCTTCGCCTGTTCAAACATATCGCGCACACGGGCCGCACCCACGCCGACGAACATTTCGACGAAGTCCGAACCCGAGATCGAGAAGAACGGCACCTTGGCTTCGCCAGCAATCGCCTTGGCCAGCAGGGTTTTACCCGTACCCGGGCTGCCGACCATCAGCACGCCACGCGGGATACGACCGCCCAGCTTCTGGAACTTGGTCGGATCTTTAAGAAAATCGACCAGCTCTTGCACTTCTTCCTTGGCTTCATCACAACCGGCAACGTCGGCAAAGGTCACCGTGTTCTGCGCCTGATCCATCATGCGCGCTTTGCTCTTACCGAACGAGAACGGGCCGCCACCCTTGGCACCACCGCCCTGCATCTGACGCATGAAGAAAATCCAAACACCAATCAGCAACAGCATCGGGAACCAGCTGACGAAGATATTCATCAGCATCGAAGGCTCTTCTTCCGGTTTGGCTTCAATCTTGACGCCGCTCTTCAGCAGGTCTGATACCAGCCATAAATCTGGCGGTGCATACGATGTGACTTTTTTGCCATCAGTCGTCGTCGCCTTCAGCGTACGGCCTTCCATGACCACTTTACTGATCTTCCCATCTTTCACCTCTTCGATGAATTGGGAGTACTCAACCGAATTCTGAGTGGTCTGCTTGTTATTGAACTGGTTGAACACCGTCATTAGTACCAAACCAATGACGACCCAGATCGCAACATTTCGAAACAGATTGTTATTCACGATGGCTTTCTGCCTTATTCAAACTGAACGGTCATTCTACCCGAGCCTGCAATGGCTCACTACTGAAGTTACTTCAAGCCCTGCCCTAACAGATACAACTCGCTACTCCGGCCACGCGATGCCTCAGGCTTACGCGTCACCACCTTACGGAATACCTGACGCATAGCAACCACATATTCCGCAAAACCCGAGCCCTGAAAGACCTTAACCAAGAAAGACCCCTGCGGTTGCAGGTGATTGGCAGCAAAATCCAGCGCCAGTTCGGCCAGGTGAACGGATCGCGCCTGATCGGACAAAGGAATACCTGACATATTGGGGGCCATATCCGAAAGCACAAGGTCTACTTTAGCGCCATGAAGCATATCTTCCACCTGTTTCAACACAGACTCCTCGTGGAAGTCGCCCTGCAGAAACTCTACGCCAGGCAACATCGGGTCTAGCGGCAACAAATCCAGTCCAATAACGCGGCCCGTCGTGCCCAGTCGTTTACGCGCCACCTGTGACCAACCACCCGGCGTACAGCCCAGATCAACCACGATGGCACCCTTACGGATCAGCTTATCCTTATCGTCGACTTCCATCAGCTTAAAGGCCGCACGCGAACGCCAACCCTCTGCTTTGGCACGTTGCACCCATGGGTCGTTCACGTGCTCTCGCATCCACGCTCTACTGGTCTTAGTTCTTGCCATACATTCTGCCTGCTGTCTCTTGATTGAGTTTCGCTGTTCTATTCAAGGCTGGCGTACAATGCCAGCCTGCATTATCCGTGTTTACTGCTTTGAGTTCATCATGACCCTTGATCGTATCGCCCAACTAATTGCCGACGAAACTGCCGAAGCCCCTGTTCCAGGCGAACTGGCTATCAGCACTGCCGAGCGCCGTGCGCTCAAGGCAGAGGCGCACAGCCTAAATCCTGTGGTCACCATCGCCGACAACGGTTTGTCTGAAACCGTGCTCAAGGAAATCAGTCACTCACTCAACAAGCATGGATTAATCAAAATCCGCGTTGTTAATGATGAGCGAGAAATTCGTGAAGGCTATCTTGCCGAAATCTGTAATACGCTAAATGCTGCCGCAATTCAGCATATCGGTAAATTACTGGTCGTCTGGCGGCCGAAAGTCGAAGTCAAAGTCGACAAATCCGGCAAAGCCACGGGTCGCCGTAAAGCGCCCCGTCAACTCAAGCGAAACTTCCAGAACAACTAAACGGGTGTTGTTACACCCGTTTAGCTCGGGTTACACGTAGCGAACGTCGATCATCTCGTATTCGCGCTGACCACCCGGCGTCTGCACCTGCACCACATCCCCAGCAAATTTGCCGATCAGCGCACGCGCCAACGGAGATGCGAATGATACTTTTCCCTGCTTGATGTCGGCTTCATCTTCACCGACGATCTGATACGTCACGCTCTGGCCAGAATCGGCATCTTCCAGATCAACCGTAGAACCAAACACACATCGGCCATCGGCGTCCATGCTGGACGGATCGATGATCTGGGCGTGGCTCAGCTTGCCTTCTACTTCCTGAATACGGCCTTCAATAAAGCCCTGCTTCTCTTTAGCAGCATCATATTCGGCGTTTTCTGAAAGATCACCATGCGCGCGGGCTTCAGCAATCGCCTCAATCACAGCAGGTCGTTCAACAGTTTTAAGATGATGCAGCTCTTTCTGAAGCGCAGCCGCACCCGTCACAGTCAGTGGAATCTTGTTCATAACAGTCGAAAAGTAGAATTAGTTCAACTGCGCATGCAGTGACTGAATCGCGTAAACCTTGAGGGCATCACCCGACAGAATTCCTGCTACAGCGGCTTCGGCACCCCAGATCGTCGTGAACATCGTCACACGTGCCATCAGACCCGACGTACGGATCGAACGGGAGTCGTTAATCGCATGGCGCTTCTCTTCCACCGTATTGATGATCAAGGCAATTTCATTGTTCTTGATGGCATCAACCACGTGTGGACGACCTTCGGTCACCTTATTAACGCGCTGTACTGGCACACCAGCCTCTTCAATGGCTTTAGCCGTGCCACGTGTCGCAATCAGCTGATAACCGGCCAGATGCAACTGACGGGCCATTTCAACGGCCTTGGTTTTATCGCTGTCTTTAACCGACAGGAAGACCTTACCGCTCTTGGGCAGAATCACACTGCTGGCCATCTGTGCCTTCACGAAGGCTTCCGGGAAGGTTTTACCCACACCCATCACTTCGCCAGTGGACTTCATTTCCGGTCCAAGAATCGTATCTACGCCCGGGAATTTGGCAAACGGGAATACTGCTTCCTTAACGGAATAGTACGGCGGCACCACTTCCTTTGTCACGCCTTGTGATGCCAGCGATTGGCCAGCCATGCAACGTGCAGCAATCTTGGCCAATTGCAGACCTGTTGCTTTGGAAACAAACGGCACCGTACGCGAGGCACGCGGGTTAACTTCCAGCACATATACTTCGTCGTCTTTAATCGCGAACTGTACGTTCATCAGACCACAGACATTCAGCGCTTTGGCCATCGCCTTCGTCTGACGACGCAGTTCTTCCTGAACAGCCTTGCCCAGTGAATACGGCGGCAACGAACAGGCCGAGTCACCGGAGTGAACACCCGCTTGTTCAATGTGCTCCATCACGCCGCCGATAATGACTTCATTACCGTCTGACAATGCATCGACGTCTACTTCGCAAGCGTCATTCAGGAATCGATCCAGCAGCACCGGCGAATCGTTCGAAACCTTCACGGCTTCACGCATATAGCGCTCGAGATCTTTTTGCTCGTGCACGATTTCCATCGCACGGCCACCCAACACGTAGGACGGACGAACTACCAGCGGATAACCGATTTCTTCGGCCATACGCAGGGCTTCTTCTTCCGTACGGGCGGTACGATTTGGCGGTTGCTTTAGCCCCAGATCGTGCAGCAGCTTCTGGAAGCGCTCACGGTCTTCGGCGGCATCAATCATATCCGGCGAGGTGCCGATAATCGGCACGCCATTGGCTTCCAGCGCCAGCGCCAACTTCAGCGGCGTCTGGCCACCATATTGCACAATCACGCCCACCGGCTTTTCAATGGCCACGATTTCCAGCACATCTTCCAGCGTCAGCGGTTCAAAATAGAGGCGATCCGAGGTGTCGTAATCGGTTGATACAGTTTCCGGATTACAGTTCACCATGATGGTTTCGTAACCATCTTCACGCATCGCCATAGCGGCGTGTACGCAACAGTAGTCGAATTCAATACCCTGACCGATACGGTTCGGGCCACCGCCCAGCACCATGATTTTTTTCTTATCGGTTGGCTGTGCTTCGCACTCGTCTTCATAAGTCGAGTACATATAAGCGGTATTCGTAGCGAATTCGGCCGCACAGGTATCCACGCGTTTGTAGACCGGGCGCACACCCAAGGCATGGCGACGTTCGCGCACAGCCTGTTCGGTGCTCTTGGTCAGATAGGCCAGACGACGATCCGAGAAACCCTTACGCTTCAGGAAACGCAGCTCATCGGCCGACAGGCTATCGAATGCACGATTCTCTACGGTCAGTTCCAGATCAACGATTTCCTTAATCTGAACCAGGAACCACGGATCAATCTTAGTCAGTTCGAACACACGCTCAACCGACATGCCGACACCAAACGCATCGGCCACGTACCACAGACGATCCGGCGTCGCATTCGCCAGCTGCTCATCGATGGTTTCAGGATCAACCGTCTTCAGATTAAAGCCATCGACGCCCACTTCCAGACCGCGCAACGCTTTTTGCAGCGACTCCTGGAAAGTACGGCCAATCGCCATCACCTCGCCCACCGACTTCATCTGTGTCGTTAGGCGGTTGTCAGCCATCGGGAATTTTTCGAAGGCAAAGCGCGGCACCTTGGTCACCACGTAATCGATCGATGGTTCAAACGAAGCCGGGGTCTTACCACCGGTAATTTCGTTGGCCAGCTCATCGAGGGTGTAACCCACGGCCAGCTTGGCAGCGATCTTGGCGATCGGGAAACCGGTAGCCTTAGAGGCCAGCGCCGACGAACGCGAAACGCGCGGATTCATTTCGATCACGACCATACGGCCATCATCCGGATTGATCGAGAACTGCACGTTCGAACCACCGGTATCGACACCAATCTCACGCAACACAGCGATCGATGCATTACGCAGAATCTGATATTCCTTGTCCGTCAGGGTCTGTGCCGGTGCCACGGTGATCGAGTCACCGGTATGCACGCCCATCGGATCGAGGTTTTCGATCGAGCAGATGATGATGCAGTTGTCCTTACGGTCACGCACCACTTCCATTTCGTATTCTTTCCAACCCAGCAGCGATTCTTCAATCAGCAGCTCACTGGTTGGCGATGCTTCTAGACCACGCTTACAGATGGTTTCAAATTCTTCCATGTTATAAGCGATACCACCACCCGTACCACCCAGGGTAAAGGACGGACGGATGATCGTCGGAAAACCAATACCGGCTTGAACCTGATAAGCCTCTTCCATCGAATGCGCAATGGCCGAACGGGCAGAACCCAGGCCAATCTTGTTCATGGCCTGCTTGAATTTTTCGCGGTCTTCCGCCTTGTCGATGGCTTCACGCGAAGCACCGATCAGCTCAACACCAAACTTTTCCAAAACACCATTAGCCGCCAGATCCAGTGCGCAGTTCAGTGCAGTCTGACCACCCATCGTTGGCAGCAGCGCATCCGGACGTTCAGTCTCGATAATGCGGGCCACCACTTGCCAGGTAATTGGTTCGATGTAGGTCACATCGGCCATCTCCGGGTCGGTCATGATGGTCGCCGGATTCGAGTTCACCAGAATGACTTTATAACCCTCTTCACGCAACGCCTTACAGGCCTGGGCACCGGAGTAGTCGAATTCGCAGGCCTGGCCGATAACAATCGGGCCGGCACCAATGATGAGAATGCTTTTAAGGTCTGTACGTTTGGGCATGATTCAGCTTCTTATTATTTTGCAGCGTGCTGAGACATCAGATCGATGAATCGGTCGAAGAGGTAACTCACATCGTGTGGGCCCGGGCTTGCTTCCGGGTGACCCTGGAACGAGAAGGCCGGCGCATCGGTCAAGGCAATGCCTTGCAATGTGCCATCGAACAACGACACATGCGTCACACGCACGTTAGCGGGCAGCGTTTCAACATCCGCCGCAAAACCGTGGTTCTGGCTAGTGATCAATACCTGACCGGTATCCACATCTTTGACCGGGTGGTTGGCGCCGTGGTGACCGAACTTCATCTTGGCGGTCTTGGCGCCAGCGGCCAATGCCAGCAGCTGGTGGCCCAGGCAAATGCCGTACACAGGTTTCTTCACGGCAAGGAATTCGCGAATGGCGGCGATAGCGTAATCGCAAGGCTCCGGATCCCCGGGGCCATTTGACAAAAATACGCCATCCGGGTTCATGGCCAGCACATCGGCAGCTGGCGTCTGCGCTGGCACCACAGTGACATCACAGCCACGCTCAGCCAGCATGCGCAGAATATTGCGCTTCACGCCAAAATCATAGGCCACCACTTTAAAACGCGGTGTTGGGCCAGTAACGTAGCCTTTGAGTGTCCACTCACCCTGTGTCCAGGCGTAAGGCTTATCAACCGTCACTTCTTTGGCCAGATCCATACCAGCCAAGCCCGGGAATGCCTTAGCTTCGGCCAGCGCTGCGGCTTCATCCAACGACTCACCCGCTGCCGCAGCAACGATGCAGCCGGCCTGCGCACCCTTTTCACGCAGAATACGGGTCAATTTACGAGTGTCGATGCCAGCAATGGCCACAATACCGTGCTTGACTAGGTAAGACGACAGATCACTTTGCGAGCGCCAGTTGGAGGCAATTTCAGGCAAGTCGCGAATCACCAGACCCGCTGCGTAGTTGGCGCCAGACTCAAAGTCCTCATCGTTACAACCCACGTTACCGATATGCGGATACGTCAGCGTTACGATCTGACGGCAGTACGAAGGATCGGTAAGGATCTCCTGGTAGCCAGTCAATGCGGTGTTGAAAACGACTTCGCCAGAGGTCTTACCGGCAGCACCGATAGACTCTCCATGGAAAACAGTGCCATCAGCCAGAACCAGCAAGGCTGCCGGACGGGTTGAGCACAAGGGACGGCTGCCAACAGCAGCGGACGAAACAGACGAGGCGGATGACTCAGGATAGGACACAGCGACTCCGGGTAGCAGATATGCAAAGCGGGAGCCCATGACAACCACCCGAAGGCAGTCTGACTGGTACTCCCGCTTGAGTCCTGCATAAGGCAGGATTTAAGCGTCCGGATTATAGCGAAAAATGCTGCGTTGCGCTACCCCTTCGGGCAGCCTTTAGGCACGAAGTCCGAGCACATCCTGCATATCAAACAAGCCGTTAGCGCGTTCACGGATAAATTTTGCGGCGCGGACACTACCTAATGCATACGGCATACGGCTACTGGCCTTATGGCCGATTTCGACCCGTTCACCGGTGCCACAGAACATCACCACATGATCACCGACGATATCGCCACCGCGCACCGTGGCAAAACCAATGGTAGTCTCATCACGCTCACCCGTGACACCCTCACGTCCATAAACAGCCACATTTTTCAAGTTGCGGCCAAGCGCATCAGCCACCACCTCGCCCATACGCAGCGCCGTACCCGAAGGCGCATCTACCTTATGGCGGTGATGCGCCTCGACGATTTCGACGTCATAACCGGAATTCAGAATCCCGGCGGCAATTTCCAGCAATTTGAAGGTGACATTAACGCCCACGCTCATATTCGGTGCAAATACAACCGGAATTGTTTTAGCGGCAGCAGCTAGGGCAGCCTTTCCAGCTTCTTCGAAACCCGTTGTACCAATCACCATACCCACCCCAGCAGCCTTGCAGGCTTCCAGGTGCACTAGCGTGGCTTCAGGACGCGTAAAGTCGATCAGGCAATTGGCACCCTGCAAGCCTGCTGTAACATCCGACGTAATGCGTACCGAAGTTGCCTGGCCGATAAACTCACCTGGATCCCGGCCGACAAACTCGCTGCCTTCCCGCTCAAAAGCGGCGTGCAGCTGGGTAGCCGGGTCGCGCAAAACAGCTTCGATCAGCATACGACCCATACGGCCGGAGGCGCCCGCAATGGCAATTTTGACGGGAACTGACATGAACAATCCTTATTTACTTGAATAGATGGATAAATCGCCACCACCAGGAATCACTCGGTGGTTCAGAATTCTCAGGCGGGCCTTCCGCATCCTCAGGAAGGCTACCCAGATCAATCACTTGCGGTTCGTTAGCACGCTTTGCTGCCGCCAGGTCTGCAGCGGCGTTTGCGTCAGCCGCAAGGTCACCCGTAATCTGCACGCCTACCGGCTGAGCGGCGGCCACATCACCACCAACACGTTCCAACTGCCCCGCCGCATTGAAGTAGACGAAAATGTTGCGCATGGTGACATCGCCCGTAGCGCCATCTTCATACCGATACACATAATCCCAGCGATTGGCATGAAAAGGATCTTGCAGCAGTGGCGTACCCAGCACATAACGCACCTGGTCTCGCGTCATGCCCGGTCGCAATTGCGCGATGTTTTTCTGCTCAACCACATTACCTTGCTGCACATTAACGCGGTACTCAAGAAAGTAGCGCTCTACCGCGCAACCACTGAGCAGGAGCATGCTGCACGCCAAGCCTATTCCGGCCGCGCCTTTGCTAAAAACTGCCAACGGGAATTTCCGGTAGGAGGACATGGATAGAACAGCTCGGTGCAAAAGCCGCTATCATATCCGAAGTTACAGATCAGGAATCCTTTTATGCCCACGCCGAAAGACCTACAGCAATCCGGCCTCAAAGCAACGATGCCCCGGATGAAAATCCTCGAGATTTTTGAAAATCGACGTGACGAGCACCTCACAGCAGATGACGTGTACAAAATCCTGGTGACAAGCGGCGTCGACATTGGCCTGGCAACGGTTTATCGCGCCCTGACGCAATTTGAACAAGCCGGTTTACTTCAGAAACAGAATTTCGAATCCGGCAAAGCCGTTTTTGAACTCAATCGTGGCGAGCACCATGACCACCTGGTCTGCCTGCAGTGTGATCGTGTCGTAGAGTTTTGCGATCCGGAAATCGAAAAGAAGCAGGCCGAGATCGCTGGCAAGCTCGGCTTTAGAATACAGGCGCACGACCTGTGTCTGTATGCCGAATGCGTCGATACCGCCTGCCCGCATCGACCCACCAAGCGAATTCGCTAACCCACTGAATTACAACAGTTTGCTAGGCAAACCCTAGCATTTCGGCAGCATGCGCCCGGGTGCGCTCGGTAATTTCCACCCCACCCAGCATGCGGGCAACTTCTTCAATCCGTGCCGCATCATCGAGCCCTTGCACGCGACTCTGAAACGCCCCGTCGGATTTTTCTTTGCTCACCTGCCACTGCCAGGCGGCACGCGATGCAACTTGCGCAAGATGGGTCACACACAATACCTGACGCTGCTCTCCCAGCTTGGCCAGCAAGCGGCCAACCACTTCGGCAACCCCACCACCAATACCCACATCGACTTCATCAAAGATCAAGGTCGGCACCGCACTACAAGCGCTTGTGACCACCTGAATCGCCAGGCTAATCCGCGACAGTTCACCACCTGACACCACCTTAGACAACGAACGCCAATCATCGCCAGCCAAGCCACTAATCTGGAACTCGATACGCTCATTGCCGTGAGCACTACCGTCGCTCTCCAATGGCAGCAAAGCAATCCGACACTGACCACCGCCCAATGCCAACTCCTGCATGGCATCACTCACGCCTTTTGAAAGCGTCTTCGCCGCTTTTGCGCGCCCCTTGGTCAACACAGCCGCTGCATCGGCGTAAGCACTTGCCGCTGCCTCGACCCGTGCCTCAAGCGCAGCCACATCCGTTGCGTCAGCCAGTTGGTCGGCTTCAGAAGTTAAATCTTTGTAAAGCACCGGCAACGCAGATGGTTCTACCAAATGCTTACGGGCCAACTCCAACATGGCTGCCATCCGGCGTTCAATTTCGGCCAGCCGTACCGGATCCACTTCAAACCGATCCAGATGTCGGCGCAATAACGTTAGTGCTTCAGAAAGTTCATTGCTCGCCGTTGCCAAAAGATCTGTGGGCTCCTGCAAACGACTATCGAGTGCTGCCCCCTCTTGCAACCGGTGCTGTAATCGCCCCAATGCCGAGAGCATCGGTTCATCACCCTCACCCAGCACCTCTACCGCACTCTGAGTCAGCTCAATCAAACTGGACGCATGCGCCAGGCGAGACTGCTCTTCACCCATCGATTGCCAGCCCCAGTCTGGCTGATCATTCGCCAGCTCTGAGAGGGCCTTGATTTGCCAAGCCAGCGTTTCCCGACGCACTTCAATATCACCGGAACGCTTATCCGCATCAACCAGCGCCTGTCGTGCAGCCGACCATTCCCGCCAGGCCGCTGCAACCGTGCGTGCTTGTTTCTGCAACTGGCCGAAATCGTCCAGCAGTTGTCTCTGGGCATCTGCCCGCAATAAAGACTGATGGGCATGCTGCCCATGAATATCAAGGAGCCACTCACCCGCTGTACGCACCTGCTGCAACGTTACAGGCACCCCATTAATAAAGGCGCGTGATCGACCGGCCGATTCCAGTACACGACGAATCAGTACGCCCTCGCCCGCCTCTAACGGAATCGCCTGTTCGTTAAACCAGGCCACAAACGCAGGGTCAACCGAGGCATCAAATTCAGCCGTCACCTCCGCACGCGCAGCACCGGAACGAATCAACCCTGCCTCGGCACGTTCGCCCAGCACAAAGGCCAGGGCATCAATCAATAACGACTTACCGGCACCCGTTTCTCCGGTCAGCGCACCAAATCCCGGCTGAAAATCCAGCGCCAGTTCGCGAACCAGAACGAAATCACGGATAACCAGACGACACAGCATCGCTTAGTCCGCTTTAGTACAAGGTGCGTTAACCACCAGACCCGGGCGAATGCTCGGCCCTTCGCTCCAATGCAGCTTCTGGCGCAGCATGGCGAAATAGCTATAAGACGGGGGGTGCAGCAATTTGATCCGGTGTGGCGACTTGACTAAACGCACGCCATCACCCGGCATCAGATCAACGGTTTCCTGACCATCAAAGTGAGCGCGTGCATTGGCGCCTTGCACCAAACGTACTTCAATCCGCGCAGTATCCGGCAATGTAATCGGACGATTAGATAACGCGTGCGGGCACAAAGGCACCAGCGCAATACCACCTAGCTTAGGATGCAGAATCGGACCATTGGCCGAAAGCGCGTAGGCTGTGGAACCCGTAGGCGTACAAATAATCAGACCATCCGCACGGGCGCTGTAAATAAATTCATCGTCTACCCGCAGCTCAAATTCAATCATTCGGCCGGTAGCGCCTTTGTCGATCACGACATCGTTAAAAGCCAAATTGGCCTGCGGCTGCCACTGGGCAGAGGCGCCACCAAAAATCACTTCCGTATCCAGTAGCAAACGATTTTCCAACGTGAACTTGCCTTCCATCAGCAGGTCCATGGCTTCAATCATGCTAGAGCGGGCAATATCCGTCATAAAGCCCAAACGACCCTGGTTAATACCCACCAGGGGAATATCGAATTTCGCTAACTGACGTGCGGCATGCAGCAACGTGCCATCACCGCCCACCACAATGGCAACATCAACCTCGCTACCAATGCGCGCAAAGTCCGCACATTCAGCAGAGGCCATTGCGGCATTGCCTGATACTTGCCCCACTTCGATAGCCGTTTCAGTTTCAACCAGAACGCCCACCCCACGCGACTGGAAATAAGTCAACAAAGCCACAATCGAATCCACGACTTCAGGGCTTTCCTGGCGACCAATCAGTGCTACCGTTTTCAACGGCAATGGGTACGACATCAATCCGACTCCGCAGACAAGCCCGGCTAGGCATTCATATCAAAAGAATGCGCTCGAACCGGCAACACTTTTATCCGCCGAGCGACAGAACTCGATTAAACCACAGAATAATTTTGTAGAATCTATTACATGCCATCCAAAACCAACGCTGGGATCATTTCTGCCGCATCAAAGCAGCCGCCTCAACAGCCGCCGCTGGATGATCGCGCCTGTGTATTACTTAAGACGCTGGTTGAAAACTACATTGCTGATGGGGCGCCCGTAGGTTCGCGCATACTTTCACGCGCTTCCGGGCTGGATCTCTCGGCGGCTACTGTACGTAATGTGATGGCCGATCTGGAGGATTTAGGGTTTATTGCCAGTCCACATACCTCCGCCGGCCGTATCCCAACACCGCGCGGTTATCGTTTCTTTGTCGATTCCCTGCTCACCATGCAACCGCTGGAGCAAATGGATCACGCCCGCATTCTGGCCGAATTGGCTGGCGCCAAAGCCCAGCCAGGGCAAATCATCAACCACGCGTCGCGCCTACTCTCAGACCTGACCCGGTTTGCCGGTATCGTCATTGCCCCACGCCACCCGAGCAACCGGATCCGCCAGATTGAATTTATTGCGCTTTCCGATAAACGTGTACTTCTGGTCCTGGTCACCAGTGATGGCAACGTACAAAACCGCATCCTATCTACCGATCGCGCCTACAGCAGTGCCGAACTGATCGAGGCGGCCAACACCCTCAACCAGAACTTTGTCGGATTAGAACTGGATCAAATGCGTACCCGCGTTCATGACGAACTAGTGCGCATTCGTAGCGATCTACAGGCGCTCATGGCAGCCGCGCTCACCGCCAGCGGTGAAGCACTCATGCCCAAAGAATCCGAAACCATTATTTCGGGCGAAAAGAACCTGCTCGACGTTGATGACCTTAGCTCCAATATGCGGCGGCTGCGCGAATTGTTCGATCTCTTCGAGCAACGTACGGCACTTGTCCGCCTACTCGATCTGTCACAACGCGCCGAAGGCGTTCGCCTTTACATTGGCCAGGAATCCGGAATTGCCACACTGGATGAATGCAGCGTTGTCACGGCACCCTATCAGGTTGAAGGTCAGGTCGTCGGTTCTGTCGGCGTTATTGGCCCTACCCGCATGGCCTATGATCGCGTTATTCCGATTGTCGATATCACGGCTCGATTACTCTCTAGCGCCCTGACTGAACAAGCTCAGGGCTAAAATCCCTTTTCGTCTCTTACTGGATTCATTGAATGAACAAAACCGCACCGGCCTGGCGTCATGGCACCCCGGCCAAAACGGCTGTCGTACTTGTGAATCTCGGCACACCAGAAGCCCCCACCCCGGCAGCTGTTCGCCGTTACCTGGCAGAATTTCTGGGCGATCCACGCGTCGTTGAAATACCTCGCGCACTCTGGATGTTGATTCTGCACGGCATTATTCTGCGCGTGCGTCCGAAAAAGTCCGCCGCCAAATACGCCACTATCTGGGAAGACGCCGGCTCGCCACTCATGGTGCATACGCTGGCACAAACCAGTGCACTAGAAGACATCATGCGTCAACGCGGCCATGATCTGACTGTCACCTGGGCAATGCGTTACGCCGGGAATGGCCCTCACAGTATTCCTGCGGTGCTAGAACGGCTACGCGCAGAAAACGCGACACGCATCCTGCTGCTACCCATGTACCCGCAGTATTCAGCCAGCACCACCGCTACGGCAATAGATGAGGCACTTAACTGGGTTACCGGCCTCCGCAACCAACCAGAATTACGTTATGTGCGCAATTTCGCAGACGATAAAGGCTACATAAATGCAGTAGCCGCACAAATCCGCGAACATTGGCTCAAGAACCCACCGCCCGCGTTGCCCGATGCCAGTTACCGACTGGTCATGAGCTTTCACGGCTTACCCGAACGCAACCTCAAACTCGGCGACCCCTATTTTTGCGAATGCCACAAAACAGCACGCCTCATTGCCGAAGCATTAAATATGCCGCCGGAAAGTGTTGTGACCACCTTCCAATCCCGTTTTGGCAAAGCCAAGTGGCTGCAACCTTATACAGAACCGACGCTGGTCGACCTGGCCAAACAGGGCGTTAAACGCGTAGATATCCTATGCCCCGGTTTCGTTGCCGACTGCCTGGAAACACTCGAAGAGATCAACATGGAAGTTCGCGCTGCCTACCTAACCGCTGGCGGGGAACACTTTCACTACCTAAATTGCCTGAATGAAGCACCGGTATGGATTGAAGCCCTGGCAGAGCTCACCGAAAAGAACCTGGCAGGTTGGCCAACTGTTGCCCAGGGAAATGAAGCCCTGGCGCAACAACAGGCCAGAGCTAAATCACTGGGCGCTCTTGAATAACAACGAAGCACCCCCATATGCCGGGCAAGTATCGGTATAAATCAACGGACTAAGAAGCTCATGACTCAACAAACTCCTGAAAACGACGTCATCAACCCTGCCAACGAAGACGTACAGGCAGAAGCCGTCAGTGAAACCTCGCAAGACGACACGCCAGAGGGTCGTTTGGCCGCTGCGGAACTTAAAATCGCCGAATTGCAAGATGCCTTCCTGCGCGCCAAAGCCGATGCTGAAAACCAGCGTCGTCGCGCCGCTGAAGACGTCACCAAGGCCCATAAATTTGCCGTGGAAAAGTTCGCCCGCGAAATGATTGCCGTTTGCGATAGCCTGGATGCCGCCCTCACCGACACGGCAGCTGATGCTGCTACGCTACGTTCTGGCGTAGAACTCACACAAAAACAACTGCTAAGCGCCTTTGAACGTGCTGGTATGAAAGTTGAAAACCCGGCCGCTGGCGACAAATTCGACCCGAATCAGCACCAGGCAATCGCCATGGTAGACGCCGCACAGGAAGCCAACACGGTGGTCAATGTGCTGCAAAAAGGCTACCAACTGTCTGACCGCGTATTGCGCCCAGCCATGGTCACGGTTGCCAAGGGCTAAATAAGCCCCAAAGGGGCTTGAAGTCCTTAACTTCTGCCCCATATACCCCGCATGACTGGCAAAACAACTGCGTTTTGCCCAAATAAATCAACGACTCACTAAAAAATAAGGATAAGAATCCATGGGAAAAATTATCGGTATTGACCTCGGCACCACCAACTCGTGCGTTTCCGTCATGGAAAACGGCACGCCGAAAGTCATTGAAAACGCTGAAGGCGCTCGCACCACCCCATCGATCATCGCTTACACCAACGATGGCGAAGTACTGGTTGGCGCACCCGCCAAACGCCAAGCGGTTACCAACCCAAAGAACACGCTGTACGCTATCAAGCGTCTGATCGGTCGTCGTTTCGAAGACAAAGAAGTCCAGAAAGACATCAGCCTGATGCCATTCAAGATCACCAAGGCCGACAATGGTGACGCATGGGTAGAAGCGCTCGACAAGAAAATGGCGCCGCAGCAGGTATCTGCTGAAGTGCTGCGCAAGATGAAGAAGGCCGCTGAAGACTATCTGGGTGAAGAAGTCACCGAAGCCGTAATCACGGTACCGGCCTACTTCAACGACAGCCAGCGCCAAGCTACCAAAGATGCCGGTCGTATCGCCGGTCTGGACGTTAAGCGCATCATCAACGAACCTACCGCAGCCGCACTGGCATTTGGTCTGGATAAAAAAGAAGGCGATCGCAAGATTGCCGTATTCGACCTGGGCGGCGGCACCTTTGATATCTCGATCATCGACATCTCGGAAATCGACGGCGAACACCAGTTTGAAGTACTGTCGACCAACGGCGACACATTCCTGGGTGGCGAAGACTTTGACCAGCGTCTGATCGACTACATCGTCACCGAATTCAAGAAAGAATCCGGCGCCGACCTGAAGACCGACGTACTGGCACTGCAACGCCTGAAAGAAGCCGCTGAAAAAGCCAAGATCGAACTATCGTCGGCGCAACAGACCGAAATCAATCTGCCGTACATCACGGCCGATGCCAGCGGTCCTAAGCACCTGACCATGAAGATCACCCGTGCCAAGTTTGAAAGCCTGGTCGATGATCTGATCGAGCGCACCATTGCGCCTTGTGTCACCGCCATGAAAGATGCCGGTTGCTCGGCTTCGGACATCAGCGATGTCATTCTGGTGGGCGGTATGTCCCGCATGCCAAAGGTACAAGACAAGGTGAAGGAAGTCTTCGGCAAAGAGCCCCGCAAAGACGTTAACCCGGACGAAGCCGTTGCTGTTGGTGCTGCCGTTCAGGGCGGCGTGCTGCAAGGCGATGTTAAAGACGTGCTACTGCTCGACGTGTCGCCACTCACCCTGGGTATCGAAACCCTGGGCGGCGTGATGACCAAGCTGATTCCAAAGAACACCACCATCCCAACCAAGGCCAGCCAGGTCTTCTCAACGGCTGATGACAATCAGTCTGCGGTAACCATCCACGTCCTGCAAGGTGAACGTGAAATGGCTAACGGCAACAAGAGCCTGGGTCAGTTCAACCTGGAAGGCATCCCTTCGGCCCCACGTGGCACGCCGCAGATCGAAGTTACCTTTGACATCGACTCGAATGGCATCCTGCACGTTTCCGCCAAAGACAAGCAATCCGGCAAAGAAAACAAAATCACCATCAAGGCCAACACCGGCCTGTCGGAAGAAGAAATCCAGCGCATGGTTAAAGATGCTGAAGCCAATGCGGCCGAAGATCACAAAGCCCGTGAACTGGCCGATGCCCGTAATGGTGGCGATGCCGCTGTTCACAACGTTCGCAAGATGTTGAACGAACTGGGTGACAAAGTCCCGGCTGATGAAAAGGCCAAGATCGAAGCCGCTGCCAAGGAAGTGGAAGACGCTGTCCGTGGCACCGACAAAGCCGAGATCGAGAAAAAGGCAGAAGCCCTGATGCAGGCATCGCAAGCCCTGGCCCAACTGGCCGGTGGTGAAGGTGAAGGCGCTCCGGGTGCTGCAGCCGGTGGCAATGCCGATGCCGGCAAGCAACCAGACGGTGATGTTGTTGACGCCGAATTCACGGAAGTAAAAGACAAGAAGTAACACCGGATTACCGATCCGGCGGGGGCAAGGGTAACCTTGCCCCCTTTTGCATTCTCAATATTTGATTCGAACTGAAGCCGAACTGCTATGTCTAAACGCGATTACTACGAAATTCTGGGTGTTAACAAAGGTGCCTCCGATGATGAGCTTAAAAAAGCCTATCGCCGCCTGGCCATGAAATACCATCCGGACCGTAACCCCGACGACAAATCAGCCGAAGCCCAATTCAAAGAGGTCAAAGAGGCTTACGAAATCCTCACCGACCCGAACAAACGCGCCGCCTACGACCAGTATGGCCACGCCGGCGTAGACCCTTCAATGGGGCACGGCGGATTCGGTGGTGGCGCTGGCGGTTTCGACTTCGGCAACATCTTCGAAGAAATCTTCCGTGGCGGCGGCGGTGGTTTCGGCGGTGGTCGTGGCGGACGTAGCCAGGTCTACCGTGGCGCCGATCTGCGCTACGACCTGGAAATCACGCTGGAAGAAGCCGCCAAAGGCTCGCAAACCCGCATCCGTATTCCTACCGAAATTAACTGTGGCACCTGTAAAGGCAGTGGTGCCAAGGCCGGTACAAGTGCAACAACCTGCGGCACCTGTAAAGGTAGCGGCCAGGTCCGTATGCAACAGGGCTTCTTCTCGGTACAGCAGAGCTGCCCACATTGCCATGGCTCGGGCAAAGTCATCGAAGACCCGTGTACCGACTGCCACGGCCGTGGTCGCAAGCGCGAAAACAAAACCCTGGAAATCAAAATCCCGGCCGGAGTTAATGAAGGCGACCGTATCCGCCTATCAGGTGAAGGTGAAGCCGGTGTTAATGGCGGCCCCTCTGGTGACCTGTATGTACAGATCAGCCTGCGCCAGCACGAACTCTTTACGCGTGATGGCGACGACCTGCATTGCGAAATCCCCATCACCATGACCACTGCTGCACTGGGTGGCGACATTGACGTGCCAACCCTGGATGGCACCGCTAGCCTACGCATACCGGACGAAACGCAAACCGGCAAAATCTTCCGCCTGCGCGGCAAAGGCATTACCGGCATGCGCAGCGGTGTCGCGGGCAACCTGTATGTTCACGTAACCGTAGAAACCCCCGTCAACCTGAACGGCGAACAGAAAGAACTGCTGCGCAAGCTTCAGGAAAGCATGGGCGAACACCACTCACCGCAAGAAGGTGGCTGGCAGCAGAAGCTGAAGAACTTCTTTAGCAGCTGATCGTTTCCGAACGCCCAAAGATCAAGAGCCACCTGCTGGTGGCTCTTGATCTTTAATCAACTTACGTCTGCTATCGACCCTAAGCGGA
>CAZCGW010000028.1:0-20698 GCA_964498255.1 uncultured Dechloromonas sp.
TCGTTGCCGAGAGAGGGTTAATCAGGCTTTAGGTGGTGGGTCGTGACGGGCTCTAACCGCCGTCATTCTGCGTGTAAGGCTGTCAGAGTTTATCTTGTTGAGTCGTCATACCGGCAAAGCTTCTCTCAGCACTGCATCTCTAAATCTTATCGGCAAGTCTTTTGGCACTAGCACATCTACCGGAACACCAAGCTGCTCTTCAAGCTCAATCTGGATGGCACCTAGATCAAACAAGGTTGCACCTTGCGTTGGCTCAACGAGCAAATCAAGATCGCTGCCCTCTTTATCGATGCCATGCAAAACCGATCCAAACACACGCGGGTTCTTAGCGCGGTATCTCTCAACCACGGTTCGGATTAGTTCTCGGTGTGCCTGGAGTGCATCTGAGGGTTTCATGTGTTTATTTAACCATATTTTCAAAACTAAACACCGAACAACAAAAAACCCGCCGTCGTTACCGAGAGCGGGTTAATAAGGCTTTAGGTGGTGGGTCGTGACGGGCTCGAACCGCCGACATTCTGCGTGTAAGGCAGACGCTCTACCAACTGAGCTAACGACCCTTCCTGAAGCAGGCGAGATTATACCTGATTATGTGCGATCTTGCAGCTGTTGTATTTGAGCGCGGTTTAACGCTGATTCCAGCTCATTAATACGCTCGAGCAGGCGGAAGCCCAGGGCCAATGCGTGCACGTCCAGGTTCAGTTCAAAGTCTTCACGAATGCGGCGCAAGCGGCGCGCCAGGTTCATGGCTTCGCTATCGAAAGACCAGTCGTTAACGCTGCGGCCTAGGGGTTTGAGTACGCCCACTTCAACCAGCTCTATAACATCGCCCTGGCTGAGGCCAGCCACCTGGGTGAATTCGGTAACGCTGAGCCAGGTGGCTTCTAATGTAGTGATTTGTTCTGTCATAACCATTCCCTGGCCAATCAGCTTGCGCGATGCGCTTCGGCCACAAAATGGCCGCGCGGGTTAAAGGTGGATGCTTCGGCCAGCTGTTGGTACAGGGCTTTTTCTGCATCATTCAATTCGGTAGGGGTGGCCACTTGTACGATGACGTACAGATCACCCTGCCCCTCTTTGGGTTTAGGTAATCCACGGCCGCCCAGACGCAGTTTGCGACCAGCCGGTGTGCCCGCCGGAATCTTCATACGCACGGCACCATCTAGCGTGGGCACATCGATCTCTGCACCCAGCGCTGCTTCCCACGGGGTAACGGGCAGATCAAGGAACAGGTCGTGGCCATCGGCACGGAATAAGGGGTGTGGATGCAGTGCGATGTTCAGATACAGATCGCCATTGGCCCCGCCGTTGAAACCTTTGCCGCCTTTGCCGGGCAGACGCATCTTTTGACCATCGGTCGCACCTTTGGGGATGCGTGCCTTGAAGACTTGTGGCACACGATGCAAACGGCCCTGGGCATCGTATTCGGGCATTTCGAGGTTGAGCTCGATCATGGTGCCCTTGGCGGCTTCGTCTAGCGAAATGTGGGCGGTGACTTCAAAGTCCTGCCCCGGTGCCTTGAAGGACTGACCGCCCGCCTGATGTGCGCCACGTCCGGCATGTGCTCTATGTGCACCTGCGCGGCCCATTTGCGCAAAGAGTTCGGATAGGTCGACGTCTTCGAAGCCGGCGCCTTCAAAACCACCGGCACCAAAACCGCCACCGCCGAAGCCACCTGCCCCGCCATGGGCGCCACTAAATCCCGCGCCCTGGGCGTACTGCTCCCAGCCCGGTGGTGGGCGGAACTGCTCACCCGGGTTATGGCGACCTAGCTGGTCGTAGGCTTTACGTAGCTCCGGGTCTTTGAGCGTTTTATACGCTTCATTAACCTCTTTGAACTTTTCTTCGCCGTCCGGATCTTTGGAGATATCCGGGTGGTATTTATGGGCGAGCTTCTTGAATGCCTTCTTGATCTCGTCGGCGGATGCCTCGCGCGAGACGCCAAGGGTTTCGTAATAGTCCTTGAATTTCATGCCTGATTTCTTCTCGTTGATTGGCTGCGTTTATTGTAGCCATATTGGGGCCGGACGAGAAAATTCAAGCGCCCCAAATGCAACATGCCGGTGAGGCGAACCTGACCGGCATGCTGTTCAGCCGTAGCTGAGGGCGTTGTTGCGCAGCGTTTTAGCGGCCGCGACCACCAAAGCCGCTGTGGCCAGTGCCCTTGCTGAAGGTTTTACCACCACCCGGCTTGGAGAACGTTTTGCCAGCAGGTTTGCTGAACGACTTACCAGCAGGTTTATCCGAACGGCCTTCGCCGCGTGGCTTATCACCAAACTTGCCGCCTGCTGGCTTATCGCCCCAAGGCTTGCTGCCGCCGAATTTGCCGCCGCCAGCGCCTGAACGTGGCTTGTCATTACGATCACCAAAGCTACGCGGTTTGTCGCCGAAGCTGCGTGGCTTATCGTCAAAGCTACGTGGCTTATCGTTGAACGAACGTGGACGATCATCAAACGAACGTGCTGGGCGGTCTTCGCGCGGACGATCTTCACGAGGACGATCACCAAAAGAGCGAGGACGGTCGTCAAACGAGCGTGCCGGACGATCTTCACGTGGGCGATCATTGAATGAACGAGGACGGTCGTCAAAAGAGCGGGCTGGACGATCTTCGAACGAACGCGGTGGACGATCACCGAATTCACGTGGCTTTCTGTCGCCACCGAAATCGCCGCGTGGGCTATCGGAACGTTTTTCCCAACCACCCGAACGACCGCCACCACCACTGCGACCATGGCCACCGAAGGCACCACGACCACCGCCACCAAAACCACCTGGGCGGCCACGGCCTTCACCACGACCACCACGGCCTTCGCCGCGTTCTGGCGTCTTAGGCTCAAGGCCTTCCACGACGGCCACCGGGATACGCTGATCCGTCAGCGCTTCGATGGTGCGGATCTTCATACGGTCACGGTGTTCGGCAAAGGTAATAGCTTTACCCGTACGACCGGCACGCCCAGTACGACCAATACGGTGTACGTAGTCTTCTGCCTTCATCGGCAGGCCAAAGTTAAATACGTGGGTAATGCTTGGTACGTCGATACCGCGAGCAGCCACATCGGTCGCTACCAGCACGCGAACGTGGCCGCTACGCAGTTGCTTCAGGCGATGCGCACGTACCTTTTGCGGCATGGCGCCGTGTAGTGCGGCAACGGCGTGGCCTTGTTCGGCCAGTGCATCGGCCAGACGATCGGTTTCTACCTGTGTGCTAGCAAAGACAACCGCTTGTTCCAGTTCTGCATCACGCAGGTAGTGGTCAAGCAGTTTTTCTTTGTGGATCATGTTGTCAGCCCAGTGCAGCGACTGCGTGATCTGGGTGTGACGATCGGTTGCGCTCGCCAGTTCCAGACGGCCCGGGTTCTTCATCAGGCGTGCTGCCAGCGACATGATGCGCGGGGCAAAGGTCGCCGAGAACATCATGGTTTGGCCACGGTTCTGACACAGGTGGTTAATGTCTTCCAGATCTTCGGCAAAGCCCAGATCCAGCATACGGTCGGCTTCATCAACAACCAATGTCTTTACATCAGCCAGATGAATCTGACGGCGTTGTGCCAGATCGAGCAGACGACCTGGTGTGGCAACGACCAGCAGCGCGCCGCGCAGACCGGCCATTTGCTTGCCATAAGGCATACCGCCCATAACAGTGGCTACACGGATACCCTTGCTGTTCTTGAGTAGGTCGATGGCGTCTTGTGCGACCTGTTGTGCCAGCTCGCGCGTTGGGCACAGCACCAGACCTGCAGGGCCAATCACGCGATGCAGATCGATCGGCGAGTTGTTGCCGCCCGCCATTAAGGCGTTAAGTACTGGCAGCAGGAAGGCGGCAGTTTTACCGCTACCCGTTTGGCTGCTCACCATCCAGTCACCACCTTGCAGTGCTGCTGGAATCGCTTCGGCCTGCACCGGCGTTGGTTGGGTGAAACCCAGGTTTTCGATAGCCGTCAGTAAAGGCGCGGCCAGACCCATGCTCGCGAACGAGCTGTTTGTTTGTTCAGTCATTTTTATCCCCAATAAGGAAAACCGGTCGCGCCTGTTTAACGCGATGGTCTGTGGTCAAAAGAACATCGACCATCAGACAGATGCCGGCAATTCCGGCTTCCGGTACACCCTGTGGGTGCGGCTGGGGACGATGCTAATTACTTGGTGCGCAATTAACCTCTTTGATTATTGCGCTGCGTCATACTACAACGGGGCGAACTATAACACTAGTTCGCCCTATTGCCTAATTTGTTGAATTAATGCCGATTAATGACGAATAGCCGGTGCTTCGGCAGCAGGTGTTGCTGCGGCTGGTGCCGTTGATTCTGCTGTAGCCTCGGTTTGCTCTGGTAGCGCCACGGGTGCACTGGCCAGGGCGTTTTCCAACACCTCATCAATCCATTTGACAGGAATGATCTCGATACGACCCTTGATGGTGTCAGGGATCTCAACCAGATCTTTCACATTTTCATGCGGGATCAGTGCGCGGGTGATACCCCCACGCACGGCCGCCAGCAGCTTCTCTTTAAGGCCACCAATCGCCAGGACTTCGCCACGCAGGGTGATCTCACCCGTCATGGCGACATCACAACGTACCGGAATACCGGTCAGCGCCGAGACGATAGCCGTGGTGATGGCAATACCGGCCGACGGGCCATCCTTCGGCGTAGCGCCTTCAGGAAAGTGCACGTGCAGATCGGTCTTCTCGAACACATCGTCTTTGATACCCAGACGACGTGCGCGTGAACGCACCACAGTACGTGCCGCTTCTACCGATTCTTTCATGACGTCGCCAATGGAACCGGTACGCTGCACAACGCCCTTACCCGGCATCGAAGCGACTTCGATGGTGAGCAGTTCGCCACCGACTTCAGTCCAAGCCAGGCCGGTGACCTGACCCACCTGGTTTTCTTTTTCAGCCATGCCGAAGGAGAAGCGACGCACACCGAGGAACTTATCGAGGTTCTTTGGCGAAACCAGCACACGTGCCGTGGCGGTCTTCTTCTTGAGCAGCAGGGTTTTAACGACCTTGCGGCAGATCTTGGAGAGTTCCCGCTCCAGCGAACGCACACCGGCTTCGCGCGTGTAGTAACGCACGATGTCGCGGATAGCGGGTTCACTCACGGTGATTTCCGTTTTCTTCAGGCCATTGTTCTTGATCTGCTTAGGTAGCAGATAGCGCATGGCGATGTTGACCTTTTCGTCTTCGGTGTAACCCGAGAGACGAATAATCTCCATACGATCCAGCAGCGGACCCGGCAGATTCAGGCTGTTGGCGGTTGCCACGAACATCACATCCGACAAGTCGAAATCGACTTCGACGTAATGATCCTGGAAGGTGTGGTTCTGTTCCGGATCCAGCACTTCGAGCAATGCCGAAGACGGATCGCCACGGAAATCCTGCCCCATCTTGTCGACTTCATCGAGCAGGAAGAGCGGATTCCGCACACCCACCTTTGTCAGGCTGGTGAGAATCTTGCCCGGCATGGATCCAATGTAGGTGCGACGGTGACCACGAATCTCGGCTTCATCACGCACACCACCCAGCGCCATACGTACGAACTTGCGGTTCGTGGCTTTAGCGATAGATTGACCCAGCGAGGTTTTACCCACGCCCGGAGGACCAACCAGACAGAGGATGGGTGCCTTCACCTTGTCGACGCGCTGCTGCACGGCGAGATATTCGATGATGCGGTCTTTAACACGCTCCAGGCCAAAGTGATCCTGGTTGAGGATCTTCTCGGCACCGGCCAGATCTTTGCTGACGCGGGTTTTCTTTTTCCACGGCAGCCCAACCAGCGTGTCGATGAAATTACGCACCACGGTGGCTTCAGCCGACATCGGCGACATGAGCTTAAGTTTCTTCAGTTCGGACTCGGCCTTCTTCAAGGCTTCCTTGCTCATACCGGCGGCTTTGATCTTTTTATCCAGCTCTTCGAGATCGGCGCCCTCTTCGCCTTCACCCAGTTCTTTCTGGATGGCTTTAACCTGTTCGTTTAGGTAGTACTCGCGTTGCGACTTTTCCATCTGGCGCTTGACGCGACCGCGGATACGCTTTTCTACCTGCAGGATGTCAATTTCAGATTCCAGCTGGCTGAGCAGACGCTCGGTACGCTCGCGCACACCCAGCAACTCAAGCACTTCCTGCTTCTGCTCCAGCTTGAGGGGCAGGTGCGCGGCAATGGTGTCGCACAGACGGCCGGTGTCTTCAATACCGGAGATCGAAGACAGAATTTCTGGCGGAATCTTTTTGTTCAGTTTGATGTACTGATCAAACTGGGCCACCAGCGCACGACGCATGGCTTCGACTTCGTTGTCGTCGGTCTGTTGGCTTTCAAGCGCGGTAACGTTGGCAAAGAACAGATCATCTTGCGCTTCAATGCCATCCACACGCACACGACGCGTGCCTTCCACCAGCACCTTGACGGTACCGTCTGGTAGCTTGAGCAATTGCAGGATGCTAGCGACGCAACCGACGTTGTAGAGTTGTTCGGGCGCAGGATCATCGTCCGCCGCCGATTTCTGGGCGACGAGCACAACCGACTTGCTGGCTTCCATGGCCAGCTCAAGCGCTTTGATAGATTTAGGGCGACCCACAAACAGCGGGATGACCATTTGCGGGAATACCACAACATCGCGCAGCGGCAGCATTGGTAGACGCGCCTGCTCACCCGGTTGCAGCACGACAGGCTTCTCCTGTGCTTCTGCCTGAGCTTCCTGTGCGGACTCTTCGTGTTCTTCTGGGTTTTCGATATGTTCGGTCATCACTGTGGCCTTTATGGTTCTGTTCTCTTTCGGGGAATCCCGATGAGCTATTCACTCAATGGGATACCTTGCCGCAGTTGGGGGTGATACCGGCCTTTTCAAGCGGCACCCCCTTCCGAATTACCCAACTAGCTTGCTTGCGCCTGGGCGCCTTCCTGCAATACGTACAGCGGTTTGCTATCACCGGTAATGGCGGCTTCTTCGACCACCACTTTGGCGATGTCAGTGCTACCCGGCAGGTCGTACATGGTGTCGAGGAGTGTTGCTTCTACAATAGAGCGCAGACCACGGGCACCTGTTTTACGCTCCAGCGCACGCTTGGCGATAGCCTTGAGGGCTTCCGGACGGAATTCCAGATCCACGCCTTCCATCTGGAAGAGCTTCTGGTATTGCTTGGTGAGTGCGTTCTTTGGTTCGGTGAGAATACGCACCAGCGCGGCATCGTTCAGTTCTTCCAGCGTGGCAACGACTGGCAGACGACCGATGAGTTCTGGGATCAGACCGTACTTAATCAGATCTTCTGGTTCTACCGCTTTAAGCAGCGTGGTGATGGCCTTCTCTTCTTTGCCGGTCACTTCGGCGCCGAAGCCGATGCCTGTCTTCTCGGTACGGTTGCGGATGACTTTATCGATGCCTTCGAATGCGCCACCGCAGATGAACAGGATGTTGGTGGTATCGACCTGCACAAAATCCTGGTTCGGGTGCTTACGGCCACCCTGTGGCGGCACCGAGGCCACAGTACCTTCGATCAGCTTGAGCAGTGCCTGTTGCACGCCCTCACCCGATACGTCACGGGTGATGGATGGGTTGTCGGACTTACGCGAGATCTTGTCGATTTCGTCGATGTAAACAATGCCCTGACGTGCCTTTTCGACATCGTAGTCGCACTTCTGCAGGAGCTTCTGAATGATGTTTTCAACGTCTTCACCCACGTAACCGGCTTCGGTGAGCGTGGTGGCATCGGCCATAACGAATGGCACATCGAGCAAGCGTGCCAGCGTTTGCGCCAGCAGCGTTTTGCCAGAGCCCGTTGGGCCAATCAGCAGGATATTGGATTTGGAAAGCTCCACGCCATCGTCTTTAGCCGATGGCAGGCGTAGACGTTTGTAGTGGTTATATACAGCAACAGCTAGGATCTTCTTGGCCGGCTCTTGCCCAATCACATACTCATCCAGCGTTTCACGGATTTCACGCGGGGTTGGCAGGCTGTCTTTGGCTGCTTTTACCGCTTCTTCCACTTCATCCTGAACGATATCGCCACACAGCTCGATACACTCATCACAGATGAATACCGAAGGGCCTGCGATCAGTTTTTTAACTTCGTGCTGGCTCTTGCCGCAGAAGGAGCAGTACAAGGGCTTTTCAGAATCCTTGTTGGCGTCGCTCTGTTTGTCTTTGGTCATTTCCTATCCTTCAAATTCTTTGTTCAACGCTTAAGCAGCTGTGCGGTTGCCGATCACTTTGTCGATCAGGCCATAGGCCACGGCTTCATCAGCCGACATAAAGTTGTCGCGATCGGTGTCGCGTTCAATACGTTCGACGTCCTGCCCGGTGTGCTGTGCCAGCATGTTGTTGAGCTTGGCACGCAGCGAGAGGATTTCCTTGGCGTGAATTTCAATATCCGATGCCTGACCCTGGAAACCACCCAGCGGCTGGTGAATCATGACGCGCGAATTCGGTAGCGAAAAACGCTTGCCCTTGGCGCCCGCTGTGAGCAGGAAGGCACCCATCGAGGCCGCCTGGCCAAGACACAGGGTTGATACGTCCGGCTTGATGAATTGCATGGTGTCGTAGATCGACAGACCGGCTGTAACCGAACCACCTGGTGAGTTGATGTACAGGTGAATATCTTTATCCGGGTTCTCGGCTTCGAGGAACAGCAGCTGGGCAACCACCAGGTTGGCGCTCATGTCGTTGACCGGGCCCACCAGAAAGACCACGCGCTCTTTGAGCAAGCGCGAATAGATATCAAAAGCACGCTCACCACGACCGCTCTGTTCTACGACCATAGGCACCAAACCAATCGCTTGAGGGTCCGGTTGGGTCTGAACCAGGGTGTTAACGAGGCTGTTATGGGTAAACATGTGTGCTCCTGAGGGGGTATTACGGATATTGAGTGTAATCATGCCGCAAATACGGCAGTTTTTCATGCATTTGAGCAGCTTCTGACAAGATTTTCCGCAGAATGACCCCCTATTCAGGGAGCGAATTTCCGAAATCAATGACTTAGCGCAGTTTCAAATGCCACAAATGCAACCGGCCGGGCGAACCCGGCCGATTTAACGATCATCTGTCAATTAAAACAGGGATCAGACGCCTTGCTGGCCCATGATTTCGTCGAAATCGATGGCCTTCTCGGTCACCTTGGCGCGGGCCAGAACCCATGCCACAACATTTTCTTCCAGCACTTCGGATTCAATACCCGACAGACGCTGCGGATCTTGCTTGTACCACTCGATCACTTCGGCCGGGTGCTGATAGGTTTCTGCCATTTCAGCAATACGAGCGTTGATCTGATCTTCGGTAGCGACCAGCTTTTCATTCTCAACCAGTTGCGCCAGGATCAGGCCCATGCGCACGCGTGGTGCGGCACGATCGGTAAACCACTCAGGCTGCATCGGGATGTCGCCCTTCATGCCGCGCTGCTTCATTTCTTCACGGGTGTTCTGCATCAGGCGGTAGGTTTCCTGCTCGATCATGGCCTTAGGGACGGCGATCGGGTTCAGGGCATCCAGCTTTTCCATCACGGCTTCGCGTACGCGCTGGTGAATGCGCTTCTTCACTTCACCCTTGAGGTTCTTTTCTACTTCGGCGCGCAAATCATCTGCCTTGCCGCTTTCAACGCCCATGGCCTTAACGAATTCTTCGTCCAGTTCAGGAATTACCGGGCCCTGAACTTGCTTGACGTTCAGATCAAACTGTACGGTCTGGCCAGCCAGCTCGGTGTTGCCGTATTCAGCCGGGAAAGTCAGATCAAAGGTCTTGGCGGTGCCAGCAGTACAGCCTTCGATAGCGGCTTCGAACTCAGGCAACAGCGTGCCCTTGCCTACAACCATTGGATAGTCTTTGGCTTCACCACCGGCAAACGGTACACCGTCTTTCTTACCCAGGAAGTCGATAACGACACGATCTTCCTTCTGGGCGGCGCGGTCTGCGTTTTCGTAACGGACGCGCTGCTTGCGCAGGATTTCCAGCGTCTTATCAACATCAGCAGCGGTGACTTCATGCACCGGACGCTCGATTTCAGCCGACGATACATCAGCCAATGTAAATTCCGGGAACAACTCAAAGGTTGCTACGAATGTGAGGGTGTCGCCCGTTTCGTCGCCTTTTGGCTCGATACGTGGGTAACCGGCAACCTTAAGCTTCTGCGCTGTAATGGCTTCGCCGTAGGCGCGACCAACGAGTTCATTCAGCGCTTCTTCACGAGCCTGCAGGCCGTGGTGCTGCTTAACGACCTTGGCTGGCACTTTGCCCGGACGGAAACCGGCGATCTTCAGGGTTTTGCCCATGCGCGCCAGGCGGGCATCGGTTGCGGCTTCAACTTCTTTAGCGGCAACGGTCAGTTCGATTGTGCGCTCGAGCGGCGACACTTCCTGCACGGTTTCGGTGGTGCTCATTGAATTCGTTCCTAATGAATAAAGGCGAGACTTGCAAAACCGATGATTATATCCGAAGGCGCCACGTCGGGGTATGCCCAAAGGGCGCACTTTTTAGCGCATTTCTATCTCTTTATTAAGGATTCGCTAATAATTGCCGCCACTTTTGCGATTATGCTCGTCAAAACTGACGTAGTCCCACCCATGGAGAGAGACTTATGAAACGTATTGCCCTTTTCGCCGCAGCGCTTGCCGTTGGCCTGACCATGGCTGTAGGCAACGCCGAAGCGGCTCGTGTCGGCGGCGGTAAATCTTTCGGTATGCAACGCCAGATGGCGCCGGTGAGCAAGCCTGCTGCTACGGCAGCCCCTTCTCCTTCGGCAACCGCACCGGCCGCTGCTAAAGCCCCGGGAGCTGCAACACCTGCGGCACAACCCAAGCGTTCGTGGATGGGGCCGTTGGCCGGTCTGGCAGCAGGTTTGGGCCTCGCCGCGCTGGCTAGCCACTTTGGCTTTGGTGAAGAGCTGGCCAACATGCTGATGTTTGCCCTGATTGCTTTTGCCGTTATTGCGGTGGTTGGTTACTTCCTGCGTAAACGTGCAGCGGGACAACAAGCCACAATGGCTGGAGCTGGCGCGCCGTACAACGCGCCAGCCTCGATGTATCAGGCGAATGACCTCAGCGGTAGCAGCGTCAGCCAAGCCAGCAACATCCCCGCCAACTTCGATACCGAAGGCTTTATCCGCAACGCCAAGGTCGGCTTTATCCGCCTGCAGGCTGCGCATGATGCGGGTGACCTGGCCGATATCCGCGAATTTACCTCACCTGAAATGTTTGCCGAGATTCGTATGGATCTGGACCAGCGCAACGGCGCACCACAGAAGACCGATATCGTTTCACTAAACGCGGAGATTCTGGAAGTGGCCGAAGAAGCTCAACGCTACGTGGTGAGCGTACGCTTTACCGGCATGGTTCGCGAAGAAGCCACTGCTGCACCGGTTGCTATTGATGAAATGTGGCACCTGACCAAACCTGTTACAGGCCAAGGCGGTTGGGTACTGGCAGGCATCCAGCAGATTCAGTAAGAATCAGTAAAAACCAGACATTCCCACCCCGGCCCCAACCGGTTACCCCTGCAGAGCAATTTGCAGGGGTTTTTTATTTACGGGGCTTTCTTATGCTGTAGCCGGTACGATTTGAGTGCCTGATTCTGACGTTTTACCTGCATGTTCACGGCTTCATTGAGCGGCAATTCATATCCCGGTGGCGAATGTGCCCAAGGGTATCCTGCTACAGCCAACCCTCTTCCATACTCAAAGAGCGAGTTCATGTAATGACGATCAAACTCTTTCTTGTGCGGCGTTTTAAAGTCAGGACCAATGTAGGCCAGATTAAAGCCAACGCCATCACGTTGCGTCACTAGGTAAGTACGGTAAATATCCCCGCCGCCTTGTGTCTGAATCAGCTGATCCACGGCACGACCCATAATGCTGAGGGTATTACGCTCGATCTGTCGCCACTCCGAATCAAGACGCGCATTACGGATGATGTAGGCCTGTCGATTTTTGTACCGACTGACAACGCCCTCCTTCACTGCCATGGCACTTAAGGCAGCAGGATAAAGAAACAACTCCGTTGTAGCGCCGCCATCAACATTCATTTCTTGGTAGTGCTTGCCATCCGCCACTACATCAATCATCACAGGCGGAAAAGCACCCGGAATGGCCGCAGATGCCAGGAGAATTTTTCTGAAAAGCTGCAAGGATTCGGGTGTGCCTATAGCCGCGAGTTTACCCATGTTCCACATCACAGGCACACCGGCATCCAGATTGGTGGTCGCCACCACTAACCAGCGATCACGCTGCGTATATTCATACGCAATTTTCTGCAGCAGTTCTGGCGTAATGAATTCCGAAATCAGCTTGTAGAGCGGCGACGTATCAGCAAAGGCATCGCCAAACAAGGCACCCGTCAAACCCAACTCGATAAAGATGTCGCGCTGGTCAACGTCGGTAAATGTTTTCTTGAGTACGTAGTCGTAATCGGAGCCAAGGAACGCAAAGGGTGCAATCATGGCACCAGTGCTGACGCCGGTGACCAGATTGAATTCTGGTCTATCCCCCCGCTCTGACCAACCGGTAAGTAAGCCAGCCCCGAATGCCCCATTATCGCCGCCACCAGAAAGCGCAAGGTAATTGGCTTTGGTCGGATTTACAAACGCATCCGGTTCTTTCTGGCCTTCCCGGATATCGTCAATCATGGCCTGAATACCGGTTTTAGACCAAGCTTTATAACGAACGCCAGGCATGCCCTCTATGTAGCTTTGATTAGTCAGCTCTGGCGGTACCGCATTTTTGCGATCCAGCGTGGTACATGCCGCCAATGATCCGGCGATCAGAGCGCCCAGAAAGATCTGGTTAATGCGTCGGTTAAAGCGGGATTTACGCATAGGATTAGTCGGCTAGAAAGTGGGCGAATTCGGACACCGGTACACGCTCGGTTTGCAGGGTGTTCTCGATTTTATCCGGATCTGCATAGCCCAAGGCCATACTACAAATAACTTTTTGCTCTGACGGCAGATTCAAATGGCGTGCAATGATTTTATGGAACTGGTTAAAAGCCGCCTGCGCACAGGTATCCAGACCATGCGCCCGGGCGGCGATCATGATGTTTTCCATGAACATGCCGTAATCCAGCAGGCTGCCCCGGCCCATCACCCGATCCATGGTGAAGACCAAGCCTACCGGCGCATCGAAGTACTGGTAGTTACGTGCTTGTTGCGCCTTCATGCCCTCGGGATTGTCGCGCTTCAGGCCGAGTAACCCGTAGAGATCCAGGCCAATCTTGCGACGGCGTGCCAGAAATGGATCAATCCACTTCTCCGGATAGTAGTCGTATTCTTCATGATGCTCGGCCATGGCATCTGCATCGTAAAAGGTACGGACGATTTCGTCAGACAAGGCCTGCTTACGTGCACCAGTCAGCACATACACTTGCCAGGGCTGAGTATTGGTACCCGATGGCGCCCGCGATGCGACATCCAGAATCGCTTCGATTTCTGCGCGCGGCACTGGTGTAGGCAAGAAAGCGCGCACCGAACGGCGGCTACGAATTACCTCATCGACAATCTTGGCAACGCTCTGGGTCATGAACATAACCTCTTTCAGGATCTAACTAAGTACTGGAAAGCCATCACTATAAAATAAGCAGCCACAATTGCGGGGCCAAAGGGTCTTTCTTCGTGAATCCCGGCTGTCGTACGTCGCAAAACGCGTTCAATAACAAACAAGGCAATTGCCAGCAAAGCCGCGAGCAACAAAACATGCGGCAGGATAAATGGGCCAGACCAGGCTCCCATTGCAGCAAGGAGTTTGAGATCGCCCATACCGAGGCCATCACGACCTCGGATCAATTTGTAAAGATTTGCAAAGAGCCACAGCGGCAGGTACCCCGCTACCGCTCCAATAACAGCAAGCTCAAGCCCCACTGTTCGGGTTTCTGGCCATAGCTGAATGACCATGCCCAGCCACATGAGCGGCAAGGTGAGGATATCGGGGAGGAGTTTTGTTTGGAAGTCTACAGCTGCTAGAACGAGCAAACCCCAGCCAAATGCAGACCAAAAAAGAAAATTCCAGGCTATTCCGAAATGGCTGTATGCCCAAAGAGCGACCAACATAGCTGTACCGGCATAACCAATGCTCTTAAAGCTACACCTTGGCACCCCCGAGAAAAAACTCAGCAATGGTGCTTGCAAAACATGGGGAAGCACAGGTTTCATTTCGCAGGATTGCAGTGAAAGAATTTCAGCAATTGCGCAACTCTCTTCATCTGCCAATCGTGTCGGCAACCAATCAATTGCCCTGCTGACACACCAGCAACCGAAAAGCACCCAAAGCAGCGCCGCTATATACACATAGATCTCCTACGATCTTCAGATAAGACGCATTATAGGAGAGCCAGATGAACTTAAACGAATGAACTTTTGTGCATCGAATGCAATAAAGGATAAGTTAGAGACGTGCGCATTCAAACACAGTGAATGCTCCGGGCTCTCAAGAGACCTCCTAGTAGCCCCCCCCCTTAAGCGCCTGAGAATGGCGCTTTTTTTCAGATGGTCTCTGCAATCGTTTAGCAACTACAAGCAATAAGGGGGCGGTCCTTAGAAGAAGCCCACCCCCTTGCCTAACAAGACTTAAGTAATATCCTAATATTCTTAGGTTTACTTATTGCCATCTACTAGTGTCCAACCTTCAGACGCCTTCACAAAACGTGACGAAACGATTTTCTTTTGCTTTCCAAGAAATGGATTGTCAATTTCGGTTTCAACGTCACAAATATAACCACTTTGACTCATTGCATCTTTACAGCCAATCACCTTAGTTGAGATAAGTCTTATCTTGTAGTCTTGACTTGCTTTAGCCCCAACCATTTCAACCATCTGTTGATTGGTCTGATCAACCTCTCGTTGAACCGCAGCATGAATGTCTGACTCGGTTGGCTGACAAGCCGTGAGCATTGTTACAGCGCCAAGAACGGCTACAAACGGAAGTATTCTTTTGAATTTCATAATATATTCCACGCAGTAAATTGAATTACTTAGCTTATGAGCTCAGCTTGCATAGTCCTAGCAATACCAAAACAAACACAGTCAATTATTTTGCGGGATTTCCTTAACCTCCCAACCGTTAGGCGTCCTTAAGAACCTAGCCTTAACATCAGCAGATCTCTTTTCCGCCTCTAGATTTGGCAATCCGTCACCTCGTTTATATCCTGGCACATCTATCTCTACGATTAGATCGCATTCATATGCTTTGTCCTCAACTGGTTTGCACCCATTATTTTTCGTGACTGTAACTTTCAAATTTTTCTGAAGACTTTCCATATAACTCGATGGAGCACCTTCTTCTTTAGCCAGCACCAAAAGCTGTTGACGCAAAGAATTCTCAATATCTACAGTCGATGGTCCGCCAAGCCCACAACCAGCAAGCATCAAACTAATGGTAGCAACACCTTGAGCAGCACCTTTTTTAAAGTTTTTACGCATCAGATCTCCCCTTATAGCGTTTCAGAACATTGTTAACCATTGGCCGACAAAATCTTAGACTTCTCTTTGTCGTACTCATCCTGAGTGATTGCGCCATCGCCTAGCGCTTTCTTCAGATCGATAAGCTGTTGACCCTTAGACACGGTTGTTACTTCACTGCGTACGTTGGCGCCACCGCCGCCACAACCAGTAAGCATTACTGCCATGACGCTAGCCAAAACCACTGCAAACTTCTTCATAATTGACCTCGTAATTGGAACCTTCTATGGCTTTTATTGCTGGTTTGATCAAAAAGTTCATTTCTGCAGTCTGTTACCCCATTAGTCTTAGGGTTTTGTGCTAAATTGCGCCCATCTCAGAAAATATTCGTTCAGCATGAAAGACCTACCCGCAAAAGAACTGCAAAATCTGCTGAACCAAATTGCCTTTGGTGACAATAAAGCCGTTGAGAAGATTTACCGTCACTACCAGGCCTCTCTCTACGCATTTATCCGGCTTCGGATAAGAGATGACGGGGCCGCTGAAGAGATACTCAACGATACCTTTATGATTGCCATTCAAAAACCTGAGCAATACAACGGCACATCCGAGTTTAAAACCTGGTTGTGCGGTATTGCCAAGAATGTCTGCGGCACCTGGATCCGTAAGCAGAATTCAGGTGTTGCCCGATCGATTATTGATGTGGATGAGGAGGTCTTTGACAACCTCCCCGCACCCGACTGGGACATCGTATCCCGGCTAGAAAGCCAGGAAATGGACGATGTGCTTCGGGAATGCATCGACAAGCTACCTGTTACTCACAAAGAAGCATTCTTCTGGACCTGGTTTGAAGAAGAACCTATGGAGGTCGTAGCCGATCGGCTCGATTGCCCTATCGGCACAATCAAGAGCCGGTTATTTAATGCCCGAGCCAAAATCGCAGATTGCGTAAAAGGCGCATTCGGGTCGGAGGCCGCTTATGTCTGACGACATGATGCAAACCTCCGATCACGCTCGCTTTGAGCAACTACTGCCCTTTTACGTAACGAATCAGCTCTCTGATGAAGATCGCGGCTTTGTTCAAAGCTATATGACCACGCACCCTGAGGCCAAAAAAGCGGTTCATTTTGCCGAGCGGTTAAGTCATATTGTTCGCAATACTGGCACCAACCGAAACCCAGACGCAGCACTAAATCGGCTTTTAGCAGATTACAAACCCAGGCATCGCATGAGCCTGATTAAACGTTTGCTTGCCAAACTACGTTCACTAGGAATCTCTCCACCGCTTGCCATTGCCTTGTTGGTCATTGTTGGTCAAGGTATCGGGTATTCAGCCCATAAAATGAACTGGTTCGGCACTGCCAAAGAGTCTATTGTCTCCCCGGCCGAAGCTGACTTGAGCATCACCTTGAAGCGCGGCGCTGATATGGGCGCTATTGCCACGATTCTTGAAAAATTTGGGGCCAATGTTGTGCATTCAACAGCCGCTGGCGATGTTCAGAAGATTTTTATTACTATAATTGATAAAACAAGGCTACAGCCACTGATCGATGCCATTATGGAACTGGGCATCGTGGATTCAGTGGCTGTACTGCTCTGATCTGCTCATTTAGCCAGCAGACTCAAGTCTTCTTCCGAGCTATTCTCTAAACCTGGCGGCATATGTTGCCATGGGTAGCCTTTGATTGACTTCTCAAAGCCATACTGAAACAACGCATTCATATAGGCTTTATCGAATTCCGCCGGATGCTCAGCTTCAAAATCATTACCAATATAAGCCAGATTAAAGCCCACTTTATCTCTGCGTGCGATTTCATAAATCTGATACAAGTTACCCAAGCCTTGAGATTGGACGATTTTCTTGTACGAACGGTTCAACACGCCTAGACCGTTACGTTCTGTTTCTTCCCAACCGATAGACAAACGCGCATTACGGATAATGTAGGCTTCCCGTTTACGGGACTTGATGACGCCTGATTGAATAGCTACCTTACTCACTGCGGCTGGATACAGGTAGACCTGCGCAGCTAAACCGCCATCGACATGCAGCTCATGGTATTCACGTCCATCTACTTCTGCATCAAACAAGACTGGGGGAAAAGCACCGGGCACTGCGGCCGAAGCCAACATCACGTTCCTGAATAGCGCGGCAGACTCCGGGGTTCCCACGGCTGCAATTCGGCCCATATTCCAGAGCACCAGGGAGCCGGAGTCGATATTGGTTGTACCAATCAAAAGCAGCCGCCCACGATTTTGGTACTCATCCGCAACACGCTGCAGCATCTCGCTATCTACTGTTTTATCGATTAGCTTTTTAAGCGGCGCGGCATCTGCAAGGGCATCATTAAAAAGAACGCCGAGTTTGCCTCGTTCTTTATAAATGTCATCAGGCGACACTTGGGTAAAGAGTACTTTTAGGGTCGGATCATAGTCTGTACCGAGAAAGGCAAATGGTGCAATCAAGGCGCCAGTGCTAATACCGGTTACCTGGTCAAAAACAGGTCGATCACCTCTCTGTGACCAGCCTACAAGTAGGCCAGCACCAAATGCACCGTTATCACCGCCGCCTGATAGGGCCAGCAAGTTGGTCTGACGGCTAGGATCTTGAGGCCGCTTGGCAACCACTGATTTGATTTCCTGTAGATAAGATTTAACGCCAGCCTTGGTGCTTGGCACATAACGGATATCTTCCATGCCAGAGATGCTAGCCGTTTGAAGCTGGGCATCCGGAATGGCGCTCTTTCTTGTATTGTTACCACATGCGGCAATTACAACGATTGACACAGCAAGGGCAAAATTTTTCAATCCGTTAAATTTCATTTGTCCTTCTTCATCAACTTGTTCACAAGCCGATTAGCATTCTCTTGTGCACGGCGATCCATTTCGGCTTTTTCCGCTGGGGTAATGGCAGCAGTTTTACATGCTTTGGCTAAAGCCGGAAACTCTTTAGAACATGTAGCCGCCATTTTTTTCGCTTTGTCCCAAGACTCATACTGACCATAGAACAAAATAGCCTCAGGCCAAGCCTCACCTGCTGAGCTAAAATAAGCAAAGCCTTGATCCATGGTGTTTTTGGCAGCTGGCACTTGCCCCAGACGTGCTAAAAATTCAGCCTTGGTCACATACACTTTCCACGCTCTGTCTTGTTCTGAGTTGATATTTGCATCTAAGCTGCGCCCCAGCCCAACAGAACTTCCAACGTTTCCATTAAGCGCACTAGCTAATTGTGTCTTGAATACAGCTATGGCTGAATAGGCAAATCTATTGTTTGAACCAGCCGCAGATTTTTTAGCATTATCGTAAGCATCTACTGCGTTCGGATTTTCAAGACCCTTCATCGCAAAGCTAAAGCTTTTTAACATGCTGGCAACCGTGCCAGAACTCCGTATGGCATTAAATGGCTTAACAACGGGTTTCTTACCCAATAGCTTAGGAGGCACATCATCTGCAGCAATCGCTACAGCGTCCATCCGATCAATTGTTTTTGGGTGATCTGAAGTTACGAATTTCCAACCCTGTGAAATTTTTATCGAGGCTAGTGTACCCAAGCCTGTAAATGATTCTGCAAGCTTATCTTCGTATTCTTTCTGACGTGCTTCATTCAAATCTTCCCATGTCGCCTGATGCTCAAGATAGGCTTTAACACCTGCTTCATAGGAGTAGCCCATTTTGGTCGTTAGATTAAGTGCAAATTTGTCAGCCGCCAATTCTTGTGAGCTACCGTAGTGGCCAACAGCAATATCCCGCGATGCGCTGTATCCAGTTGCAAACAGATCAGCCACAGGCCACCCATTAAGCGCATTGGTATTCTGGGCAATAGCCGCACCCAGCGTTATCCAGTCAGCTGCCTGATCAGCAGTCACCTTGGTTTTTTCGAGTTCATGATAGTGCAGATATACGTGGCCAAATTCATGGCTCATAATTGCCACAATCTCATCCTCACTCTGAGCTGTAGAAATCCAGCTAGGCGATATGTAGATATTGCCCGCCGCTGTTGCATAAGCAGTTAGGTTTGAATTGGCAACGATATAAACTTTACCCTGCCAGTTTGGCACACCTGCCTGCTTTTTAATCTTGTTGTAAAGGCCATTGAGGTAGTTTTCCAGGATAGGTGAGCGAATCAACCCTAGTTCAACCCGTGCACGTTGATTTAAAACATCCTGCTTCTGATCTGGCCAATCTCTATCTGATGCAGCAGGCAACTCACTAACAGCTGAAATCTTCGATGGATCAACTCCCATTCCCATGCTTTGGCAACCAGCAAGCAATGCAACTACCGACAAGCAAGCAATTATGTTCTGCATAGATTTTAAATAGTTGATCATAATGTGTTGCCTTTAATTATTTGCAGCTGTTACCTGCAAGGCCTGGCGTAGAACCAACGCGCTCTGCTCTCTCAGCTGCTGCTGCACAGGATGCAACAACATCACGCTGAATCCGAACCTGTGTGCTCTTGAGCCAATAGGTCTTGCCTTCAACATTGACCTTAAGAAACCCGCTTTCACTTGCCTGAACGTTTACCGGGAACGATATCTCGGTTGCTGGAATTATCTTTACCGATTGTGCTGCGCCAGCTTTGTTAAACAACTCAATTTCTGTCCGACTACTAGGTGATAAGGATGTTATTTGCTCTGCACAAAATCCATTTGCCGCTAAAAAGACTAGCGCTGATCCAATGAATAACTTTTTCATATGAAATCTCCTTGGTGCTAATTACATCGATTAACGCAGTTTTGGTATGGTGGGTGGCTTAAAGAATTTTTCCACTTTGCTGGCATAGCCGAACATCTCTGCCAAGATCGTCATCCCCACCAGTTCGACAACCGGTAACATGCCGATAGAAAAGTACTTCTGCAGCCATACGACACAAAACATGGTCACAGTGGTCTGTATAGCAATTCGTGCCAACCAATTCATGACTTCAGGTATTAGATAAATAATTCGCTGATGCACTTCCAGCTTTTCAAAGGAAGCCTCTTTGGGCTCACTCCCTCTTCCAAAAGCAAGATGGGTAAGGCTCCGCCAGATCACATGAACCATGAGGACAATGAAGACCGATAGCAAACCCGCAGCCAACAATTCTTTCGAAGGCGGAAAATCCCAGTTTGTACTACGCTTAAAACTGTTGCCAAAGGTCAACAGGTTATCCAACGCCATAGCATGCAAGTAAACCCCTGGGATCGTTCCATGGACTGGTGAATCAATCAGATCATTCTGGCCAAGAACAACCGCACCAATAAGCACAAATCGGTTTTTAAGTGCATCCGAGAGCTGTTGCTCAGAAGTGGCCGGGCAAATTTGAACAGGGCGATAAGTGGAAAGATCTGCTAATTTG
>CAZCGW010000029.1:0-18637 GCA_964498255.1 uncultured Dechloromonas sp.
AAGCTCTGGCTGGCCGAGGTGGCGAACCAACGCCTAGATCAACTGCAAGACCCAGAACTCTCCATCGAACAGGCCATGCTGGACTACAAACGCCTGGGCTATTCAGACAGCTGGATTAATCAGCGGCTCAAAAGTATTGAGATTCGCAAAGAGCTCACTGACGAGTGGAAAAAGCACGGTTTACAAGAGGGTGCGGATTTCGCGCTTTTAACTGATGTGATCTATAAAACTTGGGCAGGTAAAACCGCTAAAGAATATAAGCAACACAAAGGACTCAAAAAAGAGAATCTGCGCGACAACATGACCAATAAGGAATTGGTTATGAATATGCTGGCAGAGCTATCCACTAAAGAGATTTCAGAAACGGTAAACCCGCAGTCATTTACAGAACATGAGGACGTGGCAAAGCGTGGGGGCGGTGTGGCGAAAGAAGCCAGGCTGAAACTGGAAGCCGAGACCGGAAAACCAGTAGTCACAGACAAAAATGCGAAGCAGTTGCGGTTGTCAAATAAGGATTCACAAAAAGATGACTGAGTACAAAACCATTGCTGAATCGAAGAACTTCATCGTTCTGGATAAGTACGTCAAGCAAACCCAGACCAATGATAGCTACCAAAGCGAATATGATCTGGAGCGAGAGCTGATCGCGGACTTGCAAAACCAGGGCTACGAATATCGATCTGATCTCAAAACGCCAGAAAACCTGCTGGGCAATGTGCGTGTGCAGTTGCAAGAGCTCAATAGCATTCAGTTTTCAGATGGTGAATGGCTGCGTTTTGTTGAGACCTTCCTGGATAAGCCAAGCGATGGCATCGTCGAGAAAACCCGCAAGATCCATGATGACTACATCCATGATTTTGTCTTTGACGATGGGAAAATCCAGAACATCTATCTTCTGGATAAGAAGAATGTTGCCCGGAACAAAGTTCAAGTTATCAGGCAGTTTGAGCAGATCGGCACGCAAGCCAACCGTTACGATGTAACGATTCTGGTCAACGGTTTGCCGCTAGTGCAAGTGGAGCTGAAAAAGCGCGGCGTGGCGATTCGCGAGGCCTTTAATCAGGTGCACCGCTACAGTAAGGAAAGCTTCAATAGCGAGCAATCGTTGTTCAAGTATTTACAGTTGTTTGTGATTTCCAACGGCACTGACAGCCGCTATTTCGCTAATACCACGCAGCGCAATAAAAACAGTTTCGACTTCACCATGAACTGGGCGAAGTCCGATAACGCTTTGATCAAAGACCTGAAAGACTTTACAGCGACATTTTTTCAGAAAAATACGCTGCTGAATGTGCTGCTGCATTATTCGGTGTTTGATGTCAGCGATACGCTGTTGGTAATGCGTCCTTATCAGATTGCAGCGACTGAACGCATCTTGTGGAAAATCAAAAGCGCGCATCACGCTAAAAACTGGAGCGCTACGGATAGTGGGGGCTTTGTTTGGCACACCACCGGGTCGGGAAAAACCCTCACTAGTTTCAAGGCGGCACGTTTGGCCACAGAGCTGGATTTCATCGATAAGGTGTTCTTCGTGGTGGACCGCAAGGATCTGGATTTCCAGACCATGAAGGAATACCAGCGCTTCTCGCCAGATAGCGTGAATGGCTCAGACAGTACGGCTGGTCTGAAGCGCAATCTGGATAAGGATGACAACAAGATCATCGTTACTACCATCCAGAAGCTCAATAACCTGATGAAGAACGAAAGTGACTTGCCTATCTACGGTAAGCAAGTGGTCTTCATCTTCGATGAGTGCCATCGCAGTCAGTTTGGCGAAGCGCAGAAGAACCTGAACAAGAAGTTCAAAAAGTTTTACCAGTTTGGTTTTACCGGTACCCCGATATTTCCCCAAAACGCTCTGGGCGCTGAAACCACCGCCAGTGTGTTTGGACGTGAATTGCATTCGTACGTAATCACCGATGCCATACGTGATGAGAAGGTGCTGAAGTTCAAGGTGGACTACAACGATGTACGTCCGCAGTTCAAAGCCATTGAAACCGAGCAAGATGAGCAGAGACTGAGCGCGGCGGAAAACAAGCAGGCGCTGTTGCATCCTGATCGAATCCGCGAAATTAGCCAGTACATTCTGAATAATTTCCGGCAGAAAACCCACCGCCTGCAAGCCGGTGGCAAGGGCTTTAATGCCATGTTTGCAGTCAGTAGCGTAGATGCAGCCAAGCTGTATTACGAGTCGTTCAAGAATTTGCAGCGGGACAGTGACAAGCCATTAAAGGTGGCGACGATCTTCTCGTTTGCCGCTAATGAAGAGCAGGATGCGTTGGGCGATATTGTGGATGAAACCTTTGATGTTTCAGCCATGAATAGCAGTGCTAAAGAGTTTTTGAGTGCGGCGATAAATGACTATAACGCGCTGTTTAAAGCGAATCACAGTGTAGATAGCCAGGGCTTCCAAAACTATTACCGAGATCTTGCCAAGCAAGTTAAAGCCAAAGAAATTGATCTGTTGATTGTGGTGGGTATGTTCCTGACGGGATTTGATGCCCCCACGTTGAATACCCTGTTTGTGGATAAGAACCTGCGTTACCACGGTTTGATGCAGGCCTATTCGCGCACTAATCGTATTTTTGATGCCACAAAAACGTTCGGCAACATCGTCACTTTCCGTGATCTTGAGCAATCCACAGTGGATGCAATTACGCTGTTTGGCGACAAAAACACCAAGAATGTCGTTCTGGAAAAGAGCTATAAGGAGTACATGGAGGGCTTTACCGATGTGGTAACGGGTGAAGCAAGGCGTGGCTTTGTTGCGGTGGTTGCCGAATTGGAGCAGCGATTCCCTAACCCTGATGAGATTGTTAAGGAGTCAGATAAAAAGGCATTCGTGAAGTTGTTCGGCGAGTATTTGCGCGTTGAGAATGTGCTGCAAAACTACGATGAATTTGCCAGCCTGAAAGCCTTGCAGAGCGTTGATGTGAATGACGCTGAGGCATTAGCGCAGTTTAAGGCGAAGCATTATTTAAGTGATGCTGATTTGCTGTCGCTACAAGCGATCAAGATGCCAGCCGAACGGATGATTCAGGATTACCGTTCAACTTATAACGATATTCGCGATTGGCTGCGTCGAGAGAGGTCTGGTAAAGAGACGGAAACATCCACGATTGATTGGAATGACGTCGTGTTTGAGGTGGATCTCCTGAAATCACAAGAGATCAATCTCGATTACATCCTTGAGCTGATTTTTGAGAACAACAAAAAGGTTAAAGACAAAGTAGCATTGGTTGACGATGTGCGGCGAGTGATTCGTGCCAGTCTTGGACACCGCGCCAAAGAGGGGTTACTGGTCGATTTTATCAATCAAACTGATCTGGACAAGATTGGCGATAAGGCCAGCGTGATTGATGCTTTCTTCACTTTTGCGCAAGCAGCGCAACAGCGCGAAGCAGAAGATTTGATCAGTTCCGAGGGTCTGAATTCGGAAGCCGCCAAACGTTATATTGCTGCCTCGTTAAAACGGGAATTTGCTAGTGAGAATGGCACGGAGCTTAATGCCATTTTGCCAAAAATGAGCCCATTGAATCCGCTATACCTGACAAAGAAACAGAGTGTCTTCCAGAAAATCGCGGCTTTTGTCGAGAAGTTCAAAGGTGTGGGCGGTCAGGTTTGATGAAAATCTGGGTTGATGCCGACGCGTGTCCGATTGCCATTAAAGAAGTGCTTTATCGGGCAGCTAATCGTGCCAAGGTATCTGTGACCCTCATTGCCAACCAGATGCTGCGCGTGCCGCCATCGCCCTGGATCCGGGCGCTACAGGTGCCCGCTGGGTTTGATGTGGCAGATCAACGTATCGTGCAAGAAGCTGAGGCCGGAGATCTGGTGATTACCTCGGACATACCGCTGGCATCCCAAGTCATTGCAAAAGGTGCGCTTGTTTTGGATTCGCGTGGCGAACTGATGGATAAGGGCAATATTGAAGGGCGCCTGACCATGCGGAATTTCATGGAAGGGCTGCGCAACAGCGGTGTTGATACCGGCGGACCATCCGGCCTATCGAAGTCTGATGTGCAGGCCTTTGCCAACCAGCTGGATCGACTGCTGGCTAAAAGGCGGTCTAGCAACTCTTAGTGTGCACCTTTGGCGTCTGACCGGTTTTTGTAGAAGGTAATGGGGCTGGTTGCAGCGGCTTTAAGTACGCTGGGTTTGATCTTGCCCATGACGTGCATTTCACAGGGTCTGCAATCAAAGCGCAGCGTGAGTTTCTCTTTGCCGTTGATCAGCTGTAGCGGTTCTGCGCGCACCGTGCCTTGCACGCCAGTGATCCCTTTGGCTTGTTTGGGGCAGAGATTCAGCGAGAAGCGTACACAGTGTTTGGTGATCATCAGGCTGACTTCGCCGTCTTCTTCGTGTGATTCGTAAGCGGCGTCAATGACTTTGACCCCATGCTTGGCATAAAAGTCCCGCGCGTTCCGATTGAATACGTTGGCAAGATAGCTGAGCGAGTCTTCCGGATAAGGCACTGGAGGCGACACCGGTGTTGCGCGCGGTAAGCGATGCCAGGCAGCGCTACGTGCATTCATGAGCGCCTCTACGGCGGTACGGCGGAGCGTGTTTAATTGTGACGCCGGGATGAACCAGGGCTGTGATAGCGCAAGTGATAGGTTGATTGGCGTGAAGATCGTGTCGCCTAAGCGCTGTAAACCATCACGCAGCTTTGTTTCTGACTGCGCCGGGTCGTTAGCAATCTGGAAGGGGCCTTCTAATGCGGCACTGGCGCTGTGGCCGTCTTCGTCCATGAGCTCGAGACGTATCGTATCCCCTTCGTTGCGTAGCGCAATATAAAGACCAATTAGGCGCTCGGCAGATTTTTTATCCAGCGTCCGCGTCCATTGCATGTCACGGTTGCGGTTTACCTGCACTTCGGCACGTAGATCCTTGAAGCTGGCCATGGGGTCTTTGGGCCAGAGTTTCCAGACACCGGGCTGGGCAGTGGCTTCAGCACGATTGATTTGCAGGCCGATGAGGGTTTTCTGGAGATCGTAGTAGCAGAGGCCGTCGCCATTGTTGATCTGCGTATCTGGGTGGTCCGTGGTGAGTTCCAGATGATCAGACCGCACTTTGCTTACCCACCCGATGGGTTGCCCCGGATTCTTTGGCGTATCAAAGGCGCCGATATCTTCTTTGCGGCCTTGTACAAAGTAATCGGTGAATTCGCGGTTGAAATTCTGATTGGGGTCAGGCGTAAAGCTGAAAGTGCTCCGGCCGCTGGAGCTACGAGCCAACTCCGGGCGTTCTTCGAGGATCTCGTCGAGTAACAGGCGGTAGTGTGCCGTGATGTTCTTAACGTAGGCCATGTCTTTGTAACGGCCTTCAATCTTGAAGCTGCGAATGCCCGCGTCAATGAGGGCGCGTAGGTTGTCGCTCTGGTTGTTATCTTTCATCGACAACACGTGTTTATCGTGCGCAACAATACGCCCTTGGGTATCTTTCACCTCGTAAGGCAGGCGGCAGGCCTGGGAGCAATCGCCCCGGTTAGCGCTGCGGCCGGTGTGGGCATGGCTGATGTAGCAGAGCCCGCTGTAAGCGACGCAGAGTGCCCCGTGAATAAAGAATTCAAGGGCGGCACGGCCATTTGCCTCACGGGGACCCAAGGCTCTATCGATGTCAGAGATTTGCTGCAGGGTGAGCTCGCGTGCCAGAACGATCTGCGAGAGACCGCAGTCTTGCATGAAGCGGGCTTTTTCGGGCGTGCGGATATCGGTTTGGGTGCTGGCATGTAGCTGGATCGGCGGTAGATCGATTTCCAGCAGCCCCATGTCTTGAATAATGAGTGCGTCAACCCCCGCGTCATAGAGTTGCCATGCCAGCTTTCGGGCGGGTTCCAGTTCGTCGTCGCGCAGAATGGTATTCAGTGTGACAAAGATACGGCTATTGAAACGATGGGCATAGCTCGCCAGGCGGGCGATATCCTGAACCGTATTGTCTGCCGCAGCACGTGCGCCGAAGGAAGGGCCGCCGATGTAGACAGCATCGGCACCATGAATAATGGCTTCGATGCCGATATCGGCATCACGGGCAGGGGCAAGAAGTTCTAGATGATGGGGCTGCATGGGCGCTATGATATCGCTACATTGTTGAGGAGTGCGCTATGCCCCCTGTTCCTTTTACGCCAGAACCCACCCGTGATGAAGTTGATGCGATGCGTGGCAGTGTGTTGCTTGAGTTTGGTATCAATGAGTGCCCACATTGTCAGGCGGCGCAGCCGTTAATCGCGGATGCGCTGAAGCGGCATCCGGAAGTCCGTCACATCCGTCTGGAAGACGGCAAAGGCAGGCGCCTTGGGCGTACCTTTGCAGTCAAGCTCTGGCCGGCCCTGATTTTTATGAAAGACGGCCAGGAGGTTGCCCGGGTTTTGCGTCCCACCACGCAATCTGAGGTGGATGCCGTTTTTAACGGATAAAGTCTTTGAGAATGCTACGGAAGGCTGGCGTGCCAGCCTTGCCTAGCCATTCAAAAGCCACCATTTCCCGCGATACGATATTGGCGCCATGCTGGCGCATACGCTCTAGCGCCAAGGCTTTGTCTCGCGCTTGCCGGGAGCCGACGGCTTCTTCAACAACCGCGACTTCCCGGCCGGCAGTCAGAAGATCCAGTACTGTTTGTTGTACGCAGACATGGGACTCGGTGCCGCAGATCACCCATTGTTTACGTTGGGCCGAAGGGTGATTTAGCAAGTTACCTTCGGCAACGGCCGAAAAGTGGATTTTTTCAATCCGTTCTTCGGGGTGGATCAATTGGGCGATGGCCGGGGCGGTAGCGCCCAGGCCTTGAGGATACTGTTCGGTCAGCAGAATGGGCACCTGGAGTTGGCGGGCGACACCAATTAACCAGGCCGCATGCTCTATAACGCTTACACCCTGATCAATCGCGGGTAGCAGCCGTTCCTGAAGGTCAATAATCAGTAAAACAGATCGGTGGGCATCGAGTTTCATGCATTTTCTCCTGCGAGCAGCACTGGAATGGGCCGAAGCTATTGAACTTATAGGCAAAAACGATTGCCAGCAGCACATCTAGGCCTTATATTACAGGTCATGTCTGCAATGTTCATGATTCTTCTCGCTGAGAAAGCTGCCTCGGGCAGTTGGGCGACATATTGGCTGCATCTGCTACTGGGTGCCCGGCCGCTGCTGCGCGTGGCGCGCACATATTAAACCCCCACTCGCATTGCCATGACTGATCCGGCCTTTAGCCGGAACCCCCAAGATTTTGATTCAGGACATGGGCACATTAAATAGCCTAGTCCGTAGGAGCCTGATATGAAAAAAGACCAATTGATTATTTTTGATACCACCTTGCGCGATGGTGAACAGAGCCCGGGTGCGTCGATGACCAAAGACGAAAAGATCCGTGTGGCACGCCAGCTGGAGCGTATGCGTGTGGATGTGATCGAAGCCGGTTTTGCGGCAGCCTCGCCGGGTGATTTTGATTCGATTAACTCGATCGCCCAGGTGATTCGTGAATCCACGATCTGTTCATTGGCACGTGCCAATGAGAACGACATCCGTCGTGCGGGTGAGGCGATTGCGCCGGCACCGCGTAAGCGTGTACACACCTTCATTGCCACCAGCCCGATTCATATGGAGAAGAAACTCCGTATGACACCGGATCAGGTGGTGGAACAGGCTGTTAAAGCCATTGGCTGGGCACGTGAATACACCGATGACGTGGAGTTTTCGGCAGAAGATGCCGGCCGCTCGGATATCGATTTCCTTTGCCGCGTGTTTGAAGCCGTGATCAAAGCGGGTGCAACCACTCTGAACGTGCCGGATACCGTGGGTTATAACGTGCCGGGCCAGTACGCTGAAACAATTCGTCAGCTCATCGAGCGTGTGCCTGGTTCGGACAAAGTCGTTTGGTCCGTGCATTGCCATAACGACCTCGGGTTAGCTGTGGCTAACTCGTTGGCCGCCGTAATGGCGGGCGCCCGTCAGGTGGAATGTACGGTCAACGGTCTTGGTGAGCGTGCCGGTAATGCATCGTTGGAAGAAGTGGTGATGGCGGTACGTACACGTGCCGATATTTTCCCGGTAGAAACGCGGATTGATGCGACACAGATTGTGCCGGCGTCGAAGCTTATCTCGCAGATTACCGGTTATCCGGTGCAGCCCAATAAGGCGATTGTAGGTGCCAATGCCTTTGCCCACGAATCCGGTATTCACCAGGATGGCGTGCTCAAGCATCGTGAAACCTACGAGATCATGCGCGCAGAAGATGTGGGCTGGTCGCAGAACAAACTTGTGCTCGGTAAGCACTCAGGTCGTAATGCCTTCAAGTCGCGTTTGAACGAGTTGGGTGTTGTTCTTGAAAGTGAAGAAGCCCTTAATTCAGCGTTTGCACGCTTCAAAGAACTTGCTGACAAGAAGCACGAAATCTTTGATGAAGACCTTCAGGCATTGTTGTCGGATGAGGCGGTAACGCCAGAAACCGAGCATTACAAACTCACCTACTCGCAAGTCACTTCAGAAACCGGTGAAGTGCCCGTAGCACGTTTGACCTTGTCTGTTGGCGGCGAAGAGAAGAAGGCCGAGTCGACGGGTTCTGGCCCGGTGGATGCCACCTTTAAAGCCATTGAGTCGGTGCTTAATAGCGGTAGCGAATTGTTGCTCTATTCCGTAAACAACATTACCTCGGGTACCGATGCCCAGGGCGACGTGACGGTGCGTTTGTCCAAGGGTGGTCGTGTTGTTAATGGTAGCGGTGCTGATACCGACATCGTCATCGCTTCGGTGAAGGCCTATCTCAATGCCTTGAATCGTCTGCACAACGAACCGGCCAAACTCAATCCGCAAGAAGGCGTTTGAGAGCGATAGGAAACCATCATGGTTGAAATGAAAAATACTACAAACCAATCCAGTACGGATGATGTGCGTATTGGCGCGATCAGTGAATTGGCGCCGCCGTCCAATGTGTTGAATGCCTTCCCGGTGAGTTCACCGGTAGCGCAGCGTGTAACCGCGGCGCGTCATGGCATCCATCGTGTGCTGCATGGTGCAGATGATCGTCTGGTCGTGGTGATCGGGCCTTGCTCGATTCACGATCCCGAAATGGCGCTTGATTATGCGCGTCGCCTGGCCGTTGAAGCCGAGCGTCTATCGGACGATCTGTTGATTGTGATGCGTGTCTATTTTGAAAAGCCGCGCACCACGGTGGGCTGGAAAGGCCTGATCAACGATCCACACCTGGATAACAGCTTCGATATCAACGAAGGTCTGCGTCGCGCCCGCAAACTGCTGCTCGATGTGAATACCATCGGTCTGCCATGTGCCACCGAGTTCCTGGATATGATCACGCCTCAGTATGTAGGTGATCTGATCAGCTGGGGCGCTATTGGTGCGCGTACAACGGAGTCGCAAGTTCACCGCGAGCTGGCATCGGGTCTATCGTGCCCGGTAGGCTTCAAAAATGGTACGGATGGCAATGTGCGGATTGCACTGGATGCGATTCGCTCAGCGCAATCCCCGCATCACTTCCTGTCAGTGACTAAATCGGGTCATGCCGCTATTGTGCAAACGTTGGGTAATGAAGACTGCCACGTTATTCTGCGTGGCGGTAAAGAGCCTAACTATGATGCGGCAAGTGTTGATGCGGCCTGCATCGATATGGCCAAGGCTGGTATACCAGCCCGCGTTATGGTCGACTTCTCGCACGGTAATAGCCGCAAGGAGTACCAGCGGCAGATGGAAGTCTGCACTGATGTGGCTGCCCAACTGGCCAATGGTGAAGAGCGCATTATGGGCGTGATGGTGGAATCCCATATCAACGCCGGCCGTCAGGATCTGGTGGCGGGTAAACCGCTGGATTACGGCGTGAGCATTACCGATGCATGCATTAACTGGGAAGACAGCGTCAAGTTGCTGGATCAGCTGGCAGAGGGTGTGCGCCAGCGTCGCTTGGCGTTAGCAGCTAAGTAATACCGGTCGACTTAAAAGCACAAAAGCCCGGTTTAACCGGGCTTTTGCTTATGGCGCAGAGAAACTAGCGGCCGCGATTGTTACTCCAGAGGACATCGCCCTCGCCGCCAGCACGATTGAGTGTGCGGCCCAACACAAATAGCAGATCGGATAAGCGGTTAAGATATTGGCGCGCATGTACCGAAACCGCTTCGTTGTGGCCCAGGTGAACGATAGAACGCTCGGCGCGTCGGCAAATGGTACGAGACAGATGCGCCAACGCTGCAGGCCGAGTACCGCCTGGGAGGATGAACTCTTTGAGTGATGGCAGCTCTGCATTGTAGGTTTCTGCCCAGCCTTCAAGCAGGGTGACGTGTTCTTCACCAATGCTCTTGTGGCCGGGAATACAGATCTCGCCACCGAGGTCGAATAGATGGTTCTGCACAGTCAGCAAGCATTCGCGAATCTTGGCGCCAGCAGGCTCCGGGAGTTCTTCTGCGAGCAGTACGCCAATGGAAGAGTTCAGTTCGTCCAGCTCACCCAGAGTATCGATACGGGGGCTATCTTTGCCAACGCGAGAACCATCCCCTAGGCCAGTGGTACCGCTATCACCCGTACGCGTTACGATCTTGCTCAGTCGGTTGCCCATAGTCAGCTCCGTTTAAGTTAGGGTTGGTTTTTTTTAATGCCACCGAGTAATGCAGCAACCATTTTGCCTGGTCGCTTCATGGGTGTTGCTGGTTTAGCAACCGTGCTCAGTGCATCAGGCGTGGCGCTTGTGGCGGCTTCATAAGGTTTGCTGAAATCAAAGCCATCTGCGGCAATCGTTGATGGCTTGGGCGTGTAATGACTGCGAGAACGATCCTGTTGCGGGCGTTCGGAACGCTCTGGCCGACGCTCTGAACGTTCGTTACGTTCGCCACGGGAGCTGCGTTCATTGCGCTCAGCGCCACGATTCGAATTGAGTGCGCTGCGATCACGCTTTTTGCCAGAAGGTGGATAGCACCAGTCATCTTCGGGCTCGAAACCCGGAACAACGACCTGATGGATCGGTTTGTTGATCAGTTTTTCAATGTCAGACAGATACCCGGTTTCGTCGGCGCTAACCAGCGACAAGGCGTTGCCCAGGTTGCCAGCGCGGCCGGTGCGCCCAATGCGGTGGACGTAGTCTTCGGGTGTGTGTGGTAGCTCGTAGTTCACCACATAAGGCAGTTCTTCGATGTCGATACCACGGGCGGCGACATCGGTGGCGACAAGCGCCTGCATCTCACCCGCTTTGAAAGCGTTTAAGGCTTTCATGCGTTCTGATTGCGATTTATCACCATGAATGGCGTCGGCTTTGATACCGGCATGGCTGAGTGCGCGCGCCAAGCGGCCGCAACCTTGTTTGGTCCGTACAAAAACCAACGCCTGGTTCATCGTGCCAGTACGCAGTAGGTTCACCAGCAAGGCCATCTTGCGGGATTCAGCGACCGGGTGCACCTGGTGGGTGATGGTGTCCGAAACGCTATTGCGCTTTGCGACTTCAATGTATTCGGGGTTTTGCAGCATGGTATCGGCCAGCCGCTGAATTTCTGTAGAGAACGTGGCCGAGAACAGCAAGCCTTGCCGCGTCTTAGGCAGCATATTCAGAATGCGTTGAATATCCGGAATAAAACCCATGTCTAGCATGCGGTCGGCTTCATCCAGCACCAGTGCTTGGACTGAATGCAGGCTGACTGCCTTTTGCTCTACCAGATCCAGGAAGCGTCCCGGGGTAGCCACCAGGAATTCCACGCCCAGCTTGAGCTCGGCGATCTGCGGTTTGATATCAGTGCCGCCGTACACGCAGGCAATGCGGTAGGGCAGGTACTTGCCGTACTCTTTCAGGTTGTCATAAACCTGGATCGCCAATTCACGGGTTGGCGTCAGGATTAAGGCACGTACAGGGTGTTTGGCTGGCGAAGTGCTGGTATTGGCATGCGGAAGCAGCCGTTGTAGTAATGGCAGGCTAAAAGCTGCTGTTTTACCGGTGCCGGTTTGGGCGCACGCCTTGAGATCTCGCCCACCCATGACAGCTGGAATTGCAGCAGCCTGGATAGGAGTGGGAGTAGTGTAACCAGTATCGGTAATCGCCCGCACGATGGCAGGATCAAGACCCAATTCGGCAAATGTCGGGGTCGGCGGTGTTTCTTCCGCAATCAATTCAGTCATGCGCTGATTATACACAGCCAAAATGCCAGATTTTGCCCTTAAATCCGTATAATTCAGGGTTTTGGCGTAGATTGCCTGGAGCAATTTACGCTGCATTGTCTTCTAGCCGTTAAAGGACTCCGATCATGTCTCACCCCAAAACTGCTTTTGTACGCCGCTCTTCGCTATTGCTGGCGCTCTTCGCTATTGCTGGCGCTGCGTTTGCTAAAACAGAACTGCAAATGGCGCATCAGCTGTCGGGTCCCCATGAAAAAGAGCTCGAGCAGTTGGTGAGCCGTTTTAACGAGAGCAGTAAAGATGTCGAAGTGAGGCTGGTCAGGCATGCACCCAACGGTAAGCCTGCCGTATTGAATCTGGCAACGCGCTTGGATCTGGCAAAGTTTCTGAATAACCCGAATGCTTACGTGTCGGTCGAGAAGCTGCTGGCCGATAACAAGGTTAAATTTAATCCCAAGAGCATTGCCGAGCCGCTGCGTAACGCTGTGACCGTAAACAATCAGGTGCAGGCACTGCCTGTGGCGTTTACGACGCCGGTGCTTTTCTGGAATAAGGCAATTTTCAAGGCCGCTGGTCTGGATCCGAACAAGGCACCAAAGACCTGGGAAGAAATGCAGGATATGTCTGGCAAGATGGACGCCGCACGCGCAACTCAGTGTGAGTACACCACTTCGTGGCCGGTTTGGGTGCACATCGATAACGTATCGGCTTGGGCGGGTGCGCAAACCGTTAACCCTGATGGCAAGCTCGCTTTCAATACCTTGATTCAGGTACGCCACCTGGCGCGTCTGACCTCCTGGTACAAAACCGAATATTTCACGAGCTTTGGCCGCAACAACGAAGCGGATGCGCACTTTGTGAATGGCGAGTGTGCGATGATCACTACAAACAGCGAACTGATCGCAGATCTTCAAGCCAGCAAGAAATTTGATTTTGGTGTGGCTTCGTTGCCGGTGATTGATGACAATGCCGGCGCACCTTTCAATACATTGGCAGCGGGTGCTGCGATCTGGGTTGGACAAGGCCGTTCGAAGGATGAGTACAAGGCTGCCGCTAAATTCCTTGAGTACACACTGACACCACAAGCGCAGCTGGTGATTGCTCGTCAGGGTGGCTTCCTGCCACTGACACCTGCGGCACAGGCCGGTGCACAAAGTAAGCTGCTGCGTGATGATCTGCAAGCGCAAGACCTTGGCCTGGCCAACGTTATGAAGCCAGCGGCTTCGGGCGCCACAGCAGGTTGGATTTCGTTGAATCCGCAGCTGCGTCAGATTGTTGACGAAGAAATGGAAGCCGTGTTCATGGGTAAGAAATCTGCCAAGTCAGCACTGGATTCTGCCGTTGCTCGTGGTCAGAGCGTCTATCAGCCGCTTCCGACCGTTGCAACCAGCAAATCACGTCGTAAATAATTAATCGATTCATCTTTCAGCATTCGCATCTGCATTAGGACCTCCCCGTTATGAAAAGCGCCGAAATCCGGGAAAAGTTTCTCCGTTTCTACGAATCCAAAGGGCACACCATTGTGCCTTCCAGTTCGCTGGTTCCGGGGAATGATCCCACCCTGCTTTTCACCAATTCGGGGATGGTTCAGTTCAAGGATGTGTTTCTGGGTCAGGACAAGCGTCCCTATACGCGCGCAACCTCTTCGCAACGCAGTGTGCGGGCAGGTGGCAAACATAATGACCTGGAAAACGTCGGTTACACCGCACGTCACCATACGTTCTTTGAAATGCTGGGCAACTTCAGCTTTGGTGATTACTTCAAGCGTGATGCCATCAACTTTGCCTGGGAGCTACTGACGGGCGTTTACGGTCTGCCGAAAGAAAAGCTCTGGGTCACGGTTTATCAGGAAGACGACGAAGCCTACGATATCTGGGCGAATGAAGTCGGCGTGCCCAAAGAACGCATCATCCGCATTGGCGACAATAAGGGTGCCCGTTACGCGTCCGACAACTTTTGGCAGATGGCTGATACCGGCCCTTGTGGTCCGTGTACGGAAATCTTCTACGATCATGGTGCTGATATCTGGGGTGGACCTCCGGGATCGCCCGAAGAAGACGGCGACCGTTACATTGAAATCTGGAACCTGGTGTTCATGCAGTTCAACCGTGATGAAGCCGGTGTGCTGCATCCGCTGCCGCGCCCTTGCGTTGATACCGGCATGGGGCTTGAGCGTATTGCTGCCGTGCTACAACACGTACACAGCAACTATGAAATCGATCTGTTCCAGAATCTGATTGCTGCAGCCCAGAAGGCTGTGCATGTGGCCGGTGGTGAAGCCACCATTGATGCGGCTTCCCTGAAGGTGATTGCCGATCATATTCGTGCCTGTGCCTTCCTGATTGTGGATGGTGTTATTCCGGGTAACGAAGGCCGTGGCTATGTACTGCGCCGTATCGTTCGCCGTGCGATTCGTCATGGGTACAAACTGGGTGCGCGTACCCCATTCTTTAATACGCTGGTCTCGGCGCTAGTGGCCGAAATGGGCGAAGCTTATCCAGAGTTGGCTCGTGCGGAACAGCGCGTCACCGATATCCTGCGTCTGGAAGAAGAGCGTTTCTTTGAAACGATTGCTCACGGCATGGAAATTCTGGATGGTGCGCTGGCCAGCTTGCCTAAAGATGGCGTGCTGGATGGCGATATCGCGTTCAAGCTGCATGACACCTATGGGTTCCCGCTGGATCTAACGGCAGACGTTTGTCGTGAGCGTGAGCTCAATGTTGATGAGGCCGGCTTTGATGCGGCCATGACGCGTCAGCGTGATCAGGCCCGTGCTGCTGGTAAGTTCCATATGGCAGCGGCACTCGTGTATGAAGGTCCGCAGACCCGCTTTGAAGGTTATGACCACATGGCAGTAGAAGCCAATGTCATCGCCCTTTACCGTGATGGCGTTGCTGTGAATGAACTCAAAGCCGGTGATTCTGGTGTCGTTGTTCTGGATCAGACGCCGTTTTACGCTGAATCCGGTGGCCAAGTGGGTGATAACGGTGTATTGAAATCTGTGCACGGTGAATTCCTGGTGGAAGACACCCAGAAAATTCAGCCGCAGGTATTTGGTCATCACGGCATGCTCCGTGAAGGTTCGCTCTCTGTTGGCAATGCCGTACAGGCATCGGTGAATGTGGTGGATCGGGAGCGTGTCATGCGTAACCACTCGGCGACACACCTGATGCATAAAGCACTGCGTGAAGTGCTGGGTGAGCATGTGCAACAAAAGGGTTCTCTGGTTGATGCCGAGAAAACCCGTTTCGACTTTGCGCACAATGCACCGATGACGGCTGAACAGATTTGCGCTGTAGAAGATATCGTCAACCGCGAAATTATGCGCAACCTGCCGAGCGAAGCCCGTGAAATGGGTATCGAAGATGCACAGCGCCTAGGCGCCATGATGCTCTTTGGCGAGAAATACGGGGATACCGTGCGCGTACTCGATATTGGTACGTCACGCGAACTGTGCGGTGGTACGCACGTAACGCGAACCGGTGACATCGGTTTGTTTACGATTATTGCCGAGTCAGGCGTGGCAGCAGGTGTGCGCCGTGTTGAAGCACTCACCGGTGATTACGCGTTGGCTGCGGTACAGTTCCGCCGTCAGGCGCTGAATGAAATTGCTGGCCTAGTGAAGTGCAAACCGGCAGAAGCGCCAGCACGTGTTGCTGCGGTTCTTGATGGTGTTAAGGTTCAGGAAAAAGAAGTCGCCCGTCTGCAATCTAAACTGGCAGCAGCCCAAGGCGGTGATCTGGTAAGCCAGGTACAGACCGTGAATGGCGTTTCTGTACTAGCCGTTAAGCTGGAAGGTGTTAGTGGTTCTACGCTGCGTGAAACGCTGGATAAGCTGAAAGATCAGCTCAAGTCCGGGGTGATCGTGCTAGGTGTTGCCGAAGGCGAAAAGGTTTCGGTGATTGCTGGTGTTACTGCGGATCTGACCAGCCGCTTCAAAGCTGGCGAACTCGTTAACTTTGTTGCCGGTCAGGTCGGTGGCAAGGGTGGTGGTCGCCCGGATATGGCACAAGCGGGCGGTACGCAGCCAGCCAATCTGGCAAACGCCTTGGCATCAGTTAACGATTGGATTGCTGAGCGCTGATAGAGTCCGTTAGTCTCAACAAAAAGTCCCGGTAGTTAAAAGCTACCGGGACTTTTTGTTGAAGAGACGCTGTGGCTTAGAACGGTAGCGCCATTCCTGGGCGTGCTTTGTTCAGCACACGGCGGAACTCGTTTTGAATACGGGTGAGCGCTTCCGGCGTATCGGCTTCAAAACGCAGCACAACGACTGGCGTGGTATTCGACGGCCGAGCCAGGCCAAAGCCATCTTCGTATTCCACGCGCAGACCATCAATCGTGATGACATCACGGGCACCCGGGAAGTCTGGTGCAACGGCAAGCTCAGCCATCAGCGCATGGGGTTCGCCTTCCTTCATGCTGATGTTGAGTTCCGGTGTGCTCTGGCTATTCGGTAGCGAGGTCAATACCGGGTTGGCGTCTGGGGCGCGCGATAGAATTTCCAGTAGGCGGGCGCCAGTGTACAGACCATCATCAAAGCCGAACCAGCGCTCTTTGAAGAAGACGTGGCCGCTCATTTCACCCGCCAGTGGCGCACCGGTTTCTTTCAGCTTGGCTTTAATCAAAGCGTGACCGGTTTTCCACATCAGCGGCTTGCCACCGGCGGCACGAATCGCATCACCCAGTAAACGAGAGCACTTCACATCGAAAATGATGTCGGCGCCAGGGCAACGGCTCAATACATCCTGTGCAAACAGCATCATCTGACGATCGGGGAAAATGATCTGACCATCTTTGGTCACAACACCAAGGCGGTCACCGTCACCATCAAAGGCCAGGCCGATTTCTGCATCAGTCTTGGTCAGTTCAGTTACCAGATCTTTCAGGTTTTCAGGCTTGGATGGATCCGGATGATGGTTCGGGAAAGTGCCATCAATTTCGCAGAACAGGGGAATCACCTTGCAGCCCATGCGTTTGAAGAGTTCTGGTGCCAACTCACCGGCAACGCCGTTGCCGCAATCAACAGCAATCGTCATTGGGCGAGCCAGTTTGACATCGCCGACGATCTTATCCAGATAGGCTGACTTCACATCGGCGACGCGCATCTGGCCGGGTTGCTCGGCCCAGTGCACATCACCGGCTTCGATACGTTTCTTCAGTGCCTGAATGGCATCGCCTGCCAACGTGTTACCGGCGACCACCATTTTAAGACCGTTATAGTCGGGTGGATTGTGACTGCCTGTGACGGACACGCAGGAATAGGTTTCTAGTTCGAAGCCTGCAAAATAGGTCACCGGGGTTGGCACACAGCCGACATCAATGGCATCAACACCAGCGGCAACAATGCCCTCTTGCAAGGCTTGCGAGAGGGATGGGCCCGATAAGCGACCATCACGCCCTACAGCGATTGCTTTGACGCCTTGTTCTCGTGCCAGAGTACCCAGACCCAAGCCAACGGCGCGAACAACCTCTGGCGTGAGCGTGTCATCGACAATGCCACGAATATCGTAGGCTTTGAAAATCGATGCAGGAAGGGCGGGGATCTCAAATCGGGTAGCAGACATAGTCGGTCAGGCTCGAGGTTGTTTATCGGCATTGGCATGCGTTAGGCCGATAGATTGTGCAAAAAAATTAATTATACGGGAGGGCAGCCACAGATCTTTAGTGGCGCCATGACCTCCACTAAAACCAACGTGCCCACCAATAGCCGGAATTTCCAGCGTAACGCTCGCAGGGCAAATACGGGGATAGCAGGCATCGGGTAAAAATGGGTCGTTGCGGGGCATCAGCAGGAGTATCGGCGTTTTTATTCCATTTATTACGCTAAGCGCAGAAGCGCGTGTCCAGTAATCATCGACGTTTTTGAATCCGTGTAATGGTGCGGTGACAGTGTCGTCAAACTCCCGCAGCGTTGTCGCAGCGCGCATGCGCTGCGCATCAAACAAATCAGGGAAGCGCTTAAGCCGGTCTTCGCCCTGAGCTTTCATGGTGCGCAGGAAGTGCTGGGTATATATGCTGCGGTTGGTGCCCTGGTCCAGCCAGGCACCACAGGCACCTACATCCATCGGTGGGCTAATGGCCGCCGCTGCATGGATGAGCTGGTTCGCTGCAGCACCTTGTTCGCCTAGCCATTTCATCAGGGCGTTACCGCCCAGGGAGACGCCGGCAGCAAAATACGCGCGTTGCGGGTCTCGCTGTTTGAATTGCTTCAGGATCCAGTCGATCTCGGCTGAATCTCCGGAGTGATAAGCACGCGGCAAGCGATTCAGTTCACCGCTACAGCCGCGAAAATGCGGCACGTAACCAGTCCAGCCTATTTGTGCGAGTGCCGTAGCCAAGTTGCGGGCGTAATGGGATTGCGAACTGCCTTCCAGGCCATGAAACAGAATAATGACGGGGCTTTCAGGTGCGCCCTGATTGATGCAGTCCACATCAATAAAGTCACCATCCGGTGTTTCCCAGCGTTCTCTTGGCCAGACGATAGGTGGCTTGCGCAATGTTTGCCACACCGGCCATAGGGTTTGCAGATGGCCGTTAAACAG
>CAZCGW010000030.1:0-15900 GCA_964498255.1 uncultured Dechloromonas sp.
GGTCTTCCACTTATAAATCAGGAATATCTGTTCAAACAAACCCGACCACTTCTCTCAGGAAGCGTTGCTAACTGAGCAACAGAATATGTCAGGTTATAAGGACATATAGGCCGAGTATCTTCCCCGGTAAAAACACCCCGTATTACCCCAGGTAACAAACGGAACATGCTCATATCGCCATAACGGCAATAGCCAAACAAATCAGGTTTGTTTTCAGCCGGCTGTTCATTAATGATGCCCCAGACCAGTGCTAATGAATCATCTACCTTAGGCGCTTGCAGTCCTGCGCTTCCATTTGCTATGGCTAAAGCGGCACTTGTCAGTACAGGTTCATCTTGTGTTGGCAGATTTGAAGTCCAACCATTTGCACCCACATGGGAATGCATAGGGTAATCCCATGCCATCCGGTCTACAGGATCAGGGGCATAATTAACACCAACAAGCTCAAAGCACCCTGCTCCAACACCCTGCTCCAGGTCACTTCTTACATGCAATCGGCCATCTTTTGGCGATGCCAAAGCAGCCAGATATATGTCGACCCCAAACTCCTTTTTGGCCTTGCACAACCCCGATAACAATTGATCTACGCTGGGGTCATCACGTTTCTGTGTAAATGTCACATCCAGAAATATCGCTTTAGGTCTGATATTTTCGTCTTCGACAAGTCTTAATATCCAGTCGGCATGCTGTCCATAGCTAATAGGCCACGAGTTAGCGGTTTCACGAAGAAACTGTTGATCGTAAGTTAGTACGGTTATCTGCTTCTGTCCTGCGTTGTTATAAAACTTACCGGTTAAAGGCGCCTGACTGGTAGCCATATAACGCGTAATCGCCAGATTTTTCTTATTGATTTTGTCGCCAACCCAAAGCATGGAAAATGAAAGCAGGCTCAGTACCAGAAAGGATATGACGAGTGCTGTCATAAACTGACCAACAGAAACGCCCCGCTCAAAGCGAGGAATCTTGCAGCACTTCGACAGTTTCCCGTAAATCCTATCCATGATCAGTCAGTTAAAGTTGAAAAACATTGTTTGTGTCACTTCCTTATAGCTAATTAGTTGATTGCAAGCCGCTCCACAAAGTTCATTCGCTTATTCCCAGGCAATAAAAGAGGGCCCGAAGGCTCCAGTTAATTAGAAAATTCTGACTATTGCGGTTCACCACACTCGCCGCAGAACCGGTCATCGGCACTAAGAACAGAACCACAGTGCTTACATTTTCGAACAGTTAGCACTTGCTGCTGAGTTTGCGAGATAGCCTCTCGGACATCATTCACCTTCTTTTGCAATGATTCAGGCACAAAGTTTTTAGCAAGTAATTCTGGATCGCATTCATCTCGTGCTGAAAGATAAATCATGCATAAACCGCGTAAGAAGATCATTGATACGGCACTAGAAGCTGCCAACACTAACAAACCATTACCGATCATGGCGCCGGTAAAGTAACCGGAACCACCGCCCATCATTGACCACATAATGCGATCTAGGTTCAGTCCATGACTCAATATGGAGTCGAGACCTACAAAAGAAGCCGTTATGCCAGACATAATGACAGTGCCAGTACCAATTACACCGAACACAATCCCACTAACGAATGCAACAAGCAGCGTTAAAAGCACCATTTTGATCACAATCGACACAATATTAACGCGTGCAATTGCAACAAGAATGCTAAATGCTCTCATGGTTTTCTCGCCGCTCCATATAGCAGGACCTGCAAGCGGGTAAAAGATATACCCAAAAAACAACGCACCAAGCCCGATCGCTAGGGAGCCTACAGGCATCACCCCTGTGAGAAACACCGGACCTAGCCCAGGCATTTTGCAGATAAAAAGAAGGACACCGATTAGAAACACACCAGCAAGGCAAAACAGACTTGCCAGTAAACCAATGAGAATTAATCGATGGCTAATCCCTAGCGAGATCGCAAACGCTTGGAAATACGTGAGTCTGATTCCTTCAACATACTTCAAGTTCATAATGCCTACCGCATTGACACCATAAAATCCAATTACTGCGGCAAGAATGCCACCTAAAGCCATAATATAGATATTGAAGGTAGCCATAGCTATTGCTTGGAAGACTGCAAACACCAACGCTGCAGCGATGCCTGTGCCAATCAGTGCAGCTACAGCCCTCCAGTCTGTCATTGCCTTTGTTGCGTCCAACAACGAATAGCTATCAGTTATGTGCTTTTGGATACTCATTGATACCTCCTTAAATTACTGGCCGAGTTGACGCTTAAGCTCAAGCAAGCGTTGACGGTTTAGATCCTGCTGGTTGCTGGTCTGTTTCTTTTTGACAGGTTGTTCATTGCTGTCGCCTGCCTGGTTCACCGGGGGCACAACAGCTTTGTTGCTGACTGCTCCATCATTAGCAGCAGGAAGCGGAGGTTGGGTAATGATTGCTGTAGGTGCAACAGTTTCGATCACTGGCGGAACCACATTGGCTTGTGGCATGACTTGAGTCTTTACTTGGGCTGGAATGGTTGGAGCAGCGATTATTTGTGCAGTTTCAGGGGTTGGTGATTCGCTCATGAGCCAAGAAAAGGCAAATGATGCGGCAACTGCCGTTCCACCAGCAACGCAAGCTATCACGAGAATCCGATTAATCTTTGAACGTTCAGTTTCTTCGTCCAATGACTCTTGCGGTTGCTTTGCTTTGCGTTTAGCGAATTGTAATAAACGAGTTAGCTTGCTACGGAGCAATGTCTCAATACGGCTACAGTACGCCTTAACAACTAAGGCTTTATCAATCTTGGGTAGTATTGGCTTAGCATCCTTGATAGTTACTTTAGAAACAGGCACTACTTCAGGCAAAGACTCAAGTTCTCTTTGAGGTTCATTGGCAATCTCAGAATTGAAATTGCCATTCTCTGGATCAATAAGCAGCTTAGATCCACAGGCTCCACAAAACTTCCTGTCAGCAGCATTGGTCGCATGACACTGCGCGCAGTGGATTATCTCTTCGCTAATGGGCACTTCTATTGCAAACCCATGCCTGCACTGCTTGCAGAACTTGGCTTCGGATCTGTTTTCAGTACTGCATTCAGGACATATTTTCATTGCCGTACTCGTTACTTAAAGAGGTTATTAAGGAAATCTAGAAACGGGTTTCCAATGTTGTTGGCTGATTCGCCCACAATAATGATGTCTGTACGACGGTTTAATCGTCGTCCGTTATCTGTACCATTATCTGCAACTGGTCTAGTCACTCCATACCCAACTGCCTTCAAGCGATTTTTAGGCACACCACGGTCAACCAGGCCTTTCATGACGGTAAGCGCTCTAAGTTCAGACAAATCCTGGTTAAATGTTGCGCCACCAACATTGTCGGTGTGACCTTCGATAATTGCGTTTTTCTTAGTCTTGGTCAGCAATATATTAGCCACACGATCTAAGAACTTCTGTCCACTGGGCTCTAGTTCATACTTGCCTGTATCAAACAGGATCGAGTTTGCCGAACTGATCTCAACGCCACGCTTTGTCTGCGTGATGGTAATTCCGTCTGTCTGCTGTGTTGTTGCACACCCTGTTACAACCAATGTAGCTACAGCCACACTAAGCATTACAACAAGTTTAACTATGCTCTTCACTGTTTACCTTTGCTTAACCAAATCATTAAGTTGGAAGCGATTTGCTTCTGTTCGATGCCTTTATTGTGTGAAATAGGAAAAGGTTCACTTGCAATCTCAATAATTTAAAGAACAAATGCGATACAAGACTTGCCGAATGAACCTTTGAGCTTAATGCGCAATAAAGACGAAGAGGTATCGTAAAGTGTCAATCACCTTGATCGACAACCTATTGAACCTCATTGATTATTAAGAACAATTTAATGCGCTATATCAAGGAGTATCTAGTTATGAAATCGAAACCTATTGCCTCTATCGTTGCAATTTTTTTAGCGGCCACATCAGTTACAGCATGCTCAGACAAAGGCTCCAAGTCAGCAAGACCCGAAACAGAAGCTCAAATTTATGCAAACGCTAAAAAAAGCCTACCTCATGCAGACATAAAGGTGCCCGACAGTTCATACCAAGTTGCAAGCAATAGCAATGCAGATCTATATTTTGCACGTTTAGCGTTTGAAAACCCGCCGCTGAACTACGATGCGATAGCAAAATCACTTGATTACAAATATGCAAATACGAACGATGCATTCATGAAGCAAGAAATTTTGGCAACCCTAAAACCGAGAATTGATCAACGCATTGAAAATGCAAAAGCAAATCGGTACTACGTGATTACGGACAATGGCCTCAAGTTTGGTCATTATGACTTCGAGAAAAAATCATTCCCTATCGAAGAATTTATCAATACAGCACCTCCTGATTCTTCACATGCATTTGAGCCGCAAATTCGTCTCTACAACAGCAAAGAAAAATCGACTTACCTAGGCTCTGATGCACATATTTCGGTGATCGTGACTAATCCTGAAAGCTTTACCAGTCTTTCCGTGGCGGACAATGATACAGCGCGCCGTATGGAAGAATTTATCAATCTGAATTCGTATGACAAACCATACAACGTTCAGATATACACAGCCATTCAAGGATATCCAAAAAATTATGATAGAAAAGACTATCTGTATGGTGAAGTTACTAAAATCAGGGTGATTGATTACAAAGGTAATTTAATTGGCGAAACAAGCCTAAAAAAATAAATGATAAACGAATAAGAAAGCTTTGAAGAAGGACAATTTCATGAAAACAAAACTAACGACTTGCTTAACTCCTATCGTGCTTAGCATCGCACTTGCAGCATGCGGGGAAAACAAAGTTCCATCACCAACAAGTGTCATACAAGCACCTACGCAATCATTTTCAACGCAAACTCAGTCAGCCACACCCCAAACGCCTCAAGTATCCAACGGCAATCCGAATACGCCAATTGCTGAATACAAAGACATTACAAAAACTGATACAGCACTATGGGTATACTGGGGCAGAGAGAAAAAAGTAGATTATGAATCTATTGCTAAGGCTACAGTTCGTAACTTTGATAGCATGAGCGCACTTGAACAAGACAAAGTGCTAGAGAAGGTTACAAACGTTACCAACGAAGCAATCGCCCAGTACAAATCAAGTGATTATTTCTACATGAAACGGGTATACATTGGCGGGGAAGTCAAAGGTTACGATCAATCGACAAAAACAATTAATGATAGCTTTCTCTCTACATGTTCAACTGTAAGCGTATCAAACTGTGCTCGTTTGGAGGTCTATGGCAGAGGTTTCTCGAGAAATACTCAAGAACCAGTTATCGTTTTTACCAATGGCGACCAATTTAGCAAGATTAAAATTGATGACCCAGACCTTGCCTATCAACTAGAAAAGAAAAAAGAAAATAGAAACATTTATTTTTATGTAAAAAGCACTGACCAAACCCCCGACCAATCAACACCATACGTAATTAAAGCGGAAATTATGTTTATTGAATATTTAGATGGAAAGGGCCGAGTAATTCTTACCAACAAAGCAAACTAAAAAAAGCTCACAAAATTACCTCTTTGCGCTTAGCGGTGCAAAGAGGTATTTTTATCGAACCTTAGGTACACAGACAACAATCTAGCGCTGGTGAGTCTTGCGATATACATCAAAAAACTCGCAAGCCTCCAACTCCTGCTTAATCATAGTCTGATACAGAGCATTATTGTTTTTTGCCGTGTCCTGTATTTGCTTTAATAGGCTCTGAGTAAATTTTCTAGCTTCCTCTCTGGGAATACCTCTTCCCTCTGTTTCTAAGACCGCTTGATCCACCATCACCCTTGATTTAGAAAAGTAATACGCTTGTTGAGCTGTATTGCTTGCGGGATCGCCCAAAAGCGCACCATAAACAGCCGCACAATGTGAAGCTATTTCCGCCTCGGGAGGCAAAGTCTTACTAACTAACTCGGCGTATGCCTCGCTAACAAGAACCAACGAACATACTGCAAACGCAATCTTCTTCATGGCTATCCTTATCTATAGTGATATACATGCTTTATGCATTGCGTACAAAAGCTAAAAGGTTCACGTAGCCATTCCAAGCCGTTGTTCCAAACAAATAAGAAGCATTAATTGACAGCATTTGCTGGTCACAGAAGCGAAAAAAGCCACCAATTGGTGGCTTATTATCGCGTGGTGCCCAGGAAGAGACTCGAACTCTTACACCTTGCGGCGCCAGAACCTAAATCTGGTGCGTCTACCAATTTCGCCACCTGGGCAGGTGCTCACTTTTGCGAGCCGTGATTCTAACACCGAATCTTATAATTCGCTCCCCGTTATACTGCGCTTATGGCTGTAGACCATTACGAAAACTTCCCCGTAGCTTCATTACTGCTACCAAGGCACTTGCATGCGCCGGTTGCCGCTATTTACCGGTTTGCGCGTTGCGCCGATGATATTGCCGATGAAGGGACGGCCAGCCCGGAAGAACGGCTGCAACAACTGAAGGACTACGATGCGGCGTTGACGGCCATCGGCGAGCAACGCCCGCCCCCCAAGGACCTCGCCCCGATCTTTGCACCGCTTGCGCTTGAACATCAGCGTATTGGCCTGCCTTTGGCACCTTGCCATGCCCTGCTTTCGGCATTTATGCAGGATGTGCATCAAACGCGTTACGCGACCTACACTGACCTACTGGATTACTGCCGCCGCTCCGCCAACCCGGTTGGGCAGCTGATGCTTTTTCTATTTAAAGCAGCCACGCCTGAAAATCTGGCAATGTCGGATGTGATTTGCACGGCCCTGCAACTGACTAACCACTGGCAGGATATTGCTATTGATGCCAAGAAGGGTGCACAGGGACGAATCTACCTGCCCCAGGATGAGCTTGCCGAATGGGGCTATACCGATAACGACATTCTTTCGGGTGACGCACAACGGCAGGACCCGGCAAAGTGGGCGCGCTTCATGTGTTTTCAGACCGGGCGCGTCGCGGATTTGTTTGACCGCGGTGCCACCCTGCCCGACCGCTTGGGCAAAAAATCCTGGCGGATTGGCCAGGAATTGCGCCTGACGGTGGCTGGCGGTCGGCGCATTCTGCACAAAATCGATACGGTTGCCGGCGATGTCTACGACCGTCGCCCTACTTTGAACTGGCGTGATTGGCTAGTGCTTCTGATACGCAGATAGCCGGCTTGCACTACAATCTCACCGGATGAATACCCACGATTACTGCCAGCAAAAGGTTGTCGAGAGCGGCACCTCGTTTTATTACGCCTTTCTTTTTCTGCCGCAAGAAAAGCGCCAGGCGATCCATGCGCTCTACGCCTTTTGCCGTGAAGTCGATGATGTGGTGGATGAATGTGAAGATCCGGCGATTGCCGTAGCTAAATTAAGCTGGTGGCGCCAGGAAGTGGCTTTACTGGAAACCGACCCCGGCCAGCCACAACCTACGCATCCTGTAATGATTGCTCTGAAAGAGGTGCGCCAGCACTTTAATTTGCCGGTAGAGTACTTCAACGAAATTATTGACGGCATGGCAATGGATCTGGAATACAGCCGTTATCCGGATTTCAAATCGCTCTCGCTGTATTGCTACCGGGTGGCTGGCGTGGTGGGTCTGCTATCGGCCGAGATCTTCGGTTATAGCGATCGCAAGACCCTGCGTTACGCCACCGAGTTAGGCACCGCGCTGCAGCTAACAAACATTATTCGAGACGTGGGCGAAGACGCCCGCCGCGGGCGCATCTATTTACCGGTTGATGAATTGCAGCGCTTTAATGTACCCGCCGCCGATATTATGAATGCACGGGAAACCCCAGAGTTCCTTGCTTTGATGACATTCCAGGCCGAACGGGCACAGTCGTATTACGACAAGGCGCTAGAAACTCTTCCTGCGGCCGACCGTTCGTCACAACGCCCTAGTCTGATTATGGCAGCGGTATATCGCACGCTGCTTGAAGAGATTACGCAAGATGGTTTCAAGGTGTTGACGCAGAAAACAGGCCTGCCGCCACTGCGTAAACTCTGGATCGCCCTGAAAACCTGGTTCAAGTATTGATGTCTGCACCGCCAATGGGCTCTGTGGCCATAGTTGGTGGTGGTTGGGCTGGCCTGGCCTGCGCCTTAAAGCTGGCACAGGCCGGTTATACCCCTGTTGTCTTTGAATCAGCGCCGGAGGCTGGTGGCCGAGCAAGGCGCGCTGCCGTTGAAGGCAGCGACCGTGATAACGGCCAACACCTGATGCTGGGTGGCTGCCAATCTTTGAATGCGTTTATTCAGGCTGCTGGCATTCGATTGCCTAGAGTGCCCTTTCAGTATCAGAGTGGCTCACGACAGTTTGCTGTGCCCGTCAAAGCGGGTCGCTTCGGGCTGGCACTTTCGGTCATACGTGCGCACGGATTTAGTTGGTACGAACGCTATCGGCTTGTTTGTGCATTAGGCCGACTTCAAGCCCATGGTTGGCGCGTTGCTCAAAAACAAACGGTAGCCGATTGGTTGCAGCAAACTAAACAACCTGCCCGTCTGATTAATGATTTCTGGGCACCGCTGGCACTGGCGATTTTGAATACCCCTTTGCACGAAGCAGCTATGGGTCGTTTGGCACCGGTACTGCGCGATACCCTGGGTCAAGGCGGTAGTGCGTTAGCGCTATTACAACCCGAAGCGAACCTGAGCACAAGCATCGTTGACCCCATAGTCTCTGCGATTAAACAGGCCGGGGGCAGCATCCGCTGTGGCGAACGCGTCTTAGGCGTTGAGCCAACGGCCTCGGGTTATCAGCTGATGCTCAACGAATCCTCACTCGGCTTTGATCATGTCGTATTGGCAGTTCCGCCCTGGTCGCTTAAGCATTTGACGTTGCCCAGTGCAATCAATAACGGCCATTGGGCGGCGCGTTTCGGCAGCCAACCCATTGCAACGGTCTATCTTGGTTTTGAAACCAGCTTCCGATTGCCTTCTCCTTTGCTACAGATTGCGGGCCCAACACCAGGCGATGCACGGGTGTGGGCCATGGATCGGGCACACTGTGGCGAACCGGGTGTGGTTGCCATTTCTCTATCGGCTGAAGGCCCCTGGCATACGCTCAGCGGTGATGCCCTCGCTCAAGCTTGCCATAGCGCTTTAAAACAGACTATTGAAAACTTACCGCCCTGCCTCTGGCAAAAGGCCATTACGGTGCAGCGCGCCACCTATGCAGCAACACCACAGGCCTTTGTTTCACCAGCAGCTTTGACGCCAATGCCCGGTTTGTATCTGGCCGGTGATTGGACCCATGCAGCCTACCCGTCCACGCTTGAAGCGGCCGTCAGTTCTGGTTTTGCGGCAGCTCAGCACATCCTGCAAGCACAGGCCTGATCAAGACCCCGGTTTTTCGTTAGAATTAGGCATCATGACGATTTGGGCAATAGGCGACATTCAGGGTTGTTTCGACCCGCTACAGAGATTACTGGACAAGTGCCGCTTCGACCCGGCACAGGATCAGTTATGGATGGTCGGCGACCTCGTTAATCGCGGCCCGCATTCCCTTGAGACCTTGCGCTTCATGCGCAGCCTGGGTAAATCAGCTGTGACCGTACTCGGTAATCATGACTTATATCTGCTGATGGTCGCTGCCGATGCCGTACCTCGCCGGGGTAAAGACGATACGCTAGATCCGATTTTTGCGGCGCCGGATGTTGCGGAGCTACTCGACTGGCTAAAAGCCCAGCCCCTGGCACATACCCAGACCATCGATGGTCAACGCTACGTGATGGTGCACGCCGGTCTGCTACCCGAATGGACAGCCGATGACGCGATTGCGTTGAGTGAAGAGGTTTCTCGCCATTTGCGTGGGCCTGATTTCAGTACGTTTCTGTTATCGCTCTGGGGAGATAGTCCACTGGGCTGGCATAACGATCTAAATACCCTGGATCGATCCCGCGTGATTGTGAATGCCATGACCCGTATGCGCTTCTGTACGCGTCAGGGTTTAATGGATTTAAAGATCAAAGGCAAACCCGAAAACGCTCCCGAAGGCCATGTCCCCTGGTTTGAAGTGCCGGGACGAAAAACAGCCAAAGACACGCTGGTGGTCGGCCACTGGTCTGCCCTGGGTCTAAAGATGACGCCTAATCTGGTCGCACTGGACTCAGGCTGCCTCTGGGGCGGTCATCTAACGGCGGTTAGCCTGCCCGAGCGCGAGGTGATGCAGGTGTCCTGTACAACCTGCAGATAATCGGTTCTGTTTGATCTAGGTCAACTTTGTGGCTGAAATACGGTCTGATTTGAGCGTAGAATTAATCTAGTGCATTGCATCATTCCATTGTCATGGATGGTGCGTCAATTGGCTGGAAGAAATCATCATGCTTGAAGAACATTATTTAAAACCCCTGTTCGAACCGGAGAGCGTCGCCGTTTTCGGTGCCAGCGATCGCGAAAATTCTGTTGGCCAGGTGCTGTTCCGCAACCTGATACAAACCGGGTTCGGTGGGCGGCTCTTCCCGATTAACCCTAAGCACGAATCGGTGCAAGGACAAGAGACGTTTAAATCGCTGCATGATGTACCGGGGCGTGTTGATCTGGCCATTATCTGTACGCCGGCAATGAGCGTACCGGGCATTATTGAACAGTGCGGTGAACGCGGTGTGCGATTTGCATTGATTGTTTCGAGTGGCTTTGCCGAGCGTGGCCATGCCGGTGCCGCGCTAGAGCGCAAGGTACTGGAAATTGCCCGCAGCTACAGCGTGCGTATTCTGGGCCCGAACAGTCTGGGCATCATGCGCCCACCAAGCCGCCTGAATGCCACTTTTAGCCAGGAGCGTGCCCATGAGGGCAAGATGGCACTGGTGTCTCAATCAGGCGCCATCTGTTCGGCCATTCTTGACTGGGCACTCCCTAACAATGTGGGCTTCTCGTCAGTGGTGTCTCTAGGCCGTTCTTCCGATATCGATTTCGGTGAGATTCTGGATTACCTGGTGCACGACCCACGTACACATTACATCCTGCTATACATCGAAGGTATTCAGAACGCGCGACTCTTTTTGTCGGCACTGCGCTCTGCCGCCCGCATTAAACCGATTCTTCTTTACAAGACGGGGCGCTTTGCTTCGGGCACTGCGGCCGCCCTTACCCACAGCGGTATCCGCAGTGGGTCGGACACCGTATTCGATATGGCCGTACGCCGTGCCGGTGTCGTACGCGTGAACAGCATCATCCAGTTGATTGAAGGCGCCAAGGCACTGAACGATCGTTTACAGCCTAAGGGTAAACGTCTGGCCATTATTACCAATGGCGGCGGCCCGGGTGCGATTGCTGCAGACCGTGCCAGTGAGGCTGGCATCCCCCTTGCCGAGCTACAAGAAGGTACGATTCAAGCACTGAATAAGGTTTTGCCGACCACCTGGTCGCATGCCAACCCGATTGATATTGGGGGTGACGCTACCGCTGAGCGTTACCGAGAAGCCATAAGCCTTGCGGCGGCCGATGATGCCGTAGATGGCCTACTCGTCGTGCTAACACCGCAAGCCATGACGAACCCGCAGGCTGTTGCGGAAGTGCTGGTGGATCTGTCTAAAGATTTAACCAAGCCGCTCATCGCCTGCTGGATGGGTGAAGAACACACCCGTGCCGCCCGCGAGTATTTGTCTACACACAACATTCCGGTATTCCGCATGCCGGAGTCTTCGGTCGATCTGTTCTCAAATCTATCAACCTTCTACGAAAACCAGCGCCTATTGCTGCAAACCCCGGCAGCCAAGTCTGAGGGTAACGAGCTACGTATCGAAGGCGCCCGCATGCTAATTGATGCGGTGCTGGCAGAAAAGCGCAAGACCCTCTCCGAAATGGAGTCGAAGTCAGTATTGCGTGCATTCAAGATTCCCGTAGCGCAGACGATGGTGGCACATAGTGTGGCCGATGCCCTCATGTATGCCGAGCAGCTGGGTTTCCCGATTGCCATGAAGGTGGACTCACAGGATATTCTGCGCAAGACGGATGCCGGCGGTGTGCGCTTGAACATTCAGGATGCCGTGTCGCTACGCAATGCGTATCACGACATTATTGAAACCGTAAAACGTAAACACCCCAACGCACGCATCTCGGGTGTGTCGATTGAGCCGTTTGTGTCGCGTAATAATGCCCGCGAAGTACGCGTTGGCGTGTTCCGTGACCGGACTTTTGGCCCAGTGATTACCTTTGGTAGCGGCGGCAATGAATCCGATCTGTATCCTGATCGCGGTCTTGCCCTGCCCCCACTCAATCAGGTGCTTGCCGAAAGCCTGGTGAAATCCACCCGGGCATTCAATCTGCTCAAAGGCCATGGCCCGGTACCGCCTGCCAATATCGAGGCGATTTACGAGCTGCTGCTCCACATCTCGGATCTGGTGAGTGAAATTCCGCAGATCATTGAGCTGGATATCAACCCACTGATCGTTGATGAAGAAGGCGTGATTGCGGCCGATGCCCGTATTGTGATCGATTACGCGCCGGCAACGGTTGATCGCTATGCCCACATGGCGATTCACCCGTACCCGAACCATCTGGTGGAAGAATGGATACTGCCGGATGGGTCATCCGTCACCATTCGTCCGGTACGTCCGGAAGATGCCGAAATGGAGAAGGAGTTCGTCAAGAACATGTCCGACGAAAGCCGCTATTACCGTTTCATGGATACGATGCGTGAGCTTTCAAAACCACAACTCGTGCGCTTTACGCAGATCGACTATGACCGCGAAATGGCCTTTGTGGCGGTGCAACTTGATGACGAAGGTGTCCCCGTCCAAATAGGCGCTTCACGCTATGTTACTAACCCCGACGGTGAAACTGTTGAGTTTGCCCTAGCGGTTGCCGATAGCTGGCAAAAGCGTGGCCTTGGTCGCAAACTAATGCAGGTGCTGATTGATTGTGCCCGCACCAAGGGTTATACGGCGGTGATTGGTGATGTGCTCTCGGACAATACGAAGATGCTGAATCTGATGAGCTCGCTGGGCTTCAAGATTCTGCCGAATCCGGAAGACAACACCATCAAACGTGTGGTGAAACCCCTCACGCACTAAATCAGAAGTTCTGGCGGCTGCGGGTGTTGTTCACTGGCAGCACGCCGGGAATCTGCGGGCGGAACGGTGAGGTTTGCGGTTCTGTCGCAAACTGGACGTTGATGGCGAATTCGTTTTCTTCGCTGAGTGCACCGCGGTTAACGGTGAGGTATTCACGGAACGGTACGCCCATCGGCTCGATGATGTAGAAATCCCGTTTCGAGCCCATTTCTTTGCTCTTGTAGGTGTAGTCCGAGGCGCGGAAGGTGACCATGTGATACGCGCCCTTCTGAATTTGCCGCGTGCTGGTGACGTTATCGTTAGAGCGCTCGACCAGCATCAGTTGGATAGAACGCAGCTGACGCAGTGCATCTCCGGCCAGCCAGGTCTGGTAACAACGCAACGATTCGTATTGCGGGTCGTTACGGAAACACAACAAACCTTCGCCGTTAACGATCTCCGTGCCACGGGATGTCTGGCTTCTAAACGGCGATGGCGCCAACCCCAATGGCACCGCCACCGGTGCGGCAATCAGTGACAGGACTGACTTACCAATATCGCTCCATTTGGAACGTTCGAAGTCGACCCGCTGCCCTTGCAGGTTAAGAAAGGATTCCAGATCCGAATACCACTTCTCGCTCGGCGCCACGTCAGACACCTGCAGCACAATCTGGGCGTTCCTTTTGCTATCAGTGCTTACGTGCAAACGATCCATGCGGGCACTGAACATGTTGGGGCGAACGATCAATGCGTTGAGGGTGGCCTTGGCTTCATCCTGCTTATCAACAAAGCGACCCACCTCACCCAGATTCAATGAACGACTATTGGGGGTGAGCGCGATGTTTTTCTTGTCGAGATAAACCTCAGCGCTGATCTTAACCACGCAAGGAGAAACGCCCTTGCTCTCTAGCACGGTGTACTGGCGGACGACCCCACCGCTGTATTCATTCAGACTTTCGGCATAGTACTTGTCAGCAACCAGTGACTTCTGGCTATTCACAAATGAGCCAACCACTTTGTCACTGGCCTGCACCTTTGCCTGCCCCAAGGCCTCCTGACAGGTGTTTCCTGTTCCTTCGGCCAATACGGTTTGTGCATCACCCTTTTTGGCACCCGATGCACAGGCCACAAGCAAGACGGCGCTCCCCAACAATAGGGAACGCCGCCAAGTTCTTAGATGCATCACTGCCAATTGTTCCTGCAAAGGCCTGATCAGTTACCCATGGCCTTACGCATTTGCTCGGCACCTTTAATGCTTTGCTGCGTGACAAGAATAGTGACCGAAACATGTTGCTGTTCTTTCGAGACTTTGCGCTCGGTAACCTGCACGCCCTTCAGAATGGCCTGCGAGTTATCGTCAATACGCTCACGCACTGTCTGGGCGATGGTGTTGGCCTTCTGGCGACTTTCTTTCGTAGCCTGGCTGTTGCTGGCTGCATCTTCCTCATCGCCGGCGGTATTGGATTCATTGCTGCTATCCACCTGAGCAATGTTCTTCAGGTAGGACTTGGAGATGGTCTGCACCGATTTGGTGGATTTCACATCATTCGACATGAATTCGGTGAGGTTGCGCTTGGCACGCATGGTGGCGGTTTTGAAAGCCACTTCTACCCCTTCAGGTGCATTATTCACCAGTGGCGCTGTAGCTGAAGATTTAAGCGAGATCCAATTGCCTTTGTCATCAAAGGTCAGCGTTAGGGGCCCGTTGGCTTCCAGGAACTCCACATCAGCTGTACGACCCGGGGTCGCATCGACTGGGTTCTTAGGGGTGCTACTACAGGCGGTGAGTCCCAGAAAAATAGCGGAAGCAATCAGAAACGACTTTTTCATTACTTACTCCTCGTTGAAACTTAATTGGTCGGCAATACGTATTGTTGTACAACCACATCAGGCCGTTTGTACAAATCCTGAACTTTCTTACGCACCACCGGATCTTTAATCTGGTGGCCGATTAGATCGGACTGGGTCAAGGGCTCTACTTTGGCATTCGGGTCTTTGGTCGGCACGTCCGGCGCTGGTGTTCCAGCAACAGGTTCTGCGGCATCGAGACGCTGCACTTCTGCCTTATCGGTGTTGGCTGGTTGGGTCTCCACCGGTTTCTTGATTTTCTTGCTGGCGGGGGTTTCTGCCTTCCAGTGATTCAGCCGTTCGAAGTCTTTGTCGAATTTAGCAAACTCGCGCTCGAAGGTGGATTCCTGGGCGCAAGCAGCACCGCTGAGAAAAGCCAGAAGAATGATCAGGTATCGCATCGTATGTCTTATAACGATTGACAATTTATAAAGTTAACGCGAAACGGGGCTTTTTTTACAAAAAACAGAAATAAAAAACGCCTGGTCAAAGCCAGGCGCTTTTGCAGGCAGATAACCGGTGATCAGGAATCAAACAGCACATCGTAAGGATACGACTTCTGCGGCACCTTGGCTTCTGCATAAATTTCGTTCTGCTTCACGTCCTGGGGCTTGTCCCACCAGATCGAACGGCCGGTCTGCTGGTCCGTACGCCACTCCGGATTTTTCTTGAGTTCTTCGTTAATGAACTTGGTGTGATCCGAAACGTAATTAGATTCGACGCGGGCCATGGCCGGAAACTCCGATAGGTGTGAATGATGTGATTATAAAGCAGAGTCGACTCTGGGCGAAATACCGGGTACGGCGACCTCTTCCGGCTCAACCGCGGGCATCACCTCGTTGGGTAACCCCAAAGCCTGCCGGTGCTGCTGCCACAAGCTGAGCATGTTGCAGAACAGTGCGCCCTGCTCCAGCGCATCATCCAGCGCCACATGGGTATGCGGCAAGTCGTCAAACCAGTCTTTGGGCAGTTTAGGCTTGATGCAGCTGCGGTACGGCAACCCGGATAAGGCCATGGCAAAGGTTTTCATGTCCAGTGCGGACCATGAAAACGGGGATTCCCCCGTAAACTTCATCATGTACCAGAACATGAAGGTGAAATCGAAACCGGC
>CAZCGW010000031.1:0-15319 GCA_964498255.1 uncultured Dechloromonas sp.
ATCTGCCGTTATCCATTAGACTTTTAACCGTTGCACTTCAGACTTGAAACCGCCCCTCCAAAAAGGCCACCTGTTACCGTTCAAAGTGAACCAGCAGTGCTGAGCAGGCCACCCTGCCAGTTGCGCCGCAACCCGAATAAAGCCAATTTATTTGTTGCTGATAACAGAGTAAGCGCTTAATTTAGTTGGGCAAGCCCTTCATGGGGTCTCAACTTTAAACATTCGCGCCTCTTGAGCTTCTCGACGTTCAGCCTTTATTGGCTCACATTGCTCAGAATTATAGAAAGCTAGCGCTTGAGCAAGAGTTGGAAATTCAAACACACTAACAATTGGCAACAGCGCCTCATCCCCCTCTAAAGTCTGCACAACAGGGTCAAAATAAAGAATTTTGCCCCCAACTTCTTTTAAGGCTGTGTGAAAGCGTGGAGCAAGCGCCGCTTGCTTGGCAGAGTCTTTGACGCTTAGATTGACGTGCACATATGCCAGCACTGGATCCCCCAATTAAGCCAAAACATGGGTAATAAGCTATAGTTATCCAAGGTTCATACTTTTTTACTTAATGCCTCCCACCCCTTGAAGTCGCTATCTTGCAGTTTAATAGGGAAACTATACCCATGTCTAAGCATCCAAACATTCTTTTGATTGAAAAATTCTTTGAATATTTTTCTTCTGGAAATCTTGCGGGAATCGAATCAGTCCTTTCAAACGACATCAAATGGATTATTCCAGGACGTCATCCACTGGCAGGCGTAAAGAACGGCGTTACTGAAGTCTTAGCCTATTTCGAATTGCTTGCCAGGGCGGGCTTTAAGGCTGAACCTAAATTCCTAGAGGCGAATGAAAATTATGTTGTAGATGTACACCGAGTCTTTAGCACTATCGGAGAACTTAGCCTAGATGGAACTTCGGTTCTGGTTTGGACTATAAAAAATGGTAGGGTTACCGAGGTTCAGAATTTTCCTGGCGATCAGCACGAGTGGGACAGTTTCTTCTGGAGTCTTTACCAATTAAAACCTCTGCCGGATCGCCTCTTGTGATGCTGGGCATCTTCTAACTGGCGACCGAAAATTAGAAAAATACCCTTTTATTCAATCACGAGCTAACATGAGTTTACAAATCAATAAAGACCCGAATGGGCCAAAGATAATTTCTGAAATCTGGTCTGATACTCATGCATTGGGTTTTGACATGCCCTCGGATTCACAAGCCTGTTCTTTGTTAAGAGTACTGGCCACATCCAAATCATCCGCTCAACTTCTTGAGCTTGGTTCTGGAACTGGCCTATCAACCGCATGGATTCTTAATGGCATGGATGCTACCTCGCACCTAACCACAATAGATAATGATCCAATCTTGCTATCAGTGTTAAAGCGCCATCTAGGCCATGATCCAAGACTTTCGGTGGTGTGCGCAGATGCGGATGAGTGGCTAAACACTTTAGCCCCAGCTACTTTTGACTTTATTTTTGCCGATACATGGGCTGGTAAATACCGCTTGCTTGAAACAACCCTTGCACTCTTGCGCCCTTCCGGGATCTATGTAATTGATGATATGCTGCCACAGCCCAACTGGCCAGATGGGCATGCCGAGAAAGTTGCAAACCTTATTTCTACGCTGGAAAAGCGAGAAGACTTCTGGATGGTTAACTTGCCTTGGGCAAGCGGGGTTATTGTTGCCTGCAAGCGCTAGAGCTCTACATCTGCACAAGATTTAAGTTGTCTGGGGTTTTTATGGATGATGCATTAATTATCTTAATGTGAAGATAATTATTTTGGGTATCCGTAATCCGTGATTGAAGCCGTCTTGGATCTGGAAATCATGTTTATACTAGAAACCGTAATGTATGATTGATTTGACAAGGAAAAATCATGACCCCCATTCTTAAAAATATTGAGCCTTTTCAGGTGCAGGGCATTCAAATTAGAACTAAAAATGTTAATGAGTTTGACCCCTCTACAGCCCAAATCCCCGCTCTGTGGAAGAGATTTCCAAGTGAGGTGCTTGAAACCCTTTCCCCTGCCAACCAGGGCATCCACCTTGAGCCGTTTGGCGTTTACTTTAACTATGAATCCGATGCAAATGGATCGTATGATGTTCTTGCAGGAGCAAAAGTCAACAATACTTCATCCGATGGGCAAGGGGCGCTACAAGTTCAAGGCGGGGCCTATCTCGTGTTTAGTGCTCACGGTGAAATGCCTAGAGCGCTGATTGAATGCTGGGGTGGCATTTGGGCTTATTTTTCCAATCCTGCCTGCGTTAGTAAGCGAGCATATTTAACTGACTTTGAGCAATATATTGCTTCTGATTTAGTGCTAGTGCATATCGGAATTCAATCTATTGCATAAGGTAGCAATTGAGCCGCACTTGTGATCGGCCTTTGCCATGCCTATAAATATTCTTAACCTTGCGGCCTATGAGGTCTGCAAAATTCACTCTGACGACCATAACTACCATATTGAGGCAGTGGCTGCAATAGCTCCCAAAACGTGTCAAGCATGTGACTCAGATTCTCTTGTTGGCTTTGGGCGAAGAGAGCAGTTAATCAAAGACATCCCCTCCCATGGCAATGAACTGCTGTCAATTTAGTACCACCACCAGTGAGAGTAATCCCATATTAAATCATTGCATGTAGCCAGGTTGGATTTGAGTAAATTTAGGTAGCATCACCTGTGGTGCTGGTGGTCTGTAACCCAATGAGCTATGAGGTCTTACTTGGTTGTAATGATCTTTCCATTGTTTGGTGAGAACCCTCGCTTCTTCTGGGTTGTAGAAGATCTCCCCATTAAGCAGTTCATCTCTTAAGGTGCCATTGAAGCTTTCACAAAAGCCATTCTCCCAAGGAGAGCCTGGTTCAATGTAAGCGGTTTGGACACCAATCTCCTTTAACCAATCGCGCAAGATTCTCGCTACGAACTCCGGACCATTGTCCGATCGGATGTATTTTGGGATGCCGTGGATGACCATGGCATCGGCCAGTTGTTCAATCACTTCTTTAGAGCCAATACGCAGTGCGCAGTGGATCACTAAGCAGATCCTGGTAAATTCATCAATCATGGTGAGCATCCTGATTTTTCGCCCATAAGCATCCCGAACAAAGACAAAGTCGTAGCTCCAGACATGGTTTGGATATTGCGCTCGTAGGCGCAGACAACTGCCATCGTTTAACCAAAGTCGTCCTTTAGGGGTTTGTTTATCGGGCACCTTAAGGGGTCACTGTAGAAAACGGAATTTAAAGCACGCTAAGCAGAGGTTGTCCCTAGAAGCGGGCACAGCGACCTGAGCGTCCGACTCCTATTCCAAACTGCTTACTTCGCAGGCTTCTCATAGCTTGCACCGCAGCTGGTGCATTTGTTGTTGGGGTTGTAAGCCGGAACCCCAGAAATTTCCGTCACCGTCGCATTACCCGCTCGCAGGGGTAGACCTAAGGAAACTCTGCAAAAGTCCCAACCCTGTGTGCCTGGCGTAAGCCCCTCCGGGCATCATTGACCCATGAAACAAGCAAGCCTTGAGTTGAGTCTGATCGTGAAGAAAACCCGCAAGCGCGAGTTCCTGGAGCAGATGGACAAAGTCGTTCCATGGCAGGCGCTGATCAATTTGATCGCGCCTTACTACCCCGAAGGCAAAAAAGGGCGTCCACCCTTCTCGTTGGCGACCATGCTGCGCACGCACTTTTTGCAGCAGTGGTTTACCTTGTCGGACCCAGGCATGGAAGAGGCTTTCTTTGATGTGCCGTTGTACCGGGAATTTGCCCAGCTCCCAGAGTTCTCGCGCATGCCCGACGAGAGCACCATCTTGCGGTTCCGTCATCGGCTGGAAAAGCACAAGCTGGCTGAACAAATCCTGGCCACCGTCAATGACTTGCTGATCGAGCGAGGTTTGCTGCTCAAGACCGGCACCGTGGTGGACGCCACACTCATAGCAGCGCCCAGCTCCACCAAGAACAACGACAAAGCCCGCGACCCTGAGATGCACTCCAGCCAAAAGGGCAACCAGTGGCACTTTGGCATGAAGGCCCACATTGGCGCGGACGCAGATTCTGGCTTGGTTCACACCGTGCGCGGCACATCGGGCCATGTTCACGATGTGCTCGAAGGCAACAGTTTGCTGCATGGGCAAGAAGTGCACGCGTATGGCGATGCCGGTTATCAAGGCATCCACAAACGTCCCGATGCCAAACCCGGCGTGACATGGCACGTTGCCATGCGCCCAGGCAAACGCAGGGCCTTGGACAAGAGCGATCCGCTTGATCAGCTGACAGATCAGGTTGAAAAAGCCAAGGCCGGGATTCGAGCCAAGGTGGAGCATCCGTTTCGGGTGATCAAGCGCCAGTTTGGTTATGTCAAAACCCGTTACCGTGGGCTCAAGAAGAACACGGCACAGTTGGTCACCTTGTTTGCCCTGTCCAATTTATGGATGGCGCGGGCAAAGTTGCAAGGGGGGCAGGGATGAGTGCGTTTGCGGGCAGGGTAAGTGGTGGTGACCATGGGCAAAGTAGCCTCAGGGGGGCCAAAAATCCTTGCCCAACTGGGCGCATTGAGGGGAAAACGCAAGAAATTGAAGTCGACGACTATCTGCCATGGCTTGCGTCGAATTAATCAGACCATCCCTAACAGTCGTTTCACCAGCCGCCATTGAGTTAATCCGTGCTATTGACTCCAAACAAGTGGGTTGTTTCAGAATACGGGAAATATAGAGCATTGAAAGCTAATGGAATTTTATATTGTGCAATGCGATAGAGAGTGACACTTGATATTGGTCGCAGCCCGAGCGTCGCTTCGGTGCCCATTCAGGCCGTAACCACTATTGGAAAGCGGTCACTCAGAACGTTTGAGATCAGGGGCACCGACCGCAGGGAGGGAGCCCGCTTGCGGGCTGTCTCCTGGATTGATTTGTTATGCCGCACTTTGGCCACCGATGGGTGAGCAGATTTCAACCAATGTTCCGTCTGGGCAGCGAACATAGGAGACAACTTGTCCCCATGGCTTTGCTTCTGGTTTTTTCAACTCTGCGGCACCGGCAGCAAGTGCGTTTGCGTGCGCCTCGGTAACAGACGGCGTGACCAGTGCGATTTCAATGCCGAGAGGCTTACTTGATTCACTCGCAGCAACAAACCCCTCTGGAAAGTTCATGCGCCCAAGTTCGCATGATGCGAAGGCCAGCGTGGTTTCGCCTGTTGCAATCTCGCCATAGTCGCCAGACTCGTGCAAAAACCGACGTGATAAGCCAAACGCACTCTCGAAAAATGAGAGCGAAGCTGCAACGTCAGGAACATAGATGATGGTGTAGCCAAATTTCATGAATCCTCCTGTTCAGCAGCCCGAAAAGCAAGCAGCAGATACTCAGCTAGTTTCTTTTCCTTGATTTCAGAAATTGACATTAACTTGATATGACGACGACCTTTTCCTGATCCTTCGAGAAAGCCGAAAGTGTCAGCAATCTTTGCGCCGCTTCCAAATTCAACGGTTACGTGCGCCTTGTAAGCGAACACCCCGCCAAACTGAACCCCATTCGCAAACAGAATGCCGCCGTACTTGACTTCTTCTGAATAGGCGTTGAAGTTCTTCCGAACCAAGGCTCGTACGGCATCAACGATCTCATAATTTTTCTCGCTCACAAGACGGATGTCTTCAATGAGCGATTGAACTGACTTCTTTGTCATTTAGAGGCTCGCGGCTAGTCGGTGTTGCGGTTTGTGCGGCATAACAGTTATTCACGAACAGAAACGTCCGGGTGATTGCTAATAATACGGACACGTTTGAATCGCCCCTAAGGTTTTGAATGACATGAAGATTATCCCATGCGGGTCTCCTTATCAATCTTCAATCATACGGACAGAGTCGATGTCCGCTATTAAGCGATTTTGTCAGAGACCGCTTGTGGCCGATTGCCGAAGTTAGACGAATAATCTCATTGGCATCCAACCCTGGGTATCTATTGCATTGCAGCATTTCCGATGCTCTTATACTTTCCACGGATTGATGACGGCCACGGTGGCAGCTTCATAAGGTGCTGTGTCACGTGACCGATATAGCCATCAGGCGTTGGGAATCCTCGCCCACCGTTCTTGGCTGTCACAGCTAACTCGGCAAAGCGTCGTGCTGCATCGGTATCGAATGGTAATACCCGATCCCTGAACAGCCCCATCAGACCGTCAAGGGTTTGTGCCAGCATGTCCTTGCGTTTACCGGCTGGAAGCGCACCGATGCCAAACAGCAGCTCGGCCAGTGTTACGCTAGTCAGGTACAGTGTTTCGGCGGCTTGATCGTTCAACCATGCTCGCACGGCCGGGTGCGGCTCGGGCTTCATCGCTTCGGAAACAACGTTGGTATCGAGGACGATCATTCAAACCCCAGCGGCTTGGCCGGCGTCTTGTCTCTCACTTGGTCGAATACCTCGAAATCCTCGTTTGTCAGACTGATTGTACGACCCAGTGCTGCGAGGGCTTCACCCATGCGAACACGTGACTCTGGCTTGACCGCTACCGCCAGAATCTCCCGCACCTCAGCTTCGGTGCTATGCCCATGTAGTGCGGCCCGCACCCGTAATGCGCGGTGCACGTCGTCGGGCAAATTGCGTACTGTCAGCATCGCCATAGAATCACCTCGCAATAATGCATTCGATGCAATCATTATTCGACAACGACTGCATTAACGCAAGGCGCATTTGTGGTGTCGTAAAACACATGTTTTCCGTCGCCTTGATCGGGGCACGATTTTTTGCCTTGAAGGTGCTGCAAAAACATACGGAAAACTGTGTCGCAATGAGCTACCATACGGAAATCTGTTTTGACTGGTTTTCCGTCTATGTTGGTAGGTTACATGCGTGTGTCGTCAGACTCGGATCGGCAAAGCACCGATTTGCAGCGTGATGCCTTGCTGGCTGCGGGGGTAGATGCCAGGCACTTGTTTGAAGATCATGCTTCTGGCGCGAAGGATGACCGTGCTGGCCTAGCCAAAGCCTTGGCCTTTGTTCAACCAGGCGACGTGCTTGTCGTCTGGAAACTGGATCGGCTGGGGCGCTCCCTGTCGCATCTCCTGGAGATCGTGAACACCTTGAAGGATCGGCAGGTGTCGTTTCGTTCGCTGACCGAGGGGATGGACACCTCAACGGCGTCTGGTGAGCTGTTGTTCCATGTGTTCGGCGCGTTAGCTCAGTATGAGCGGGCATTGATCCGGGAGCGCGTTGTCGCAGGCTTGGCGGCGGCCAAACGCAGAGGCCGCATTGGTGGCCGCCCAAAGGCCATCGTTGGTGAAAAACTCGATGCCATCGTTGTGTCGTTGAACGCTGGCATGTCCAAGGCCGCCGTCTGCCGCAACTTTGGGGTCAAGCGAACCACACTGATTGAAACCTTGGCGCGCATAAGTTGGCCAACAAGGTCAAGTTCGGAGTAGCCGCCAACATGCCACGCCGCTCGATCCTGTCGGCCACTGAACGTGAGGGCCTCCTGGCCATTCCTACTGCCAGTGATGAGCTGATCCGCCTGTACACCTTCAGCGACACTGACTTGGCGCTCATCCGTCAACATCGTGGTGCGCAAAACCGATTGGGCTTTGCAGTTTTGCTGTGTTACATGCGCTACCCCGGCATCTTGCTGTCCGTTGATGCGGTGCCTGCGCCTTCGTTGTTGCGAACGGTGGCCAGTCAAATCAAAGTGCCTGTCGAGGCCTGGGCCGACTATGGACAACGCGAACAAACTCGCCGTGAGCATCTTGTCGAATTGCAATCTGTTCTTGGGTTGCGAACATTTACCACGTTGAGCCACTACCGAGCCGCAGTGCACGGCTTGAACGAGTTGGCATTGCAGACAGACAAGGGCATTGTGCTGGCACACGCCTTGGCCGAATCCCTGCGCAGCCAAGGTATTTTGCTGCCCACCGTTGATGTCATTGAGCGCATTTGTGCCGAAGCTATCACCCGTGCCAACAAACACATCCATGCGGCGCTGTCAGACACACTGACCCGCGTCAACCGTCAGCGCCTGGATGAGCTACTCACCCACAAAGAAGGAGGCAAGGTCACCAAACTGGCCTGGTTGCGCCTGTCCCCGAAAAAGCCCAATTCCAGGCACATGCTGGAGCACATCGAGAGGCTGAAAGCGTGGCAAGCACTGGATTTGCCAGATGGCATCGAGCATGCCGTGCACCAAAACCGCCTGCTCAAGATCGCCCGCGAGGGTGGGCAGATGCGAGCCTTTGACTTGGCCAAGTTTGAGCCACAACGCCGCTATGCCACTTTAGTGGCACTCGCCATTGAAGGGCTGGCCACGGTCATTGATGAAATCATCGACTTGCACGACCGCATCATTGGCAAGTTGTTTAACGCGGCCAAGCACAAGCATGCCCAGCAGTTCCAGGCCTCCGGCAAGGCCATCAATGACAAAGTGCGCCTGTATGGCCGAATCGGCTTGGCGCTGATTGAGGCTAAGAAATCCGGCGCTGACCCATTCGCGGCCATTGAATCCGTGCTGCCATGGGCAGACTTCACGGAAAGCGTCAGCGAGGCGCAGGTGCTGGCCCAGCCTGCGAGCTTTGACTTCCTGCACCGCATGGGCGATAGCTATGCCACCTTGCGACGGTACGCGCCGGAGTTCCTGGACGTGCTCAAACTGCGGGCCGCACCCGCTGCCAAAGATGTGCTGGACGCTATCGAGGCCTTGCGCTTGATGAATGCCAGCAATGCCAAACAGGTGCCAACGGACGCACCCAGCAAATTCATCACGCCGCGTTGGGCGAGACTGGTGAAAACGGATGTTGGTTTTGATCGGCGCTTTTACGAGCTGTGCGCTTTGTCCGAGCTGAAGAACAAACTGCGTTCCGGGGATGTGTGGGTGCAGGGTTCCCGCCAGTTCAAAGACTTCGACGAGTACCTGGTGCCGGCTGAAAAATTCACCACCATGCAACTGGCCAACACCTTACCGCTGGCAGTTCCCACCGATTGTGACCAGTACCTGCATGAGCGTTTGACGCTTCTGGAGTCACAGCTGGCCAAGACCAACCTCATGGCACTGGCCAACGAACTGCCGGACGCCATCATCACCACGACCAGTGGCCTGAAAATCACGCCACTGGATGCAGCAGTACCCGATGAAGCCCAGTCGTTGATCGACCGATCGGCGGCCTTGCTGCCTCACGTCAAAATTACCGAGCTGCTGATGGAGGTGGATGGTTGGACGGGATTCACCAACCATTTCACCCATCTCAAATCGGGTGACTTGGCCAAAGACAAAACCCTGTTGATGACAGCCCTTCTAGCCGATGGCATCAACCTTGGCCTGTCCAAAATGGCCGAATCGTGCCCCGGCACCACGTACACCAAACTCGCCTGGCTGCAAGCCTGGCATATCCGAGACGAAACCTATAACGCAGCGCTGGCTAATCTGGTGAATGCCCAGTTCAGGCAACCGTTTGCTGAGCACTGGGGTGATGGCACCACGTCTTCGTCTGACGGCCAGAACTTCCGCACCGGCAGCAAGGCGCAAAGCACTTGTCACGTTAATCCGAAGTACGGTTCCGAGCCTGGGCGCACCTTCTACACCCACATCTCTGACCAATACGCGCCGTTCAGCACCAAGGTGGTCAATGTTGGGGTGCGCGATTCCACCTACGTGCTCGACGGTTTGTTGTACCACGAATCGGACTTGCGGATCGAGGAGCACTACACCGACACGGCGGGTTTTACCGACCACGTCTTTGGCTTGATGCCATTCGTTGGCTTCCGCTTTGCGCCACGCATCCGTGACCTGGGCGAAACCAAGCTGTTTGTGCCGCCAGGAGACGCTATTTATGACGGGCTCAAACCAATGCTCAGCGGTGAGCGGCTGAAGATCAAGCAAATCCGTGCCCACTGGGATGAAATCCTGCGGCTGACCACATCCATCAAGCAGGGCACGGTGACAGCCTCCCTGATGCTGCGCAAATTGGGCAGCTACCCGCGCCAGAACGGTTTGGCCGTTGCGCTGCGCGAACTGGGCCGCATCGAGCGCACGTTGTTCATCTTGGACTGGCTGCAAAGCGTGGAGCTGCGCCGCCGCGTCAATTCTGGGCTGAACAAGGGGGAGGCGCGAAACGCGCTGGCCAGAGCCGTGTTCTTCAATCGGCTGGGCGAAATCCGAGATCGTAGCTTTGAGCAGCAGCGCTATCGGGCCAGTGGACTCAACCTAGTCACAGCGGCCATCGTGCTGTGGAACACGGTTTACTTGGAGCGGGCAACCAACGCCTTGCAGGGGCAAGGGGAAACCTTGGATGCCTCGTTACTGCAATATCTGTCGCCCTTGGGCTGGGAACACATCAACCTGACGGGCGATTACGTCTGGCGAAGTAGTGCCAAGGTCGGTGCGGGAAAACTCAGGCCGTTACGCCCGCTTCCAGGGACAACCTCTGCTTAGCGTGCTTTAAATTCCGTTTTCTACAGCGACCCCTCCCTGTTCGCGCTCTTGAAATACAAAGCGAATGGCATGAACAGCTCGGCCTTTCTTGATAGGTTCCCAGGTAATTTCCAGATTGGATTTGGCGCGTAATTCCAAAACAGCTGGCTCAATTACAAAGCGGCGAATGTCCACGTATCGGCTATACGCCACATCCAAACGCTGGGTAAGCTCGTCCAAAGGAATGACTAACCAACCAGTTCCAATGAACTGAACACACCACTCAAACAGCCGAACTGCGTAGGTGCTGCGAAGGTTCGCAACCTGTCCTAATCGATACTGAGTGAAATTCTGGCCAAGATTCGTAAGATGAAGGATGACATGGGGAGTAAATGACAGGGTGGCCCATCCCTCTCGATCATGGTACTTAACTGCGGACACCCAGCGCATCTTCGTGTGGAGCTTATCCTTAATGTCTACGATTGAGCGTTCGTACAACTCGTTAGTAGCATCCTTGAGCGCCTCGTATGCGTGGCTGATGGGTATGTTCCATGCTTCGGCAAAAGCTGCCGCAGTAATTCGAATCCCGTCTACCTGATTGAAACCAGGCCGGACGACAGGGCGGGTGCTGATGCCTGAAACTGCCAACAGAATCAGCCGCTGCTCGTTCAACGAAAGCTTGTAGCTTGCTTAAACCAGCGAATTTGATTTGACGACAAGGTGGTGTCCAGTTTCTTTGGCCATCGCTTTGGTGAGATGTCTGATAATTTCTCACTTTACATCAAAAACGAGAGATTTTTAACTTATCCACCATTGTGGACAATACACGGAGTTTACTCACCTTTAGAGATTTTTCAAAACTCGGAAAACCGCCACAGAAAAGGGTTACAGAGGAATCAGCATCCCCTTAAAAACAAGAGAAAAATATACAAAAACATACAGAACCCCAAAACCGCCGCCTTTTAGGGGCGCTGCCCCTGCCGGCTCAATCCCGTGCCTTCGGCAGGTCCCTCCCGGCATACCCCGTTATCAAGGCCCCCAGAGGGGGCCGAAGTACCCCCTAGAACATCTGTAATCGACGCCTAACGCGTTTCTGGCCTACGGGAGTACATTTCACTCCCTACGCGCCGGAAATCGCTTACAAGCGCACAAATTGCACTTGTAAGCTCACCGGCGTGCCTACCGGCACCAGACAACAATCCCAACCGGATCAGAACCGCCTTAATTTGCCATCAGGGAGGGGGTAATCTGGATTTCTATCGTGGGCAATCTATGGACAAACCGCCTTCAAAACCCTGTTATGGGTGAAATAACGACATAAAACATCGGCATTTACCGGCTAACACGGTAAATACTCACTTTTTACGGGGGGGGTTTACCCATAAAACCGACCAAATAAGGACTATTTGTTCACGAAAATCAGATTGTGAACATGAAATACCCCAGAACAACGGCTAGGTAGATCATCCATAGCCATCGGCGCACGGTAATCCGACGGAAATACCGGTAATCATGGGCATCCTTCTTGTGAAGTTCCACATAAACCGTATAGATCGCCAAGACTATCAGGACCAGGATTAAAACACCGCCCACCAGCATGGAGGGGCGCATCAAATTGGCTTTGCTCCACGGGTCAACTGCAGACACGGGGAGCGGAACACCAACGCTAGTGCAGAGGTTGCGGGGTACGCCTCGTGCTAACTGATGGGATGCCTGATCCAGCAAAGACGAACAAGGTTCTGAGGGAATCGTCGGTGCAGTGACATCTACCAGGGAGATTGGTGGGGTGCCTTTTGCTACTGGCAAGACGTTGGGCATCGGTCAGAATTTGAAATGAATGTCGAATAATCGGGTGATCTCAACGAGCTGCAGGATCACAATGATCAAGAGCATCAGCTTGACCAACCGCAGTTCGGCCTTGATGGTTTTGACATCCGAGAACATAAATATCAACCTTGAAAAGCCGTTTTGTCCGAAACGGTAAAAGGTGCCGGTGCTGCATCGTGGATCCAAGGCGAGGCCACGATGACCCGCTGTTAGGAGAGATTTGTCAGCACCGACTTGGTGATTGTACCGATAATAAAAAGGGTGGCGTTAGTTATTCTGTCCGAGATTTCTGACAGAGGCGCCAATGATTCGCACGACATTCGTATTCGGGTTAGTGAATGCATCGACATTGATCTCGGCACCTGTCGGGGAAAGCATGGTGACGGCTTTGCGATTGCCAATAATCAGTGCTTGCAAAGAAAGCGGTGCGATTTCTACAGATTCGCCAGGTTGGTAGGTTTTTTCTGATTTCTGACCGTTAGTAGCTACCGACTGAACCCAGCATGAGCTATTAAATGCCAGTCGAACTGTGTTGCTTGCCGCTCTTGGGGGGTTGAGTTCCTCAGCGGGGGCGGTCTTGGTTTCGACCTGTTGCGGCTGGGGTGCCGGAGGGGATGCTTGGGGCTTCTCAAATGATTTCATCACGTCCTGAACATCAGCAACCCTATTCAGCAGCGAACCAGGAGTGGCCAGATACAGGGCTAGGCCAGTCAATATCAATGCGCTCGCAACGATGAGTTTCACGGGGAATGAATGGCGTAATGGCGTTTGTGCTGGGTTTGTTATGGGTGTTACCACTTCTGTGGGTTCCTCAGCCACAGTGCGTTCAACTTCGCGAAACCGCTCAGAGAGTGACGGAACAACCCCTAGATGGGCCGCATATTTGTCGGCACACTGACGGTAAAACTGCTCGTTATAGAATGGTTTTAGGCAGCCCTGTTCAATGCCGTCAATTTGCGCGGTTGAAAGCAGCAAGGCGTTGGCGACGTCCCTTTTGCTTAAGCCACGGGACTCTCGTTTTGCCGCGATCTCTTGCCCGATGAAGACAATAATGTCGTTGCGAGTGGGGTTATTAAGCGAGGTAGACATGGTCAGTCATTAGGGTTGCTTTGCGTCATTAGAGTGTTGTGTGTGCTCGAAATCCTTGGAATGGGCATCATAATGATCAATACAGGTAACAATGGCCTCGATAAACGCCTGAGCCACCTCCTCAAATTTTGGCGTCGCCAAGATGCATCATACCCGTTGATCATCGGGATGGGAATCAATCCGAATCCAGCCTTCATGCTCCAGCTTGCGCAGCGTCTTACGCAAGGCACTAGGAACGGCCATCCCGTCGGCGTTCAATGGCTTGATGGAAAGACTGTAAGGTGACGCTGAGGCATTAACCAGTTGCCAGAATAAATCCAGACCGAAGCGGGAATGCCCAAAGATGCTGTACTGTTCACGGAGATCCCAGAGTTGCTCGGCTAGCAGGAGGCGGGGATTGATATCGGTCAATAATGGTTTCATGCAGAGCGATCTTGCCCAAGTTTAATTTCGATTTTTTTCAACTATTTTTAGCGCGGTGACGTAGCCACTTGGGTCAACAACACCGCCATTCTGGATGACTTCAAAATGAAGATGGGCACCGGTTGATCGTCCGGTGTTTCCAGACAGGGCAATATTCTGTCCGGCTGAAACACGCTCACCTGACCTGCCCCGGTATTTTCGGGCCAGTTGAAACTTGAGAAGATGGCTCCCACCGACAAGGAGGGAGTAAATGAAGAAGGGTCGATTTAGTGAAGAGAAGATGGTGCAGATTCTGCGTGAAGCAGGCCGAGATGCGATAGGTGAGGTTGCCAGGCGTCATGGGATTTGCGAGCAGACGATCTATAACTGGCGCAAGCACTTTGGCACGATGGGTGGTGCTGGGGTGAAGAAGTTACGTGAGCTTGAACATGAGAATGCGCGTCTGAAGCGGATGTTGGCTGATCGCGACCTTGAGATTGACGTGATGAAGGAGATCGCCGCAAAAAAATGGTGAGCGCACAGGCCAGGCGCGAGCAGGTGGGGTTTGCAGTATCCCGCGGCCTATCGCAACGCAGGGCTTGTGCGCTGTTATCGGTGGCTCGATCGGCCTTGAATTACACTTCCAAGATGCTGGAGAAGGACGTGCCTGTGTTGGCGGCGATGTGTACGCTATCGGCCCAATACCCGCGCTTTGGTTATCGGCGGGTACACGTCTTTCACGACCGTCAGGGCTTTGAGATGGGGCATGGCCGAGCCTTGCGTCTGTGGCAGAAGGGAGGCATGCAAGTACCGCGCAAGCGGCCTAGAAAGCGAGTGGCGAGCAGTCGGCCTAGGGTCTATACACCCACTGCGCCATGTCAGGTTTGGGCTTATGACTTTGTGCATGATGCCTGTGCCAATGGTCAGAAGTTAAAATGCCTGACCGTCATTGATGAGTTCACGAAGGTGAGCTTGGCAATTGACGTTGCCGGGTCAATCCGATCAGGCCGAGTCGTCGAGGTGCTATCGAAGCTGGTTAGCCAGCACGGGGCACCCCGATACTTCCGGTCAGATAACGAACTAAATGCAATGGGTCTGGTGCAAAAAGAACAAATCCAACCCCTGACCGCAAACCGCAGTCAAAAAAACAACAGCGTCACTTTAACGCTCAAGCCAGTGGTCACTTCCACGAATCAAACAGGGCATCGATTTACCATAATGAACACAAGATCCGACAGCGAGACGCTGCGGTCTTCACCGAACTTAAAACAATCGGATGCCCAGTGGAAGGTCCGAACATTATCTACGGGGTCCTATAGGCCCCAACGGCCCCACAGAGAGGGATCGATCCACTGGGCAAAGCTTCAAAGTAACCCTGATACGGGGTACCGGATTTGATCAAGGCATGAATGACTCGTGCCATCTTGGCCATAACAGCCGTCAAGGCTTTACGTTTTAGGTCGGCATCATTGGGCGATGCCAGGGTATAGCGATGAAATTTGTTTCTAAAGGAATTCTCTGTTTGGCGAATTGCATTCACTGTCGCCATGTAAAGCGCCAGTCGAAGTCGGGCGTTGCCTCGTTTAGGGAAGGTCTGCAAAAGCAGATAAATTGATTGATGTTGCGCGTGATGGGGTC
>CAZCGW010000032.1:0-14819 GCA_964498255.1 uncultured Dechloromonas sp.
CACTGTTAACCGGGTTGCTCGGCAATATCGGCTGCAAGTCGGAAGAGAAGGGTGATTGTCTCGGTGCGCGCGGTATCCGTTTTGTGGTGCACCCCGGGTCGTATCTGCAGAAGAAGGCAGGCAAATGGCTTGTGGCCGCTGAGCTGGCTGAAACATCGCGGTTATTTGCGCGATGCGTTGCTCGGGTGAATCCTGAATGGATCGAACAGATTGGCGAGCACCTGATCCGGCGTAGTTACAGTGAACCGCATTGGGAAAAGAAGGCCATGCAGGTGGTGGCCTTTGAACGTACGACCTTGCATGGCCTGACGTTGCAGGCAAAGCGACGTGTGCATTACGGCCCGTTGGATGTGCCAGCATCGCGCGAGATTTTTATTCGCGAAGGACTTGTAGCTGGCGAGATTGATCCGGCCTGGGTGAATCGTTGGCCGTTTTATCAGCACAACCAGCAGTTAATTGAAGAGATCGAGCAACTGGAGCATAAGCAACGACGCCAGGATGTGCTGGTGGATGATGCACTGATTGAAGCCTTTTACGATGCACGGATTCCTGCAGATATCGTCAATGGTGCGGGGTTCGATGCCTGGCGACGTGAAGCAGAAAAAGCTAATCCGACACTGCTTTATTTGAATCGTGATGACTTGATGCGTCACGAAGCCGGTGGTGTGACAACCGATAATTTCCCGCCGGAAATTTTGATTAATGGTGTGCGCTACGATCTGTCTTATCACTTCGCCCCGGGTGCGAATGATGATGGCGTGACACTGACATTACCGCTGGCGCACCTGAATCGTATTCCGGCAGAAGCCTGCGAATGGCTGGTGCCGGGTTTGTTGCGCGATAAGGTATTGCAGTTGCTTAAAAATCTGCCGCAGCGCTACCGTAGCAAGCTGGTGCCGTTACCGGCGTTTGCCGATGAGTTTATTGCGGCACAAGCGGTAGCTAGATCAGGGACTCAAGATCAGAATGAAGCGGGTTTATTGTTGGCGTTGATTCATCACATTCTGTTCGAACGTGGCTTGAATGCGCGTGGCTGGACACTGACGCCAGATGCTTTTGCGCCAGAGTCTTTGCCTGCCCATTTGCAGATGAATTTTAGATTGGTGGATGGCGATGGCCGGCAACGTGATCAGTCGCGCAGCTTGGCGGATTTACGTGCGCGCTGGGCGCAGGAAGCCCGCGAGGCCTTTAGTCAATCTGCCCAGGCGGCTGTACAGGCGGTGGCGCAACAAACAGAAAGTGTTGATCGCAACCCATCTCAAAAGGATGCGGTACCTACGCAAATTGCGAGAATCACCGAGTGGTCTTTCGGGCAATTGCCAGAGCTGATGGAGTTAACGGTGGATGGCCAGACACTCTTTGGCTATCCGGCATTGCATGACGATGGTGAGTCGGTATCGATACGCGTATTTGATTCGCCGGAAGCGGCGCGAGACATTCATCGTCAGGGCTTGTTACGGCTATTTGCGATTGCTTTGCATGAGCCTATTAAAGGCTTTGATAAACAGCTGCGTAAAGATAGCGAACTGGGCATGCGCTATATGCCATTAGGGGATGCTGCAGAGTTAGTACAACAGATTGTCTGGTGCGCTCTGGCGCAGGCCTGTTTGCCGGATTCAGACAAGAGCTGGCCAAGAAACGCTGAAGACTTTGCTGAAGCAGCGCGAAGAGGTCGTGAGCGCTTTGGTTTATTGATTCAGGAGCTGTCGCGTCTGGTGCGCAGCATTCTGGATGAGTGGACGGCCACCCGTAAGAAGTTGCTGACGGCCAAGGCCTGGCCTAAAGCGGTGAGTGATATTGAGGCACATCTGTCGCGATTGGTAACGCCAACGTTTGTAAGGGATATCGGGCGCGATCAGTTGCAGCATGTGCCGCGCTATCTGAAGGCGCACACGGTGCGGCTGGATCGTCTTAAAAGTGGCGATGCGGCTGCCCAGGCACGGGATGAAACAGCGCTCGCCGAATGGTCTGCGTTGTGGCAGTCTTATGAGCGACGCGCGCGCGATTTGGCACGTGCTGGCGTGCAGGATGAGCGGTTAAATCAATTCCGCTGGCAACTGGAAGAGTTACGCGTTAGCCTGTTCGCACAGGAGTTAAAAACGCCGTTGCCAGTTTCAGTGAAACGTTTGGAAAAGGCCTGGCAGCAATTGGGTCATGGTTCGTAGGGGATTATTTTGGATCTGATTTTTGTGACACGGGTTTTCTGGCGCAGTCTGGCGTCGGTGCGTAATCCGGTGCTATGGAAGTTGCTCATGATGCCGGTGGCGGTTGCCGTGGGTATGTTTATTGTATTGTTGGCAACGGCCCTGCAGCCTTTGTCTGCGCAGTTTTTGCTGGTGGCACCGGCCACCTGGCTAGCCGGCATTGGCTGGACAGGAGTCGCAGAGATATTTGCCTGGGTAGCCGCCTGGCTAATGATATTTGCCATCAGCTATGGGTGCGCTGCGCTGTTTTCCGGTTTGGTGATTGTGAGTCGCCTGGTGGATTGGCTAGGCAAGTCTGCGTACCCGCAAGTGCGCCGCCATGGCTCAGACCGCTTGGCGCAATCAATCTGGGTAAGCGTGTCGAGCACGGCAGTCTATCTGTTCGGTTGGTTGATCACGTTGCCATTGTGGCTGGTGCCCGGGTTGGCCTTTGTGCTGCCGGTAGGCTGGCTGGCCTGGTTCAATGCGCGGACACTGACCTTTGATGCGCTGACGAGCCATGCCGATGATGCGGAAATGCGTACCCTGCGGCGTCGTTATCGGGGTAGTTTTTTTGTGATCGGTGGCGTGGGCGCATTAATGGCGCATATTCCGATTCTGGGATTTTTTGCGGCTTCGTTTACGGCGCTGATGTTTGCAGTGGCTGCGATGGAGTTGTTGAGCCTGGTGCGAGGCCAGAGTGATGGTGCGGGCGAGGTTGTGGAAGGCGAAGTGATTGTGACGGGGAGTCGATTGCGATGAGCGAATTGAAAGCGCCCACCTTTGGCGCTGTGATTATTGGTGATGAGATCCTTTCCGGCAAAAGAACGGATAAACACTTTACCTGGTTAGCCGGGGTGATGGCCGAGCGCGGATTGCGACTCTCCTGGGTGGAATATCTGGGCGATGATCGCGCACGATTGGCTTCAGTCTTTCAACGGACGCGTGCGGCTGGCGATGTGGTGTTTTCTTTTGGCGGCATTGGCAATACGCCGGATGATCATACGCGGCAGGCGGCGGCAGAAGCCTTTGGTGTAGGTTTGACGCTGCATCAGGATGCGGAACGCGAGATTAGAGCCCGCTTTGCGGCTGAAGAAGTAACGCCACAGCGTTTATTGCTGGGCACATTTCCGGCCGGCTCGGAAATTATTCCGAATCCGTTTAACCGGATACCCGGTTTCATGATGCATCAGCATTATTTTGTGCCGGGTTTTCCGCAGATGGCCCATCCAATGCTTGAGTGGGTGCTTGATACGCATTACAGCGCTTATTTCAATCGTGAACCGGATGTCGATCGAGCGATTCTGCTAACCGGTGATGGTGCTTACGAGAGCGCCTTGCTTGATCTAATGGAACGGATTGTCGCCAGTTATCCGGATCTGCGCTTGTTTTCTCTGCCGTCGCTGACCAATGAGGGCGTACGCCGCCACCTGGAGTTAGGGGTCGCTGGTTCAGCGGCGCGCGTTGAACAGGCGCTGCAGGAAATAATTGCAGAAGTGGATCGCCGGAAACTTGCCTGGCGCTATCGCGACTGAGGGCTTGCATTTCTGAATTGCGGTGGTACTTTATTTGCCAGGGCTGATAACGGCTTTGGCTCGACCATCCGGTGCGTTGCTAATGGCAGGCGCGGTGGTGCTCGGTAAGGTGGCTTTGCTTGGCGCTGGGATAAATCCAGTTGGTTTTGGTGGATGGGGCGCCGGCGCCGCTTGTGCTGGTAGTGATTTGCCAACTTCCGGGATTGGCTGGCCTTTGGCCAGAATCTGATAGCGTTCAGTGACGTTATCGTAAATGATGACTTCACCTTTGGCGTCATCGGTCGAGGTTTTGATGCGCGCCTGATCAAAGAAAATAAATTTGTCGGTGCGGTCATCGTATTCGATGCGTTCGGCCCAGCCTTCCATCCAGCCTTTGCCATCGTTCTCGCGTTGCTTCACATACGCCAGTTTCTGAGATGAGCCGGTCGCGACGCTTTTGCTGAAGCCAGCAGCATCCTGTTTGATGGCGACTTTATCTGCGGTGAGTTGGCGTGACCCTTGGGTCATGCGTACCTGTCCGATGTAGTTGTAGAGTTTCCGATATTCGTCCATGTTGGCGCTATTGGAGCGGAAGTCCATCGGCTTGCTGCTATCTGTTTTGTCGGCGAGTGCGGGTACGCAGAAGAGTGCCGCAAGAGCCGTGGCGAGCGTTAGACGAGATAGGCAAAGAAACTGGGTGCTCATAAGACTCAGCGCTTGTAGCTGCCGGTGACGTTGCTATGGAAGCTGAATGTTTGCGTGACATTGTCCGCTTCAAATCCGGTGCCGCTGATCCAGGAGCTGCCCTGCTGCACACGTGCAAAGCCGGGGGTACGTGCGCGCTCTTCGTCAACCAGCACATGCATGTGAGGTGCCGTGAGGGTCAGGGCGGGTTTGCCGCCTTGTGCCGGACGCACGGCTCTGACATCGCCGGTGAGATCGACTTCCGAACCATCGCTATTCACAACGGCCTGGTTGGCGTTGACGGTAGAGGTGCCAGTGTTGATGGCAAAGCGTTGTAAAAATGGCTTCTGGATGACAGAAGATTCATCGTCAGGAAAGTGACGTAGCTCTGCGCCACGCAGGCCGGCTTTACGGTTGCCGGCTTCGTCGTAACTGACCGCATCAAAGTGTCTGACGATGGTGTCGGGGTCGTGACGGAATCGGCCGCCAATATCAACGGGGTCGGCAGTCGCAACGATATTTAGCCAGTAGGAAAGCGCAGCTAGCAGTGCCATGATTCCGATCGGAAAGGCGGCAGTGACGATGTCTCGAAGTACTGGCTGAACTACGGAATCGGGTGTGCGATTGAACATGCTTAGTGGATGCCACTGGTCAGAAACGCATCGAGCTTATCTTGCGCCTGAAGAATATGTTCGCAAACGCTACGTACAGCGCCTCGGCCACCGCCTTCAACGGTCACCAGATCCGCCGTCTGCTTCACAATGCTCACCGCGTTGGCGGGTGCGGCCGAGAATGCACATGCTTTCATGACCGCCAGATCAATCAGGTCATCGCCCATAAAGCCGGCTTGGGAAAAATCCAGTCCGGCTTCTTGGAGCCAGGTGTTAAAAACTTTGTGCTTGTCGCTGACGCCTTGTGCCAGATGGGTAATGCCCAGGTTTTTGGCGCGATGTTCGACGGCAGGCGATGAGCGCCCAGTGATCCAGCCAACAACGATGCCGGATTTCTGCAGCATGCGGATACCGGCGCCATCCAGGGTGTAGAAGGTTTTGGTTTCGCTGCCATCGGGTAGATAGGTCAATGTGCCATCGGTCATAACACCATCGACGTCGAAGGCCATGAACTTAAGCGATTTGAGTGCTTGTGACATCAGACCACCTTGGCCTTAAAGAGGTCGTGCATATTCAGGGCGCCAGCCAAAGCCCCCTGGTCATCGATAACGATGAGCTGGTTGATGCGATGCTTTTCCATCAGGGCAACGGCTTCAACGGCCAGTTTGTCAGCGCGAATGGTTTTGGGCGCAGCCGTCATGACTTCGCGGACTTTAACCTGTTGCAGGTTCAGTTGTTTGCCAAAGGCGCGGCGTAAGTCACCATCGGTGAAGATACCAAGTACGCGGTCTTGCGGGTCACAGATGACCGTCATGCCTAGGCTGCCACGAGAAATGGCCAGTACGGCATCAGCCAGCGAGCTGTTGGGGTTCACACAAGGTAAATCGGCTTTGGCGTGCATGACATCGCGCACATGGGTAAGTAGCCGTCGACCCAGCGCACCGCCGGGATGTGACAGTGCAAAATCTTCCGGGCTAAAGCCACGGGCTTCGAGGAGTGCCACGGCCAGAGCATCACCAAGCGCTAGTGCGGCTGTGGTGCTGGTGGTGGGGGCAAGGTTATGCGGACAGGCTTCGCGCGCAACACTACCATCTAACGCTACGTCGGCTTCTTTGGCCAATGTGGACTGCGGGTTGCCGGTCAGGGCAATGATTTGCGTGCCGCGCCGACGCAACACCGGAAGAATGCTCAGCAATTCTTCGGATTCGCCAGAGTAGGATAGCGCCAGAAAAACATCAGCCCCGGTGATCATGCCCAGATCGCCATGGCTGGCTTCTGCCGGGTGAACAAAGTAGGCGGGTGTGCCGGTCGAGGCAAACGTAGCCGCCATCTTGCGGGCAACGTGGCCTGATTTGCCCATGCCGGATACGATAACGCGCCCTTTGGTCGAAAGCATCAGCTGTACGGCGCAAACAAATGCGTTACCCAGACGGGGGGCCAACTCCAGCAATGCTTCGGCTTCGGTTTGCAGTACGCCGCGCGCCAGATTCAGGATCCGGTCGGTATCGGGTTTGGCAAAATTATTTGCAGCGTCAGCGAGTGGTTGTGCAGACATGGGTTGTGGCAGAGGTATGATTGAGTTCGAGTATAACAAACCAGCGGTATTAGCCCGTTGCCCTTGATTTAGCGATTGCCATGTCCACCCTGTCTTTAGTCCTGATGCTGCTTGCCGCTTCGGTGTTCGGGGTGATTCTGGTGCGCCGGGTAAATATGCCCCCGATGTTCGGCTACCTGCTGGTAGGCCTGTTGATCGGCCCGCATGCGCTGTCGCTGCTTAAAAACGTAAAGGCTGCCAATACCTTAGCCGAATTTGGTGTGGTGTTCCTGATGTTCTCCATTGGCTTGGAGTTTTCGGTGGCGCGGCTGTTTACGATGCGCAAAACGGTATTTGGCTTTGGTATGGCGCAGGTGCTGGTGACGATGGCGGTGGTCACCGGTATAGCCATGCTGGCCGGGCTCTCCTGGCAGCCGGGCTTGGCGCTAGGCGGTGCCGTAGCGATGTCATCGACGGCGGTGCTGTCTAAATTGCTGGTAGAACGTCGCGAATTGCAGGCGCCGCACGGCCGTGAAGTGATGGGTGTGTTGTTGGCGCAGGATCTGATTGTGGTGCCGCTGCTGATTGTGATTCCTGCATTGGGCCAACCGGCCGCCGATATGGCCATGGAAGTGGGTGTGGCCTTGCTGAAGGCTACTGTGGTTCTGGGCGTCGTGCTGTTTCTGGGTCAGAAATGGATGCGCCGCTGGTTCCATATTGTGGCGCGCGGTAAATCCTCCGAGCTATTTGTGCTCAATGTGCTGCTGGTGACCCTGGGGCTGGCGTACGTAACGGAAGAGGCAGGTCTGTCGCTGGCGCTGGGCGCCTTTGTGGCGGGGATGCTGATTTCCGAGACGGAATACCGGCATCAGGTGGAAGAAGACATCAAACCATTCCGTGATGTGCTGATGGGGCTATTCTTCGTGACGATCGGCATGATGCTGAATCCGACCGTGATCTGGAAACAATTCTGGCTGGTGTTATTGCTCATTGTGGGCGTCCTGCTGGTTAAGGCGCTGATTGTGTATGGCTTATCCCGTGCCTTTGGCGGCAGCCAGTCTACGGGGCTGCGTTCGGCACTCTGGTTGGCGGCGGGTGGTGAGTTCGGTTTTGTGCTGCTGACAGAAATTGCCACGGCGCGTTTAGCACCACGCCCGATTATTCAGGTGGTGCTGGCGGCTTTGCTGATTTCAATGATGCTGGCACCGATCATTGTGCACTGGTGTGACCGGATTGTGATCCGCTTCTCGGCGGGTGAGTGGCTGGCCCGCTCGATGCAGCTGACCCAGTTGGCAGCCGCATCGATTGCCACGCAGAAGCATGCCGTGCTGTGTGGTTTTGGCCGGAGTGGTCAGTCGCTCGCGCGCATTCTGGCGCAGGAAAATATCAGTTATGTGGCGCTGGATCTGGATCCGGAGCGGGTACGTGCCGCAGAAAAGGGCGGCGAGTCTGTCATGTTCGGTGATGCGGGGCGGCGTGAGAATCTGATCGCCGCAGGTGTTAAGCGCGCGAGTGTGGTGGTGATTACCTTTGCGGATACGCCATTAGCAGAGAAGGTGCTGCACTACTGTCGTGAGTTGCGTCCTGATCTGCCGGTGCTAGTGCGCACAGAAGATGAGCGCGAGCTGCCGCGGCTAGTGGCGGCAGGTGCAGCGGAAGTGGTGCCAGACGCACAGGAAGCCAGCCTCATGCTGGGTTCGCACGCATTGCTCCTGATGGGCGTGCCGCTGAATCGTGTGATGCGGCGGGCGCGTGATGCCCGGAATGCGCGTTACCGCCTGTTGCGGGGGTTCTTCAAGGGGATGTCCGATCAGCCCGAAGAAGCCGATGCCGAATCTGCGCGGATGTCTTCGGTGTTGATTGAAGTGGGCGCCTTTGGCATCGGGCAGAGCCTGGCCGATCTGGAATTGCGCGATGTGGAAGTCAGTGCCATCCGCCGTCACGGTATTCGTGGCCTGGAGCCCGGGCCCGAAACACGTTTGCAAGAAGGCGATGTGGTAGTGCTGCTCGGCAGCCCGAATGCGATCGCGGCTGCCGAGGCGAAGCTACTGCAAGGCGTTTAGTTGATGCCTTGCGTGGTCGGTTGCTGATCGCCACTCGGTAGTGGCGTTACCGTGCCCTGGGTTTTGGCGGCATCTTCCTTGGCGTTCTGATCCAGCGCCTGAGCCTGCGGTTCCTTGATGATGGTGATCAAGGAAGTCTTCACAACGCGCTGAACGCCTGCAGTGGTGCGGGTGATCTCAACCCCGCGCTCGAGTTCGCTCTGCGTCAGGATGCCCAACACATAAACAACGCCATTTTCGGTGATGACCTTGAAGGCGTTGGCCAGTTCGGGGTTGTCGCCCAGCAGCCGGCTTTTAACCTTTGATGTGATGAAACTGTCGTTATTGCGAACTTCCAGTGGCGCGACGGGGCCAATGACCAGCTGATTGTCGACGCCTTTGACGCCTGAAATGGCTTTCACTACATCGGTCGCCTTCTGCTTGTCGGCATCGGTAGCAACTTCGCCGGTCAGCAGGACGCGGCCATTAAATGCATTGGCAATAATGTGGGTGTCTTTCGTGGTGCCGATTTCGCCCAGCGGTGTTGCTGCCTGCACATCGATCCAGGCATCTTTGGAGTACGTGGTGAAAGGGCGGCGATCTGATAGCACAATAGCGCTGGCGGCGACGGCGCCAATAATGGCAGTTTCGATACAGGCCGTGAGCTGGGTTGAAATGCAGATGGCTGCTACGGCCGTGACGATGGTCCGTTTGGCATTCAATTTCATGCCTCTTCTCCGAGTAGCGATACATCAATGCCATCGCACAGTGCGTGGATGATGGTCAGGTGGGTTTCCTGTGTGCGTGCAGTGCGGTCGGCGGGTGCGCAAAGGTGCACATCGCCGGCGCGCAGCATTTCACCGATCTGGCCGCCACCTTTGCCGGTGAGGGCGATGACCTTCATGTCGTGCTCGTGTGCTGATTTAATGGCTTCAATGACGTTCTTGGAATTGCCTGATGTCGAAATCGCTAACAGAATGTCTCCGGGGTGGCCTAGGGCGCGTACCTGCTTGGAAAACACCACGTCATAGGCGTAATCGTTGGCAATGGCGGTGAGAATCGAGGTGTCTGTGGTCAGCGCAATGGCTGCCAACTCCTGACGCTCGCGCTCGAAGCGACCCACCAGTTCGGCGGCAAAGTGTTGTGCATCGCCGGCGGAACCGCCGTTGCCACAGGCAAGAATCTTGCCGCCGGCAATGAGGGCTTCAACCATCGTATCGATCGCAGCAGCTACCGGCGCGCTGAGTAATTCTGCGGCGCGCAGCTTGGTTTGGGCACTATCTTCAAAATGACGTTTAACGCGGGCTTGCAAATCCATGAGGCTACTCCGTAAGTGATTGACCACTAAGCCATGAAAAGTTGGTGCGATCTTAACATGGGCCGACTCGGTGCTTGGCGCCAGGCAGGACCTTTAGTCCGAGAGGATCACGCTAATTTCGAAGCGCAGTCGTCGCCAAGGCGATTCTTGCGGGCGTAATGCGACAACCCGGGCGACCAGTGGCTGCCCGCGATCCATGGCGCGCGCTACGGCCTTGTTTTCACGCCGCGGCACAAAGCCCAGCATATGACCCTGCCACAGTACCTGAATGGCGTTGCTGTCATGCGGGTTGGTAGGGTCACGCTGGAGGGTGAGCGTATCGCCAACCCTGATTTGTGACACCACATCGGGCAATTCATGGAATTGGCTTCCCGCAAGCGGTGACGATTGAATCAGCAAGCTTGCTTGCCCGCGCTGCTCTGCCGCAGCCTTGGGGGCTTCCTCTGGTGAGGCTGCCTGCGCTGCACCGTAAAGTGCAAGCGTAAAGACCGTAGCGCACAAAATGCCATGCCGCATAAAGCTGTGTTGGCGTTTAGCCGGCTTGGAAAGCATCTTTAATCCACTCTAATTGATTGGCATCCAGGCTATCCAGCACTATGCAGTCAAACCGACAGGGGCGTTCTGCTTGTCGTGGATAGCGCAGCAGGTAGCAGCGGGCGGCATGAATGATGCGTTGCTGTTTGCGGTAGTCAATGCTGGCGGCGGCACCGCCATAGCGTGCGTTGCGTCTGAGGCGGACCTCAACAAAGACCAGCGTCTGGCCGTCCAGTGCGATACAGTCGATTTCGCCCCCGCGCACGCGGTAGTTGCGGGTGAGTATGCGGAGTCCGGCTTGCGCCAGATGTGCAGAAGCCAATGCTTCTGCCGCATTGCCAGCCACTTGCTTAGGGGTGAGCGTGGTATCTTGGTGTGGCATCCGATTCTTCAATCAAGACAATTTATCAAACTGTAATGGCTACTCTAACCCAAGCACCGGAAAACAGCACGGCGACCCTATATGTGGTGGCCACGCCGATTGGCAATCTGGAAGACCTAACGCCACGGGCGGCGCGGGTGTTGCGTGAGGTGGCGGTAGTAGCTGCCGAAGATACGCGCCGTACGGCCACGTTGTTGCGTCATGTGGGCAGCGGCGCATCAATGCTCGTGGCTGATGAACATCATGAGCAGCGGGCTGCACAGAAGATTGCAGCGCATCTGGCGGCGGGGCAGTCGGTGGCGCTAGTGAGTGATGCCGGCACGCCGGCAATTTCGGATCCGGGTGGCCGGGTGGTGGCCGCGTTGCGCGCCGAAGGCTGGCCGGTCGTTGCCGTGCCGGGGGCATGTGCTGCAGCGGCGGCGTTGTCGATTGCCGGTTTAACGCATGCCGGTGGTGGCTGGATCTTTTCCGGGTTTCTGCCGACGAAAACGCAGGAGCGTTTGCGGGTGCTGGCAGGCTGGAAGTCACGCGCCAGCGATGATCTTGCTTTGGTGTTTTATGAAGCCCCGCATCGCATCGATGAGACGCTCGCAGCGATGGCAGAAGCGTTTGGCGCCGACCGTGAGATTCTTATCGGACGCGAGCTGACCAAGGTATTCGAGCAGTCGGTTCGCTTGCCGCTGGGCGAAGCGGTGGCCTGGTTGGCGGCGGATGCCAATCATGCGCGTGGTGAGTTTGTGTTGGTGGTTTTTCCACCAGCTGAGCAGAGAATCGTGGTTGTTGGCCTTGATGACGCTGCAGAGAAGACGGTACAGGTGCTGGTGGCTGCCGGTCTGCCCACCAAGCAGGTTGCACAGATTGCGCAACAGCTTACCGGTGCGCCTAAGGATCTGCTCTATCAGCGCGCCCTGGAGCTCAAGGCCTGATCGCGTAAAATACAGACATATCCAGATATTAATGCGCTTAAGGCGCCAAAGGCTCTGACGTGACTGCTGTGATTAATGAACTCGTTATTCGCCAACCCGATGATTGGCATATTCATCTACGTGATGATGATGCATTGAAGGTGACGGTACCGCATGTGGCTGCCCAGTTTGCGCGGGCGATTATCATGCCGAATCTACGGCCGCCAGTGACGACGGTGGAAGCTGCGCAGGCTTATCGTGAGCGCATTCTTGCTGCGCGTCCGGTGGGATCAAGCTTCGAACCATTGATGACCTTGTATCTGACAGATACGACAACGCCGGAAGAAATTGCTAAAGCTAAGGCATCGGGTTTTGTGAAGGCAGTGAAGCTCTATCCAGCGGGCGCAACCACTAATTCGGATGCGGGCGTGACGGCAATCGAGAAGACTTATCCTGCATTGGCTGAAATGGCAGCGCAAGGCATACCGTTATTGGTTCATGGTGAAGTCACCGATAGTACGATTGATCTGTTTGACCGTGAAGCCGCATTCATCGAGCAGGTGCTCAAGCCGCTATTGCATAAATTTCCGGATCTACGTGTGGTGTTTGAACACATCACGACAGCAGATGCGGCGGCTTTTGTGCGTAGCGCGGGCGTTAATGTGGGGGCGACGATCACGGCGCATCACCTGCTCTATAACCGCAATGCGATTTTCCAGGGCGGTGTACGTCCGCACTATTATTGCCTGCCGGTACTGAAGCGCGAGACGCACCGCGCAGCACTGGTTTCAGCCGCGGCATCGGGTTCGCAACAATTCTTCCTGGGTACCGATTCGGCGCCGCATGCCAAACTGACGAAGGAAGCCGCCTGTGGCTGTGCTGGCTGCTATACCGCAGGCGAAGCGATGGAGATGTATGCCACGGCGTTTGATGCGGTCGGTGCGCTGGATAAGCTGGAAGGCTTTGCGAGTTTGCATGGCCCCGCTTTCTACGGCTTGCCGGTAAATGAACGTAAGGTGGTATTGCGTCGTGCACCTTTGACGGTATCGACAGGTTATCCGTACATCAATGGCGATACGTTGGTGCCGCTGGAAGCAGGGAATACGCTGCCCTGGTCGTTCGCCCACGTATAATACGTTCGGGGAGTCGCCCAGGCAGTCGCTGCGTACCGCAAGGTGCGGGGAGGAAAGTCCGGGCTCCATTGAGCAGGATGCCGGCTAACGGCCGGGCACCGTGAGGTGACGGAAAGTCCCACTGGAAGCAGTGGGCAGCAATGATGAGTGTCTGAGTCCGGTTCGTCCCGTCTCATTGTTGCTGGCAACAGAAAGCAAACCGCCGATGGCGTCAGACGCCAGGTAAGGGTGAAAGGGTGAGGTAAGAGCTCACCGCGTTCGGGGCCAACGCCGGACGGCACGGTAAACCCCATCCGGAGCAAGACCAAATAGGGAAGCATGGCGTGGCTCGCGTCGCTTCCGGGTAGGTTGCTTGAGCGTTCCGGTAACGGATCGCCTAGAGGAATGGCTGCCACGCAGCCGGGTACGCCCGGTTGTGCACAGAACCCGGCTTATCGGGCGACTTTCCAACTCGATTTTGCAGGATTCGCCAATCGCCACCCTCGGTTTGGGGTGGCGATTTTTTATTGGGCTACCGAGAAAATATTTTTGTGGATAACTTTGTGGGTTTTCTTAATCAGGTACTTTAAGTGCCGATTTTGGCCCATTGATTTATATGGATATTTTGCTGGCCGTTTCTCTGCGAAAAGTGCGCTAACCCCTTGTTGTCATTAGAAAAAATGTGAAAGAAGGCCTTGACCTAGTTATTTTTGTTCTCTAAAGTGGAAAAAAGTGGGGAAAAGTGGGAAATCGCTGATCCGCACCCTATTCATTTTTTTGAAAAACGGTCATGTCCTTTCAAGGTGCTATCGCTCTGACGCTTGATGCCAAAGGTCGGCTTGCCATTCCGGCGCGCCACCGGGAGCCGCTGTCGTCTGCATTGGCTGGGCGTGATGTTGCATCGGAAAGCGGCGGTCTGATTCTTACCGCGCACCCACATCGTTGTTTGTTGCTCTACCCGGAACCGGCCTGGACGCCGATTCGTGATCGCATCCTCAAGGCCCCAAGTTTCGATACGCGTTCAGCTGCGCTCAAGCGTGTGCTGATTGGTAATGCACGTGAAGAAGCGATGGACTCGGCAGGACGTTTGCTGATTGCGCCGGAGTTGCGTGACTTTGCCGGTCTCGAGCGCAAGGTGTGGATGGTGGGTTTGGGTTCGCACTTCGAATTATGGAGCGATGCCGGTTGGCAAGCTCAAAACGCAGCCGCTGTTGAGGTGCTGCAATCTGCTGAGCCGCCTGCCGGTTTTGAGGACTTCGCACTGTGATGAACCGCGTCGAGGTGAGTAGCCCTACGCCTCGCGCCCCCAGTGTCTCCGCCCCCTCCGCAGAATCTGCAAGTCACATGTCCGAATTTCATCAGACCGTTTTGCTCGATGAGGCCGTTGAGGCGTTGGCGATTCGTCCGGATGGTTGCTACATCGATGCCACCTTTGGTCGTGGTGGTCACTCCCGAAAAATTCTGTCGCAACTCGGCCCGCAGGGTCGGTTGCTCTCGCTTGATCGTGACCCTCAGGCGATTGCTGCAGGTGGCCTGCTGAACGACCCGCGTTTTACGCTGGCGCATACGGCTTTTGCAGGCATGGCTGATGCTGCTGCCAAGGCGGGTATCGCGCAGGTCGATGGTGTGTTGTTCGATCTCGGTTTGTCGTCGCCGCAGCTGGATACGGCGTCGCGTGGATTTTCTTTCCGGTTTGATGCGCCGCTGGATATGCGCATGGACACCACGCGTGGCCAGACAGCCGCGGCCTGGTTGGCAGAAGTCGATGAAAAAACTTTGGCGGAGGTAATTAAGGACTATGGCGAAGAACGGTTTGCTGTCTCGATTGCAAAGAAGATTGTGGCTACTCGGACCGAGCGTCCTATCACCACAACAGGGGAGCTTGCAGCGCTCGTACGTTCGTGCGTGCGCACCCGTGAGCCCGGCCAGGATGCGGCGACGCGCACCTTCCAGGCTGTACGGATTTATCTCAATCAAGAGCTCGGCCAGCTGGCGCTAAC
>CAZCGW010000033.1:0-13842 GCA_964498255.1 uncultured Dechloromonas sp.
ACGATATGTTATTCAACCAACCCTTCATGAGCCTGACTTATGCAGACCTTCCCTAACTTTCTACGCGCCATTTTGTTCAAAGGCGCCGTATTTGCTGCCCATGCGCCATCAACGCAAATTATCGATTCATTGCCGTGTGATCGCAGGGGTATTGTCGGTTCTATTGCAAGGGGTCGCCTTGGCGCAGACGGTCGATCCGGGATTACAGTTTCGAACAGATCAGGAACGTCAGCAGGCTGAACAGCAACAACTATTGAACCGGCCTGATGTCCGTTTACCAACGGGGCCTGTTGCGAGCGATGAACGACTCCTGGCGGATGAAGCCCCTTGTTTCATGATTGATCGGGTCGTCTTTGAAGGGGATGAACCCTTTCGTCAGGATTCGCTGCATTGGGTGAATCTGGGGGCAAGCCTTGCCGGACGAGACGGGGATGATCCACCGGATGGTCACTGTTTGGGTGCCCAAAGTATTGGTGTTTTGCAAAAGCGTGCGCAGAATGCTCTGGTTGATGCAGGCTACGTCACCAGTCGCGTGGTCGTCGGGCGGCAGGATATTTCCACGGGCACGCTGCAGTTAACGGTCATTCCTGGACGAATTGGCGCGGTCACGCTGGATGACCCGGATCAACGTGGCCACTGGTGGAATGCACTGCCCTCTGGCCCGGGTGACCTGTTAAATTTACGCGACATTGAACAGGGGCTGGAGAACTTCAAGCGGCTCCCTACGGCCAACGCAGACATCCAGATTGCACCGGCCGCGCCGGGGGCGTCGCCGGGAGTCTCTGATCTGGCAATCTCCTACCACCAGAACTTTCCCTTTCGGTTAACGCTCACAGCGGATAACTATGGCACGAAGTGGACGGGGCGTAACGAAGGCAGTGCCACCCTCTCCTGGGACAACGTGATTGGGCAGAACGATCTCTTTTATGTGACGTTCAATCACACCCTGAATTTCATGAACCCCGATGGTCGTGGGACAAACGGCAATACGATCTATTATGCGATTCCCTATGGGGATTGGTTGCTCAGTGCGGATCGGTATACCTACGACTATTATCAGAGTGTCGCGGGGCTTAATCAGAATTATGTCTACAGCGGTACCAGTGCTGTGAATGAAGTCAAACTTTCCAGGGTTATGTACCGTGATGCGGTCAACAAGTACGAAGCCGGCATCAAAGGTTTCAGTCGTCGCACCAACAATTTTATAGATAACACCGAAGTCACCGTACAGAACACGGCTGTAGGCGGTTGGGAGGGTAGCCTTAACGGCCGTCGCTATTTTGGCGAGAGTGTGATTGATGGCAGTGCCATCTGGCACCAGGGCACGGGGGCCTTTGGATCGCAACCGGCGCCGGGTCAAGCCTTGGGTGATGCGACCTCGCACATGGAAATCCTGTGGCTCAATGCGTCGGCTCAGGTGCCCTTTAAAATTCTGGATCAGGGATTCAGTTACAACGGTATCTGGCGTTGGCAAGGGGCGTGGACGCCACTCATGCCCCAGGATCAGTTTGCCATTGGTGGCCCGTACACCGTCCGTGGCTTTGATGGGAACAACCAGCTGGTTGCTGGGCGAGGCTGGTTAATTCGTAATGATCTTAATGTCCGATGGCTGGAATGGGCAGCGCCGTATGTTGGCCTCGATTACGGCGAAGTTGGCGGACAAGGCAGTCAATATCTCGTTGGACAAAAGCTGGCCGGTGCCGTTATTGGTCTGCGAGGCCGTTTAAGCAATCTGCAGTATGACGTTTTTGCCAGTCAGCCGGTGCAAAAGCCTATGTATTTTGTGACGGCGAATTATTTTTGTGGCTTTAGCCTTGCGCTAATTCTGTAAACCAATTTTTTTTAACGTAACCATCTGGAGTCTTTATGAAACTGAAACAACTCGCAATCGCAACCGCACTGGGCGTTGCCTCGACCGTAACGATGGCCGGTGGTTTTGATGGCCCATTCGTACAGATGGGCGTTGGCGGCAGTGCCACTTCGTCTAAAGCCAGTGGTGATCAAACCTTGGCAAGTGTGAATGGCACGACCAATAGCGGCAGTTTTAATGGCCTCGTTAGTGCGGGCTGGTCGCAGGAAATTGCGGATTCGGGGTTTAACCTGGCAGGTAATCTGTTTTACGTGATTGGCAACCAGAATGCCGGTCAGAAGAATGCGTCTTATACGGGTACGGCAGGATTCTGGGAGCAGCAGTCACTTAATACCAAACTTAAAAATACCTTTGGTGTTTCGGTGGAGCCGGGCTGGAACTTTAGCAAGACCACGCTGGGCTATGCCAAGCTCGCTTGGGTGAATAGTCGCATCAATCTGAATGACAACTACACCGAATCGAACCCGTCGAACAATCAAAGTGGGGCGTTTAACGGAACCGTCAACGGTTTTGGGTATGGTCTGGGTGCGAAGCATCTCTTTACTGAGAACATTTACGGGGCGGTCGATCTGATGGGCGTGACCTACAATAGCTATTCGGTTGGTCCAGCATCGTTTAAGCCGACGCAGTTCTTGGGCTTTGCCAGCATCGGCTATAAGTTCTAAAAGCCAGGGTCAGGCATGTTGCCTCATCGGCGCCAGCGCTGTTCACGAGCCCCGCAGTCTCGGCCGCCTGCCTTATGGCGGCGGCTGGTCTGTTATGGGCTGGGGGCGCTCTTGCCGATGGGGCAGGTTACCCCGGGCTTTGCCCAGATTGTTGCCAACCGGAATGCACCGGGCAATCAACAGGCGACGATTCTGCAAACCGCCAACGGCTTGCCGCAAGTCAACATCCAGACTCCGAACGGGGCTGGCGTCTCGATGAACAGCTACAGCCAGTTTGATGTACAGCGCAACGGGGCCATTCTTAATAACAGCCCGAGTAATGTTCAGACACAACTCGGTGGCTGGGTTACGGGCAACCCCTGGTTAGCCAATGGCGGCGCCAAGGTCATTGTGAACCAGGTGGTGTCGACGAACCCCAGTCAACTCAATGGCTATGTGGAAGTGGCCGGACAGAGAGCGGATGTGGTGATTGCCAATCCGGCGGGGATCTCGGTCGGTGGGGGTGGGTTCATCAATGCGGCAGGGGTCACCCTGACAACCGGCATCCCGCAAACCTCGGGCAGCGGCACGTTAACGGGCTTTAATGTCCAGAACGGCCTGATCAGCATTAATGCCGGTGGACTGAACACCAGCAGCAGTGACTATACGGCCATTATTAGCCGGGCGGTTCAGGTGAACGATAGCCTGTGGGCCAATCAACTCTCCGTCACGACTGGCGCCAATCAGGTCGCTTATGGATTAAATGGGGCGGCCACGGCGCAGGCCGGCACCGGGGCAATCCCGACGGTGGCCATTGATGTGGCACAACTCGGTGGGATGTATGCCAACAAAATCTTTCTGGTGGGGACTGAGAATGGGGTCGGCGTTTCGAACGCAGGCACCTTAGGGAGCACCGGGGATCTGACCTTATCGGCCAATGGAATACTCAGCAACACGGGGCAGATCCAGGCTGGCGGAAATCTTAATGCGAATCTTGCCGGGCAAGTGACCAATCGTGGCACGATCACGAGTACCGGTGACACCACCGTCGTTAGTGGCAGTGATATCAGCAATACCGGGTCAACCCTGCGCGCTGGCGGTAATGCGAGCCTCACGGCCCAGGGTGCGCTGGATAATACCCAGGGTACGATGACCGCCTCGACGGGGAACCTCACCGTCACGACTGCCGGACAAACCATCAATGACGGTGGATTGCTCGCCGCCAATGGTCAAGTGGTGTTAACTAACACCGGGCTTTCAAACCGTGTCTCCAGTGGTACAGGCGGCATGATCGGTGGCAGCCGGCTCGATATCAATAGTTACGGTCATGCTGTGGACAACACAGGTGGGACATTGACGTCGTCTGGGACACTGGCAATCGCTTCAGGGGATCTGACCAATCAAGGGGGTGCCATTGGCGCGAACGGCGCCTTGAACATCCAAAGTGGGGTCGTCGACAATAGTCAGAATGGTCAGATTGTTGGGGAATCGACCCTGGGGATCACCGCTACCCGTCTGAATAATGCCGGTGGACAGATTCAGAGCCGTGGGGACGCCACACTCAATACAGGTAACGGCACAGTCGACAACACGTCAGGGCTCTTGCGCTCGGCAGGAAGTCTGACCATCAATTCAGGGGCGCTGATCAACGATCAAACGAGCGGTCAGGATCAGGGGCTGCAGGCTAATGACGTGCGTCTGAACCCGGCCTCATTATCCAATCAGCAAGGGCAGATTCTGGCCAACCATGATGGGATGATCAGCACCGGGGGTGCGATTGACAACACGCAGGGCATCATTTCTGCGGTGAACAACCTGACGCTCCAGGATCTTGCCGTCACAAAGACGCTGGCCATCACCAATACGGCGGGGCAGCTGGTTTCAGGCAATAGCCTGACTGTGAATGCAGCGAGCCTGACGGGAGACGGTCAGGTGTTGTCGCAGCAGGATATATCGGTGTCGCTCACCACCGGCTTAAACCAGAGCGGCAAGATCATTGCTAACCGCAATGTGACGGTCAATACGAGCGGTAGTGTGAGTAACAGTGGGCAGATTGAAGCGGGGAATACGCTCACATTGAGTGCCGGTAATAACCTCAGTAATGAAGCGACTGGCACGATTGCCGCCACGAATAACCAGATAGCGGTTGCCAATACGCTCAGTAACACGGGGCTCATTGATGGTTCGAACACCGTTATTTCGGCTCAGACGCTAAATAACGTGGGGACGGGCCGAATCTATGGCGACCAGTTGGCCATTGCGGCGACGACACTGACCAACGATTCTCAAAATGGCACAGCTGGCACGATTGCCGGCAGAAACCGACTGGATCTGGGGGTGGGCACGCTGAACAATAACAATGGCGCATTGATCTACAGCGGTGGTGACCTGGCAATTGGCGGCGCGCTGGGTACGAACCATCAGGCAACGGGCAGTGCCGGCACAGTGACCAATAGCTCTTCACAGATTGCGGCGACGGGCAACCTGACGGTGAATGCGGGGACGCTCAATAATCTGAACGCCACCTTCCAGGCAGAAGTGGTCCCGGGGACACAGACGGGACTCACCAAATGGGCGACGAACCAGGGCTGGGTAGTGAGTCGGGATGTGGGTTGGTCGGTGGGTAATACCTTTGTGCTCAAAGCAAGCGCGTATGGGGACACCAAATATCAGCCCTATTATGGCGCGACGAGCTTTAGCGACACGAGCAGCCAGACCAATAGTGTGTACGACCCCAATAGCGACAGTTACAGTACGGTCACGACCTATACGCCGGGGTCGGTGGGGTACAGTAAAACGAGTGGCGTCTGGTCAATCTTTGGGGTAACGGCGCCGACGTACGATTTGGGCGGCGCGCCAGACCCCGGGAGTTATGCCCAGGGGATCAGTGATCCCGCGTATCAGAGTGCTTACAATAGCTGGAAGACGCAGGCGCAGCCGTGGATCACCCTGCAAAGCGCCATTAGCACCATGACCAATACGGTCAATGGTGGCCCCACACGCGGGGATCATGACCAGTACGTCAATTACACGGAAACTCAGCCGGCGGCGCACATCATCAGTTCAAACCCGGGATCGATGACTTCCGGCGGGTCAATGACGCTCAATGTCAGTCAAGCGCTCACCAATGACAAGAGTCAGATCATTGCAGGGAATGCATTGAATGTGACGGGTCAGACGATCAACAATATTGCCGCGACACTCGCTGCTGCGATTACCGAGTCCGGTACGTCGTATCACTGGGGGCAGACAGGGTCGCATAAATGTGGATTGTTTAGTGCCTGTCCTGATTACGGCTGGATTGGCGAAGGTTATTCGGCGAGTACCCCCGTCACGCTGACGGTACCGGTGTACCAGGTCGCGGCCAATACAACACCATCAGGTAGTGGCTACACCGTTAATTCGTTGTCGGTGAGCGGCGCCGGTAATGCGCCAGGCAGTGCCCGTCAGCCTGGCGTCACCTTGCCAAATCTGAATTTACCGACGGCGAGTCTTTATCGGATTACCCCAGGGAGTGGTTCCTACCTGGTCACGACCGACCCGCAATTCACGAATTACCAGCAGTGGCTGGGCTCGAACTACATGCTGACCGCCATGTCTTATGATCCGGCCACGGTCCAGCAGCGGCTGGGTGACGCATTCTATGAGCAGCAGCTTGTCAGTCAGCAGGTAGCCCAGTTGACGGGACGGGCCTTCCTGGGGAGTTACACATCGACCAATCAGGAATACCAGGCGCTCATGAACAACGGGGTGACGGTTGCCAAGGCGCTGAACCTGACACTGGGGGTTGCACTGACTGCCGCGCAGGTTGCCAGTTTAACGTCAGACATCGTTTGGCTGGTATCAGAGCCTGTGACGCTTCCCGATGGGACGGTCAAGAACGTCCTGGTGCCGCAAGTGTATGTCGTGCCTCGAGCGGGGGATCTGGATGGTTCGGGGACGTTACTTGCCGGGGCGAGCACGACTCTGAATCTGACCGGGGATCTGACCAATAGCGGGACGGTTGCCGGCCGGGATGTGTTGCAGATTAACGCCCAGAACGTCAATAATCTGGCGGGGCGTCTAACGGGTAGTCAAGTCACGGTCACGGCGCAGAAGGATATCAATAACATCGGTGGCAGCATGGATGCCCAGCAACAGCTGAGCGTAAATGCGGGGAATGATCTCAATGTGGTGAGTACGACCCGTACGGGGCAGGGTCACGATACGGGCGTGGCCAGTTACAGCACGACGCAAATGGATCGTGTGGCCGGGTTGTATGTGACCGGAGACAATGCGCAACTCAATGCCAGTGCCGGCAACAATCTGAACCTCACCGCCGCTCAAGTTCAGAACCAGGGTAATAACGGCACGACAAGCTTGTCGGCGGGTAACGACATTAACCTGGGGACGGTCAGTACCGGTGCATCGAGCCAGGCGGACTGGAATCATGGCAACAGTCTGACGATTGCGCAGAGCAAAGATGTGGGGAGTCAGGTGTCTGGTGGCTCGATGAGCCTGCAGGCGGGGAACGACATCAACGCCAGGGCGGCCAACGTAGCCGCAACCAGTGCCAGTGGCAGCCTTGCTGTGCAAGCCCAGGGCAACATCAACGTGGTGGCGGGTCAGGAGACGGTTCACTATGATTCATCCAACGCAACATCGAGCGGTGGCGGGTTCTTCGGGGGCAGTGAGACGACGACGCGAACGACCCGGGATCAGACAACGGCCATTGCCAGTACATTGACCGGCAATACGGTTAGCACCGTCAGTGGGACGAATACGAACATCACGGGCAGTAACGTCACTGGGCAGACCGGTGTGACGTTAACGGCAGGGAACAACCTGAACATTACTGCCGCTGCTAACAGCCTGGATCAAAGCCAGTCGAGTAAAACCACCAGTGCGATTGGGTTCATGGGAAGCAACAGCCAGAGTCAGGATACGAAGTCGCAAACGATGGCGGCCAGTAGCCAGATTAACGGCGGGGACATCGTCTTGCAGTCGGTGGGAGATACCACCCTACAGGCGGCCCGAATCACGGGTAACAGTCTGACGGTGAATGCCGGTAGCATCAACGGACAGACGGTCAATGCGAATGCGCAGCTCAATATCAACGCGGCTATTGAGAGTAACAGCGAGACGCATCAGAGCCAGAACAGTGACCTCATGACGCAGAGCATGGCGGGTAGCGGGAACATTAATCAGAGCCTGAACTACACGACGATTGCCCTCAAAGACAATAAGAGTCCGACGCTCAATGCGACGGGCGGCGTTACGGTTGGGGCAACCAACTTGCCAGCAAACGCCGCTAACGGTTCGGGGTCGGGTGGCGGCAGTCCAGCAACGGTGACGGTCGACCTGAAGCAACAGGCGCAGCAGCTATCGAATCAGCCGGGGTTGGCCTACCTTGGAGATCTGGCCCAACGTCATGATGTGGCTTTCCAACAAGTTCAGTTAGCCAGTCAGAGCTGGAATTACAGCCAGAGCGGTCTGTCGCCAGCCGGAGCGGCTATTATTGCCGTCGCCGTGGCCGCCGTCAGTGCAGGAACGGCCGCAGAACTGAGTGCGGCGCTGGTAACGAGCGCAGGTTTGACAGGATCTTCGGCATCCGTTGCCTCAGCAGCATTGGCTGCCGGCATGACAAGCCTTGCGAGCCAGGCGGCGGTGACGCTAGCGAATAATCAGGGGGATCTGGGTAAGACGCTGCAGACACTCGGATCAGAAAGCAGTGTTAAGAATCTGGCAGCAGCCATGGTGACCGCAGGGGCGCTTGAGGGGCTTGGCAGTGTGCTTGGTGTGAACCAGGCAACGACCTACACAGGGCAGAGTGGTTCTGGAAGTCTGACCAATAGCACCAGTGGTGTAGCGACCGCGCAGGCCGTCAATGATCTGGCTGGTAATGTTCTGAAGAACGTTGCTAACAATCTGACAGGCACGGTGATTAATAGTGCTATTACCGGGCAGCCTTTGTCTGACAAGTCGTTGGCTGGGGCGTTGACCAGTGCCTTGATCACGGCTGGTGTCGCACAGGCGGCTAATAGCATTGGAGACGCCATAGCGAATGGGACGCTTAACGCCTATACGCAGGCCGTTGCGCATGCCATTGCAGGATGCGCAGGGGGTGCGGCTGCGGCAGGGAATGGGAGTGGCTGTGGGGCCGGGGCGATCGGCGGCGTCGTGGGTGAGCTGACGGCGCAGTTTGCGTCAAGTAACGGCATGAGTGATACCAATGCTCTGGCTTTGGCCAAAGTGATGAGTGCCACGGCAGGGCTATTGGTATCCAATGGTGATGCCGCAGCCGTTAATGTAGCGGCGAGCATGGGAACCAATGCGGCTCAATATAATGCGTTAGCGCATGGACAAGCTGCTACTTTAGCAAGTAAGCTAAAAACCGCTTGTGCCGGTGACTCCCAATGTATGAACAACGCTGTATACAACGCCATTATTCTCAGTAATAGTCAGAGTGACAGCATCGATCCAGCAAGTGCCCAACGGGGTGTTGCTGTATTAACACAATTGGCAGGAGACCCGAGTATCGTACTCAGTGATGCTAACCGGAATGCAATTGCTATGCTGGCAAATAAGAATGTGCAGGATTATGCAGCTGGCACGAATTTACAGGCAAACGATGCAACGATTAGTAATGCAAGCCCGTTTGGGTCGGCTTGGAGCTATGGTGGAAGCAGTTCGAGCGGATTGCCTGGTAACGTTATTACGGATAATCGTTCAGTGAGCGCAATCGATAAATCGACACAGGATCTAGCCACAGCGATTGCGTTGACGCCAGGCGCTGCAGCCGCCGTGGTTGCTGCGCCGGGTGCGGCTACCGTGAGTGGTGGCGTTAATGTGGCGGCACAGATTGTTAAATATTACGCATTTGATACCCCGTTTAGCCCGACAGAGGCGGCGGTCTCAACGATAGCCGGTCCGCTGGGTAATGCGGCACTCGAGTCGCAGGTTGTACAGTCAATATCGAGTCAGGCTGGGAAAACGGCAGCCAATGTGAGCATTGGAGCAGTTACGAATGCGGCATCAGACACCACCACCAAGACCCTGACGGGCCAAGAGATGTCGGCTTCTGGTGTTACTCAGGCTGCGGCTGTTGGTGGGGTTGGTTCTGTAATTAGGGCGCCGCCAGTAGTGCAGAATTTGGTAACCGAAGGTGCCGGTGTTGCTGCGGATTATTTGGATAACAAAAAGTGATTCGACAACCCCATTCATTTTGTGAATTGTTGATTAGAGATTTAAAGTCAACCACGGTTAGAACCCCTTTTGTGCTCGTGTTTTTTTTCTTGTTGCTTGCAGCACACGACTATTATTTTCATGGAATAAGTTTTTTCGAATTTTATGAGAAATTTGTAACCCCAGTTGAGCTCTTGGGTTTAAATCTCCCCTTTTTTGTATGGCTGATAGTTTTGTTTTATGTGAGCTCACCGATAGATTCCACTTACTGGTACTACCGCGAAAGGAATCCGAAGTACATCAGAAAGATGGAAGAGATAGAGAGAGTGCGGCAAGCAAAGGAAGCAAGGCAGGAGGATCAGATGGGTCAAGGTGGTTCTGAATGATTGCTACTGGAGCGCAGGCGATTCAGAACAACGGTTCTGTTGATCCGGTGGCGGTCATTATGTGTCCTAGCCAAGACTTGATCTGATAGACACCGTTTTTTAGGCGGTTAAACTGGGTGTCGGCATTGTCCGATCCAGTTGCTTCTCGAGGGCTATTGCCTTTCCCGTGCCTGCGGATCCATTCAAACATGACCGATGCGCTTATTCGAAGAGCGTGACGACTTTCGCCAGCACCTCGTCCACAATGGGTTCTGGCAGGGAGTCAACTTTGCGGCCATTTCGCGCCACCAGATCAATCACTCGGGGCTGATCACAGCGAACGATACCCGTGGTCTTGGTACCGGCAAGGGTTACGGCAAAGCCTAATCGACGGGCAAATTCGCCGCCATTGGTGATCGGCAAAATGACGGGTAGTTTGGTGGCTAGATTGAACTCGTCTGGCGACACGATGACGACCGGCCGGCTACCGCTTTGTTCGTGCCCTGCAATCGGATCTAGCGATACTAGGTAAACATCGCCGCGCTTCATAGCAGCTCACCGCCCACCGCCGGTGCATCAATCCATTCGCGTTCCTCTATCGACTGGGGCTGCGCGTAGTCTGATGCTGCCAGCAACTCTGCGAGGGTATAGCGGGGCCGTATCTTGGGTTCTACCACCAGGCGGCCATGATCAACGGCCAGACCGACCGTGGCACCGACTTGTAGGTGCAGCTGATCGAGGAATGCAGGTGGCACGGCCAACATGATCGAACCGCCGACTTTGCGCAGATTGGTTGTGTGCATGATGGGCTCCCGCAGATTAAGTTATATACAAATATAACCCCGTTTGGCTTGATCGGCAAGCTTGTTATGTCTTACGCCGTCTTAGCATTTCAGGCTGAGGCACCACCTTGACGGGGGGCTATTTGACGATACTCCCCGGCTCGGCTTGTTGAATGCCGCCTGGCTGCACTGTCGTGTGGACGACCGATCCGCCAGCGTCGATTTTTTGAAGCCCGGCAGGCTGCACCTCTGTGTCTTCAGCGAGCCCCTGGCTTCGAACATGTTGTACGCCACCACCACCAATCATCGCACCAATGGAAACGCCACCCTAACGAGAGCGCCTACCCATTCATTCGAGGCTTAGGCATGCAAAGTCTTGATAACCACATCCGGTGCTGTCAAGACCATTTTGAGCAACGCTGCGGCAGGGCCTGTTGGGTTGCGGCGATGCTGCTCCCAGTTTTGTAGGGTTCTGATGCTAACGCGCATGAGACTGGCAAACTCACTTTGTGACAGTCCGATTTGTTCGCGCACGACTTTCACATCAGGTAACGTCACCTTAGTGCGGCGTGCGGCCGGAGCTTTACCATGGGCTATTGCCTTGGCCTCTTTCAAGCTTTGCATTAAATCATCAAATAGTGCTTGTTCCATCTTCATAACTCCTTCACAAATTCGCGTAACAAGGCTGTTTCCCGATCCGTCAGGTCATCCTTTTTCGACTTCGGGTAAATCAATAGCATGTAAATCTGACCATCATCCCGAAGCCAGTAATAGATCACCCGAACCCCACCACTCTTGCCACGCCCGGCCAACGCATGGCGCAGCTTACGGATGCCGCCACCACCCTTGAGGATGTCGCCGCGTTCAGGGTTTTCTACCAAGACGCTCTGAAGATCTGCGTACTCGTCATCCGTTAATAGACCCTCAAGCAGGCGGCTGAATGTCTGGGTTTCTATGAATTCCATGCAGCCATTATATACGCCAACGGCGTATATACAAGAATCTCTCAGCAAAAACTCCCCAGCATCGGGGCTGATTGTTGACCTGGCCAGTATTTTCCCTGGGCGTGGGGTTAGGCGGCTCTTCTTTTTTGTCGCTGCCTTTTGCTATAACTGTTATTATGATATACGTGCTTTTACGCCAAAATCTCGTATTTCAACAATAGGCCAGACCAAAATTCAAGACCAACCGCCTGTTTTACGGGCAACGCCGCCAAGCCCCGTCCAGTCTGCGCACAAGCGAGTTGTACACCAAACGATCCACGAAAACTGTGGACAACCCTTGCTATTCACGAATCGGCTGCTAAAATGCAATCATCGCAATCAATGGAGAACTATCATGGCCACCAATCTCGTCGTGCGCAACATTGAACCCGCTGTTGCCCAAGCCCTCAAACAAGCAGCAGCCCATGGATGTTGAATTCGGTTTCAAACTGTCCAGGCATTTCGGTTTAAATTTGGCCAGGCAGAAAGCCGCTTTTGTATAAAGCGGCTAGGTGTAAGTTTACTGTGTCATAGCGGTTCGTCGGTTAGTTTTGCCTCCTTGACCTGCCACGTTTCTTCGGACCACTCATTCTTGGAGAATGGCATCCCGTTTCACAATTGAACAACCCTGTTTTACGAACTCGTTTGGGGTCAGATAGCCCAAGCTACTGTGCGGCCTGACTCCGTTGTAGTGCTGTCGCCACTGTTCAATGACGACTTTTGCTTCCGTTCGATTTCTGAACCATTCCAGATTCAGGCATTCATCCCGGAACTTGCCGTTAAAGCTCTCATCGACGCCATTCTGCCAAGGCTTACCAGGGTCAATGAACGCTATATCAATGTTCTCTGACTGGCTCCATCGCAGAATGGCTCGGGAGACGAACTCCGGGCCATAGTACATGCAGAATAGGTAGTGGTCAGTCATAAAGAATGAGTCCATGCTCTTGATTGCGACATCTTGAGAGGAGCATTCAAATGACTGACCTTGTTCAGAGTAAAGCCTATAACTCTTGGATGGCAATAGATATTGCCAAGGATTTCAATGTGGTGATGGTCGAGACCCTAGATGGCAACACCAAGCGCTTCCGGATGGCTAATTCTCACTCGGATCACGATCGGCTCGTTGAAGTTGTTCGTAGCCTGCCCCAGCCTTGCCGGATCGGCTTTGAAGCGACTGGTAACTATCACCGCACGCTGGCCTTCCGGCTGGTCGCTGAGGGCTTTGATGTCTGTCTGATTTCGTCTCTGGCTAGCGCCCGTTACCGTGAAGTCATGTTCAACTCCTGGGATAAGAATGACCCGAAAGACGCGGGTGTTCTGCTTGAGTTGCTTAAGCGGGACATGGTTCAAACCTACATTGATCCGATTCAATCGGGCTACCATGACATCCAGGAACTTTCCAAGACTTACTACCACATCACCCTGAGCCGAACCCGTCTACAGCATTCGATCTTGACGCATTATCTGCCGCTTTACTTTCCTGAGATGGGTAAGTGGTGGAACAGTACACGCAGTGCCTGGTGGGTGAACTATCTGTTGCATTTCCCGACACCGGCTTCGGTAACGCAATATTCTGTAGAAGAATTTTGTGTTGTTGCCTCGCCAGTCATTGGACGAAAGGTGAACAAAGCGGCTAAGTTGCTTGAGCTATATGCCACGGCGCAACGCAGCATTGGCTTACCCATCGCAGAGGACTCCTTGGCTTGCCAGACGTTTAGACTGCAATTGCGGCGATATCAGGAACTCAGTGCCCTTCGGCAACAGCTCGAGCAGCAAGCAGAATCGGTCCTTAACGGCCACCCGGATTATCTGGTGCTCAAATCGGTACCCGGCATTGGCCCAATCATCGCGCTGACCATTCTGGCCGAAGGCGGCAATCTCCGTCGGTTTGCTCATCACCGCCAATTTCTCAAGTACTGTGGACTTGATCTGGCCAAGAATCAGTCCGGGACGTTTCGTGGTCAGGAGAAGCTTTCTAAGGAAGGTCTGCATAAGTCAGGCTCATGAAGGGTTGGTTGAATAACATATCGTCAT
>CAZCGW010000034.1:0-13348 GCA_964498255.1 uncultured Dechloromonas sp.
GGCTTGATTTCTTCCCACTGATATTTTTCGATCGAGGCAACGTCGATTTCGTTGTCGAAGTGGCCGATGTTGCAGACGATGGCATTGTTCTTCATCTTCACCATGTGGTCATGGGTGATGACGTGGAAGTTACCGGTCGTAGTGACGAAGATGTCGGCGTGCTCAGCGGCGTATTCCATGGTGACCACGCGGTAGCCTTCCATGGCAGCTTGCAGCGCGCAGATCGGGTCGATTTCAGTGACCCAGACTTGTGCCGACAGAGCGCGCAGCGCTTGTGCTGAACCCTTGCCCACATCGCCGTAACCGGCAACCACAGCAACCTTGCCCGCAATCATCACGTCGGTAGCGCGCTTGATGCCATCGACCAGTGATTCGCGGCAGCCATACAGATTGTCGAACTTCGACTTGGTCACCGAGTCATTCACATTAATGCCGGGGAACTTGAGGTCGCCACGCGCATGCATCTGATACAGACGGTGCACGCCAGTGGTGGTTTCTTCTGTCACGCCCTTGATTTTGTCCAAGCGCACCGAGTACCAGGTTGGATCAACGGCGATCTTGGCCTTGATCGCAGCAAACAGGATGCGCTCTTCTTCGCTACCCGGATTGTTCAGTACGGCCTGATCTTTTTCAGCCTTGGCACCCAGATGCAGCAGCAGGGTTGCATCGCCGCCGTCATCAAGAATCATGTTCGAGTAACCGCCGTCGGTCCACTCGAAAATGCGGTGGGTGTAATCCCAGTAGTCTTCCAGCGACTCGCCCTTAACGGCGAAGACCGGCGTGCCTTGTGCAGCAATCGCGGCAGCGGCGTGGTCCTGCGTCGAGAAGATGTTGCACGAGGCCCAGCGTACTTCGGCACCCAGCGCTTGCAGGGTTTCGATCAGCACGGCGGTTTGAATGGTCATGTGTAGCGAACCGGTGATGCGGGCGCCACGCAGTGGCTGAGTGGCGGCAAATTCTTCGCGGATCGCCATCAGGCCAGGCATTTCGGTTTCGGCAATCAGAATCTCGCGACGGCCCCAATTGGCCAGCGACATATCGGCAATGACGAAATCTTTTTGTGTTGCGTTCATAGAGCTTCCTTTTCCCTAAAGCAAAGCGGACGTGAATCAAGCAAGGAAACCGTTGAACTTGTGTTGCTTATTCTGCGGTCTTCACCTGATCCACCAACCCCGCAGGTTGGTCAGGTGAGCGCAGTTAATCAGTCCGAGCCTGGCAGCAGATGTTTCTGCGTCGCAGCGCTCCTCGGAATGGGTCGGATTGTACCAGAAATTGCGCGAAAAAAATCCCGGACCGCCCAAATAGGCGTCCGGGATCAATGGCTTACCGAGGTTTACAGACCGGCGGCAGCGCGCAGTGCGTCAGCCTTGTCGGTCCACTCCCAGGTGAATTCCGGCTCTTCGCGGCCAAAGTGGCCGTAAGCAGCGGTCTTCGAGTAGATCGGACGCAGCAGATCCAGCGCTTGTACAATGCCCTTAGGACGCAGGTCGAAGTGTTCGGCCACCAGCGCGGCGATCTTCTCATCGGCGATCTTGCCGGTGCCGAAGGTGTTCACCATCAACGACACAGGCTTGGCGACGCCGATGGCGTAAGCCACCTGCACTTCAGCCTTGTCGGCCAGGCCGGCAGCAACGATGTTCTTGGCCACGTAACGACCAGCGTAGGCAGCCGAGCGGTCAACCTTTGATGGATCCTTACCCGAGAAAGCGCCGCCACCGTGGTGCGCAGCACCGCCGTAGGTATCGACAATGATCTTGCGGCCAGTCAGGCCGCAGTCACCGTGCGGACCACCGACCACGAAACGGCCGGTTGGGTTGATCAGGTAACGGATCTTGTCGTTGATAAATTCAGCAGGCAGTACCGGCTTGATGATCTCTTCGATCACGGCTTCTTCGATCTGCTTGTGGGTCACGTCAGCATCGTGTTGCGTCGAAACCACCACCGTATCAATAGCAACCGGCTTGCCATCAACATAACGCACAGTCAGCTGGCTCTTGGCATCCGGACGCAGCCAAGGCAGGCGGCCGTCGCGGCGCAGATCAGCCTGGCGCTGCATGATGCGGTGTGCGTAGAAAATCGGGAACGGCATCAGCGTCGGGGTTTCGCGGCAAGCGTAACCGAACATCAGACCCTGGTCGCCAGCACCCTGGTCCAGATCGAGGCCTTCGCCTTCGTTCACGCCCTGGGCAATGTCCGGGCTCTGGCGGTTGATGGCGGTCAGGATGGCGCACGACTTGTAGTCGAAGCCGATGTCCGAGTTGTCGTAACCGATGCGGCGCACGGTGTCCTGCGCCACTTCACGGTAGTCAACGTGGGCCGATGTGGTGATCTCGCCAGAGATAACAACCAGGCCGGTCGATACCAGCGTTTCGCAGGCAACGCGGGCTTTCGGGTCTTCGGCCAGGATGGCGTCGAGGATGGCATCAGAGATCTGATCCGCAACTTTATCGGGATGGCCTTCCGAGACAGACTCGGATGAAAAGAGAAACTCGCTCATTTAAATACTCCAGAAACAACAAATCCCCGGTGGACTTGTTCCGGCGATGCGTTGCCGGTGGGGCGTGTCCTGCTCCGGGGATCGGTTCGAGCGAGGGACGCTTTAGCAGATTCGGCCACTATTTCTAGTGCGCCCCGCCCTGCAAGTTGTCGTATTTAACTCGGCGGTCTGAGATAATTGTGGCTGTAAAAGTCTTTTGCGTCAATAGCCTGCAATAGTTCGTCTTATGTCTCGATTACAAACGCCTGACAATCTGTCGTTGAAGCATCGTTGCTACCTGAGCCTTGTTCGTGCGCTGGCGCGCTTGCCGTTGCCGGTGCTCCAGAGTATCGGTGGTGTAGTTGGGCGGTTGGTTCACCGGTTCTCTGCAGGGCATCGCCGCTATTTTGATGCCAATCTGGCGCAGGCGGTGGGACCCGAATTAGCGCAACAGATTTCTGTACGTACGCAAACCGAAGGGGGTAAGACGGTTTTTGAGTTGCCCTGGCTCTGGTTGCATCCGCGTGAACAAGTCCTTCAAACCTTGCGCAGCGTAGAAGGTTGGCAGCATGTGCAGGCTGCGCGGGCCAAGGGGAAGGGCGTTCTGTTTTTAACGCCACACCTGGGTTGCTTCGAGATTACGGCGCAGTACGCCGCCAGCCAGCCAGATGCCGCGCCCATTACCGTATTGTTCCGACCCCCTCGGCAGCGTTGGGCGGAATCGATACTGCGTTACGGCCGCACACGCGAAGGCATGCAGATTGCCCCGGCAGATTTATCGGGCGTGCGCCGTTTGATTCGTGCACTCAAATCCGGTGAGTCCGTAGGGTTGTTGCCGGATCAGGTGCCAGCGGCCGGCCAGGGCGCCTGGCTGCCCTGGTTTGGCAAACCGGCCTACACCATGACCCTTGCCGCCCGATTGGCGCAAACAGGTGCCAGCGTAATTTTTGCGTACGCAGAACGATTGCCTGAAGGGCGTGGTTTTATACTGCGCTGCCGTTCGCCGCTGAGCCCTTTGCCGGTGGATGATCTTGAGGCAACAGCCGCCGCAATCAATCAAGAACTGATGCAGCTGATATCCTGTTGCCCGGAACAATATCTTTGGGGCTATAACCGGTATAAGACCCCGCGCGGTTCGAATGAACAACCGCCTGAAATGACTGCTTATGAACAATCAACGTCCACCGATCACGCTTAAAACACTACCCAGCTGGCTGCTTATTGCGCTGGTCTGGTTGATTTCCAAATTACCCCTCCGCGTTATTCGCATGATCGGCGCGTTTTTGGGCACCATTCTGTGGGCACTGGCACGTCAACGGCGTTTTGTGGCGCTCACGAATCTGCGTCTGTGTTTTCCGGATATGCCGGATAGTGAGCGCAAGAAACTCGTGTTCAAGCATTGCATCCGTTTCGCGCAGGCCGTATTGGATCGTTCGCTGTTGTGGTTTGCTTCCGAGAAGCGTATTCGCCGTATCGTCCGTCAGCATAACGAAGAGCGACTTTACAGCGATGATGGCCGCCCAACGCTGGTGCTGGCACCGCATTTTGTGGGGCTGGATGCCACAGGGACACGTGCTTCCATGATGGGGCCGTGGATCAGCATGTATGCCAAGCAGAAGAACCCGGTGCTCAACTACATGCTGTTGCATGGACGTAACCGATTTACGAATCCGGTGCTGGTATCTCGCCTGGATGGTTTATTGAAGGTCGTGAAGGCCATGAAGCGCGGTACGCCGTTCTACTATTTGCCCGATCAGGACTTTGGTCCGAAGGATGCGGTCTTTGCGCCCTTCTTCGGCTTTCCGGCAGCTACCGTGACCGGTGTGTCGCGCCTGGCGCAGTTGACCAATGCCCGGGTGATCGCGATTGTGTCCAAGATGGTGCCGGATGGTTACGAGTCTTATTACACCGAAGAATGGGAGAACTTCCCCGGTGCTTCTGTCGAAGAAGATACGGCGCGTATGAATCAATTTATCGAGTCATGGGTGTTGCAGATGCCCGATCAGTACTTTTGGCTGCATAAGCGCTTCAAGACCCGGCCAGAAGGTGAGCCGAGTGTTTACGGCAAGCACCACCGCTAATTGATTTCGCCGGCCTATAATCGACGCATGAAACTGAAATTCTCCAAAATGCATGGCCTCGGTAACGACTTTGTCGTGCTGGATGGCGTGCGTCAGCAAGTCTCGTTGAGCACCGAACAGATTCGGGCGTTAGGCGATCGCCATAGGGGCGTGGGGTTTGACCAGATGCTTCTGGTTGAGCCGGCACAAGCGCCGGGCGCTGATTTCCGTTACCGGATTTTTAACGCCGATGGTAGCGAGGTGGAGCAGTGCGGCAATGGTGCGCGTTGCTTCGTACGTTTTGTGCATGATCAGGGCTTGACCAATCAATCAGCGATCGTCGTTGAAACCAAGCGCGGCATTATTCATCCGCGTCTGGAAGCGGATGGTCTGGTCACTGTAGACATGGGGCAGCCGCGTTTCACGCCGGCGGAAATTCCATTTGAATCCGATTCCGATGCGGCCGAACAGCCTTTGCAATTGCCGGATGGTACGACGCTAACCATTGGCGCTGTTTCGATGGGTAATCCACATGCGGTAACCGTGGTTGAAGATACCGAGACGGCGCCGGTTGCCGTTCAAGGTCCGCAGATTGAAAACCACGTGCGCTTTCCGCAGCGGGTGAATGCTGGCTTTATGCAGGTGCTGGATCGTCACAATATTCGCTTGCGCGTCTATGAGCGCGGGGCGGGCGAGACGCTGGCCTGTGGCACGGGGGCGTGTGCAGCTGTCGTATCGGGTATCCGCCGTGGTCTGCTGGATTCGCCGGTACGCGTACAAACGCATGGCGGCGATTTGAATATTGCCTGGGCTGGCGCTGGTCAGCCAGTCATCATGACGGGTCCTGCCGTCACCGTATTTACTGGAGAGATTGAGCTATGAGCGTGACGCGCGAAGCGGTACTCGAGTTTCTGAAAAGCAATCCGGAGTTCTTTGTCGAACAGGCAGAGTTCTTTAATCAGGTTGAGATTGCGCACCCTTATAGTGGCCGTACGATTTCATTGGCCGAGCGCCAGATGATTACCCTGCGCGAAAAGAACCGTCTGCTGGAACATCGCCTCGGCGAACTGCTGGGTGTCGGTGAAAGCAATGATGCGCTGGGTGCACGCATGCACCAACTAACAGTGGCACTTGTGGGCGCCGGACGTCTGGATCAGATTGTGGGTACGGTACTCAAGTCGCTGGCCGAAGATTTCAGTGTGCCGCAGGCGCGTTTGCGTTTGTGGGGCGAGGGTGCAGCTAATCTCGGCCATGATGCTTGTACGCCGGTAAGCGCAGAATTGATCAAGGAAGTCGCGGGTATGCACCATCCGGTAACGGGCAGTGTGCGCACGGGTGAAGTGGCCGCATGGTTTGGTAGTGAGGGTGAAGAAATTTCATCCATGGCGCTGGTGCCGCTGCGTTTTGAAGATCAGACGCTGGGCTTGCTTGCCATGGCATCTGGCGATGCGGAACGGTTTGTTGCCGGCATGGGCACCGCCTATATCGAACGTTTGGGCGATGTGATTGCGGCTGCCCTGGCCCGTGTATTGCGCGGCTAATTTGCAGTAAGCCATGGCTGATCCTGAACCATCTTCGGTGTCAGCCCCCTTGTGGCCAGGTGCTGAGGATTGGCTGGCAGAACTCCGGGATCAACGGCGCGTATCGCCGCATACCTTAAGTAATTACGAACGGGATTTGCGACGTTTACAATCATTGGCAGGTAACGCAACACCCGCAGAACTCACCGCGCTGGATTTGCGCCGCTTTGTCGGACGTCTGCACGCCTCCGGTTTGTCCGGTCGTTCGATTGCTCGATCTTTATCGGCCTGGCGCGGATTACTCCGTTGGTTGGCACGTCGTGGTGTGCTGGATGCGAATGTGGCCGAAGGCCTGCATGCACCCAAGCACCCGAAACGTTTGCCGGATGCCTTGTCGGTCGATGAAGCTTTTCGTCTCCTCAACCCTGTGGCGAAGACCGAGACAATGAGTCAGAACCCCGAGTGTGAGCAAGTGCTGCAGTGTCGGGATCAGGCCATCTTTGAATTGTTTTATTCCTCGGGCATCCGCTTATCAGAGCTGGTGGGGCTGGATATGAGTTGTTTGACCGATCTGCGCCAGGGGGAAGTGCGCGTGCTGGGTAAGCGCAATAAAACGCGCGTCGTCCCTGTAGGGAAAACTGCGCAAGCAGCCGTAGAAGCATGGCTGGCCGTGCGTCCTCGGTTGCTTAAAACAGCGGACGAGGTGGCGCTGTTTCTAGGGCAACAAGGCAGGCGAATTACGCCGCGCACTATTCAGTTGCGTTTGAACCAGCACGGACAGCAGCAAGGATTGCCGCAGCGCGTGCATCCCCACCAGTTGCGCCACTCGTTTGCAACCCATATGCTTCAGGGCTCCGGTGATCTCCGTGCCGTTCAGGAGATGCTGGGCCATGCCAGCATCGCCTCGACACAGGTCTATACCCACCTCGATTTTCAGCACTTGGCACAGGTCTATGACCAGGCGCATCCCCGTGCGCACCGTAGTAAAAACGCGATGGCGCAAGCCGATGCCAGCCGCTTTAACCCCGAACAAGAAGACAACCAATAATATGACCGCTACGCTGATCTTAAATTCCGGAAAGTCCGGTTCTGTACGCCGTCGCCATCCCTGGATTTTTGCAGGGTCGGTGGCAACGCTTAAAGGCCGTGCCCGCTCCGGCGATACAGTCATTGTTGAAGATGAGCATGGCGTTGCCATGGGTCGGGCGGCCTGGAGTCCGGAGTCAAAGATTCGTGCCCGTGTCTGGACTTTCGACGCCACTGAAACTGTTGATCATGCGTTCTTCAAGCGTCGTGTGGCACAAGCTGTGGCGCGTCGCGCCGGATGGAAAGCGCTGCGTGGTGAGCAATCAGAACCCGCAGGCGAACGTTTGATTCATGGTGAGGCTGATGGTCTGCCGGGCGTTATTGCCGATCGCTATGGCGATACGGTGGTGTTGCAGCTTACCAGTGCCGGGGCTGATGCCTGGCGCGAGGCAATTGTGGCCGGCATTGTGCAGGCGACAGGTTGCCAACAGATTTATGAACGCTCAGATTCTGACGTGCGTAAACTCGAAGGCCTGGAACCCGTAACCGGTTGGGTTGCTGCCAAGGGATTAAATGCAGCGCCTGCCAATGCCTTCCCGCAGATTGATGAGCATGGTGTGCGCTTTGGCGTCGACGTGATCGGTGGCCACAAGACGGGTTTCTATCTGGATCAACGCGACAATCGCATGATGCTGCGCGCATTGGCGCAAGGCCGTCGTGTACTCAATTGCTTTTGTTATACGGGCGGCTTTTCATTACAAGCGCTCGCGGGCGGCGCAGCCTCAGTCATGTCGATTGACTCATCGGGTCCGGCGCTTGAGCAAGCCAAAGCGAATCTTGGGATGAATCCGCATCTGGATGCGAGCCGTGCCGAATGGCGAGACGCCGATGTGTTCCAGGCGCTGCGCGATTATCACAAGGCGGGTGAGAAGTTTGATCTCATCGTTTTAGATCCGCCGAAGTTCGCGCCATCAGCCGCGCATGCCGACCAGGCCGCACGCGCCTATAAAGATATCAATCTGTTCGGTTTCAAGTTGCTGGCGCCGGGCGGTTTGATGATGACTTACTCTTGCTCAGGTGGCATCGGTGTCGAGTTGTTCCAGAAGATCGTTGCGAGCGCAGCATCCGATGCAGGGCGGGACGCACGTATTTTGCGTCGCCTGATGGCCTCGAGTGACCACCCCGTTGGATTAGCGGCACCTGAGGGCGAATACCTGAAAGGTTTGCTGGTCGAAGCCTCCTGATGTCTGGTTCTATCGCACCGGTTTCGAAGGCACGCCTGTGGGCAGTGGTAGGCATTGTCGTGCTGTCATTGCTCTGGGGCTACACATGGGTCATGGCTAAACAGGCCTTGAGCTTTGCGCCGCCGTTTACATTGACCTTTATACGCGTCTTCGGCGGTGCCATCGCCCTGTTTCTTGCGTTAAAGATTCTGCACCAGCCGCTGAAGCTGCAGGCGCCGCGCCCGGTGATGTTGATTAGCCTGTGTCAGGTGGCGGGATTCATGCTGCTCCAGACGTTCAGCTTGAAGTTCGGTGCCGCCGGCAAAACCGCTGTATTGGTTTACACCATGCCCATCTGGACATTGCTGTTGGCCTGGCCAATGTTGGGTGAGCGGGTGCGAGGCGCCCAGTGGCTGGCCGTGATCGGCATCCTGGCCGGATTGGTCTTGATTATCGAACCTTGGCATCTGCAGGCTGATTGGCTCAGCAATAGCCTCGGCATTGGTGCGGCGATTTGCTGGGCGATGGGCACGGTGCTGGTGAAGCAATTGCGTAGCCAATCAGCCGTTAATCTTTTGTCATTAACCGCCTGGTCAAATCTGATCGGTAGTGTGCCGGTAGGTTTGATAGCGGCTTTTGCCGACGAACCTCCGGTGCTGTGGACCTCTGAGTTCATTGGCATCATGCTTGTGCTGACTTTGATTAGTACGGCATTCTGCTGGTGGCTCTGGACGTCGATTCTGGATCGCGTGCCCGCCTGGGAGGCAAGCTTGCTGGTTCTGGGTACACCGGTGATCGCGATTATCTCCTCTCGCGTGATTTTGCATGAAGGATTCAGCGAATATGAAATTGCAGGTATCCTGCTCATCGGTGCCGGTTTGCTGTTGCTATCTTTTGTAAGCTGGTTGCTTGAGCGTCGTCTATCTGCCAGAAACTAATGAGTCATGGAACTATTCATCCGCATTCTTGAAGTGATTTTCCCAGTCATTGCCGTTGTTCTGGTGGGTTTCTGGGCGGGCCGAAAAAACAAGCCGGAAATGATGGTCGCTAACCGGCTCAACATGGATTACTTCACGCCGGCGATGGTTTTTACGGTTATGGCGGGCGGGGACTTTCATATTCGAGAATATGTCTGGTTAGCCGGTGGCGCTGCGGCCTCGATTTTTGCGTGTGGGGCGATTGGCTATCTCACGGCACGCGGGCTGCGCGAAGCGCCCAAAACGGTGGGGATGCCCATCATGATTAACAACAGCGGCAATCTCGGTATCCCGCTAGCGCTATTAGCGTTTGGCAAAGAGGGTATGGCCGCAGCCGTTGTATTGTTTCTGGTATCTAACACCATTCATTTCATCATCGGCCCCTGGATCCTGGATCCTAAAGCACGCATTAGCGACGTCTGGAAGATTCCGATGATTCAGGCAGCCGCCCTTGGGCTTGTCTTCAACGTCATGCAGATTCACCTGTGGCAGCCCTTGATGTTTGCGATCCGCATGCTAGGTGATATATCGGTGCCACTGATGTTGTTTGCCTTGGGCGTCCGCCTTTGTGACGTCAAGTTCTCTGAAAGCAAGGCCAGTCTTGTGGCAGCCGTGGTGCGCCCGCTGGCAGGCATGGGCACGGCAGCGCTGGTTGGTTGGGCGTTGGGTCTTTCCGAGGCCTTTATTGCCCAGTTGATTTTGTTTGGCTCGTTGCCGCCGGCTGTGTTGAACTATATGTTTGCCGAGCGCTACAACCAGGAACCACAAAAAGTGGCCTCGATTGTGATGATCGGAAACATCGCTGGCTTAATCTTTATTCCGCTGGCCTTGCTTATCGTTCTACCGCGCTAAGTCTAGCGCGGTAGCGCAGCCTTTAAAACTTGATGACTTGTTCGCCCGCGTAAAGGCTTTCGATGGTTTCACGTGCGCGCACCAGATGCGTCTTGTCACCATCGATCAGAATTTCTGCGGCCCGTGGACGGGTGTTGTAGTTCGAACTCATCACCATGCCGTAGGCGCCCGCCGATAGCACGGCTAACAGGTCGCCCTGTTGTAGCGACAATGGGCGTGCCTGGCCGAGGAAGTCACCCGTTTCACAAACCGGGCCAACGATATCGTATGTGCGTGCTTCACCTTGGTGCGGTGACACAGGCACGATGTCATGCCAGGCTTCATAGAGTGCCGGGCGTGCCAGATCGTTCATAGCCGCATCGACAATGGCGAAGTGTTTGTCTTCGCCATGCTTCAGATATTCCACCTTGGTCAGGAGTACGCCGGCATTGCCGACCAGGCGACGACCCGGTTCCAGCAGAACGCGTAGACCACGACCCTGTAGTCGGTCGAGTAATGGGCGCAGATAGTCTGCAACCACTGGTTCAGTTTGGCCTTCGTGATAGTAGATGCCCAGGCCGCCGCCCAGATCGATGTGGTGCAGGTGAATGCCTTCGCTCTTCAGGATGTCGACGAGCGGCAGGATGCGTTCCAGCGCCTCGACGAAAGGCGAAGGATCGAGCAATTGCGAACCGATGTGACAATCGATACCGGTCACTTCGATGCTCGGCAGAGAAGCCGCATGGCGATATAGCGCCAGTGCATCGGTGATCGGAACGCCAAACTTGTTTTCTTTGAGGCCCGTCGAAATATACGGGTGTGTTTTAGCATCCACATCCGGATTGACGCGCAGGCTGATTGGTGCGCGCTTGCCGATACGGGCAGCGATAGCTGAAAGGCGATCCAGCTCGCTGGCGGACTCTACGTTGAAACAGAGGATGCCGGCATTCAGTGCGGCGATCATTTCATCTTCGGTTTTGCCAACGCCTGAGAAGACGACTTTCCGTGGATTACCACCGGCTGCGATCACACGCGCCAGTTCGCCGCCAGAGACGATATCAAACCCCGAACCGAGTTGTGCAAATAGGCTGAGCACCCCGAGGTTACTGTTCGATTTAACCGCAAAGCAGACCAGACCCTCCTGGCCAGCAGGGTGGGCGGCGAGAGTATCGGCAAATGCGTTGTAGGCATCGGTCAGCGCAGCACGCGAATAAACATAGGCCGGTGTGCCGAAGGTGTCGGCGATATCTGTGAGGCTGCAATTCTCGAAATGCAGATGCTGGTTACGGTCAGTCAGGTGGCGGCTGTGCGGAAATTGGCGTTGCGACATAGTCAGGGAGTTGGGAAAGATCAGAAGGAGTCAGACAGCATGGCGGCAGGGGACGCCGTGCTGGGGTTGTAGAGTGCTTCGGCCGGAATGGTCTGTTGTTGCGCCTGGATCTTCAGGGCGTCTTCGGAGCCTGCCGGAGGCTTGGCGTTGGGCAGTTGGTTGGGCGCCAGATACAGACCACCCTTGATGCCGCAGGCAGAAAGCATTAGCGCCACCAACAGCCCGTTGGCCAGGTGACGATAACGACAGATAGTGGGCTGATTACGCATGGCGTGATGGTATCACGCAGGGACATAACAACCCGTTAGAATGGCCGCTTGTGTAACCGGACATCCCCTGGAAATCATGGACGAAAAAGAGTTTGCTGAACGGTCGCGCCAGACTTTGGCACGCATTGAGAATGCCATTGAGCAGGCGACAGACGATGGCGCGGATATCGACTTTGAAATGCAGAGTGGCATTCTTGAAATCGAATGCGCCGATGGCAGCAAGGTCATCGTCAGCCCGCATATGATTGCCCAGGAGATCTGGGTGGCCGCACGCTCTGGCGGTTTTCATTTCCGTGATGATGGCCAGTCGGGCTGGGTGGATACCCGTACCGGCGAAACACTGGATCAGCGCTTGACCGAGATTCTTAAACAACAAGGCCAGGTCGCTGTAAAACTTAGCTGAACCTGGCCTCTGGGCTACCGTGGGATTGAATGGATCAATCGACGGGCTTGGCACCTGAATCAGCAGGTTCTGGCTCAATGCTTGCCGGAACGTTGCCCTTAAAGAAAAACTCTTTGGTGGTGCCCCCCTTGCGGTTGCTGGTGATATCGACAGAAACCACATCGTCAGGTGCGGGCTGAGTGCCTTGAGGCACGCCCTGTAGCGCGGTTTCCATAGTGCCGATCCAGATTGGCAGTGCCGCTGCGCCGCCGGTTTCCCCGTTGCCGAGGTTGCGGGGTTGATCAAAGCCCATCCAGGCGCAGCCAGCAATGGTGAGTTGATAGCCGCAGAACCAGGCATCCACGTGTTCGTTGGTGGTACCGGTTTTGCCGGCCAGATCGGTGCGCTTAAGCGTTGCAGATGCACGGGCGGCGGTACCGTAAATCGTCACATCGCGCAGCATGCTGTCCATCACGAAGGCATTGCGTGCTTCGATGACGCGGGGCGCCGTATCACCCGCAATCACGGGTTGTGCTTGTGCCAGAACTGTGCCTTTTTCGTCGCGAATTTCCTGAACAACGTAGGGGTTCACCAGGTAACCGCCGTTGGCAAATACCGCATAGGCGCGAGCCATCTGCCATGGGGTCACCGAACCGGCACCTAGCGCCATTGTCAGATAGGGCGGGTGCTTCTCGGCATCAAAGCCGAAGCGGGTGACATATTCCTGGGTGTACTTAACACCGGAAGCCTGCAGAATACGGATCGAGACCATATTCTTGGATTTCGCCAGGGCAGTGCGTAAACGCATCGGGCCTTCATATTTACCGTCGTAATTTTTTGGTGTCCAGGCGGTGGAGCCCGTTTCAGCAGACCCAATCGTGATCGGGCTATCTTCGACGATGCTGGCTGGTGTAAAGCCCTTTTCCAGCGCCGCCGAGTAGATAAATGGCTTGAATGATGAGCCCGGCTGACGCCAGGCCTGGGTAATGTGGTTGTACTTGTTCAGTGTGTAGTCAAAGCCACCGACCAGCGCCAGCACGGCACCATCCTTCGGTGCCATGGCCACGAAGCCTGCCTGGACTTCGGGCAACTGACTTAATTGCCAGACACCCTTGTCATCTTTGATCACGCGCACAACAGCACCCGGACGCAGGCGTTTATTGGCCGGTGCCTTGTCGCTCATCATGGATTGCGCAATCTTGATCTGGTCGCCGGTAAGGATCATTGGGTCGCCACCGCGCACCGCCAGGCGAA
>CAZCGW010000035.1:0-12306 GCA_964498255.1 uncultured Dechloromonas sp.
GGGTCGCCCAGGATGGCGTGACCCAGTGCCATTAAATGCATACGTAATTGATGTGAACGTCCGGTATAAGGCTCAAGATCAACACGCGTCCAGTTTTCTTCAACGTTACGCTCAAGCACCCAGTAATGAGTCAGTGATGGCCGACCATTATCGAAGTCAATTTTCTGCCGAGGTCTATTAGGCCAATCTGCCATCAATGGAAAATCGACACTACCTTCGTCTTTATCCATGATGCCGGTCACGATGGCTTCGTACCGTTTATTGACCAGTCGCTCGCGAAACGATTTGCTCAATCCGCCACCCATTGCCTTGGTAATCGGTACCATCATCAGACCGGATGTCGGTTCATCCAGCCGGTGTACAGCAACAGCCTCGGGATAATGTGGTTTGATGCGAGTCATCACACTGTCCCATTTTTCCGCACGCCGACCTGGCTGCGATAGAAGTCCTGGTGGTTTATTGATCACCAGCATCGTCTCATCGCTATACAGGATGGGCAGGTCGATTATGCTCACGTCGATTGATCTCGATATACTGACTAGTTATGTGGGCTCAGTTCCTGCGCCGCACACTATCCTCTTAACGAAAATGAATAAAACCCATAAAAACAACACGATAACCGCCCTGCTCTGTTATCTGGCGGTCTTGCTGGCTTCCGTTGTATCGGTTGGTATCGCCCTCTACATGCAGCATGCGAAGGGCTTACAGCCTTGCACGATGTGCATTATCCAACGCTACGCCTTTGTATGGATCGGTTTGTGCGCCTTATTTGCGTTGGTTATGCCATTTCGATCGGCACGCGTTCTATTTAGTCTAGCCGGGATTCTCGGTGCCACAGGCGGTGCTGTTGCAGCGGCTCGCAACCTATGGGTGATGAGTCACCCCGAGATTTTGTGTGGCAGAGATCCTGTTGAGCTGTTTCTGAATGGTTTGCCAACAGCACAGTGGTTTCCGAAGGTATTTATGGCGCTCGGTCTTTGTTCCGATCCAATTCCACCGCTGTTTGGCCTAGCTTTGCCCACCTGGTCCCTGCTTGGCCTGATTGTTCTGGGGGCTTTGCTGGCTCTGGCTATCCGGCGTCGTTAACGAAGTTTTTTCGGGCGTTTTGTTTTGTGTTTGCCAGCTACCGCCTAAGGCCTTGATGAGTAAGACGCTGGCATTAAGCCGTTGCTGGGCAATCAGAATGGACTTCTGCTGATTGCTAAGCGCGCTGTTCTTGGCAACCACCACGTTTGTGTAATTGTCGATACCGGCCTGATAACGGTTCAGGGCTATAACTACGCCACGCTCGGCAAGATCGGCAGCTTCATCCTGAATACCTGCTTCTTCTTCGTAAACCCGTAAGGCGGCTAGTTGTGTCTCTACTTCCTGCATCGCCGTTAGCACTGCTTGGCGATAGGTAGCCACGTTTTCATCGTAGACACCGCGTGCCTGCTCTACATTGGCTGCGCGCGCACCAAAATCAAGCAAGGTAAAGGCAATGCTCGGTCCTATACCCCAATACAAAAATGGTGCCGTGAGGAGTTGGCTGAAAGATTGACCCAGATAGCCAATATTGTTCTGGCTGCTATTCAGAGTCAGGCTTGGAAAGTATGCTGCCATTTGGTAGCCAATTTGTGCATTGGCAACGGCCATGCGTCTTTCAGCAGCTGCCACATCAGGACGGCGCTCTAGCAAATCGGAGGGCAAACCCGCCGGAACAACCGGAACCATTAGATTAGATCTCGCCGGTAACGGATTGAAAGCAATAGAGAAATCTGACGGCGGCTTGCCAACAAGCACAGCGATCAGATTCTCCTGTGCTGCGCGATTAACACCTACATCAATCAGTTGTGCCTGCACGCTACGATATTGCGCACCCGCATTAATGAGATCCTGACGCGCTTTAACACCGACTTCATATTGGTTTTTGGTTAGACGCACAGCTTCCATGTTGGACGCTGTAGTGTCTGTGAGTAATTGCTTTTGTGAGTCCAGAGAGCGAACCAGAAAGTATGCCTGGGCCAATTGCGTCTGCATCGAGAGCTTGGCGTTTTCCAGGTCGGCAACACTGGCAACCAGGCTAGCGTCCTTAGACTCGACATTTCTACGTAATTTGCCCCAAAGATCACTATCCCAGCTGACTCCGCCATACATATTGACCTGATTCAGAATGGCACCATCATTAATGGTGCCGTCTGGATTCACCAGGTTACCCATGCCCGTGCCCGATGCCTGGCGGCCGCCATTTGCGTTAAGGCCAAAGGTCGGATAGCGTGCCGCGTTGGCGCCACTGGCTAAAGCTTGTGCCTGACGAACCCGGGCGACATAAATGGCAATGTTCTGGTTATTAGGTGAAACCTGCGCCATCAGCTCATCAAGCTGTGGGTCTTTGTAAATTCTCCACCATTCGCCTTTGGTGACATCATCTTCAGGGGCGGCAATTTTCCAGCCTGGTGCAGGTTTGAACTCCGCCGCGATGGGCGCGTCGGGGCGCACGTAATCAGGGCCTACCGCACAGCCGGCGGCCATAAGGCTAACGCCAAGCATGGATAGCCAGAGTTTGATCGAGGTCGTGTGCGTACGTGACATAGTTAGGGTGATTCCACAGACGCTATTCTAGCGGGTTGCGTCCCCTCTTCCTTTGGCTTGCGGGTAAATCGATCCAGGGCCAGAAAAACAACCGGTGTCGTGTAAAGGGTCAGGATCTGACTCAGAATCAGGCCGCCAACAATCGCAACGCCAAGCGGTACGCGGAGCTCTGCCCCATCGCCCTGCCCGATCGCTAATGGAATTGCGGCAAATAATGCGGCAAAGGTGGTCATCATGATCGGCCGGAATCTCAGTAGACAGGCCTGGTGAATCGCTTCACGAGCCGCCAGCCCAGTGCGTTGAGCCGAAATGGCAAAGTCGATCATCATGATCGCGTTTTTCTTGACGATACCTATGAGCAGAATGACACCGATCAGCGAGATGATGTTGAAGTCTGTGCCTGTTGCCAGAATAGCGAGCAACGCCCCTACGCCGGCTGATGGTAGTGTCGACAGAATCGTCAGTGGATGAATCAGGCTTTCGTAAAGCATACCCAGGACAATATAAACGGCAATAATGGCGGCCAATATGAGTAGTGGTTGCGATTTCAAAGAGGCCTGGAATGCCTTGGCACTCCCGGAGAATGTGCCACGTATGGAATCAGGCACGCCCATCTCATACATCGTGCTCTGAATCGCCTCGGTTGCCTGCGACAGCGACACACCAAGTGGTAGATTGAACGATAAGGTTGATACGACAAAGGCGCCTTCATGATTAACGGCGAGCGGTGTTTTGTCCGGCAGGATCCGGGCGACATTGCTGAGGGCGACCTGGCGTGCTGGCGACGTTGCTGTAGCAGGTACTGTCAGCATTAATCGATCCAGGGTATCCGGGCTTTGCGTGTATTCAGGTGCCGCTTCCAGAACCACGCGATACTGGTTCAGAGGCCTGTAAATTATGGAGACCTGGCGCTGACCAAAGAGATTGTTTAACGCCGCATCAATCATTTTAGGTGTGATGCCTAGGCGGAATGCCGCATCCCGATCAATTTCAACACGGGTTTGTAGGCCCAGATCTTGTTGGTCGGTGTTTACATCCGCCAATACCGGCAATTTGCTTAATGCGGCCCGAATCTTGGGCTCCCACTCGCGAAGCTCTTCCAGGTCGTCACTCTGTAACGAGAACTGGTACTGGGCATTCGAAGGACGCCCACCGATGCGGATATCCTGCATCGGTACCAGAAACAAGCCGGCACCAGGTTCTCGCCCCAGTTTCGGTCGAAGGCGGTTAACCACCTCATCCGCAGAAACGTCACGCTCGCTGAGTGGTTTCAACGAAATAAACACAATGCCGCTATTACGTTGTGACCCACCGGTAAAGCCGGAGACTTTGTGAACTGCCGGATCATCCTGAATGATGTTGATAAATTTTGTCAGCTTGTCTTTCATGGTGCCGAAAGACACGGATTGGTCGGCCTGGATGAAACCCATAATCCGACCTGTATCCTGCTGCGGAAAGAACCCCTTAGGCACGATCTTGTACAGCTGAAAGTTAAGAATAATGGTCACCAGAAGACCAGCCAACATCAGCTTACGGTGATCCAGTGCCCAGCCAATGGTCATGGCATACCCTGAATAAACGCGATCAAAGACCTTGGTGAAGGCTCTTTGGAGCCACTGTAGACCGGCAACCAGGTGCTGACCGAGCCGATGCAAGCGGCTGCGTTTTTGATGGGGAGAAGCCGGTATCCTTGCTGCGTGATCGCGAAGCAGAATGTCCGTCATCATGGGCGTTACCGTCAGGGAAATCACCATCGATATCAGAATCGCGATGGAGAGCACAACGGCAAACTCACGGAAAAGGCGACCGATAATGCCGCCCATCAGCAGGATGGGCAGAAAGACAGCAATCAGCGACAGGCTAATCGAAATAACGGTGAAACTCACTTCTTTAGTGCCCTGCAAAACCGCCTGCCTTAAAGGCATGCCTGCTTCGCGATGACGGGTAATATTCTCCAGTACGACAATCGCGTCATCCACGACAAAACCTGTGGCAATGGTAAGTGCCATCAGACTCAGGTTGTCCAGACTGTAATTGCATAGGTACATCACCCCGAATGTGCCGATGAGGGATACGGGAACAACAATGCCGGGAATCAGCGTGGCTCGCCCATTTTTTAGGAACAGATAAACAGCCAGAATGACCAGCGCCACTGAAAGCACCAGTGTGCGTTCAACTTCCTTGAGAGAGGCCAGAATCGTCGGGGTTCGGTCCATCACCGTTTCGATGCGTATACCGGCCGGTATAGAAGCTTCCAGTTGTGGGAGTACGGCTTTGACGCGTGCCACGGTTTCAATAATATTGGCGCCTGGCTGGCGGTACAGGATAAGCATCACCGAACGCTGGCCGTTAGTGAGACCAATATTGCGCACGTCCTGCACGGAGTCTGTGACAGTCGCAACATCCTCCAGCCTCACCGGTGCCCCATTGCGCCAGACCACAATAACCGGCTTGTAGTCAGCGGCCGTTTTAGCCTGGTCATTGGCTCGCACAACCCATTGTCGATGTTCGTTCTCGAGGGTGCCCTTGGGTAGATTCAGATTGGCCTTGAGTACCGCATTGCGAATATCTTCACTGCTGATCCCCATCGCCTGAATAACCGCAGGGATCACCGTGACACGGACTGCCGGTTGCGCACTCCCCCCCACTGTCACCTGGCCAATGCCACTGATCTGGGATAGTTTCTGGGACAGCACAGAATCTGCCGCATCATAAATCTGAGAAACATCCAGCGTTTCCGAAGTCAGTGCCATCACCATAATCGGTGAATCTGCCGGATTGACCTTACGGTACGTCGGGTTGGATGGTAGCCCTGTAGGCAGGAGTGCACGGGCTGCAACAATTGCTGCCTGAACGTCACGTGCCGCACCATCGATATTGCGATCAAGGTCAAACTGCAGCGTAATATTTGTCGACCCCTGTGTGCTGATCGAGGTCATTTCCGTAATGCCGGCAATACGGCTAAGGGAGCGTTCGAGGGGTGTTGCAATGCTGGAGGCCATCGTTTCCGGACTGGCGCCAGCCAGTGAAGCACGAACCGAGATCGTTGGAAAATCGACCTGCGGCAATGGGGCAACGGGCAGCTGCAGAAAACCGATAATGCCCGAGATCGTCACTGCAACTACGAGGAGCGTGGTCGCAATGGGGCGTTCAACAAAAAGCCGCAGCCAGTTCACGAATCTCTGCCGTTAGAGGCATCCACGGTCGGAGCTGCATTCAGATCCCAGCCCGTACGTTCTTTAATTCGCAGTGCCAGGCGATCAAAGTACAAATAGATCACAGGCGTTGTAAACAGGGTCAGTAGCTGGCTAAGCAACAAACCACCGACCATGGCAATACCTAGTGGCTGACGTAATTCGCTACCGATACCGCCACCGAGCATCAGGGGTAATGCACCCAGTAACGCGGCCATAGTGGTCATCAGAATCGGCCGGAAGCGCAGCAGGCAAGCCTGGTGGATCGCATCACGCGGTGATAGCCCTTCCCTGCGCTCTGCATCCAGGGCAAAGTCGATCATCATGATGGCGTTCTTTTTAACGATGCCAATGAGCAAGATGATGCCGATAATCCCGATAATGCCCAGATCGTTACCGGTCAGCATCAGCGATAGCAATGCCCCCACGCCAGCCGACGGCAGCGTTGAAAGAATGGTGATGGGGTGGATGTAGCTCTCATAAAGTACGCCCAGCACGATATACATCGTGACAATTGCAGCCAGAATCAGTAGCACCGTGCTGCTGAGTGATGACTCAAAGGCATTGGCTGCACCTTGCAGGTGACTGCGCACGCCGGTGGGCAAACCGATCTCTGCTTCACCTTCCCTGACAGCATCTACAGCGGCACCCAGCGACACACCCTCGGGTAGATTGAAAGAAATCGTTGCTGCCGGGAACTGGCTGTAACGATTAATCGCGAGCATCGTTTCGGCTTCCCGGATTTGTGCCAGCACATTCATCGGCACCTGTTGGCCGCTCAGTGAGGGGACATAGAGCTGATTCAGCGACTTGGGATCAATCTTGAAATTGGGTTCAGCCTCCAGAACGACACGATACTGATTGGATTGTGTGTAGATCGTAGAAACCAGTCGTTGGCCGTAGGCGCTATAGAGTGCATTGTCGATGGCATCAACAGAAACACCCATCCGGCCGGCGGTATCTCGATCGATATCGATATAAATCTGTAGCCCTTTGGTCTGCAAATCGGAACTCACATCCGCCAGTCGTCGTGACTGACGCAATCGTTCAACCAGTTTTTCGGTCGTTCTTACTACCAACTGCTCATCGGGGCCTTCAAGCGTAAATTGATAGCGGTTTTTGGTGACCCGATCTTCAATCGTCAGATCTTGTACCGGCTGCAGAAAGAGGCTGATACCGGGGATGTCCTGAACCCGTTCCTTGATGCGATGAATAATGTCTTCAACACGATCATCACGCATCGCCATCGGCTTCAGATTGATCTGGATGCGACCGGTATTAAGCGTGGTGTTGGCGCCGTCAATACCGATAAATGATGACAGGCTTTCTACATCCGGATCTTCCAGAATCGCATTGGCCATGGCCTGTTGGCGTTGCGACATCGCCTGGAAAGACACGCTCTGATCTGCTTCGGTCACGCCCTGGATAACCCCTGTGTCTTCGACAGGGAAGAATCCTTTGGGAATAACAATATAGAGCAGCACCGTAAGCAGCAAAGTGCCGATTGCTACTTGCAAGGTCAGGCGCTGTCGATCAAGAACCCAGTTCAAGGCAAGTTCATAACGATGAACAAGCCGGTCAAATGAAGCGCCTACCCAGCGCATAAAAGCGCCATGCTTTACCAGATGTTCGTCTGACCTTAATAGCTTGGCGCACATCATTGGCGTCAGCGTGAGAGAGACAAATGCAGAAATCAGGATTGCCACGGCCAGGGTAATGGCAAATTCTCTGAACAGCCGGCCAACGACGTCGCTCATGAATAGTAGCGGAATCAGCACCGCGATCAAGGAGATGGTGAGCGAGATGATCGTAAAGCCGATTTCGCGAGCACCCTTGAGTGCAGCATTGAGCGGTGATTCACCAAGCTCAAGATGCCGGGCAATGTTTTCGATCATGACGATGGCGTCATCGACCACAAAACCCGTAGCGATGGTCAAAGCCATCAAACTCAGGTTGTTAATCGAAAATCCGGCCAGATACATCACGGCAAATGTACCTACTAGCGACAGCGGTACGGCGACGGAGGGAATAATCGTGGCGGGAACGCTACGCAGAAACAGATAAATCACCATCACCACCAGCGCGATGGCGAGCATAAGTTCGGAACGCACATCGTTGACCGAGGCACGGATGGTAATGGTTCGATCGGTCAGCACTTTCAGTTCTGCGGCGGCCGGCAGACTGGCCTGCAACTGCGGCATAAGTGCTTTGATACGATCGACGACTTCAATGACATTGGCGCCAGGTTGCCGTTGCACGTTCACAAGAACGGCCGGTTGGCGATTCACCCATGCCGAGAGATAAGCGTTTTCCGCACCCTCCCCGACTTCGGCCAACTGACTAAGACGCACCGGCGCACCGTTGCGCCATGCCACAATCACGTTGCGGTATTCATCAGCCGACTTGAGCTGGTCGTTTGCATCGATCGTAACGGCTCGCAGATCGCCATCGAAACTGCCCTTGGGATCATTGACATTGGTATTGCCGATAGCTGTGCGTATGTCCTCGAAGCTGAGATTCATAGCTGCCAGCGTCGTTGGATTGACCTGAACTCTTACGGCGGGTCGGCGACCTCCACTGAGCGAGACCAGACCGACACCACTAACCTGAGAGATCTTTTGGGCTAACCGTGTTTCCACCAGATCGTGCAGCCGCGTCACTGGTAACGTGGGCGATGTAATGGCCAGCGTAAGGATCGGTGCATCAGCAGGATTGACCTTGCTATAGACCGGGGGCGTTGGCAGATCCTTTGGCAGCAAATTGGTTGCCGCATTAATCGCTGCCTGAACCTGCTGTTCGGCAACATCCAGCGCCATATCCAGAGTGAAGCGCAACACAATGACAGAGCTACCGGTCGAACTGGTCGAAGTCATTTGCTCCAGACCGGGCATCTGGCCAAACTGTCGTTCCAGCGGTGCTGTCACCGTTCCGGTCATCACCTCAGGGCTAGCCCCCGGATAGAAGGTGTTGACCTGGATCGTTGGATAATCCACCTCCGGCAATGCGGAGGTGGGTAACAGGCGGTAGGCAATTAAGCCCACCAGCAGAATTGCCACCATCAGTAACGAGGTGGCAACCGGCCTAAGAATGAATAGACGGGAGGGATTCACCGGGCTGGGCGCTGAACGACGTTAACCTTGGCGCCTGGCTTAAGCTTGTCGAAACCATCGATCACAACAGATGCACCCGGGGTCAGGCCTTCAAGAATTTCGGCCTGCGCACCCTGCACAGCACCCAGTTTGATCGGGGTTGCCGTTACTGTGCCAGCCTCTGTAACAACATAGACATAGGTACCCTGACTGCCGCGCAAGATGGCATTGCTCGGTGCAATGATGGCATTGGCCTTGGTCTCGACTTCCAGCCGTGCGTTCACAAACTGATTAGGAAACAACGCGCTGTTATCGTTGCTGTATTCCGCTTTTAGCTTAACCATACCCGTTGTGGCATCAATCACGTTGTCGATAGACTTCAATGTGCCCATAGCGAGCACCGTTTTGAAGTTACGGTCATAAGCTGCTACCGGCATCGGATCTCCGGCATTAAAGCGCGCCAGAATCCGTGGCAACTGTTCGGAAGGAATGGTAAAGAGCACGTCAATCGGCTGTACCTGAGTCAGCGTCACGATGCCATTGGCGTCACTGGTTTTAACGATATTGCCCGCATCGACTTTACGCAAACCCAGCCGCCCATCAAACGGCGCCGTAATCTGTGTATAAGACAGCTGCGTCAGAGCATCATCCAGCGCTCCCTTATCGGTTTCTGTGGCGCCTTCATATTGCTGCACCAATGCCGCCTGAGAGTCGAGATCCTGGCGCGCAATGGAATCCTGCTTGAACAAAGTCTGATAGCGCTTCAACTTAATCCGGTGGTCACGCAACAAGGCCTGGTCCTGCTCTAGCTTGCCGCGTGCCTGCATGACCTTGGCTTCAGCCGTACGCGGGTCAACAACGGCAATAAGCTCGCCGGCCTTGACCATCTGCCCTTCCTGGAACAATACCTTATCGAGTTGGCCATCAATACGCGTGCGAATCACCACCTCACGCCGCGCCGTCACCGTTCCCAGACCATCAACCAGCACAGGGAAATCGCCTTCTACTACGGCCTGAACCGCTACAGGCACCGGAGGCTTACCGCGTTTAAGGGGGCTGCTGTCTCCATTAAGGAATCCAATCAGCGCATAGGCAGCCACCACCAACAGAAACGCACCGCCACCGATCAGCCATTGGTCGCGTTTGCTACGTGCTTTGAAAGCGTGCAGATGCTTATGTCCCGCCGCCTTGATACGGCCGGGTGCCGTCTGAGCGACATTGCGCCAATCGGTCTGCTTAAGCTGATGAGTCCATTTGGCCGAAAGTTGGCTCAGGGAACGCCGCCATGCGGCAATACGGTCACGATTAATCAATGGCATACCGCTATTCTAACGGCAGACCCCCTTGTTTTTAGTTGTTTCAACCCGCTTGTCTTGCTATTCTTGTTACAGTTACGAAATCAAGTTGAACCATGAAAAACAACCCGCATAAAAAACATGGTGGTGTACGCGAAGGCGCCGGCCGAAAGGCCGCTTTTCTGGAGCCGACCAAACCCGTCAGAATCCCGCTGAGTCAGGTTGAATCGGTGCGCACCTTTTTGCATCAGCAGGTATTTCCTCAGCCCGTGATCAACCCCTTACCGCTAGCGGTAAACCCGGATTCGCACACGCTTCCGGTATTCGCCTCGGGTGTCCGTGCGGGTTTCCCGAGCCCGGCCGATGATCACGCCGAACCCGGCCTGGATCTGAACCAGCTCATTGAAAACCGGGCGAGTACTTTCTGCGCTTGGGCCGAAGGTGACAGCATGCAGGATCTGGGTATTCTGGACGGCGACCTGATGGTGATCGACCGATCACTCACGCCGCGGCACGATGACGTTGTGGTTGCCGACATGAACGGATCTTTTACCGTAAAACGGCTGGTACAAAAATCGAACGCCAGCTTTTTGATGCCCGCCAATCCGGATTACCCGGCTATTCCCATCAAACCGGATGACGAGGTCAGGATCTGGGGCGTTGTTGTACGGGTGATTCATGATTTGCGCGCCACTGGCCGCCGCAAGCGACCTGCCAAGAGCGCCCAATCTAAATGAATGCAACACGCCGTTTGGCTCTGGTTGACTGTAATAACTTCTATGTCAGTTGTGAGCAGGCCTTTAACCCGGCGTTACGCAAACGGGTCGTCGTCGTGCTGTCCAACAACGATGGTTGTGTTGTCTCCCGTTCGGCCGAAGCAAAACTGGCGGGTATTCCTATGGGCGTACCCTACTTCAAGATCAAAGCCCAACTCAAACAACTCGGCGGCATTGCCCTATCGTCAAACTACGCGCTTTATGCCGATATGAGCCAGCGAGCTATGAGCCTCATGCGTGATATGGCAGAGAGTCAGGAAATCTACTCGATTGATGAATGTTTTCTGGATTTTTCCGGGTTAGCCCTCGATCAGGCCATGATTCAGGCTTCAAAGATCCGCCAAACCTTATGGCAATGCCTGAGTTTGCCCGTTTGTGTTGGCCTGGGTGCCACTAAGACTCTCGCCAAATTAGCCAACGAAATGGCTAAAACACTGAAAGAACCCGCCGGCATCTGCAACCTGGGTGAAAATCTATCTCCCTGGCGAGAGCGCCAGATGGAAGAGATGCCGGTGGGCAGCGTCTGGGGCATTGGCCGGCGCACCTCCCTCTCCCTTGAAGCCCTTGGCATCAAAACCGTGGGGCAACTACTACGAACGGCACCTCAAAAACTCCGCAAAAATTATTCCGTCAATCTATTCCGTACGATTGCTGAGCTTAACGGGCAGCCCTGTATCGGGTTTGAGCAGCACGCGCCGGCGCGTCAGCAGATTATTGCCTCCCGCTCATTCGGCCACGCAGTGGAAAAGGAAGAGGATCTGCATGAAGCGCTTTCGACTTTTGCAACCCGGGCCGCCGAACGCCTCCGCGAAGATGGTTCACTCGCCAGCAGCCTACAGGTTTACGTTCGTGGCAATCCCTTTACCGAACAAAACGATAACGCCGATGCTGCCATTCTCATCCAGTTAGATTCCCCGACGGACGACACCAGACGATTGGTGGATGCCGCCTTATCTGGCCTGAAACATATGTATCAACCGGGCTGCCGCTACAAGAAAGCCGGTGTCGTTCTGGGTGGCATCGTCCCCCTGCATCAGCACCAGCCTGATCTACTCACAGCCAAGCAACGTAAGGACTCGGTTTCACTCATGAAGGTCATGGATCAGGTGAACGACCGTTTTGGCCGGGACGCACTACGTGTTGCCAGTATGGGTTATAGGAAGGAGGCCGACTGGCACATGAGCTGCTCTCGCCGCTCCCGGCGTTACACAACCGCAATGGAAGACCTACCCGTATTCTCTTCTTTGGGCATGGCTTAGCAAAAAGGCTTGCCAAGCAAAACCGACTCCCTTATAATTCGCACCGCTGTTCCTCGATAGCTCAGTTGGTAGAGCGCCGGACTGTTAATCCGTAGGTCCCTGGTTCGAGCCCAGGTCGAGGA
>CAZCGW010000036.1:0-10953 GCA_964498255.1 uncultured Dechloromonas sp.
GACGATATGTTATTCAACCAACCCTTCATGAGCCTGACTTATGCAGACCTTCCCTTGATCGTCATTGCCTCGATTCCCTGTTATATCGCCTTGTCCGTCCTCTTTACCCCAGTCATCCGGAAACGGCTCGACGACAAATTCAACAAGTCGGCCGAGAACCAGTCGTTCCTCGTGGAAACCATTAGTGGCATTGATACCGTCAAAGCCATGGCCGTAGAACCGCGCTGGACGCACAAGTGGGATCAGCAGCTGGCAGGCTATGTGACCGCTGGGCTAGGTGTCACTAACGTTGCCACGATTGCCAGTGGCGGCGTTCATTTCATTAGCAAGCTCGTTACGGCCGCCATCATGTGGGTGGGCGCAGGCCTTGTTATCGACAACGAACTGACCGTTGGTGCGTTGATTGCTTTTAACATGCTCTCGGGGCAGGTTTCCCAACCGATCCTGCGTCTGGCACAACTCTGGAATGACTTTCAGCAGGTCGGTATCTCCATGAGTCGGCTGGGCGACATTCTGAACACACACCCGGAAGTTGCCGGGCAGAAGTCTCGTTTACTCAAACTGGCCGGGACCATTGAATTCGACCAGGTGTCATTTCGCTATCGTCCCGATGCGTCAGACGTCATTCGGCAGGTGAGTCTTAAAGTCGAGCCCGGTGAAGTGATCGGAATCGTGGGACGCTCGGGTTCCGGTAAGAGCACACTGACGAAACTTGTGCAGCGACTCTATGTCCCGGACCGAGGCAGGGTGCTGGTGGATGGGCAAGATCTGGCCATCATCGATACTGCGTCGCTCAGACATCAGATTGGCATCGTATTACAAGAGAATACCCTGTTTAATCGTTCGATTCGCGCCAACATCGCCTTGTCTAACCCAACGCTACCGTTGGAAGCGATCATTGAAGCGGCTAAACTGGCCGGCGCACATGATTTCATCTGCGAGCTACCAGAAGGCTACGATACCATGGTGGGTGAGCATGGTACGGGGCTTTCTGGTGGGCAGCGTCAACGCATTGCCATTGCACGGGCGCTGATCACCAACCCGCGCATTCTGATTTTTGATGAAGCCACCTCGGCACTCGACTACGAATCTGAAAAAATCATCCAGGACAACATGCGCCGGATTTGTGCTGGACGCACCGTTCTGATTATTGCGCACCGGTTATCCGCTGTGCGCGATGCTAACCGCATCATCGTCATAGAGCGAGGTCAGATTGCTGAGGTCGGCACACATAATGAGCTCATCAAGCAGGATGGTGGTATCTACGCGCACCTTTACGCCCTGCAACAGGGCCGAGCGACGGAGGTGGCCGCGTGAAAGATCAGATTAAAGCGTTGGCCATCACGATTAGCAAGCCAATCAGGCATAGCGTAGGGATCATCGCGGCCAGATTCCAATACTTGATTAATTGGAGTTTCTATAAAATTGCAACCCACCCTTGGGTTCAAGCGCAATGGAACCACCCGCGCATGGATGGGGTTAGCCATCGGATCGAAGCCTGGCAGGAGCTCTGGCAGCGCTATAAAACGCACTTCTTGCACTTCTGGCAACGCCGTCATGAAATCACCTTGCCTGATCTGCAGCCGCATGAATCCGAATTTCTCCCGGCAGCCTTGTCGTTGCAGACGACACCAGTCTCTCCGGCAACGCGCTGGATTACCCGCATCCTGATCGGCATCATTGCTTTTGTGCTGCTTTGGTCGATCTTTGGGCGGATGGACATCATTGTGAATGCCAGTGGCAAGATCATTCCATCAGAGCGGACCAAGAGCATCGCTGCGGTAGAAACCGCACGGGTCGACAAGCTCTATGTTGAAGAGGGTCAGGTAGTGAATGCCGGTGACCTGCTCATTGAACTCGATACCCGCATGAGTGATCGGGAACGGGATAAGGCGATCGGTGACCGGGATACGGCACGATTGCAGATTGCCCGGTCACGGGCTTTACTTGCCTCAATTGACGCGAACGCGCTACAACCGCTGACAGGGACCGACGGCATTGCACAGGAACGGATATTGGATGCCGTAGAACACCTGCATAGCCAATGGCGTGACTATCAGTCGAAGCGCCGTCGCCTTGATGGAGAAATTGCCCGTTACAGCCGTCAGTTACCGCTGATTAGCCAGCGTGTGAAGGACTATAAAGCGTTGGCCAAAGATCATGATGTGTCTGTTCATGCCTGGCTGGAGAAGGAGCAGGACAAGGCGGAAGTCGAAGGGAAGCTGACAGATGCTACTCATCAGCGAGATGCGCTCATTGCTGAGACCCGCAAGAGTGCCCAAGATCACCTGAACGAAGGCCTGAAGTTTGCTGCATCTTCTGACCAGGACGCGGAACGCGCCATTGCGCATAGTGACCTGCTGCGACTCACTGCACCGGTAGATGGCACCGTCCAACAATTAACGGTTCACACCGTCGGTGGCGTGGTGCAGGCCGCGCAACCCATCATGGTTATTGTGCCAAGACAGGATCAGGTGGAGATCGAAGCCTTTATTGAGAACAAGGACATCGGTTTCATCCACGAAGGTCAGGAAGCCGAGGTCAAGGTCGAAACTTTTGACTACACTAAATATGGCACGATCAAGGGCAAGGTCTCGCACGTTTCAAGAGATGCCATCGATCCGAACGGTACCGCTGCAATAGACGCCCTACAAAACAAGGACAAGCAGAAGAAGGATCAGGATAAGCCCAAAGGCGCGGTGTACTCCGTCAAGGTGCTCCTTGATCAAAACCACATGAACATCGATGGTCGGGAGGTTGCACTCAGTCCAGGGATGAGTGCCACGATTGAGGTCAAGACCGGTTCTCGCCGCATTATTGAATATTTCCTGTCGCCGCTGATTCAGCATACTCGAGAGAGCCTGAATGAGCGGTAAATCGGGCAGCCCACAAAACTATCGCGGCGTATTGATCCGGATACTGCTACTGGGACAGTTGGCAGCAATACCGCCATCCTGGGCGATCGGTGTGCCGGATCTGCTGGATGACCCCCTATGGACCCAGCCAGATCGATTGAAGAATGGGGCAGCCTTGCCGGACGACAGTTTGCTGCCGTGCCCGGTTCAGATCGACTTCAAACGAGCGTTGGCGCTGGGGGACGCGGTGGATGTTGCCTTGTGCAATAACCCGCAGGTGAGCGCCGCCTGGGCACAGATCAAGGTTCAGGCGGGTACGCTGGGCGAAACCAGAGCCGCTTACCTGCCGACGATCAATGGTTCCTACAGTCGTCTTAAAAACTCGACCACTTATCCGGCGACGTCAAACATCCCGAATTCCTTCACGATGGGCAATCAGGCCTACGGCTCGTTTAACTGGCGGTTGTTTGACTTTGGAGGACGGGCGGCCAATCGGGAGTCCGCCAATCAGTTGCTCGCAGCAGCTATGTCTGGGCATGATGCCGCCCTGCAAAAGGTGATGACATCGACCATTCAGGCGTACTTCGATGCAATGAGCGGCAAAGCGCTTTTTGAAGCGAGACGGCAGATGGCTGATCTGGCGGAGAATACGCTGAACGCCACGAAGCGTCGGGAGATGAAAGGCGCAGCGGCCCTGAGTGATTCACTGCAGGCATCCACGGCATTGGCCAAGGCACGGCTCTATGAATCGCGCACGGGTGGCGACTATCAGAAAGCGCTCGGCGTATTAAAACAGACTATGGGCATCCCGGCCGCCACGCCGATCAATTTGCCGTCTCAAATCGAAGGCTACCAGCAGACCGATATCAAGGATCTCAATAGTTGGCTCGTTGAAGCCGAAGAGAAACATCCTGCGATCAAGCAGGCCAGAGCCAAGTGGGCGTCCGATAAAGCCAAGATCACGGCAACGCGTTCGGAAGGGCTACCGACGCTCGATGGTACGGCCTACATTTCCAGGAACGGTTACCCCAATCAGGGGCTGTCTTACGTGAATCAGACAGTCATCGCTGGTGGCATCACGATCAATTTCCCGATCTTTGAAGGATTTGGCCGGACCTACAAGGTACGAGGCGCAGAAGCCCAGGCTGAACTGAGTGAAGCGCAACTGCAGGAAACGACGAACCAGATTCTGACAGACGTGGTCCGTGCGCATGCCGATGCAATCACCTCATTAGGTACGCTGAAAGCCAGCGAACGACTTCTAACCACTGCAAGGGAAGCGGTGCTATCCTCACAGCGACGTTATGACAAAAATGCCGCTGATATCCTGGAAGTACTCAATACTGAATCTGCACTGGCGGATGCCCAGCAGGAGCGGATTCGAGCCGTTGCTGAGTACCGATCAGCACGGCTTCGATTGCTCGCTAATACCGGGATTCTAGGTCGAATTACCGAACTGGGACAAAATTAATCAAAATCATTTGAGGATGAGAGCTGTTGCCAATTTCTGGAGATTCCACATTTGCCAAGCGCCATTTTGGTTTCATTTAAGGTGGTCGGGGTACTCATGAGGCAGAAGCTGGCTTAAATCAACGGGGCCATCCGGTTGAGGTTTCTTATCCGGATGATTACGGTAGTAGTCGGCGCGGCCTTCCCAGTAAATCATGATGTCCATTCGCTCGGTGTTTGACAGGAAGGCCCAGTATTTGCACTGTCCGTCAATGATCTCGAACAAGTTGCAATAGAACGGCTCAAGCTCTGGTATCAGTGGAATAGACTTTTGCAGGTAGTGATAGCAGTTTTGCGCACGGTTACGCAGGTCAGAAGATGACATTGCCTCACTAAGTTTGATCAACAACACCACCGCAGCCAGCGCATCAAGATTACCCAGACTCGTGATCCAGTGAGCCATGTCCTCGTCAAATGGATTGAGCACGCGTGCGCCATACAAATGCGCGGGTTGATCAAAAAGCCGCGACACCATATCAGGTGGAAGTTGCTCTAGGAGCGTCTTGCATTCAAACCGGTCAAGTTTCTCCTTGCCAAGCGCCTCCCAGATCACATGTCGGTGCCAGTAGGCAGTACCGGGGAATCTGGCTTCAGCGAAGTCGACGGCACCCGGTTTGCCCTTCGGCTGTCCTGGGCCTTGAGAGCCATCGACATAGCCGTCCCATTTGCGTGGCCGATGAATAACGCCTTTCTCGCGCTTGAATTTATCGCTTTCGACCGCCTTTTCCAGAGCATAACCTGTGGATAGACCGGAAGCACGCTGAACGGCATAGATCCAGATCTGATCGCGCAGCTTCTCAACTCTTGTGCGAGGTGGGCGCCCCCGCCTTCTGGGTTGATGTGACATAGAGGATGGAAATTCAAATAAACATTCGGGTGTACAGAAGCGTCGAGCATCAACAGACTGTTGCTAGCGCCATTTTCTATGAAAGGAGCGTATTTGAATAACTGCCGATCATGAATCTACAAAAAACAACCCCCCGGAGAGTTTGCGGCTTTCCGAGGGGTACGGATGCAGGAGATCCGAGTGTCAGCGTGGATTCTCCTGCCATTAGCTACCTGCTGTCAATGCGTCAGCAGGCCAGCGACTTACGTAGGCACGAACATGAACAGGAGAATTCCTATGAGAAAGATACGACAGGCATTGATCCTGCATTTTGAAAAACACTACAGCCAGCGGCAGATCTGCCAGAGCCTGGGAGTTTCACGCGGTAGTTTGTCGGAATACCTTGTCCGCTTCAGTGCAACAGGGCTCGACTGGGCAGATTGCGCCAATTTAGCGGAAGATGCGTTGGAAGCTAAGCTCTATCGACCATTGGCACCATTTAATCGACGACCAGCACCAAATTGGTCAGAAATACAAACCACCATGCAACAAAAAGGTGCAACGTTGCAAGTGCTACACGAAGAATATCTTATGGAGCATCCCGGAGGGATGTCTTATAGTCGCTTCTGTGCGCATTATCGGCTGTATCTGAAGACCCTGAAGCGCTCAATGCGCCAAATCTACCCTCCAGGTGAAAAGCTATTCGTTGATTATGCAGGCCCGACGGTTCCCATCGCCGACCCGTCAACGGGGCAATATAGCACCGCCCAAATCTTCGTGGGTGTGTTGGGCGCATCAGGCTATATCTATGCGCAGGCCAACTGGTCGCAGCGGCTGGAGAACTGGATTGATGCCCATGTGCAGATGTTTGCGCATCTGGGTGGGGTGCCCAAGGTCATCGTTTGCGATAACCTCAAATCGGCGGTAACGAAGCCGAGCCGGACTGACCCGGTCGTGAACGAGACCTATCAGGCGATGGCTCATCACTACGGCACGCTCATATTGCCTGCCCGAGCCTATAAGCCGAAAGACAAAGCCAAAGCAGAAAATGGCGTTTTGATCATTGAGCGTTGGTTGCTATTTAGGCTACGTAAGCGGGTATTTCATTCGCTGACATCCCTAAACGATGCCATTAGATCACTATTGGTTGAGATAAATCAACGCCCTTTTCAGAAGAAAAGTGGATGCCGCAAATCCTTGCTGGAAGCGCTGGATCGCCCCGCATTGCAGCTGTTACCTGAAATGCCTTATGAGTATGCCGAATACAGGCGCACCCGAGTCGGACTGGATTACTGTGTGCAGATTGATGGCTCTGCCTATAGCGTGCCGTGGCAGCTGTCAGGTAAGGAAGTCGAGGTAAGGCGCAAGGTGCGGTTGATTGAGATTTATTATCGAGGGCAAGCAGTTGCATGCCACCCACGGTCTGAAATTCAAACCACGGTGATCAATCCTGAACATATGGCGCCGAATCACCGGTATTTCGGGGAATGGTCGGAGCAGGTTGCGCTGATTTGGGCAGATTCCATTGGGGCATCAACGAAGAGCTTCCTGCAGGCACTGATTTCCAAAGCCCGAATTCGTGAACAAGGGTATCGGGCGCATCAGGCCATGAAGGGGCTGGTGCGCGATTATGGGGTCCATCGGGTGAATCGGGCTTGTGAACGGGCGTTGGGTATTGGTGCGCAGAGACTGACCAGCCTGAAATCCATTCTCCGAAACAGGTTGGATGAGCAACAGATCACGATCTCACAACTGGAAGCCAGATTCCCCCATGACAATGTCCGCGGTGCGGATTATTACCGATAAGGATCATAGGCATGATGATTGAAGAGATTAAGACGCAGCTTGGACAATTGCGACTCACCGGTATGGCGCGAAACTTTGAAGCACAGCTAAATAATTCAGTTTATCGGGACTTGTCCTTTGAGGAACGAATAAAACTGATGGTGGACGAGGAGTTGCTATGTCGGAGCAACAACCGGATAACAAGGCTCCTGAAAAATGCAAAACTTCGTGAACAGGCGTGTTTGGAAGATATCGTTTACAAGACCGGGCGAGGCCTCGACAAAAGCCAGATCGCTTCGTTAGCGCTCTGTCATTGGGTTAGTCAAGGGGTAGCACTGATCATTACGGGGGCGGCAGGGACAGGTAAAACCTGGCTGGCTTGTGGTTTCGGGCACCAGGTTTGCCGTAACGGGCTGCCGGTTCAGTTTCACAGATTGCCGCTGTTGCTTGAAGATATCGGTATTGCACATGGCGATGGCAGTTTCCGAAAACGACTGGATCAACTATCTCGAGTAGATTTGCTGATTTTGGACGATTTTGGGATTGGGGCATTAACGCCACTTGGGCGAAGTGATCTGCTTGAGGTTCTGGAAAACCGCTATGGTCGTCGTGCGACGATCATTACCAGCCAGTTACCAGTAACGCGCTGGCATGATTACCTCAGTGATGGTAACCCGACGATTGCCGATGCAATCTTAGACCGGCTGGTCAGCGGGTCAGAACGCATCGAGCTTAAGGGCGAGTCTATGCGTCTGCACAGAAATCCTGTTTCCTGATACCTACTTGCGTAATTCTGAGCTACGGAGATCAGACAACGATCTCCGTAGCAACAAGTGGTCTATTTTGAACGAGAATCACTGGCTCAGTTTGAATAAGAATAGGCGGCCACTTTGAAGGAGAATTGGTGGCTACATTAGGTGAGAATACGCAGTCATAGAGCCCTGGTGTGCATGGCGTGCCTTCGTTGGTGATTTCCTGCTGGTCGTCCTCCTCCTCGCTAATGGATCGTTTACATTCGGCATGGCAATTTCAGAGAGCTTAGATTTGATATAACGTTCAGTTGTGAGAACGCTGGTGTGACCTAGAAGGCTTTGGATTTTCTCAAGAGGCACGCCAGATTTGTACATGTCGGTCGCTGCCTTGCCCTTTAGATCGTATAGCTTGAAGTTCTGTACGCCTACTTTTTGGGTGATTGCCTTAAACCGCCGACATAGCCGATGGTAGTCAACGGTGCCGCGAGTTCTCGGTGAATAGACGAATGGTTTTATATCGGCAGGATCTTCCATGCACTCGTCTATCAACGACTTTAGTCGCCCAGCGATAACGATATCGACAGCTGTAGCTGTTTTCTCTTGCGACAGCCTTAATACTTGAATTGTCTTATTGCCAGAATGGGTGATGGCAATATTGTGGCGACCGAGTTTGATGATGTCAGCTGGTCGTTGCGCTGTTGTGCAGGCCAAGATCATGAAACGCTTGAGGTGCTTCGGGCAGGCCTTGTACACGGTTTGAAACTCATGGTCGCTAATGTATCGATCACGTTTCCTCTCCGTAATCTTTTTAACACCACGACATGGGTTTATATCAACCCAGCCGCGCTCAAGTGCTTTGCTAAAGATTGTCGAAAGAAGTGCAATCTCTCGATTGGCACGCGTTGGGGCGGAAGCCCCGCGCTCGTCTCGAAATGTGGCGACGTGGTGGGGCCGTAAGTCACGGATGTTGATGTCTTTAAAGGCTCTGTTCAGCTCTTTGATTTCATACTGGTTGTCTTGGTACGTGCGGGGACGCTTCTCCGGCGCGATCTCTGCCATATACCAATTGATCAACGAACCAACCGTGCCTACCCTCGCCACCGGCTCGATAATTTCTTGAAATCTACGTCTAGCACGCGCCTCGTCTGGACCGAGCATAGATTTGGCGTTTGTAACAGCGTTGATGCACCAATAGACACCATCAAAAAATTCAAACCTGTATGTTGAGCTGTGCATTATTTGCGTCGAGAAGTTCGTTCGATCAGATGCGTGAAAAGCCTGAAATTATGCCCTATCTAATGGCTCATTAACGATTGCTTCGACCCAGTTATTTCAGAAATTGATCCTGAAAAATAATGCTCGGGTGTCTGACCGATTCGTCGGCCAGACACCCTGTCTAGTTCGGCTGCGCCTCAAAGCATTGGGGCGCAATGAATGCGCTGTTCTTAATGCTGCCCGTTGCCTACATTCGCCCAGACAAATCAGGCGGATCAGTCTTTCGGATGTGCTTTTGGGTAGCACATCCGCTGCGCCTTTCAACGACTTTCGCGGCATAAGACGGTCCCCCTGCAAGCAGGATCCACCATTTATTCCACGTTCGTTGACCACCTGATTTGTCCGGCCGCCCTTGGCACCGGGCAGCAGGATTTGTTTATTTACCGCCGGTTGCCCTTCATTCACATTTATGGAGTTGCACCGCTATGAACAAACTTATCCTGGGCGATTGCCTTTCTGCTCTACCGAAGATTGCCGATGAATCCGTTAATCTTGTTTTGACGGACCCACCATACCTCGTGAACTATCAAGACCGGAGCGGCCGTTCTATCGCCAACGATAAAACAGGCGAATGGTTACAGCCGACCTTTGCAGAACTTCATCGGGTGCTGCGCCCCGATTCTTTCTGTGTCAGCTTTTACGGCTGGACCAAAATTGACCATTTCTTTGCCGCCTGGAAAAAGGCCGGTTTCCGTGTCATCGGGCATATCGTTTTCAACAAGGGTTATGCCTCTTCCAGTCGCTTTGTCCGATACCAGCATGAATCGGCTTTCCTTCTTGCCAAAGGAAATCCGGCTTTGCCGGAAAACCCGATTCCAGATGTGTTGCCCTGGAAGTATTCGGGCAATAAGTTCCACCCGACACAAAAGCCCCTTGATGCTATGAAAACGCTCGTTGAGGCGTTTTCCAAGCCCGGCGAATTGGTGCTTGACCCGTTCGCCGGCTCTGGCACCACCTGCGTAGCAGCCTGCCAGTCTGGCCGGAATTACCTCGGGATTGAACTTGACCCGAATTACTACGCCATCGCTTCGCAGCGTCTGGCGACCGAAGCCATCGCCATTGCTGCCTAATAACCAAACAGATTGCCGGGGCGAATGGCCCCGGCCATAGAAAGGAATCGAAATGACTACCTCAAAAAAAACCAACACCACTCCACTTATCGTTGAATCCGCCGAGAACCACTTGAACGTTGTCCGTTTGACGCTAATGCGTGCGCTCGAAGAAGTCGGGCGCTATCAGAAATCCTTTGTTGAAGAATCCGACCTTTCTAGAAAGGCCGACATCCTGAACTGGACGCTCAATTATCTGGTTACGGGCATTCTCCCGAACCTGCGAATTGACCTACTGGCAACAGCTCAAGCGAATCTGAAATCACTCGCAATTCGGGAGGCTTTATGACTTCTATGGAATCGAATATTTCCGCTTTCCTTCGGGGATTCGGAGACTTCAACCCTAGCGGGTTGCGTCTTGTCTCCACATGCCACAACTGGCCCGACCTTGCGCGAGCTGAAATTGAGCGCCGAATGACTGCGCTTATTCAAACTTTTACCTACCAGGAACTACTAGCGGTTGCTTCGGGAGAAGTCAGCCTTTCTAAGCTTGCTACCGCCATTTTGAGCGATGAACGTATGAAGTCCGACACCTAACCATTCCTTGCAACAGACTGCCCCTGTGTATAAGCACAGGGGCAGGAGCGGCGGTGTTCGCCCATAGGGGCAAACCTAAAAATTCCCGCCGGCGGGAATTTTTGTCACGGCGTATCTCCTAAAAAATTTGGTTAACCAAATTTTTAGCCATGGCTGCCACCCGAAGGGCGCTTATGCGCCTTGGGCCCACCCATGGTTTACCCCGAACGTCAAAGACATGAAAAGCCAGACACATAACCAAAGACGCTAAGGCAGGAGCGGCGGTGTTCGCCCATAGGGGCAAACCTAAAAATTCCCGCCGGCGG
>CAZCGW010000036.1:11053-11156 GCA_964498255.1 uncultured Dechloromonas sp.
CCGAACGTCAAAGACATGAAAAGCCAGACACATAACCAAAGACGCTAAGGCAGGATAGGCCATAGGCCGTCATTTGTATTACATTGGTCAGATGGTTTAACCT
>CAZCGW010000037.1:0-10991 GCA_964498255.1 uncultured Dechloromonas sp.
CCAACCAACCACTGCTGGCTGCCTGAGGAATTTCTGGGTTGTTCAGCGCGGACTAAATAACTGCATAGGCAGCAGCTATTGATCGTATTTATAAATATGATTGGACACTATCAATAGATCAACTTACATTGGTCGTATGCATAGCACAGCGCACTGCGACGATGAGGAGAACCGCAATGACCACAGCAGGAAAATGTCCGGTAATGCATGGCGCAATTACGGAAAGCGGTAACGCAAACAGCAATCAGGCCTGGTGGCCAAAGTCTCTTAACCTGGACATCCTGCATCAGCAGGATACGAAGACGAACCCGATGGGGGTGAACTTCAGTTATCGTGAGGCATTAAAAGAGCTCGACGTCGATGCGCTTAAAGTCGATTTGAAACAGCTCATGACAGATAGCCAGCCTTGGTGGCCGGCAGACTGGGGTCATTATGGCGGCTTATTTATTCGCATGGCTTGGCACTCTGCAGGCACCTACCGTATTGCTGATGGACGCGGTGGGGCAGGCACCGGCAATCAGCGTTTTGCGCCACTTAACTCCTGGCCCGACAATGGCAATCTGGATAAAGCACGCAGACTGCTCTGGCCGATCAAGAAAAAATACGGCAATAAAATTAGCTGGGCAGATCTAATGATCCTCGCCGGTAATATGGCCTATGAATCGATGGGACTTAAAACCTTCGGATTCGGGTTTGGCCGCGAAGATATCTGGCATCCGGAAAAAGATATCTACTGGGGCTCAGAAAAAGAATGGCTGCAAAAGAGTGGTGGAAGCGGTACGCGTTACTCGGCTGAACGTGATCTGGAAAACCCGCTGGCAGCCGTAATGATGGGTCTTATCTACGTTAACCCGGAAGGGGTCGACGGTCAGCCAGATCCATTGAAAACAGCGTATGACATTCGTATCACCTTCGAGCGCATGGCCATGAACGATGAGGAAACCGTAGCCCTCACCGCGGGCGGTCATACCGTTGGCAAGGCGCATGGTAATGGCGATGCAGCTAATTTGGGGCCAGCACCTGAGGGTGCGCCTCTAGAAGAGCAAGGCCTGGGCTGGATGAACCATAAGACGCGTGGGATTGGTCGGGATACGGTGACCAGCGGTGTTGAGGGCGCCTGGACTTCCAATCCAATGCAGTGGGATAACGGCTATTTTGATATGTTGCTCAATCATGAGTGGCGCCTCACGAAAAGCCCTGCGGGTGCGCATCAGTACGAACCAGTTAATATCCGCCCCGAAGACATGCCGGCTGATGTGGAAGATGCAAGCATTCGCTGCATGCCCATGATGACCGATGCGGATATGGCCATGAAAATGGACCCGGCATACCGCCAGATTGCAGAACGTTTCCACAAAGATCCTGCCTACTTTAGCGAAATCTTTGCTCGCGCCTGGTTTAAGCTAACCCACCGTGACATGGGCCCGAAGGTTCGCTATGTGGGGCCGGATGTGCCCAAAGAAGATCTGATCTGGCAAGATCCGGTGCCGCTTGGGCGCAAAGATTACGATGTTGCCGCTGTCAAAGGAAAAATTGCGGTCAGCGGATTGTCCGTCAGCGACATGGTGAGTACCGCCTGGGATAGCGCACGCACTTATCGCGGGTCGGATAAACGCGGTGGCGCAAACGGCGCGCGAATTCGGCTGGCGCCTCAGAAAGACTGGGAAGGTAATGAGCCTGCCCGGCTGGCACGAGTGTTAGCCGTTTATGAAAAGATCTCGGCAGAAACAGGTGCCAGCGTTGCCGACATCATTGTCCTGGCGGGCGGCGTTGGTATTGAGCAGGCAGCAAAAGGAGGTGGTTTCAACGTTACCGTGCCTTTCTCACCCGGTCGAGGTGATGCAACACAGGCGCAAACTGACGTCGAATCATTTGCCGTGCTGGAACCCGTGGCCGATGCCTATCGTAATTGGCAGAAGCAGAGTTTCGTTGTTACTCCGGAAGAATTGATGCTGGATCGTACGCAACTGATGCGTCTAACAGCACAGGAGATGACTGTGCTGGTGGGTGGTATGCGTGTGCTGGGTACTAACTTTGACGCGACCAAGCATGGTGTATTTACTGAGCGAGAAGGCGTTCTCAGCAATGATTTCTTTGTGAATCTAACCGACATGAACTTTAGCTGGATACCAACAGGTCGGAATAGCTACGACATCGTTGAGCGTAGTACCGGCGCCAAAAAGTGGACAGCCACGCGTGTTGATCTGGTCTTCGGTTCGAATTCAATATTGAGAGCCATTGCTGAAGTTTATGCGCAGGACGACAATCAACAGAAGTTTGTTGATGACTTTGTAGCGGCCTGGGTCAAGGTGATGAATGCAGATCGTTTTGATCTGCAGGGCGGTTAGGCTTTGCCAATCGACGAAGGAGGATGCGCGCTGCGATAGCGCGCGTTCTTCATCGCATCGACTTTGGCGCGGGTTTTTTCGGGAGGGATAGCTAGCTGTCGCATGGTCTCCTCAGCGATCCCCAGACCGCTCTCAAAAACTTCCGGAATGACTTCAGTTGCACCAAGGTTCATGAAGCGGGTACGGAAGCTATCGTCCGGTGCGCGCACAACAATAGGTACATCGGGTCGAGTCCTACGCAGGGCAACCAGCATGCGCTCGACCGAATTCGGATCCGGAAAGCAAATCACAATAAGGCGTGCCGTGCGAAAGCCTGCCGCAGAAAGAACCTCTGGCCGTTCAGCTCGTCCGAAAATAATATGGCCGTATTCATGCGTGGCTTGCTGAACGCGATTTGCATTGATATCAATGGCCACCCAGGGCAGGTTTTCGGCAGAAAGGAACTCGGCAACGACGTGGCCGGTTCGGCCAAACCCGCAAATCAAAACGTGATGATCGTATTCCAGATGTGATGCAAAGCCCTGGTGCGTATGCTGCTTGAGGGTTGGGGTATTCGCGTCGGGCTCAGACTTGATGTCAACGTGGCTGGCAATACGTGTTGCAGCGTTAATCAGAAATGGTGCAACAAACATAGATAGCAACATCACGGCCAGCGCGGACTGGAAAACTTCGTCATTGATCAGACTCTGATTGAAAGCCAGAGTTAAAAGCACAATGCCGAACTCGCCAGCCATGGCTAGTTGAGCCGCAGTTCGAATTGCAACCGGCCATGGTGCTCGATAGATCAGGGCGATTCCTAGTGCGACTAAGGCTTTGCCCGCAATAAGCAACATAAGGCCAAACAGGATAATCGGCATGTGTGAGAGAACATAACCGACATCCAGCATCATGCCGATAGATACAAAGAAAATGCCCAGCAGTACATCACGGAATGGTCTGATATCGGCCTCGACCTCATGGCGGTAGAGGGTTTCAGATACCAGTATGCCGCCAATAAACGCGCCCATCGCCTCGGATAGACCGGCGCTATTGGTCATAAGCGACAAAGCAAAAACGAGCCAGAGTACAGTGAGCATAAAAAGCTCTGGCGAATGAAATCGTGCTGTTAGGGCAAATAGCCGGTTCACTAATTTGCGACCAATCCAGAACATGAGCACTAGAGTCACGATACTCAGTGCCAGGCTAATTAGTAGTGCGCTACCCAGGTTGCCTTCGTTGAGTGCCAGTGCCGGAATAATAAGCAGACTGGGTACGACAGCCAGGTCCTGAAATAGCAGCACAGCCATAGTGCGTTTGCCATGACGCGAGTGAAGCTCGAAGTTTTCGCTGAGCAGCTTGGCCATAATTGCCGTGGAAGACATGGCGATGGCTAAGCCAACGGCCAGCCCTGCGCGCCAGCCTTGGTCGTAACCTAACCACGTGATCAGCATGCTGCCAATCGCCGTCAGGAGCATTTGAGAAGGGCCAAGCGTAAATACCTTCTGGCGCATCTGTAGCAGACGAGCAATGCTGAACTCCAGGCCGATTGAGAACATCAGAAAGGCAATGCCAAACTCTGCAATCTCCCTGATGTCGTTGTCGCCCGGGATGAGGTCAATGCCGGTTGCGCTAATCAGCAGCCCAATCGAAAGATAGGCGAGCATGGAGGGAAGTTTGAATATGCGCGTCAGTAACACACCGAAAACAGCCAAAGTCAGCAATACAACAAGGCTGGCTTCAGGTGAAATGTGCGCGAAATCTAAAGAATTATCCCAAGACATTTTTTAATTATAGGCGTCTGAGTCCAATAAAAAAGCCAATCCGTTCAGGATTGGCTTAGGTGGTGCGGAGGTTAGCTGGCTTTTTACAGCCACCCCAAACCGCTTAGACGCCAGATGGCAGGGCGATCTTCTGATCGGTGCTGAACTGGTAGTCCTTAAAGATATGCTCTGCGCTTAGTGTCTGATAGCTGCCATCTTCCAGACGGTGCGTGGTGTCCTTCAACCGATAGGTGAATTGTCCGCAGGTCCAGCAATTCATATTGCTCATGTGCGTACACAGACAGGTCTTATCCATCACCGAGATGTTCTTGCTGTTTGGATGGTTGGCAATTTCACGATTGTACGAAGTGATGTAGGCGCAGTTGCCATTACCATCGAGCAGGTAGCCATAAGATTCGCAGCCCGGACGAATACCGGAGCCAATGGCCGGCGAGCTCTTCAGCATGCGCATCGGATACCCGGTAGGCGAAATGTTGTTCACCTCGATATCCTGCTCGCTGGCCTGGAAGTATTCCTGTTTAACCTTGTTCGGTAGGCCACACTCATCAGCGACGGTGAAGCGGGTGGCTACTTGAACAGCAGCGGAGCCGCTTTCAAGGAAAGACACCGCATCACTACCGGTAAAGATGCCGCCAGCAGCAACCACAGGGATATCCAGTTGTTCTGCCTTCAGATACTGAACAATCTCGGCAATAATCGTTGCCAGATCATACTGTGCCCAGTCTGGGCCGAAGCCCAGGTGGCCACCAGCCAGCGGACCTTCGACGACAACATAATCCGGTAGTCGGTTAAGTCGTGCGTTCTTACGTAAAAAAATCTGCAGCGCGCGTACCGACGAAACGATGATGCCCAGCTTGGCATCGCGGAAGCGTGGGTGGTCTTCGATCAGAGCAAACGAGCCCAGGTGCAGACCCGCGCTTAATGTAATGCCATCAATGCCTGCGTCAAGTGCAGAGGCCATGCGCACCTGCAGTGTTTCGCGCGGGGCATTCATGGTCAGTTTTTCCATGCAGTTCACAAAAACCAGGCCATCACCACGCTTGGCTTCCATGGTTGCTGCGACATGCAGCTTGGTGGCTTCTGCTAAAAGACCCAAATCAAACTTAACAGCCGATTTATCGGAGTTAGGAATGTTCAGTTTATAGAACTTGGTCTTGTCTTTAACAAAGGTTGTGTTGAAACGCTTGTCACAGACATCGGCAACCATGGCATCAGAAATGTGGCCAATGCCGCCGAGTCGAGCGGCTTCCAGGGCGAGTGCTGCGGTGGAAATATCCACACCCATCCCGCCAATGATAATTGGGACTATTTCCTTTTTTCCGAACATCAACCGGAAATCATCAACACGTTTCATGGAGGTCTCGAGTCAAAATCTTATTGCGTCGCTCAATATACCAGTTGGCCGTAACCAACAGAGATATCTTTGCTAAAAGGCGCTATTTTGGGCAATTTTCGCATGAATTTAGTGCGAATCAACCCCGATAGCCGGAGGGTAATCTGGTAGATCTGAATAAAAACATGAGTAGCCGGTGCGGTGCCCGATCGTTTGCAAGGCACTTTAGATACTCGCTTCGTTGTTCTGCTGCCGAATCCACGTCTCTACGCGGTCATTCAGTGCCTGAGCGCGTAGTCCGGGCATAATAGGTTCGCCGATCACAACCTGAATAACGCCGGGCCCTTTGACCGAAGCCCCTTTAGGCCAGACGCTGCCGGCATTGTGCGCAACAGGAATGACAGGGGCGTTACATTTACTGGCCAGATAGGCGCCGCCAATCTGAAAGGGGAGCCGTTCGCCCGGGTCGGCACGGGTGCCCTCCGGGAAGACAACAACCGTAATGCCGGACTGGATTCGCTCCAATCCCTGTTCAGTCACTTTCTTTAGTGCCTGCTTGGAAGAATCCCGGTCAATCGCGATCATCTTGACGGCTTTAAGACCCCAGCCAAAGAACGGAATCTTCAACAATTCTTCTTTTAATACAAAGACACAGGGTGAGAATAAGGTTTGCAGACCCACCGTTTCCCAGGCCGACTGGTGGTTGGAAATAACAATGCAGGCCTCTTTAGGGATGTTCTCGATCCCGATCACTTCAACCCGGATGCCCAGAATATGGCGCTCAAAGAAAGTAAAGCAACAGCGCCAGCACTTAACCAACCAGAACCGTGCCTTTAGAGGCAAGGCAAAACCCGCAAGTCCAAGAATTAGACCAAAAGGAATCGTCACGAACGCAACGGCAGCGTCGAAAACGACATTTCTAATTTTCTGAACGGCTTCTGGTTTCATTGATTGCACTTGGCACAAAACATCCCGGTTGTATTGTCTTCCATATCCAGTGTGCGTGGATATCATTTAAGAGGCTAAAAGCACATTCATTGACGCCCATCAAAGAACGGTGCCTGCTTTCTCGGGCAACAGACCTTGAATCCACAGTGCTTAAGGATCAATGCGGGCGAATCGATTTCGCAATGTCAGCGCTTAACCTATCAAAGACTCGACTTTGCGCCGCCACAAGTGCATCAAATCCGGAGCCTGAAACAGGCTCATTGATCACTGCGCGGCCAGTGTAGCTGGCTGGGGCTGCTATTGCGTCTGCATTCGAATGAGCGGGTTTCTTTGTCGCCGCTACAGGATGACTTGCCTTTGCAGCGGTGGGTTTAATCGTCCACAACACATCAACACTCACGGAATCACCGAGTTTGCTATCGATGTTTTGAACGTCAATCAATACCTGATAGTCAAAGTGAGCGAAGGGGCTCTGCGTATAGCTCCACACATTGGGCGTGCTCAAGTCCCGTGATAGGTCGGTGGCAACCACGCGTTCAATATCGGATTTCAAGGAACCGGCCCACCGCTGGTATTCGTACACGGCAACCTGATTGTTCGTGTTCTTTACAACCAGCTGAGGGGTATCCACCAAAGTCGGCACAGTAACAGGGCCAACCATAATGCGTGTTTTATGCGTCATCGGGGTCGTTGCCGTCACTGGCTGTGCACTTAATGTGTAATAGGTGGTTTTGGGTGAGCTACAGGCAGTAACAACAGTGGCTGCGGCGAGCAGAACAAATACAGTCTTCATTACTTGGACTCCTCGGACGGCTTCCCGAAAATAATCGATTGCGGCTGCTGATCAAGTGTATCTGCCAGCTTCTTCAACGAGCTTGCGGCTTTGGTCAGCTCGCGCAGCGTATCGCGCAGATCCATTTGTAGCGGCGAATCGCTGGCCAATACGGCATCGGCACTCTTGAGCGTTTTATCCAGCGCAGGCAAGGTCTGTGTATCCAGTTTCTTGACGATACCCACCACCGACTTTTCAATGTCTTCAAAGCTACCCGGAATCGCCGGCAACTGCAGCGGCTTGTTTTTAGGATCAAGCGTGTACTTAGGCACGTCCGGGAAGAAATCCAACGCAACATACTGCTGCCCGGTCAGAAGGTTTCCGGTGCGCAGCTGTGCGCGCAAGCCACGGTCGAACATTTGTTGGTAGCGCTGGTATTGCTCCGCCTCGTTCTTGGGCGCAGGGTAGGGTTTGCCGTTAGCCATAGATCGTAGACGCAGGCGCTCCGGATAAAGATTGATTACGACCGGTTGCACAATGGAAAAATCTTTCGGGTCTACCAAGGCACCAATACTCAATACCTCACCAATGGTGACGCCGCGGAAATCAACCGGGGCGCCAACAGAAAGGCCTCTGACCGATTGTTTAAAATTGATCACGTAACGATCGACACGAGCATCCGGTTCCCTCATGGCGAGTTCTTTTGTTGAGAAAAGCTGGAATACCGTGTCAGCTGCAACTTCAGACGTCTCGGCAATCTGCTCGTTCGGATCGGTTCCTTTGTCATTTATGTCATAGCTTGGCGGCGGGCCTTCGAAGGCAATGCCGCCTGCTAATACCGAGATCAACGGCTCTGTTTGAACATTAATACCTGACGCACCCACAGAAACATCAATGCCGCTGGCATTCCAGAAGCGGGTATTGCTACTTACATATTTGTCGTAGGGTGCGTGAACAAAGACATCAATTGATACGCCTTTGCCATCTTTATCCAGATCATAAGCAACCACTTCGCCAACCATGAGTCGGCGGAAATAGACCGGGGTGCCAATATCGTGCGAGCCTAAATTAGGAGCGTGTAGTTTGAATTTTCTACCGGGTACATCACGGGTAAGAATCGGCGGTACTTCGAGCGCCACAAAGTTTTCCCGGCTTTCCTTAGATAGCCCCAGGTCCGCAGCAATGTAGGAGCCTCCGAATAGAGTGCCGAGTCCAGAAACGCCGCTGGCGGTAATACGTGGGCGCACAATCCAGAAGTGCGTGTCTTCCCTTAAGAAGTCGGAGGCCTTTCTATCCATCTGTATCGTTGCAACTACTTCTTTGTGGTCTTCAGACAAATCTACGGTCTTTACGACGCCGATAATCACATCCTTGTATTTCACGTGCGTCTTGCCAGCCTCAAGCCCTTCGCCCGATTTAAACGACACCGTGATCGTCGGGCCGCGTTCCAGAACCACCTTTACGCCTAGGCCAATGCCGACAATTAATGCCAGGATGGGAATGATCCAGATGAACCGCGACGACCAATTGCGCGGTTGCTTTGAGATGGGTTGGGGCAAGTTAGCGAACTCTTCTTCGCGATTAGCATCAGACGGCATGGTTTTCCTTGGGTGAATCTGGTGTTGCATTACTTTGGTCGGTCGCTTCCCAGATCAGTCTGGGGTCAAAACATTCTGCGGCAATCATGGTGAGCACCACCACGGCACCGAAGGCTATAGCACCGGCGCCAACATTAATCGACATCAGGTTGCCAAACTGTACAAGGGCAGTCAGCATTGATGCGACATACACATCAATCATTGACCATCGCCCCACAGCTTCTAGCACCCGGTAAATCTGGGTTCTCTTTTTAGGATTCCAGGTGGAACGCCGCCGTACCGAAATAAGAAGATAAGTTAAGGCAAACAGCTTCGATAGGGGAATCACAATACTGGCAATAAACAGAATGGCACCCAGTACTTCAGAGCCAGATTCCCATAAATAAATCACGCCGCCCATGATCGTGTCGTCTTCAGTGCCAATGAGCGTGCTGGATTTCATCACCGGTAGCAGATTAGCGGGGATGATCAGTATGTAAGAGGCAATGAGCAGCGCCCATGTGCGATTAAGGCTATCCGGCTTACGAAAATGCAACGGCAAGCCACAACGCCGACAGCGCAGGTCATGTTGTGCAGGGGAGGCATGATGTGCCAGACCGCAGCCATCGCAGCCCACAACATGGGCAGTCAGCCCGGTTATTACCTGGTCCGTCATTGCAGCTTCTCAACCTGATCCCAGAACGTTCGGGGATCAAAATTTGCGGCGGCGGCAGTTAAAGCGAACATCAGGCAGACAAAAGACCACAGGGCAATCTCGGGCAGTACGGTTGCCAGTGCATTCAGTTTGCTGATGGTAATAATTAACCCCAGCATAAACACCTCAACCATGGCCCAGGGTTTGGATAAATGCATCATCCTGAAAACAGCCGCCATTCTGGGCGGCAGATAACCTAAGCGCAGTGGCAGCAGCAAATAGATCAACGCGCCAATCACCAAAGCCGGCATCATAAAGGTAGTTGCAAAGACAAGAATCGCAACCAGCGTCATATCGTCACGAAACAGACTGCCAACCATGCCAAGTAACGATGTCGAACTCTCAAGGCCTTGAGATGTGAGGCCAACAATTGGAAATGCATTGGAAATCACAAAAAGAACAGCCGCAGTCAAAGCAAACACCAGGCTGCGTTGCAAACCTTCCGGTTGGTAGCGATGTAAAACGTGACCACAGCGTGGGCAAATGGCCATCGCGTTGGGGTCTAACGCCTGCTCTCCCAGGAGCAGGTCGCATTCTTCGCAAACCAGTAGAGTTTCAGCAGCCACTAAACGAGTTACTTGGAAAGCTGACGGCCAAGTGCGGCGCCGCCACCGCCACCAACGCCGGCGCCAACAATCGCACCAGTAGAGCCGCCCATGGAATTGCCAACGGCTGCACCTGCACCGCCGCCTACAGCACCACCAACCACAGCACCGGTTTTACCTTTACCCTTTTTAGTGGTGACAGCCGCACCCGTAGCGCCGCCCACGGCGCCACCGACAATAGCGCCAGTGCTGCCGCCAATCGCATTACCCAGCGCAGCGCCACCGGCGCCACCCAAAGCGCCTCCAAGACCGCTTTTGAGATTGCTATCGGCTAGGGCTGCACCAGATATCAGTACTAATGCAGAAATAATGAGTGTCGTGCGTTTCATTTTTGAAGTTCCGTCTGATCTATTAACGAGCTATTTTATTATCGAGCGCTGGTTTTTTCGCCTGTAGGTAATCCGGCTTCTTTCCATGCCTTAAAGCCACCCTCGATATGGCAGACTGGGCTTAGCCCCATCTCTTGTAAGGCAAGGGTAGCTAGGCTGGAGCGCCAGGCAGACTGGCAGTAAAGGATGAATTCCTTCCCGCTACTGAATACTTCCTTGTGATACGGGCTCTCCGGATCGACCCAAAACTCAAGCATGCCACGCGGCGCATGGAAGGCATTTGGAATCATGCCTTCCCGTTCAAGCTCCCGCACGTCTCGGATATCGACAAAAACCACGTTCGGATCGTTAAGCTTTACCATCGCCTCTTCGGTCGAGAGGGTCCGAATCTTTTCACGTGCTTCAGCAATAAGCTGCTTGTAGCCTTTGGTAATGGTCATCCTGGTTCCTTACTATTATTTCAATTTCATGTAATCGTGATCAGAAATTGGAGTATTCCGGAAAAACTGTTTGGAGGATAGAAGTGGCCGGGCAAATTTGAACAGGGTACTAAGTGGAAAGATCTGCTAATTTGACGGCTTGAGAAGCCGGAAAGGAAGCAGAA
>CAZCGW010000038.1:0-10932 GCA_964498255.1 uncultured Dechloromonas sp.
AACCGTCATGCAATCGGTGAAGCAGTCGATGTCCGGGGTGGCCGACACGGTATCGAACGAGATGCTAAAAGCGATCAAGCCCTCCGTTGATACCCTGAAAACCTCGGTAGGGTCGGCCCATGACGCCAGTAACCGGCTGTCGGCATCCATGGATCGGGTGCAGTCCGCCTGGACGTGGCGGCTTCTGTTGTTATCCGTTGGGGTGCTTTCAATCGTGAGCCTGACGGCTTATGGCTTGGTCTGGTGGGAGCGAAGCCAGCTGGAAGACCTGAAAGCCACACGTCAGGCGCTACAGGCCGACATTAACCGCATGCAGCCCGTCGTCACCGATCTGGAAAAGCGCGGTGGGCGGCTGGTTTGGAATAACTGCGGTGGCAAGTGGTGTTTGCAGGTTGAGCCGGGAAACTGGCGGGATAACGCTGGCCCATTAGCTATTCCGAGGGGGTTTTAAGAGGGTGCTGGTCTGGGTATCGAGTATTTATTTTCTACAACCGCAAGCGTCAGAACTCAACCTTGAACCATCTGTCGCCAGTTAAATTTCTGGAACTCTGGCGCAGCTCTCAGAAGGAAAAACTGGTAGCATGAAACCCGTCCCTTGGAAGACGAAAAACCGAGGGAAGTTCAGACATTGGTTGACCCCTTGTTGGGATATTTACTGTTTTGGAAACCTCCATTAAACAATTGGCCGTAACTCTTGGAATCGTTGGGTATATTTTTGTTGTCATTGCCTTATCCTCAGCTATTCTGAGGAACCCAGACGACGTCCGATGCTATATTGCTTTGTTAGCATTTATTCCCGCGCCTTTCATCAAGGCGTTTCGCATTTCGTGTATGTGGCGAATAGAGTCTGCCATTTTCAGCGGAATTGCGCTGTTTCTAATGCCACTAGTCATGATTGCTTTAACCCTGTGGAGCATTGGTTATGCTGCACTCTCTTGCCTCAATAAACGTTCAACATTATTTGCAACAGCTGTGTTTTTTCTCGCCGCTCTGGCAACCTCCAGCGTAAGCGCCCGAGAGTATGGAACCTACGACACCAAGCGCTTGGTCATTGTTTCAGATGCGCCCACGGGAAAGAAGTATGAGTTTAATGTCGCGTATTGCGATCAGATCTTGAACGACCTGTCGGTTCACGCAAAGAACTACCCGCCGCAATTCGATAACCCGCAAGATAAGCAGCGTGCTACCCAAGATGCGAAGGCATTGTCGGGAATCCTCGAACTTCTGATGAACACTCCAAGTTCGAATCCCGAATTACTTACTCGCGCGGCTTTCGCCAATAGCATTGGACACAACCTCGGCATCCCGGGTGCCGCAGAGAAAGCCGATTCCAATTTCCAAAAGTTACTCGCGGCAAACCCTTCCGATCCACGCGGCAATTACATGTATGGAGTCTTCTTAGCTGGCGCGGGCAAGCCCAAAGATGCGTTGCCGTACCTTGAGAAGGCGCTTTCTCTTGGCGTCATTGATGCTGCTTATGGTGTCGGAATGACATATCTCGCACTAGGAGACAAAGAACAAGCCTTGAAAAACCTCGAAGATTACAAAAGGCGTAAGCCGAGTGATGGCAATGTTGACCAACTCATCGACGCTATCCGTAACGGAAAGATTGAGATCAAAAGGGGCCCTGCATAGATAGAAGTGGTCGGGTTTGTTTGAACAGATTTTCCTGATTTATAAGTGGAAGATCTGCGGGATTACGCTGCCATTGGGACCGCTGGCAGCAGCGCGGTAAATGCTTCATGAGGCGTCTGTCGATCCAGACTGCTAAGGATTCTGTTGAAAAGGGATTAAAATGACTCTAGATATTTCTCGATCCAATGTGTTTTGCAAGTGCAGCGGCCAAGCACAACTAATGAATGGTAGCGAAACACAGATCTATTTTAATGTTACAGAACTTAATCGCAGTTTTTCAAAATAAACTAATGAAAAAGTCGGCCTACCTTGACCTGTTCAGTGCTGCGTAATCCCGAGCCGCTAGAAAAGATGGTCGCTATAGCTTCCGTATAAGCTTTTCAGCACTATTGATAGTTAGCGTCATACACATTCCTACGGTAGACGTTACAAACGCGAAGATAACTCCTATGGGAACAGCCATAACCATAAACCATCCCACGGACCCATCATCCTTTCTCCACCCCATGATAGTTGCAATAACAGTACATAAAGCGAAAATTATGGGCACGGAAAATCCTATCCGTGCGCACTGCGAGAGCGTTTTTCTAGCGCCACTATCCCTGCATTTGATGGATGTTATAAACAAGCTAACAAGGATGGGGAGTCCTATTCCGCTGACAAAAATGGGGATATGAAAATTAACTGCCAAATTTTCAGAATATCGTTCCAAAGCGAATATGGTCAATGACGGAATAAACAGCAACAAATACTCAAGGCAAGAAGCGATGGCAGTTGGAAGCCGAATGTTTTGTGATTTCAAATAGATGGTCATGAAATTTGAGCAGGTTGTTTTTCGTCTAAATTCCGTGACTTAATGAACTTTATGTACGCCTTTGCTCCTATGGCCATCATAAGCCATAGGAGTCCATTTGTTAACATAGTTAGTTTTGTTTGAGTGCCGTTTTCATCTAACGTTGTCTGCAGCACCTTAAATATCTCTTGCCCATCTATAGCAACTCTGACTACTTTAGCATTGCATATTTCCGCATGAACCTTAGAGCCGTCAGCGATATTAAGCAGCTCAGTATAAGGCCCGATTTCTTGGTGTTGAGGTATGCCATACCGTCGCCTTGATATTACCTTCTGCGCAATCAAAAATTCGTTGCCACCTTCAACTATAAATATACGATCATCGGCGTGTTTCAAAAGACCATCTTTAACAATTGCGGCGCATGGAAGGCCTATTGGTTGGGCGCTACCAAAATGTAGATAACCTAAAATCATCAGCATGCAACTGGCGTAGAGCAAGCCAAAACAATAGATAAAACATGCGGCAACAGCCCAGCCGTTAAGATCGTCGGTTTCGACATAAGCTGACGGAGGTTTGTTCACTTGTTAGAGCTCATTTTGCGGTGGTTTTTCGAAGGTCCCGCGAGCCTTTATGGAGTCTGCGAATGCATAAAATGCCAATATAGCTAAGGCAATTCCTAAAACGGTGGGCGTGATCCATGATGAATCAGGGGTCGTCTCAGAAAACGGAAAATAAAGCACGCTAAGCCGGTGGCAGCGGTCGCAATGGCCTGAACTTCCCCGCACCGACCTTGGCACTGCTGCGCCATAGGTAATCGCCGGTCAGGTTGATATGCTCCCACCCCAGCGGGGACAGATATTGCAGCAACGTGTCGTCCAGCGCCTTGCCGTGGGCACGCAAAGCACTGGTGGCACGCTCCAGATAGACCGTGTTCCACAACACGATGGCCGCCGTCACCAGATTGAGGCCGCTGGCCCGGTAGCGCTGCTGCTCAAAACTGCGGTCGCGGATTTCACCCAATCGGTAGAAGAAGACCGCCCTGGCCAGCGCGTTGCGCGCCTCGCCCTTATTCAGCCCCGCATGGACGCGGCGGCGCAGCTCCACGCTTTGCAGCCAATCCAGAATGAACAGCGTGCGCTCGATGCGCCCCAGCTCGCGCAGGGCGACGGCCAAGCCGTTTTGGCGCGGATAGCTGCCGAGCTTGCGCAGCATCAGCGAGGCCGTCACCGTGCCCTGCTTGATCGAAGTGGCCAGCCGTAGGATTTCATCCCAATGAGCGCGAATAGCCTTGATGTTCAGCCTGTCGCTGCTAATCATCGGCTTGAGTGCATCGTAGGCAGTATCGCCCTTGGGAATGAACAGCTTGGTGTCGCCCAGGTCGCGGATGCGCGGCGCGAACCGGAATCCCAGAAAGTGCATCAGGCCGAACACATGATCGGTGAAGCCCGCCGTGTCGGTGTAGTGTTCCTCGATACGCAAGTCAGACTCGTGGTACAGCAGGCCATCGAGCACATAGGTCGAGTCGCGCAAGCCGACGTTGACCACCTTGGCGCTGAAGGGCGCGTATTGGTCGGAGATGTGGGTATAGAACGTCCGCCCAGGGCTACTTCCATACTTCGGATTGATATGCCCGGTGCTCTCTGCCTTGCTGCCGGTTCGGAAGTTCTGGCCGTCCGACGATAACGTGGTGCCGTCGCCCCAGTTTCCGGCGAAGGGTTGTCGATACTGTGCGTTCACCAGCTCGGCCAGCGCCGTCGAATAGGTTTCGTCGCGAACGTGCCAGGCTTGCAGCCAAGACAGCTTGGCGTAGGTGGTGCCAGGGCAGGACTCGGCCATCTTGGTGAGCCCAAGATTGATACCATCAGCCAGAATCGTCGTCATCAGCAAGGTTTTGTCCTTGGCCGTGTCGCCGGTCTTCAGGTGTGTGAAGTGGCGCGTGAAGCCCGTCCATTCATCGACCTCCATCAGCAACTCGGTGATCTTGAGGTGCGGCAGCAACATCGCCGACTGGTCAATCAAGGCTTGCGCGGCGTCTGGCACCGCTGCGTCCAGCGGCGTTATCTTCAGGCCCGATGCAGTGGTGATGATGGCGTCCGGTAAGTCGTTGGTCGCCGCCATGCGGTTGACTGTGGCGAGTTGCGCCTCCAATAATTCCAGTCGGTCATGCAGATATTGGTCGCAGTCGGTGGCCACGGCCAGTGGCAATTCGCTGGCCAGCTTCAAGGTGGCGAACTTCTCGATCGGCACCAGGTATTCGTCGAAGTCCTTGAACTGACGCGAACCCTGCACCCAAACATCACCAGAGCGCAGTGCGTTCTTCAGCTCCGACAGGGCGCATAATTCGTAGTAACGCCGGTCAATACCCTCGTCGGTCAGAACCAGCTTTGCCCAGCGCGGCTTGATGAATGCGGTTGGCGCATCGGCGGGCACCTTGCGCGCGCTGTCGCTGTTCATGCCGCGCAGCACGTCGATGGCATCGAGCACACCCTTGGCGGTGGGCGCGGCGCGCAGTTTGAGCACGTCCAGGAACTGCGGCGCATAGCGGCGCAGCGTGGCGTAACTCTCGCCGATATGGTGCAGGAAATCAAAATCTGCAGGCCGCGCCAGCGTTTGCGCCTCGGTGACGCTGGCGGCGAAGGTGTCCCACGGCATGACCGCTTCGATGGCGGCGAACGGATCGCCGCCGTTTTGTTTGGCTTCAATCAGCGCCTGACCGATGCGCCCATACATCCGCACCTTGTCGTTGATCGCCTTGCCGGAAGCCTGGAACTGCTGTTGATGCTTGTTCTTGGCCGCATTGAACAGCTTGCCGATGATGCGGTCGTGAAGGTCGATGATTTCATCAGTGACGGTGGCCATGCCTTCGATGGCCAGTGCTACCAAGGTGGCGTAACGCCGCTGCGACTCGAACTTGGCCAGGTCGGCGGGCGTCATCTGGCCGCCCTCGCGGGCGATCTTGAGCAAGCGGTTTTGGTGTACCTGCCGTTCGATGCCAGCAGGTAGGTCAAGCGCTTGCCAGGCTTTGAGGCGTTCGATGTGTTCAAGCATGTGGCGCGAGTTAGGCTTGGCGGGCGATTGGCGCAGCCACGCTAGCCACGTCATTTTGCTACCATCCTTGCGCTTGAGCAGTTCGTCCAGGCGCTGGCGATGGACAGGTATCAAGGAATCGGCCAATGCCGCATGGATGCTCCGGTTGGCACGGGTAATGGCCTCGGCGCTTGCGCGCTCGATGGCATTCATGGCGGGTAGGATGATGCTCTGCCGCCGCAGGTTTTCAACAAGGGTGCTGGCCAGCACAATGCCTTTGTCTGTTTGCAAGGCCAGTTCGGTCAATGTATGCACGGCTTGCCGGTAGTGACTCATGGTGAAGGGCTTGAATCCAAACACCGTTTGCAGCTCGACCAAGTGCTCCCGCCGTGTCTGCTCGCGCTGGCCGTAATCGTTCCAGCTTTCCACCGGCACCTTGAGTTGTGCGGCCACCATGCGCAGCAGGGGCGGAAATGGAGGTTCATCGACGCCCAAGAAGATGCCAGGGAATCGCAAGTAGCAAAGCTGCACGGCGAAGCCCAATCGATTCGCGGCACCGCGACGCTGACGGATCACCGACAGGTCGGTTTCGTTGAACGTGTAGTGCCGTATCAGTTCGTCTTTGGCATCTGGCAGTGCCAGCAGACTTTCGCGCTCGGTGGCGGACAGGATTGAGCGGCGTGGCATGGTCAGTCCGCCCGCAGGTACTGGTACAAAGTTTCGCGGCTGATGCCGAAGTCACGGGCCACCAAAGTTTTTTGGTCGCCTGCTGCAACTCGCCGTTTCAACTCGGCAATTTGTTCGCTGTTCAGCGATTTCTTTCGTCCCCGGTAGGCACCGCGCTGCTTGGCCAGCACGATTCCCTCGCGCTGACGTTCGCGGATCAGGGCGCGCTCGAACTCAGCAAAGGCTCCCATGACCGACAGCATCAGATTGGCCATCGGTGAGTCCTCGCCGGTAAACGTCAGCCCTTCTTTGACGAACTCCATGCGCACGCCTCGTTGTGTCAGCCCTTGGACGATGCGGCGCAGGTCATCAAGGTTGCGTGCCAACCTGTCCATGCTATGCACCACCACGGTGTCGCCCTCGCGGACGAAGGCCAGCAGCCTTTCAAGTTCGGGACGTTGTGTGTCCTTGCCTGAAGCCTTATCGGTGAATACCTTGCCGACTTCTATTTGTTCCAGTTGTCGATCAGGATTCTGGTCGAAGCTGCTGACGCGGACGTAGCCGATACGTTGACCTTGCAAGATGCCTCCAAAGGTAAAAATGTCAGGATGAAATCTATTACCCTTGGCTGAATGTGTCAATAAATATAAATTCATACTCTACTCTGACGTTGTTTGTGCTCAACATCTGACATCAGGTTAGGGTATAGCTTAACCGGACACCTCGGCCTCTGTGCCTTTACTGCTTTTCGGTACAACCGTCAAGAACAGGCAGAGCGCTCCGATAGTTATCGCCACATCAGCGAGGTTGAAGGCGGGCCAGTGCGCAAGTCGCCAATGGAAGTCAAGGAAATCAACAACCTGTCCACGCAGCACACGATCCGCGACATTGCCCAGCGCACCGCCGAGGATCAGGCTGTATCCCATCGCTTCGAGACGGGGCAATTGCTGGCACAGCATGCGTCCCAGCCAAGCAGAAACGACCAGGCCCAGCGTGATGAAAAAGTAACGTTGCCAGCCGCCAGCGTTCGCCAGAAAGCTGAATGCCGCGCCGGGATTCAGGACATGGACGAAGTTGAAGAAGGGCGTGACTTCGACCTGTTCACCGTAGGCAAACGTGCGGGTGATGGCGAACTTTGCGAGCTGATCGGTCATGACAGCACTGGCGGCCACTGCGAACCAGACCCAAGTCGATGTGCGGCGAGCCGATTGCCACACAGGGGCGGCCAGCGGCATCAGCCACCCGGCGAGCGCCGTGCAACTCAATCCAAGTACCCACCCCGCCAGCACATCGGCAGGAAAGTGCATTCCGGCTGCGATGCGTGACCAACCGACCAATGCGGCGTACAACACCAAGCCGATGCGGCCACGACGGCCTATCAAAGCGCGCCGACCACCAGCGCGGCATAGGTGGCATGCCCGCTGGGCAGGCTGTAGTGTCGTTCGATGCCCCCGATAACGCGCACCATGTCGCCAAAAACGGCAGGCGGGCGTGGAAAGTCGATCCATAGCTTCAAGATGGTGGCGACGAGAAATGCCAACGCAAAGGCCACGCTAAAGACTCTGAGTCTGTACCGGATGGCATCGGCCCGCGTTGGGTCAGGTGCCGACTTTGACCATCCCCACATCGCCAAGAGCATCAGTGGTGCAGTCCAGTAGTTGCCTATCACAAGGTTGAAGAACGATGCCAGCGGTTCCAGCGCTGCAGGTGTGCTCATGTTGATGGCTTGGAACAACGCGATGTTCAGACCACCCCAGTCGTAGAGAAAGAATTTCCAGCTCATTTGCGCAACAGCCTCAAGCCATTGCCAACGACGAGCAAGCTGGCCCCCATATCAGCAAACACCGCCATCCACATGGTCGCTTGACCCGTGAAGGTCAGCACCAGAAATACTGCCTTGATGCCAAGGGCCAGCACAATGTTTTGCATCAGCACCTGCGCCGTCGCACGCGACAGGCGCACGAAGGTCGGAATCTTGCCCAGGTTGTCGTCCATCAGGGCCACGTCAGCGGTCTCGATGGCGGTATCTGTGCCAGCCGCTCCCATGGCAAAGCCGATGTCCGCACGCGCCAAGGCCGGGGCATCGTTGATGCCATCACCGACCATGCCGACCTTGCCCTTTATGGCCAGTAGCTCAACTTCGCGCAGTTTGTCGTCTGGGAGCAGATTGCCTTGCGCACGGTCGATCCCGGCTTGTGCGGCAATGGCCTGTGCCGTGTGGGGGTTGTCGCCGGTCAGCATCATGGTGTTGATGCCCAGTGCATGAAGCTCGGCAATGGCGCTCCTGCTGCTTTCCTTGATGGTGTCCGCTACGGCAAATAAGGCATGAACCCCTTTTGCGCTGACCAACATCACGACAGTTTTACCCATGGTTTCCAGCGCCGCGATGCGCTGTTCCAGCTCGGGAGTACGCTGCCCCAGCTCTTCTAGCATCCGCTGGTTGCCAAGATGGTAGGTTTCACCGTTGATTTGGCCCTGCACACCCCGACCGGGCAGCGCGTTGAATTCGGCCACGTCGAGCAAGGCAACCCCGTCCGTCTGCGCGGCCTGTGCCACCGCCTTGGATACAGGATGGTCCGAGCGGGCCGCCAGACTGGCAGCGATGCTGCGGCTGTCCGAGGCGAGTGCATTGCCCCATGTGACAAAGTCGGTCTGTGCGGGCTTGCCGTGCGTGATCGTGCCGGTCTTGTCCAGAGCCAGCCAGCGCAGCTTGCGGCCTTCTTCCAGATAGACGCCACCTTTGATGAGAATGCCGTGGCGGGCGGCGGCGGCCAGGCCGCTGACGATGCTGACCGGTGTAGAGATCACCAGTGCGCACGGGCAGGCGACCACCAGCAGAACCAATGCACGGTAGATCCAGTCGAGCCATGCCGCACCCATGAACAGCGGCGGCAACAACGCGACGGCGATGGCAACGCCGAATACAACGGGGGTGTACCAGCGGGCGAACTGATCGACAAAACGCTGAGTCGGCGCACGACTACCTTGCGCAGCCTCTACCGCGTGAATGATCCGGGCCAAAGTGGAGTTGTTGGCCAAGGCGGTGACGCGGTACTCGAACGAGCCGGATTCGTTGATCGTGCCAGCGAACACCGAATCACCGGGGGATTTTTCGACCGGGAGGCTTTCACCCGTGATCGGGGCTTGGTTGACGGCAGAGCGGCCTTCCAGCACCTCACCATCAAGGGCGATGCGCTCACCTGGTTTGACCCGGACGCGGGCGCCGATGGTGATTTGCTTGGCGCCCACCTCGCGCCATGTGCCGTCAGCCTGCTGTACCGTGGCCTGTTCCGGGGTCAGGTCGAGCAGGCCACGGATAGCGTTACGAGCGCGATCCAGCGATTTGGCTTCGATTACCTCGGCCAGCGCGAACAGTACCATCACCATTGCCGCTTCGGGCCAGTGGCCGATCAACATGGCACCCGTGACCGCAATCGACATGAGGGCGTTCATGTTGAGATTACGGTTCTTGAGCGCAATCCACCCCTTCTTGTAGGTGGAGAGGCCACCCGTGAAGACCGCGACAAGCGCCAGAACGACAACCGACCAGTGATTGCCGTTGTGGAGCCAGTAGACCGCCTCGGCCGCCGATGCAGTGACCAAGGAGATGCCCAGCGGCCACCAGTTGGTCGGCGTGGTCACAGGGGCGGCGGATGGAGATGCGACCTCTGCCGTGTCCACGACCTGCGCCTCGAATCCAAGCGCTTGCAGTGCCACGAGCACGTCTGGCAGAACCTGGTTCGCATGGCGTACCGACAGCGTGCGCTGCATCAGGTTGAAATCGAGATCAGCAACACCGGCCACGGTGCCGAGCTTGTTGCGGATCAACGTCTCTTCGGTCGGGCAATCCATCTTGGCAATGGACAGCTTGGTCGTCTGCTCGGCCGACGCCTGATCCATGCGCACAGCTTGCATGCCGATGGCCTTCAGCGCCTGCTCGACGGGAGACAACGAAGGCAATTCGTGTCGCACGGCCAAGGTACGTTGCATCAGGTTGAATTCAAGACCCGCCACCCCCGCCAGACCGGCCAGTTTGCTTCGGATCAGCGCCTCTTCGGTCGGGCAATCCATGTTCTCGATGCGGTACACCGCTTGAGCCGATCCGGTTGCCAGCGGGGCCGGTGCCGTGGGTTGGATGATCGGCTCAGTCGTGCAGCCACACCCCTTTGAAGCGCATTCGCTCATGAGTAACTCCTGAAAATCTTCTATTCAGCCTCCATTAAAATCTCTATAGTCACTATAGAGTCAAGTGATAATTGGAGATTGATGCATGGAAATCAGAATTGGCGACCTCGCCAAGCGCTCTGGGTGCGAGGTCGTGACCATCCGCTACTACGAGAAGGAAGGGCTACTGCCGAAGCCAGCGCGAAGCGGTGGCAACTTCCGGCTGTACGGTGAGGCGCACATTGAGCGCTTGCAATTCATCCGTCATTGCCGTTCGCTCGAGATGACGTTGAGCGAGATTCGCGCATTGCTGGGTCTGCGAGACAACCCGATGCAGGACTGTGGGGAGGTCAACACGCTGCTGGAGGCCCATATTCAACAGGTGGAAATGCGTGTGTCCGCGCTGTTGCAGTTAAAACGGCACTTGGTTGATTTGCGCGAGAAGTGTTCTGGCTCTCGATCTGTAGAGGCGTGCGGCATTTTGCAAGGGTTGGGCAATTGCAATTGCCATGGTGAAAGTGCCACGAACAGTCAAACATCTGGGTAAGTAAGGGCTTAGCGTGCTTTATTTTCCGTTTTCTGAGGCGACCCCAATCAGAACACCATGCGTCAACCCGTGCCTCTTCAGGATTCGAGCGTAAGTAAGT
>CAZCGW010000039.1:0-10859 GCA_964498255.1 uncultured Dechloromonas sp.
GATATGTTATTCAACCAACCCTTCATGAGCCTGACTTATGCAGACCTTCCCTAGAAAAACGCACCCAACTGAATTGGTGCACAAATGTTCGTTTGTGCAACGCCATTCTGCCAGGGAGTCACGATGCCGCGCCGCTCAATTCTGTCTGCCGCCGAGAAGCAAAATCTGCTGGCATTACCGGATACCAAGGACGAGTTGATCCGTCACTACACCTTCAGCGATGCAGACTTGAACATTATTCGGCAGCGACGCGGTTCAGTGAACCGATTGGGATTTGCCGTGCAGCTCTGCTACATGCGATACCCAGGCGTAATGCTGGGCATGCATGATGATCCGTTGCCGCATCTATTAAAACTTGTGGCAAATCAGCTCAAGATGCCACCCGATATGTGGCAGAACTACGGCCAACGCGAACAAACTCGACGCGAGCACTTGGTTGAACTGCAAACGGCGTTCGGATTTCAGCCTTTCAGCACCGCCAACCACTATCGGGCAGCAGTACATGGCCTGAACGAGTTGGCTTGGCAAACCGACAAGGGCTTTGTGTTGGCAACAGATCTGGTCGACGGGCTGCGCCGCAAGAGCATCCTACTTCCCTCTGCCGATGTGATTGAACGCATCTGCGCTGAAGCGATCACTCGCGCCAACAGGCGCATCTATGCTGCCATGACAGAACCGTTATCAGACTCGCATCGGCGGCAACTCGACGGTCTACTCAAACGCAGGGATAACGGCTCAACGACTTGGCTGGCCTGGTTGCGCCAGTCACCGGCCAGGCCGAATTCACGGCACATGCTCGAACACATCGAGCGTCTTAAAACCTGGCAGGCACTTGACCTGCCGACTGGCATTGAGCAACAAGTGCATCAAAACCGCTTACTCAAGATCTCTCGAGAGGGTGGTCAAATGACACCAGCCGACTTGGCCAAGTTTGAAGCGCAGCGGCGCTATGCGACCTTGGTAGCCATCGCTATTGATGGAATGGCTACGGTCACTGACGAAATCATCGATCTGCACGACCGCATTCTGGGCAAGCTGTTCAATGACGCCAAGAAAAGACATCAGCAGCAGTTCCAGGCATCCGGCAAAGCGATCAATGCCAAGGTGCAACTATTTGGCCGCATTGGCCAAGCACTCATCGAGGCGAAACAATCAGGCAAAGATCCCTTCGCCGCCATCGAAGCCGTCATGTCCTGGGATGCATTCACCGAGAGCGTCACCGAAGCGCAAAAGCTCGCTCAACCTGAAGACTTTGATTTCTTGCGTCGCATTGGAGAAAGCTACGCCACGCTGCGTCGGTATGCACCGGAATTTCTCGACGTTCTCAAACTGCGTGCTGCTCCAGCAGCCAAGAATGTACTCGATGCGATTGATGTACTGCGCGGCATGAATAGTGACAATGCGCGTAAATTGCCTGCCGATGCGCCGACCGATTTCATCAAATCACGCTGGCAGAAACTAGTCGTGACTGACACTGGTATCGACCGGCGTTATTACGAGTTGTGCGCATTGTCGGAGATGAAAAACGCACTGCGCTCTGGCGACATCTGGGTACAAGGCTCGCGCCAGTTCAAGGACTTCGAGGAATACTTGGTGCCCCCGGCAAAATTTGTCAGCCTTAAGCAGCGCAGTGAATTGCCGCTGGCCGTAGCGACCGATTGCGATCAATATCTGCATGAGCGGCTGACATTGCTGGAGACTCAGCTTGCTACCGCTAATCGCATGGCACAGGCCAACGAGCTGCCGGATGCCATCATCACGGCGTCGGGTCTGAAGATCACGCCGCTCGATGCAGCGGTACCCGAAACCGCGCAAACACTGATTGACCAAACGGCGGCGACCCTGCCGCACGTCAAAATCACTGAATTGCTGTTGGAGGTCGACGAATGGACTGGCTTTACGCGTCATTTTGCGCACTTGAAATCGGGCGATGTGGCCAAGGACAAGAGCTTATTGCTGACCACGATCCTCGCCGATGCGATCAATCTGGGGCTCACCAAAATGGCCGAGTCATGCCCCGGTACGACTTACGCCAAACTTGCATGGCTGCAGGCCTGGCACATCCGCGATGAAACCTATGGGGCAGCGCTGGCTGACTTGGTCAATGCACAGTTTCGCCACCCGTTTGCTGAACACTGGGGTGATGGCACCACCTCATCGTCGGATGGGCAGAACTTCCGTACCGGCAGCAAGGCCGAAAGCACCGGTCACATCAACCCGAAATACGGCAACAGCCCAGGGCGAACGTTCTATACCCACATCTCCGACCAGTATGCGCCATTCCATACCAAGGTCATCAATGTCGGGGTGCGAGACTCCACCTACGTACTCGATGGCTTGCTATATCACGAGTCCGACCTGCGCATTGAGGAGCATTACACCGACACGGCAGGTTTCACCGATCACGTTTTTGGCCTGATGCATCTTTTGGGCTTTCGTTTTGCGCCGCGTATCCGCGACCTGGGCGACACCAAGCTCTACATCCCGAATGGCGATACTGCCTATGACGGGCTGAAACCTATGATCGGCGGTACGCTCAACATCAAGCATGTCCGTGCCCATTGGGATGAAATTCTCCGGTTGGCCACATCGATCAAGCAGGGCACGGTGACGGCCTCGCTGATGCTCAGAAAACTCGGGAGTTACCCGCGTCAAAACGGCCTAGCCATTGCCCTGCGCGAGTTGGGTCGTATCGAGCGCACGCTATTCATTCTTGATTGGTTGCAGAGCGTCGAGCTGCGCCGCCGCGTGCATGCCGGACTAAACAAGGGCGAGGCGCGTAACGCGCTGGCCAGAGCGGTGTTCTTCAACCGGCTGGGCGAAATCCGCGACCGCAGCTTTGAGCAGCAGCGCTACCGAGCCAGCGGCCTCAACCTGGTAACAGCCGCCATCGTTCTTTGGAACACGGTTTACCTCGAGCGCGCCACGAATGCCTTGTGTAGTCATGGCCAGCCGGTCGATGATGCGCTGTTGCAGTATCTGTCGCCGCTCGGCTGGGAGCACATCAACCTAACCGGCGATTACCTCTGGCGCAGCAGGGCCAAGGTCGGCGCGGGGAAATTTAGGCCACTACGGCCATTGCAACCGGTTTAACGTGCTTTAAATTCCGTTTTCTGAAGCGACCCCGACAGGAGACCTGCCGTTCATTCAACTAAAGTTGTATCAATGCCGACATTCAGGGTTTTCTGAAGCTGTCCATGAAAAATCACCTGACCAGTTTGCATAGATTTTTCATTTTCCCACAGGTATCCATGCGGATACACTGCCATCTTTTACTTTAATCGTATTGGATTAATATGGATTGCCAGAACGAACAACTGCTTGGAAGCCATCTCCGCAAACGGCGTACTGCAACATCCCGCAAATGCTCCGATGTCGCTAACCCCGCCGGAATTTCTCCTAGCTATTACTGGGTATCCGTAATTCGTGATTGAAACGGGGTTACAGGATACCTTCCTCGATCATTCGGACCAGTGTTGAAATGTCTGGCCCGTAGTTCACTTCTTTGGATTGGGTTGGCTGTTGATTGAAGGTGCCATACCCGATCATGCCGATAGCGTCGGCACCGATCTCATCCGAGCGTCGGCGCTCGAACTTCGGGCGAATGTTCTGCTTCTTGAAAGCACCTTCTGCAAAGAGGATCTTGGCGCGCAGCGCTTCAAAGCTGTAGCCTCGGCCAAGGCGATTCATGACCCGGATTAGGTTGTTCAGGCTCTCGGTGTAAGCATTGGTGACCGGGTGATCGAAGTAGTTAAGGATGTACGGCTGCCAGTTGCTCCAGGCACGAATCAGATCTGCGTAGGCCTCACGAACGTCAGGACCAACGGATTTTTCCCAGGCGGTATAGCGCTGGAGTGCATCAGCCTTTGTTTGGGCATCGTAGATCCCGAAGAATTGCTCTTTCAGGCGATAGGCCTGTCCGAGTTCGGGGTAATTCTGAATCCAGCCGGAGAGCGTGAGGCTTTCCTGATCACTGAGGTCTTTTTCGCGCTTGAGCAGCACGAAGCGGTCGTGCAACAGGCCCCGGCGCTGTTTTGAGGTCAGAGTTTCTCTGTAGCCCTTGCGGATACCCTCCATGGCGTTATTGGCCATGCGCAGGACGTGGAACTTATCAATGATGATCCTGGCTTGCGGTAATACGGCTTCGACGGCATCCCGGTAGGGTTTCCACATATCCATGGCCACGTACTGCACCTGGTCGCGCCCTTCCAGGTGCGACAGGTAATGCACCATGGTGTCTTTGTTCCGGTTATGCAGTAACTCGACGATGGTGTTGTTCTGGATATTGGCGATAACGCCACGGGGTCGGATGAGGTGGATCTCATCGATGCCGATCCACTTGGGTGTCTCGAAGCGGATCTTCTCGCTCAGTGCCGCTATATAGTCCTTGAAGATCAGGCGGACGGTTCCCTCAACACAGCCGACTTCTTCGGCAATGCTGACGAAGGTACGTTTGACGGCCTGATGGCCGATCCAGGCTACCAGCCGATCCGTCATACTCCGTTTGGCATTAACGCCTGGTAGCGCTTCATAGAAGGTCTTCTGGCAGGCCTTGCAGCGGAAGCGCCGTGTCTTGATGTAGATTCCGACTCGTTTTCCATGGATCGGCAGATCACGCACCATCTGTTCTCGCCGGCCGAAGCCGTCCACTTGCCTGTATTGGCAATGAGGACAGGCCTCAACGGGTACGGTGCTGATGGCATCGATATGGTAATCGTGTTCAGAATCCTGAACAGACACCACCTCGAAGCCAGGGAGGTTTAACAGGTCATGCGTGGGCATGTAGTCCTCATCGCGGCAACTTTCACAAGCGAATCCTAAAACCCAGATGCCTTACGAGCCGCAAACCACCCCATTCCCAGAAGGTACGCAATTCCGGGTATCGCGAGAAAAAGCAACGCATACCCTATGCATACAAAACTTACTGCATTCCCAACCTTGGCGAGCTGATTGCTACCGTCTAAAGATTCACGGTTCAGTAACAGCGGGGGAAGAGCGACACCGCCGACGAAAATGAGCGCGACCGCCGCCCAGCCAAGCCCCATCGAGTGCTCGGCAAGCCATGGGCTATATGCAGCGATAGCTGCAACGAAATTCGGGTCAGCGGAGAATCCTTTGACGAGCGCTCCTGCCAACCCAGTAATTACGAAAATTGTGATGAGCCCAAGAAATTCCATGATGTATCCCCTTTATTGTCTTGTGTAATTGTCAGACGGATTTATGTTGCTATGCGCTATTACGAAACTGCTCTGACTTCGGGGCGGTGTATCGACCTGAAAGAACAGCGAGGCCAAAATCAGTATTTTCGTAATACCCAGCCGAGCAATGACGAAGTAGCCCGATTTCAGATAGCCGTTTCATCATTTTTTTCGGAACGTCATGGCCTTCACCGTCTTGCGCACATTCACTAAATCGTCGAAATGCTGACATTTCATCGTCAGTTATCAGAACTGGTGGCGATGCATCGGGCACCTGCTGAACAGGGGCGGTGTAGATTTGAACGTAGTCATCACCAATCCAAGCAAAATACTTGTCGCCACGTTTGTAAACGTTTTCAACGTGAATCGGTGCCTGATCTAATGCCCACTGTCTTGCGGCTTCGATGCCCCAGCAGAAGAATCCGAAGTAAGTAGCCGATTCGGATACTGTCCACGGGTCGTCAGGATTTTTTAATTCTTGCTTAAGAAAATCCCACGCTTTCTTTTTTGCTTCTGGCGACCACCCCACCGGCTCTTGCATAGGCTGTGGGGTGGCAAGATCTGCTTGTGGTGGTAAGGCGTCTGCTATCTCTTACTTGCTCATCGGTTAGGTATGAACACGCGAGTTCAAGCGCCTTGTTGTAATGCCGTTCTTGGCTAACAAAGTGTTTCACAAACGTGAATGACGAAGACCCCCGTCTTTCCAATTCCAGTGCTTTTGTAGCCATTTCTATTTCCTTGTTATCTATGTTTTGACGCATCGCGTCACCGGATTTCAATCACGGAATACGGATGCACGAATTTCTCAGACGCTGTGCGTCGAGCCGTCGCAGTTCTTCTTGCGTGTGCCGCCTGCGGTTTCATATTTTGGTCACCATGGAAACGCATGTCCCACTCCCAACGCTCAATCAGTTCCGGATCAGCAACCAGCCTTGTCTCAAGAAGGAACTGCTTTAGCAGGTCAGGCATGCGCCGAACCCTTCAATTTGATGTCAATCAGATTGTGATGCACCGCGGAGATTTTGGATTGAAAGTCTTTATGTTGCTTGAAAGCAATTGCTCCCGATCTCCAAGCCGCATGCGACAAACCCATTAGATAGCCAACTTGGAATTCCACGTTGGAACACCCGTTTTGGAGGTCAACAATTCCGTTTTCGATCTCGTTAACAGCGCCTTCCCAAACCATATTCCTCCCCCCTTGTTCAACCGATGGCTTCAACTGCACATTACGATTTGTATCGTAGACGGAAAGCGGCGATTGTCAACCTTGGAATGCGATTTGTTGTTTGTGCGTTTCTTGTTCGCGATTAGGGCCTTTCAATCGCAGAATACGGATACCCCTATTACTCTGCTATCGAAAACAGCAAGGCCGCACCACCAGCATCGACATTGCAGAAAGTTCTTGATGCACTTGGCTTTTCTGATGCTGAACAGCATGAATTGAAACGGCTGGCAGCGGTCGAACGTGGTCTGTGCCGGGATGACATTGATCTTCCTGATGAAGCCCTTGCACTAATTTCGGACATTCGCAAACACGGACACACCCTCCCAGTCCGGTTTATCAATGGGCTTAGGACAATGATTCGCGAAGTTGTCTGAAGCAGATTAACCGCTTTAAACATCGTGATCACCCTTAGTGTCGTTTCAATATAGGCCTGGTGCAATCAAGCTTGGACCGGCGCGCTCAGTTGTTAGGGTTCCGTGGCCGCCACAGCCTGCTTGTTTGAGGTGTCCGTGTGGGTTGCTAACACATCTCTGATGAATTCGTTGTATTTCCTAGTTTCGTAGACATTCTTTATCCATTCCCAGTCTTTTGCTTCCTCGGTGACTTCGCCGTGCATGTCGGCGTAGTCATCTGGATACCAAGTGGCTGGTCCAAGTTGATTCAGCGCAACACACGGCAATGACTTGCCCATTACAATGGATTCAATTTCTGCCTCGGACAAAGAGTGTCCAGAAAACGAAACTCTTGAGTATGACGTTATCGCGCAAATGTCGGTGCATGCGGCGATGAACAATTTGATTTCAGAACGACAGTTGTGATAGTTCCATCTCTCAAAGGCCCAGGTGTCATAGAGGTAGTAATAACCACCATCGGCGGTCTTGTAAGTTAGCCTGATGCTAACGCCGATGGGTTCTTTGTCGGCGAGGCCGCGATCGTCGTCCTCGCGGGCTGCCTTGAAATTAGAGTTGGATCGCCGAATGAAAATGACATGTGGGCTTAGGCCGTTGGCTTGATATTCGAGCAACCGTTTGATCGCGGCATGAGTGTTCTTGTACCAACTAAAATTCGTTACGTTGACCACCCGATCGCCGGAGCCGCTAATCCATGTTGGTTCCACGAAGAATGTGCGGGAGAGAAATCTTATGGTCTCCGGGTTTAGCAGATCCAGTAGTCGTGATGGGCTTTCCAATGTTGATAGCGTATAGCCAAACTCCTTAAGAATTTCAGCGGTTTGAGGCAGGCTAATGCCGTGTGCGCTAAAAAGATAGAAAAAACGATCGCGAATTGAACCGAGCGTTCTTCCAACCTTGTGAGTGGTGGCCTCTTCTACGCCATCGAGAATCATGGTGATTACGCTTTGAAGTGATGTGTTGAGGCTTTCAGCTTGGCATTCTAAAAACGCCCTGGTTGTTGGCTTTAAGCGAATAGACGTGGGGACAGTGGTGGCTTCCACGGGCCTTGTCAAATAGTTGGATGTGCCCCTTGAAACAAGTCCGCGTATCAGGTGTTCTAATGAAAAGTTCATGCGCTTATATGTAATGTTTGCAATATGACTACGATATCGAACTCGCGAAATCCGGTCAACTCTTTGTAATGGTTCAATACACGCGCGGTTCCGATTCCCATCAAATGTGGCTGATGAAGTTGACAGCAAAAGCCCTTTGCGCTGACAATGTAAATTCTTATAGAGAAACGCTGCCTTTCGGGTGACATATAACAGGGGGCTTTGACTCCCGACCCGTCTGGCAGCAACCCACACCGCCCATGCTGAATTATGCAATTTTGATTGATGGCGGCTTTGCCAAGCGCAAGCTGAACGGCAAACAACCAGCAACTGCTGAACATTTCAAGAAGCTGATCCAAACGCTATCTAAGTTGGCACCGCTCGATGGCATGCGTTTGCATCGCGTCTATTACTACGACTCTGTGCCTCTGGAAACGAGCCACGACAATCCGATCAGCCAGGCGACGATTGATTTTGGTAAAAGCCCCCAGGCAACCCGTATCAAATCTCTCTATGAGCATCTGACATCGGTCCCCTACATGGCGCTCCGCCTTGGTGAGTTGGCCTTTAGAGGTTGGAACATCCCTGAAAAAATCCTGCGCAATGCAAAGGATGGCCAAGTCACCGTTTCGGCTGACGATCTGGTGCCGCAGATCTCGCAAAAAGGCGTTGATATGCGCATTGGCATGGATATCGCGGCGCTGACCCTTAAGAAGCAGGTTGATGTCATTGTCCTGGTCACTGGCGACAGCGATTTTGTGCCGGCAATGAAATTTGCCCGTCGCGAGGGGGCGCTGCTCTTTTTGGTGACGCTAGGCCACCGTGTCAAACCGGGAATGATCGAGCACTCGGATCTGCAACTGGAGGTTGCTTTACCAATCTAGTTTTGATGGGTATCTGTAATAAGGAAGCGGAATCCGATATTGTCGTTCGGCCAAAGACCCAACATCCGTTTAGCTAGAGAAACCCCTTTCGCGGTTTCCTGCTCAGCCAGATACGCTAGCACAAGGCCATGTGCCAGCCTATGAAACGGCCGGTTAGAGTGATGCGCATAGGGCATCAGTAGCGTCTTTGTTTTGTGCTCGGAAGCGCACTTGGAAATCATGTCAAAGATTAGTTCTATAAGTGGTTCAGCAAGCCTGATGGCCTTTTTATTCTGGCCAGTATGAACATAGGCACCGACTTGGAAGGCGTAACCGTCTACGAAAGCAGGTTCCTGCTTAGTCAATTTTGCGGCGAGAGATAGGAGTTTGTTGATCGATTGCGGTGAGAATTCGTCAAAGTCCCCGGTGAGCCCCCCTTCCATCTCGCAGGCCTCGTCAAATTCCTCTGTCACCCGGTATAAGGTGTCTTTCTCGGAGCCTTCGAGAACGGGGATGAGCAATTCGCCATAGGCCATCGGTTTGTAATTCTCGTGATTTCCATTCTGGTCATACGTCGGCCATAAATTGACACCCTGATATACAACTCGTAGCGTCCCCAGACTAACAATGGAGTCCTGGTGTTCCCGATCAACCAACTTTTGAGACTCTAACATTGCGTGAAAGCTTGGGTAGCCGTGGGTTCTGGCTACCAACTCCTGAAAATCAGAGAGTTTTCCCCCATCGGGGTGCTCGGCGATGAATGCAGGAAGAAGACGGCGAAGATTCTTCGCTTGTTTTTTTGTTTGCTCAATTAACATGATCCATTCCATAAACTAGGCGGTGACAAGGTAGTGAGCCCGCTTTCTACGCCACGTATAACACCAGGGTTATGAACATGGAGAGAGGGAAATCGTTGTACCGGAACCCATGAGGTTTCGCCGTTGCGGGCAGCAGGCAGTCCGTAATGCCTTTTGCACATTATGATTTGGCGGAAAAGATTGTCAAGTGCGCCTTGATCGATTGCCTCAAACTCTAGCGCGCTGTGAATCCGGCCACCGATGAACTGGTTGGTGAGGCTCCCAACATGGCTGAGCTTGAGCAGCTGATCGTGCACTACATATCGGTGCAAACCGGTGGTGGTCATATGGCCTACGACTACCGCACGGACGCAAAGCGTCCCTGGCTACACTGACAATCAGTCTGCAGTATTGCTTCCAGTGCTGAACGCCAAGCGGCGATCAGGCAGTTTCAGCGTTAAGTCATCCATGAACCGACGGTAAGAACGCGTAGCCCCCATGGTGCGCAAGCCGTCCGCATAGTGCTTTCGCCACCAGCGACTGAATTCTTCAGAAACGTTTTCAGCGGTCACATGCCGGCCGTGTGTATGACGCCAGTGCGCGCATAGGGCAAACGCATCATCACGGGCGCGGCCGTGGTCAAACTCCGGGTCCGAGAGAAACTCGATCGACAATTGCTGGTACAGAGATAGATAGCTCATAAGGGATCCGTGTTGTTCCCTCAAGACTTTATCCATGCCAGGCGCCAGGCGCAAGTTCTTAATCTGTAACGCGTGGGGCAGTCCGGCCTGCGTGGTGGCCAGACTGCCTGATTAGATCGCGCTGCTCAGAGCGCTGGGGCGCAAAGCGCGGCGGTGACTGCTGCCCGTATCCAAGCTTCGGTTCGATCCCTTCGCACGGTACGCCCTTTAAGCCTGTGCGGTTATATCGCACAGGGCTTTATGGCCAAGGGTTCGCGCCGAATGAACGGTGCCCCCCTTCGGGCTTCCCCCCATTAAATCGGCTTGCCCCTTGGCCGTACTCATGTCTCGCCCCGGCTTTGGCTACGGGCAGCAAGGTAGGTCATTAACCGCCGCTGTCCTTTCACCAAACCTTCACGGTGCCGCAAGGCAGAAAGGATGTACGAAATGGGGCTAGATATGTTTGCACACGCAGTGCCGGTGGCAATGCTCAGTAGCGATCAGGAAGTGGATCTGGAGTATCAGATCCCCGATGGATTGAGGTAGGCTGCAAAAAGTGGAGTCCGACGGATCGTAAAATTACCGATTCGGA
>CAZCGW010000040.1:0-10672 GCA_964498255.1 uncultured Dechloromonas sp.
TGGATACCACCACTGCTCACGATCGAACCAGAAGCAACACCACCACTGGCAATTTGTTGGGTACCACCACTACTCATGATCGAACCAGAAGCAACACCACCACTGGCAATTTCTTGGGCACCACCACTGCTCACGATCGAACCAGAAGCAACACCACCACTGGCTACCGACTGTGAACCACCAGCCAAAAGAGTCGCCGTGATCGCACTACCACCCGACAACACAGTTTGAATACCGCTCACTTGCGCCGCTTGCGCAATACCTGCAACTGTCTGGGTACCACCAGACAATACGGTTGTTGCCGAACCTGTGCCACCACTGGCTATCAACTGTGAACCAGCACTCGTCACCGTCGTACTCAGCGCACTAGCGCCTGACCCAACTGACTGGATCGCCCCAGAGTTCACTTGGGTCGTCGTCGCAACCGCTCCAGAGGCAATACTCTGCGAACCGCCACTATTCAGTATCGTCCCCAACACATTGGCACCAGCCAATACGTTTTGAACACCACTCAAATTAATCGTCGTCGCGCTGACATTAGCACCAGCACTGACAAATTGAACTCCACCGTTACCAATCGTGGTACTAACAGTGCGAGCGCCTACGCTTGCAACTTGTCTACCGCCACTCAAAATGGTAACACCGCTTACATTTCCACCAAGTGCAATTGTTTGAGAACCACCATTACTAATTACAGCATCGACAACATTACCTCCATCACCAACGATTTGAATAGCATTAACTTGAGTTGATGAAGCGACACCACCAGAGCTGATTATTTGAACTGCCCCCGCATTCAACGTTGCACTCAAATCATAGCCACCGGAAACTACGTTTTGGGAACCGCCCGAATTTATAGTGGCACTAAATACCCCAGCACCTAAACCAACAGACTGAGTCGCCCCTGAATTAATTTGTACTGCCGAAACCACAGCACCCGAAGAAATTGTTTGACTAGCGCCACTATTGAGCACTGTGCCAGAAACAAAGGCACCGCTGTTGATAACTTGCAGTCCACCAGCACTAATATTTGTATTAATTGAACTACCGCCACTCTCAACCGATTGCGCTCCTGAAACAACTTGAGCAGCCGAAGCAATACCACTTGCAAAAATACTCTGTGTCCCACCAGAAACGGATGCGCTCACATCCAAAGCACCCGAAGAAACATTTTGAGAGCCGCCTACAAGAATTGTAGTGCTCACAGTTCGACCGCCAGAGAGAACGTTTTGAACTCCACTGACAACGGTTGTATCAGCACTGCCAAACACATTCTGTGTTCCAGACATTAGAATGACAGCTGCGGAACCTGAACCTCCAGAGTTAACATTTTGGATACCACCAGTCCGCACAACGGATGATGTAGCGACCCCTCCAGAACTGACGGTCTGAACGCCACCGCCACTAACGGTTGCACTTATGGCAACACCACCCGCGCCAATGGTTTGCAAACCTGCAGATTGAATCAGCGTGACAATCGCACTTGCAGCCATGCCAACCGACTGCCTTGCTCCACCACTAATCTCAGTACCAAAAACCGCCGCACCGGACAATAGCGTCTGAGTTCCACCAGAATTTAATTGGGATCCAGAGACAAAAGCACCTCCGTTGACGACCTGATTACCGCTGGCATTAACTATAGTAGCCAGAGCTGTGCCGCCAGAGCTAATGTTTTGCACCCCACCAGAGCTCACTACCGTTCCAGATGCAAGACCACCCTCTGAAACCACTTGAGTCCCAGATCTTAAAATACTGGCAGAGGCAAGCCCGCCGAGGGCCAAAGATTGTATCCCGCCAGAATTTATCGTAGCGCTAAGTGATTCGCCACTACTCAATAAATTTTGAAGACCACCCCTATTGACTTCTGTATTAATGCTACTACCACCAAAAATCGTAGTCTCTACACCACCACTATTAATGACTGTATTAGTCCCAGTACCTCCAGCGGTCACAGATAAGAAGCCGCTGTTATTGAGTACGACGTTACTGGCACTAATCCCTGACGCAAAGAAAGACCCGCTCTCATTAGTACCGCTAACGTTACCTGAATTACCCGTACCGATAAATGTTTGCAGCGCCCCCCCTGATTGCTGAGTCAGATTAGTGACTACACCGCCAGAGGCGTATAACAAACCACCGCTTGCCAAAATAATGCTATCAATTACTCCGCCATCAACCGCTGATTGAGCACCGCCGCTATTGACAATCGCATTGCTGACAACACCGCCCTCAAACACGGTTTGAAAACCACCAGCGTTAATCGTGGTGTTTAGAGAAGATCCACCCGAAGTGATTGATAAATAGCCGCCCGAATTTAAGATGACATTAGACGCTAGGGCGCTTGCGGCGATAAATGCACCGCTCTCATTTGTGCCAGAAATAAAGCTTGAATTGTTAGCACCAATAATCGATTGGATTGCACCGCCAGACTGCTGTGAAACACCAATTGCACTACCCCCTCCAGATACAAACAGCTGACCACCAGTATAAACAGTGGTGGCGGAAGCTAAGCCACCGCTATTAATGATTTGAGCCCCACCACTACTCACAACTGTATTGGTCGTGACACCCCCACTTGAAATAATTTCCTGACCCAAATTGCTAACCAAGGTATTGCTCGCTAATGCACCATCCAATATCGTTTGTACACCCCCTGCTTTAACACTAGTATTGGTAACAACACCTCCACTGGTCACCGACAAGAAGCCGCTGTTATTGAGAACAACATTGCTAGCACTCATACCTGAGGCAAAGAAAGCCCCATTTTCGTTGATACCGCTAACGTTACCCGTATTACCAGCACCAATGAAGGTTTGCAGTGCACCGCCTATTTGCTGGGAGACACTGGTGGCAGATCCGTCTTGCACAAACAGCAATCCAAGATTATTGAGCGTTATTGCGTTTGCAATTGCACCGCTAGAAATCAGCAAGCCACCGCCACTATTAATGACTGTATTAGTCGCAGTGCCTCCACTGGTCACTGATAAGTAGCCGCTGTTATTGAGTATGACATTACTGGCGCTAATCCCTGACGCAAAGAACGATCCGCTCTCATTGGTGCCACTGACACTACCCAAGTTACCAGCGCCAATGAATGTTTGCAGTGCACCACCTATTTGCTGGGAGACACTGGTGGCAGAACCATTGGAAACATATAAAACACCGCCACTGTTGACCCTAGCATTACCAGCAGTACCTCCACTGGTCACCGATAAGTAGCCGCTGTTATTGAGTATGACGTTACTGGCGCTAACCCCTGACGCAAAGAAAGAACCATTCTCATTGGTACCACTGACATTGCCTAAGTTACCACTACCAATGAAGGTTTGCAGGACAGCTCCGCCCGAAAGCATTGCGCTATTGGCACTACCGCCAGAAACGTAAAGAACGCCTCCCGAACTAACTCTAGTAGCACTACCTGACGCGCCATTAACCAACGTCTGCGTACCAGCACTCAGCAAAGAAGCACTAACAGTAAGGCCGCCAGAAGAAACCGATTGCAAGGAGCCTGCTGACACAATCGTATTAACAGCAGTACCACCAGAACTAATCGCTTGGTTTGCCCCGTTCCCTAATAGCAATCCAGAAACATTGGCGCCTTCTTTTAAGGTTTGGGTGCCGCCACTGTTGATTTGTGTCCCAGAAACTGTTGCGCCACCATAAACAATTTGATTACCGCTACTGCTCACCAGGGTATTAAATGCACTACCTCCAGAGCTGACCGCTTGTATCCCACCATTATTCACGATGGCACTATTAGCACGTCCCCCAGATATCACCAACTGCGATCCAGCACTCATAATCACCGTGCTTAGTGCACTAGCAGCTGATCCAACTGACTGGACCGCCCCCGCGTTTACCTGGACCCCTGTCGCTACCGCGCCAGAGCCAATGTTTTGAGAGCCACCACTATTAAGAATAGTGCCCAAAACAACGGCTCCAGACGAGATATTTTGAACACCTCCCGCAATCAGAATAGCATTCAGAGATGAGCCGCCCGAGCTGATGTTTTGACTACCACCTGATTCAACAACCGTACCCGAGTCAAGACCAGAACTCAGTACGTTTTGCTCCCCGCCAATTACGCTCCCAAACAGCGATACCCCGCCATTACTGACGATTTGAACTGCACCACTACTCAATACAGCAGCGCTTGCAAGCCCACCGGAAGAAATTATTTGAACTCCCGAACTATTAATTGAAGCACTGACTCCAACGCCACCACTCAAAATCACCTCTTGGCCGCCACTATTGATCTGGGTATTACTAGCGACCCCTAACGCCAGCAGGGTCTGCGTGGCGCCGCTGTTGATATTAGTGTTGCTAGCATTGCCGCCACTAGAGACCATCAAGAAGCCAGCACCATTGAGCACGACGTTACTAGCATTTGTACCGGAAATAGTAAATGCACCACTCTCATTCGTGCCTGTCACCAATGCAGAGACCCCTGCCCCAACATAGGCTTGTAGTTCCCCACCAGACTGCTGATTCACACTGGTCGCACTGCCCCTAGAAACAAACAAGGCACCACCAGAAGAAATAGTGGCGATATTGGCACTACCACCATTAGTGAGCGACATGACACCGCCACTATTTAAACTAGTACTCGTTGCAATAGCGCCTGATAACACATAAAGATCGCCACCATTATTAACAGTGGTTCTATTAGCCCGACCACCATTGGTGACCGACAAAAAGCCGCTGTTATTCAGGACAACATTGCTAGCACTTACACCGGAAGCAAAGAAAGAACCACTTTCATTGGTACCGCTCACATTACCAGTATTTCCAGTACCAATATAAGTCTGGAGCGCACCACCTGAAGATAACACCATTTGCGTAGCGCCACCGCCACTAACGCGGGCAACGCCACCACTATTGACCGTAGTTCTGGTTGTATTGCCAGCCACAACACTTTGTGTACCGCCACTATTAACCACAGTGCTATCCGCACGTCCATTTCCAGAAATGGATTGAATACCGCCGCTATTAATGGTGGTACTAATAGCCGATCCACCCGAAGTAACAGACATATAGGAGGAGCCGTTTAGCACCACATTAGACGCAAAAGAGCTCGATACCAAAAAACCTCCGCTCTCGTTAATGCCGCTAACGTAACTGGAGCCATCTCTACCAATTATGACACCTAGATTGCCAGCACTTTCTTGCACAAGATTGAGTACACTGCCACCAGAAAGAACAAGAGCTCCACCACTATTTACTGTCACACTGTTGGCTGCACCCCCAGAATAGACAGTTTGCACACCACCAGAGCTAATCAAAGTGTTAATAGCACTCCCGCCTGAGGAGATGCTTTGACTACCACTAACATTTAAGACGGTAAGCGTCATGCTACCGCCACTGAGGATGATTGCACTACCGCCACTATTAATGACTGTATTAGTCGCAGTGCCTCCACTGGTCACTGATAAGTAGCCGCTGTTATTGAGTATGACATTACTGGCGCTAATCCCTGACGCAAAGAACGATCCGCTCTCATTGGTGCCACTGACACTACCCAAGTTACCAGCGCCAATGAATGTTTGCAGTGCACCACCTATTTGCTGGGAGACACTGGTGGCAGAACCATTGGAAACATATAAAACACCGCCACTGTTGACCCTAGCATTACCAGCAGTACCTCCACTGGTCACCGATAAGTAGCCGCTGTTATTGAGTATGACGTTACTGGCGCTAACCCCTGACGCAAAGAAAGAACCATTCTCATTGGTACCACTGACATTGCCTAAGTTACCACTACCAATGAAGGTTTGTAGTGCACCACCTATTTGCTGAGAGACACTGATGGCAGAACCATTGGAAACATATAACGCACCACCGCTATTTATACTACCGGAAAGTAGACTAGCACCTGCATTAATCTGAGCACTACCACCAGCATTAACAACGACACCACTTGCCGAACCAGAAGTTGCAGAAAGCGCGCCACCACTGTTTATAATAGTACTCGTTGCAATAGCACCTGATAACACATAAAGATCGCCACCATTATTGACAGTGGTTCTATTAGCCCGACCACCATTGGTGACCGACAAAAAGCCGCTGTTATTCAGGACAACATTGCTAGCACTTACACCGGAAGCAAAGAAAGAACCACTTTCATTGGTACCGCTCACATTACCAGTATTTCCAGTACCAATATAAGTCTGGAGCGCACCACCTGATTGCTGTATAAGATTGGTAGCAACACCAGAAGAAACAAGCTGAATACCACCGCTCGATATTACAGCACTAACAGCAGTTGCACCCGCATTGACGAGTTGAATACCGCCACTATTAATTTTAGTACCAGAAGCAGTGGCGCCAACTAAAACATTCTGACTACCACCGCTATTAATATTTGTCCCAAGAATATAAGCACCGGCAGAAACATTCTGAAAAGCACCACTGTTAACAGTTGTATCTAGCGCACTGCCTGCATTGGTTACTGACTGCACACCACCGCGATTAACGGTAGCGCCACTTGCCACACCGCCTGCCAAAATGACTTGGTTGCCAAAACTATTAATTATGGCACCATTAGCACGACCTCCAGCCTTAACATATTGAAACCCTCCAGCGCTCAGTGTTGTAAGCAAAGCCGTGCCCCCGCTAGAAACAACCTGGGCACCAGCGTTAGTTACAACAGTATTGCTTGCAACACCCCCAGAAAGGTGCTCAATAGAATATGCATTAACGAGGGTATTTTTTGTATTTGCCCCAGATGAAACATATAAAACTCCATCATTCAGCACAGTATCAATCGCGCTACCACCACTGGTTGCAGACAAAAACCCCCCGTTGTTCAGGATTAGACTACTCGCCACAGCTCCAGAGACAAAGAAAGATCCGCTCTGATTAGTACCACTAATGTACCCAACATCATTCAGACCGATAAAGGCTCGAATACGCCCTGTACTACCAGCCGAGACATTCGTCGCTGAGCCATTCGAAACGAACAGGATACCTCCGCCACTAGCAAGATTTACACTATTAGCAACACCCCCACTTAAAACAGAAACAACTCCATTTGCATTAACAGTGGTCGACAATGCAGACCCGCCACCTGAGACAGTTAAAATGGCCCACTTATTAAGAAGAACATTAGAAGCAACATTACCAGACACACTAAAGAGACCGCTCTGATTCGTGCCGCTGATGAAATTAGAGACTAAACCCCCAACGTGGGTTTGAATGTTACCACCCACTTGCTGAATAACATTAGCCCCTGAGCCACCTGATACGACCAAGGTGCCAGCGTTTGCAATGTTGGTCGTACCATTTAAGCTAGCACCAGAAAAAACGCTTAACACACCCCCTGCGTTTATTGTCGCATTATCAACTACAGCACTCGCGCCAGCGGAGAGAGCTGCCGTATTGTTTAGGACTACATTAGAGGCATAATTTCGAGAGATGGTAAATGCACCACTTTGGTTGACACCAACGACGTAAGCACCACTAACACCACCAACAGATGTTCGTAAAACAGCACCAGCATCAAGATTGACATTTACAGCACTCCCACCCCCACTGACCAAGAGAATGCCCGCACTCCTAACATTGACACCATCCAGATTTGCGCCACTTTGGGCAAATGTTGACCCACCAGCAGAAATCACAGTGTTACTGGCTTGTCCACCAGAAGAAACAGCAAGGATGGCACCTGTAGCAGCCACTAGCGTATTGCTCGCCACACCTCCATTACTAACAAAAAGAGCCCCTAAACCGCTGAGGGTGGTGGAGTTTGCTAGCCCGCCATTTCTCAAAAGAGCAGATCCTTGATTAATCATTGTGGTTTGTGAAATCACACCACCACTAGAGACATCAATATATGCATCGTTACTGAGAACCACATTAGACGCAACACCACCAGAAACTAGGAAAGCGCCCGATTGATTAGTACCATCAACGTAGGTATTAAGCCCTCCACCAATAGCAAGCTGGATGCGTGCCCCGCTGACAATTTGAGCATTTGTAACAGATCCTCCGGAAACCAATAAGACTCCAGAGTTTGTGACATTCTGGACACTACCACCAAGAACTTTAAGACTTCCCAAATTTACTACACTATTGGCCATACCACCCAAGGAGACAACAACAGCGCCCAGACCATTAATAATCCGAGTATTGCCAGCAAAACCTCCGCTCCTAACGTGCATGAAACCAGAGCCAGCCGCTGTAGTGTCGAGTGCACTACCACCAGAAGAGACAATAAAACTGGCCGGCGCAAATGTTTGCCCACTCAAAACTAAATTAGACGCTATATTATTAATAACAGAGAATGAACCGCTTTCATTTGTACCATCAACGGTAAGGTTACCGCCGCCACCAACACTTGTGAATAACATAGCACCAGACAGCATTGATATATTGCTTGCCGAGCCGGAATATACAGTGAATCGTCCAGTAGAAGAGACAGATGCATTAGAGAGTGAACCAGCATTAGTCAGGAATGAACCTGCAGATACTGCAATGTTATTTGCAGAAGCACCACTCGAAACGAGAATCTGACCGCCCGTTGCCAATTTGGCCGTCGAGATTATGGAACCACTTACAGCCGACAGAACAGCACTGTTTGAAACAACAGTGTTGCTTGCAAAACCACCATTAGAAACTACGAGTAGAGAATTTTGGCCATCAAGGATTAGATCAGAACCAGTATTGTTGGAAATAACAAACGAACCAGACTGATTAACACCAGTGAGATCATTAAGTATTCCAGAACCAATAACTGCTCTCAGAGAACCACCAGCTAACTGATTGATATTGCTGGCAACCCCTCCGCTGATAGAAATTATACCTCCGCTACTAATGGTCGCACTGTTAAGAGTACCACCCGAAGTTACAGATGCATAACCCCCTCTGTTAATAATAAGATTCGAGCCAAAAGCACTAGAAACCAGGAAGTTACCGCTTTGGTGTGTTCCAGAAACAAACGTGTTCTGCCCACTGCCGACATTAACTCCCAACGCGCCGCCAACCTGCTGAGTCACGGCTAAAGCAGTACCACCCGTGAATGCTGATAAAGTACCGCCCGAAAGAAGCGTAAGGCCAGATGCCAAACCGCCACTACTAACTAAAACCGAACCCCCGGAACTTACAACAGCATTGTTTACTTGCCCCCCTGCATTAATATACTGCGAACCACCTCCGCGAATAGATGCTGCCTCTGCAATGCCAGAGGTTACAAATTGTCTTCCGCCGCTAAGTATAACCGTAGCAAAGGCACTCCCACCTTGACTGACAAGCAGACTAGCATTAAATCCACTAACCAATGAACTATTCGCCAACCCACCAGAACTGATGCGTTGATTAGCGCCGGCACTAACTGTTGAAGAGTTTGCCACACCGCCATTACTAACAACTTGCGTTGCGTTTGGATTTAAGATGGCATTACTTGCTACACCTCCGCTCGTAACATCCTGGCGCCCGCCTGAACTAACGGTCGTAAGGCTGGCTACGCCCCCGTTAGAAACTATCTGCGACCCACCGACACTAATTGTTGTAATTGAAGCGCGACCACCACTGGAAACAAGCTGTACGCCACCAGTGCGTATGATGCCGCTAACAGCCACGCCAGCAGACAGCAGCGACTGCGTGCCACCAGAAACGACTTGGCCTGAAACAGTTTGATTAATAACGTTGGATGTAAACGCTTGAGCTTGCGCGTCGTCAGCAAAACCTGGCAGCAGAGAAGCAAAACCAACAACCAAAGCTTTCTTAGTATTACCTTTTGAGCATGAGCGGGCGGCCTCGGAGGCCACAACATAGGCCCCTTTGGTTTTGCTCCAAATTGTTTTGTATATTCTATTCATACTCAAGGCCTTTGTTGCAGAAAAACCAGCACCGGGCTAACTTCAAAAATCATATAACCCAGCTCAGTCTACACCTCGACACGTCACTTGTCGATAAACTGTATTTGTATTGGTCCAATACATACTGGAAAGTGGATGTGATTTGAGGAGGTATTCTACGGGAGGTACGGGGAGGTTGCTCAGAGAGGCAGTTTTCTTGGGCTGCGGCTTGGTCGACAGATGGGGCAATTGCGTGTTGTAGAACACCAGCCAGTCGCTCATTTTTTGGTTAAACAGAGCGGGATCGGTAAAGAGCAGGTCTTCGTAGTAGTCCACGAAACTTTCTTGAATGCTGCGGTTGAAGCGTTCGCAGTGCGCATTCATTTTGGGCGTTTTGGGATAGGTCTTCCAGTGCGTCAGCTCATTGGCAGACATACGTTTTGCGAATTGGCCCTTGAACTCGCTGCCGTTATCTGTCAAAGCTTTAGCCTTGGCGTAGTCAGGAAACGTTTGCGTGATAGCCGCATGCAGCTTGGCTGCATGCGCACTACTGGATGACGGTGCCGCATAGGCGAAGGCAACGTATGTTTTTGGGTCAATGGCTGTAAGGATATAGCGTTTGATCCCCTCCCGTTGGCGTACGATGGTGTCAAACGCCAAGCACTCCATGGGCTTGAGCTGAACACCTTTTGGCTTTCTGATGGCCTTAGACCGAGCAAGGCGCTTGCGTTGCCCCTTGGAATTGATTTGCCAGGCACTGCTACGTAGTTTGCCGGGCGCACTGGCAATCATTCGTCCAACCGTACTTAGTCCGCGCTGAATAACTGACCTTCCCTCGGTTTTTCGTCTTCCAAGGGGCGGTTTTCATGCTACCAGTT
>CAZCGW010000041.1:0-10545 GCA_964498255.1 uncultured Dechloromonas sp.
GTTTCCGAACCCAGCGTCGATGCCAGGTAGACACCATAGTTCCAGTTGAAGGCTTCGTAAACGAGTGGCACGGTCGTTGCACGACGGCCACCGAAGATGAATGCGGAGATTGGTACGCCAGCAGGATCTTCCCAGGCGCTATCCACCGACGGACACTGGTTGGCAGGTGCCGTGAAACGTGAATTCGGGTGAGCAGCCTTGCGACCCGATTCCTTGGCCATTTCCGGCGTCCAGTCTTTACCTTGCCAGTCGATCAGATGTGCAGGGGCTTCTTTGGTCAGGCCTTCCCACCATACATCGCCGTCGTCGGTTAGTGCGACGTTCGTGAAGATGATGTTTTCTTTCAGTGTGGCCAGCGCGTTGTAGTTGGTTTTTTCGCTGGTGCCCGGGGCAACGCCAAAGAAGCCGGCTTCCGGGTTAATCGCGTAGAAACGGGTAACGCCATCCTTGTCTTTGCGTGGCTTGATCCAGGCAATGTCATCACCAATGGTGGTGATCTTCCAGCCGTTAAAGCTTTGTGGCGGAATCAGCATGGCAAAGTTGGTCTTGCCGCAAGCCGATGGGAATGCCGCTGCAACGTAAGATTTTTCGCCCTCTGGCGATTCAACGCCAAGAATCAGCATGTGCTCGGCCAGCCAGCCTTCGTCGCGCGCCATGCTCGAAGCGATACGCAGGGCAAAACATTTTTTGCCGAGTAGTGCGTTGCCGCCGTAGCCCGAACCGTAAGACCAGATTTCACGGGTTTCAGGATAGTGAACAATGTACTTGGTGTCTGGGTTGCATGGCCAGGCAGAATCTTTCTCTCCTTTGGCCAGGGGTGCACCAACAGTGTGTACGCAAGGCACAAATTCACCATCGGTGCCGAGCAGTTCAACAACGGCCTTGCCCATACGGGTCATGGTGCGCATGTTGGTAACGACGTAAGGCGAATCGGAAATCTCGATACCGATGTGCGCAATCGGGGAACCCAGTGGACCCATCGAGAACGGAATCACGTACATCGTGCGGCCATGCATACAGCCCTTGAACAGACCGTTCAGGGTGGCGCGCATCTTGGCAGGCTCTTCCCAGTTGTTGGTTGGGCCGGCATCAATCTGCTTTTCCGAGCAGATGTAGGTGCGGTCTTCAACGCGGGCAACGTCCGATGGATCGGAGAACGCTAGGTACGAATTTGGGCGCTTGGCTTCATTCAGCTTGATCAGCGTTCCCGAAGCGACCATTTGTGCGCACAGGCGGTCGTATTCTTCTTGCGAGCCATCACACCAGACAACCTGATCAGGCTCTGTCAGTTGAGCAATTTCTTCAACCCAAGCCTTGAGGCGGGTGTTCTTAGCGTATTCAGGGGCGTTGATGGCGACCATGGTTTCTCCTGTATGTCCTTGTTGCTGTCCGCTGGATTGGGTTGGCTGAAGCGTGCCGACCAGTCTTTTTGTGGTGAATGTCCGGTGCGCAAAGGCGCATCTCTCATATAAGACTGTAATTATCGCACTTCATGCACAGCTAAGAAAGTCGGCGTATGCTTTCACCAAAGAATAATTCCCGAGGAGATGGTGCTGTGAGCGACAAAATCGATAAAAAACAAACTGATAGCGGCGATTCTGCAAAAAACAACACACAACGGCTCCGCGAATCGGCGCTTTACTATCATCGCTTCCCCAAGCCGGGCAAGATTGCCGTAACGCCCACCAAGCAATTAACCAACCAATACGACCTCTCTATGGCCTATTCGCCCGGGGTGGCGGCGGCTTGTGAGGAAATCGTTGCCAAGCCGGAAGAAGTTGCTACGCTCACCTCCAGAGCAAATCTTGTGGGTGTAATTACCAATGGTACGGCGGTACTCGGTTTAGGAAATATCGGCCCACTGGCGGCTAAGCCAGTGATGGAGGGCAAGGGCGTTCTCTTCAAAAAATTTGCCAACATCGATGTGTTCGATCTGGAAGTCAGTGAAAACGACCCGGATAAGCTGGTCGAAATTATTGCCAGCCTGGAACCCACCTTCGGCGGGATTAATCTTGAAGATATTAAAGCGCCTGAATGCTTTTATATTGAAAAGAAATTGCGTGAGCGCATGAAGATTCCGGTCTTCCATGATGACCAGCATGGTACGGCCATTGTGGTTGGCGCGGCGTTACTCAACGGGCTGCATCTGTTGGGCAAAGACATGAAGCAGGTGAAGCTGGTGACCTCGGGCGCAGGCGCTGCTGCTCTGGCGTGTCTGGGGCTGTTGGTGCAACTGGGTGTGCCCGTTGAGAATATCTGGGTGACTGACATTCATGGCGTGGTCTACGAAGGTCGCCCGGAAGACATGGATGAGATTAAGGCGCGTTATGCCAAGAAAACGGATGCGCGCACGCTTGGCGAAGTCATCGAAGGCGCGGATGTGTTTCTGGGCCTCTCAGCGGGCGGCGTGTTAAAGCCGGAGATGGTGGTCAAGATGGCCAAGGATCCGTTGATTCTGGCGCTGGCTAACCCAACACCGGAAATTCTGCCGCATGAAGTGAAGGCAGTGCGTGATGATGCAATCATCGCAACGGGTCGTTCGGACTATCCGAATCAGGTCAATAACGTGCTGTGTTTCCCGTTCATTTTCCGCGGCGCGCTGGATGTGGGTGCCTCGACCATTACAGAAGAAATGAAGCTGGCTGCGGTTAAAGCGATTGCGGATCTGGCACGCGCCGAGCAATCGGATGTGGTGGCCTCGGCCTACGGAGAGAAGGTGAGCGGTTTTGGCCACGAATACCTGATTCCTAAACCATTCGACCCACGTTTAATTGTAAAGATTGCGCCGGCCGTGGCGAAAGCCGCGATGGACTCCGGCGTTGCAACCCGTCCGATTCGTGACTGGGATTCCTATCTGCAAAGCCTCAATGATTTTGTCTACCACTCCGGCATGATCATGAAGCCGGTGTTTGCCCAAGCTAAGCTGTCGCCCAAACGCATTGTCTTTGCAGAAGGTGAAGAAGAGCGCGTGTTGCGTGCGGTACAGGTGATCTGTGATGAAGAAATCGCCAAACCGGTACTGATTGGCCGCCCCGCAGAAATTGCCCGCAAGATCGAAGCCGCCGGTTTGCGTATCCGCCCGGATGTCGATTTTGAGATCATCTATAACGATGGCCCGTTCTTCGAAGCACACTACGATGAGTTCTGGCAGGAATATCATCGGCTGACCGAGCGCAAGGGCGTGGGCGCAGAATATGCGAAGCGTGAGATTCGTCGCCGTGCAACGCTCTATGCGGCACTCATGGTCCGTCTTGGCTATGCCGATGGTCTGGTATGCGGCACGTTCGGACGTTATGAGTTACATCTGACACACGTTGAAAATATTATCGGTAATGCCGAAGGGGTTGATCGACTGTCAGCTATGAATTTGCTGATGCTGCCGGGGCGCACCGTGTTTATTGCGGACACGTATGTAAATTACGACCCCACAGTAGAAGAACTGGTCACTACGACGCTGTTGGCAGCCGAAGAGATCCGTCGTTTCGGTATTGCGCCTAAGGTGGCTTTGCTCTCGCATTCTTCGTTTGGCAGCATGGATACACCGACCGCGCAGAAGATGCGTGCACTCTTGGCGCGTCTGCATGAAGTGGCGCCAGCGCTGGAAGTGGAGGGTGAGATGCATGGTGATGCCGCCCTGGATGACGTGATCCGTTCACAGGTCTTCCCGAACAGTCGCCTGAAAGGTGCCGCTAATCTGCTGGTGATGCCGAATCTGGATGCTGCCAATATTGCGTTTAACCTGCTTAAGGTAGCGGCAGGAGACAACCTTACCGTAGGACCGATTCTGCTGGGTTCGCGTAAACCGGCGCATATCCTGACACCAACGGCAACGGTACGGCGTATTGTTAACGTGACAGCGCTAGCCGTGGTTGATGCGCTGATGGACGAGCAGCAGCAAAGCTGAAAAATTGCTTAAGAGAGATCGGCTATCTTGTTAATTTGATTGGTTTTGCACTCGGATTTTCTTTGGAAAATCCGGGTGTTTGCGCTAGAATGTAGCCATTGAATATGATCTAGGTTCCACCGGCCTTAATTGGTGGGGCTTTTTGCTTGAGTGGTGCATGTCTATGGCTTTGAATAAACGTTCTCTTTCTCTGAAGTTATTGGCAGCGCTCGTTGCGAGTGGGGTGCTTTCTGCATCTGTTGGATACGCCGCACCGTCTGACAACAAACAGAGCAGCAAAACGAAGGCTGCCAGCACAAAAAACAAGCATACGGCCAAGCCTGTGAAGTCGCAGGCCATGAAAACAACATCTAAAACGGTTGCGGCGCAGGGTGCAGCACGAGATAAAGTCGTCAGCGCTACCTCTAAGAAGCCAAGTCGTTTGCTCGCCAGTAAAAAGCCACGAGATAATCCGCCAAAAAACTGGGGCGAGTGGAATGGCCCGATAGGCAGTTCGCCTGGCCTGCATTCGCATGCGGCACTGCTGCTGGATATGCAGAACGGTGAGGCGGTGTATCAGAAGAATGCAACGCAGATCGTACCGATTGCATCGATTACCAAGCTAATGACGGCGATGGTCATGCTCGATGCACATCTGCCGATGAACGAAGAGTTTTATATTACGGATGATGATGTTGATACCCTCAAGGGAAGCCGTTCACGTCTGGCAGTGGGCACGCAACTGACGCGACAGGAAGCGCTATTGCTGGCGCTTATGTCATCGGAAAATCGTGCGGCACATGCGTTGGGTCGGAATTATCCCGGTGGTATACCCGCCTTTGTGGCTGCAATGAATCGTAAGGCGCAAGAGCTGGGCATGGCGAACTCCCGTTTTCTGGATCCTACGGGTCTGAATTCGGGTAACGTTTCTACGGCGCGCGATTTAGCTAAGATGGTTACCGCCGCGTCGAAGTATTCGCAGATTCGCGAAGCATCGACCACCTCAGAAGCCAAGTTTGATGTGCGTGGCCGTATGCAGGAATATCGCAACACGAACCCCTTGGTGCGTTCCGATGGCTGGGATATCGGCGTGACTAAAACCGGTTTTATCCGTGAAGCGGGTAAATGTCTGGTAATGCAAGCAAAGGTGAATAACCGTCCGATGGTCTTTGTACTACTTGATTCGGAAGGTTCGATGACCCGTGTGGGCGATGCCAATCGTCTGAAGAAGTGGGCTGAAGCTCAGAGCTGATCAGCTTAAAGTCTCGCGCCTAGTGCGCCAGAGACTTCATCGGCGCAGGACTTGAGTGCAGGCACCCAGATTGATTCATGCTCGCTAAATCGGTCGCTGGGGGATGATACGGAAATAGCGGCAACGAGCAACCCTTGATCATCCCTTACGGGTGCAGCAACACACCGCAGGCCAAGTTCGGCCTCTTCATTATCAAAGGCAACGCCCGCGCGATGAACTGTCATCAAGGCTTTGTTTAATGAGGCAATACGGGTGAGAGAGTGTTCGGTGTTGCCGGGTAGGCCTGTTCGTTTAGCGTAATCTTCAACCTGAGCGGCACTTTCTTCCGCCAGGAAAAGCTTCCCCAGTGAGGTAAGGTGCAGCGGTGCTCGCGACCCGACTCTGTAGAAAACGCGCACCCTGGCCGCATTGGCAGCCGCTCGATCCAGATAGATGATCTCATCGCCGTCCCTGATGGCGAGATTGACGGGTTCGCCAATTTGCTCATGCAGTTGCTCGATAAAAGGTCGTGCCACATCGCGGATTTGTAAACGCTCACGAACCAGGTTACCGTATTCCAGCCAGCGCAAACCCAGTCGATAAAAGCCACCAATTTGATGTTCCACCAGACCGATGCTGGCCAGTGCACCCAGAATGCGGTGCACGGTAGAGATGTTGAGGCCGGATTCGTTTGCCAGGAGCTTGAGGCCTACGGGGGTTGCTTGCCCCGCTAGAATACCCAGTAGTAGATCTGCACGTTCGAAAACCTGGATGCCGTTATTGGTGGAAGCAGTATGTTTTGTTTGGGGCTTGGAAGTCATCAGTCAGCCAGTAGGCACGTAGAAAAGATAGAATGCGCGTAGAGATTTCAGAAATTAGATCGTATTTTACTATGTGAAAACAAATCTTGATGCTGGGAAAAATGATGACAGGTTGTTGCACTTTACCGCCGCGTGAAGCACCGGCAATTCCGCTGTGGATTAATGGTCGCCCGGTGCTGGCGATGCCGCAGGAGTTTAATGAGATCCGGGAAGCGGTTACGCAACGTTTGATTCGTCGTGTGCCTATGGTGGATCGAGAGTTGGCGGCCAGTGCTGTTGTGAGTGCGAATCAGGCGCAGCGATTAACGCCCGCAGAAGTTAAGGGCTTTCTGGCATCTTTGTTGCAAGCGCTCGAAGAACTGGAAGAGCATTTCGCCGGCCTCAGTGCCGTGGAAAGCCATGCGCATTTGGAGTCGGGCAAAGCCGACGTAGCCAATGCGATCGCCAGCATTCAGGTGCTCGTAACGCAGCCACCCTTGTCCAGTGATGGATTGAACCACTCTATATTGGCTTTATCCGGCCCTGGTATGCCGCTTTCGGCAGCGATCAAACTGGTGCTGCCGGTAATAGTTAGTGGGAGTGCCGTTACGCTGGTGCCCGATGCGGATGCACCTTCTTGTGCGTTAGCGCTGACCGAATTGTGTGGACAATGTGGATTGCCGGATGGATTGTTTAATGTGGTTTATGTCCGGGATCCAATCGCGTTGCAGCTGGTTAATGAACCGGGCGTTGCGCAAGTGCGTCTGTTTGGCCCGAATGCCTGGGCGCAGCGTTGGCAAAGTGCTGCACTGAATTGGACGATTCCCTGTGAGTTGGTGTTGGCCTGATTTGTTTCGTTGAGCTATTGCAACCAAGGCGTTAACCATTGCATCAGGCTGGGCAAAGAGACGGCTGTAAGCAAGCCATTCAATCCCATGCCCAAGGCCGCGAAGGCTCCCATCGTTTCGTTAACCTGAAAGGCGCGCGCAGTACCGATGCCATGGGCTGCTACGCCTAAAGCAAAGCCACCTACGGCCTCATCTTTTATCTTGAGCCAGCGAAAGAGCGTTTGGGCAGTGATAGCGCCAAGGATGCCGGTGGCGATAACCATTACCGCGGCCAGAGAAGGGTGCCCGCCGATGCGTTCAGCGATACCCATCGCAATAGGTGTGGTGACAGATTTAGGAGCCAGTGAGAGCAGCGTGGGTAAACTGCCTCCCGCCCAGTGGCCGACAAAGACGGCGCTAAGCATGGCAGTTGTTGAACCGCAAACTAACGCGATGAGTAATGGCCCCGCCAGACCGACTAATCGCTGAAACTGCCCATAGAGCGGAATGGCCAAAGCAACCGTTGCAGGGCCCAGCAGAAAATGTACGAATTGTGCGCCACTGAAATAAGTATCGTAGGGCGTGCCGGTTAACGTGAGTAAGGCAAGTAGTAAGACAACAGCAATCAGCACCGGATTGGCGATAGGGTGTGCACCGCAACGGCGGTAAATCCAGTGGGCAATCTGGTAGGCCATCAAAGTCATTGTTAACCAGAAGAGCGGTGTGGCAGATAGATAGACCCAGGTTTGGGTGATGCGTTCAGGCATTTTGAGCCTCTGACTTCTGTCGGGTGAGTGCTCGCAGAATTAGCGCAGTGACAGTCATGCCGCCGATGGTGCTGATGATGAGTGCAACACTAATCGGTAGCCATTCATCCATGATCAATTGTAGATAAAGCATGACGCCGGTACCCGCAGGTACAAACAGCAGGGATAGGTGTTGTAGTAGCGTGTTGGCCGTCTGTTGTAAGGCTCTGGGAATAGGGCGTTCGCCATAGCCTCGTATCACAAGGGTGAGAAACAGCAGCGCCATGCCAATGACCGGGCCCGGTACTGGTAGATCAAGTACATGAACCAGAATCTCTCCGGTGAGTTGGTAAAGCAATAGCCAGGTAAGTGCAGCGAGCATAAGCGAGTCTCCACAAAGACAGACGGCACCCGCAGGTGCCGTCTTGGTTAGCAGCGAGGCGGGTTAGGCCATGGCTTCATACAACGGCAAAGTCAGGAACTCAGGGTATTCCGGAGTCAGTGACATCTTATCGAAAATCACCGCCGCCTGATCGTAGGTGCTGGTGTCCTCACCTTGGGCACTGACGGTGGCTTTAACCTTGACCAGCTCTTCAGCGATCATGCCACGGACCATCTCGACGGTAACCTTGCGACCATCATCCAGAACACCCTTTGGCGAGACTACCCATTGCCAGACTTGCGAACGCGAGATCTCGGCGGTGGCGGCATCCTCCATCAGGTTATGGATGGGCACGCAACCATTACCGGCGAGCCAGCTGCCGAGATAGTGGATGCCGACGTTGATGTTGTTGCGCAGACCGGCTTCGGTGATCGGCTGTTCCGGTTGGAAGTTTAGCCAATCTTTGGCACCGAATTCTTCAGTGCGCTGCTTTTCCCACTGGTTCGGACGATCGCCCAGCACCTTTTGGAATTCTTCGGCAGCGATGGACACCAGACCCGGGTGGGCAACCCAACCACCATCGAAGCCATCGTTGGCGTCACGCGTTTTGTCATGACGAATGCCGGCCAGTGCTTTTTCGTTGGCAACCGGATCGCTCTTGATCGGAATCAGCGCCGACATACCACCCATGGCCGGTGCGCCGCGCTTGTGGCACGCCTTAACCAGTGCGAGGGCGTACGAACGCATGAACGGCACTTCCATGGTGATAGCACCGCGTTGCGCCAGACAGAAATCCTTGTTCTTCTTGAACTTCTTGATGCAGCTGAAGATGTAGTCCCAGCGACCGGCGTTCAGACCCGCCGAATGCTCGCGCAGTTCGTACAGAATTTCTTCCATTTCGAAGGTGGCGAGAATGGTTTCAACCAGCACGGTGGCCTTGATCGTGCCTTGTGGCAGACCGATTTCGTTCTGGGCCATCACGAAGATGTCATTCCACAGACGGGCTTCCAGATGGCTTTCCATCTTCGGAAGGTAGTAGAACGGACCAGCGCCGCGAGCGATCTGCTCTTTGGCGTTGTGGAAGAAGACCAGACCAAAGTCGAAGATACCGCCTGAAACGCGCTGACCATCAACCAGTACATGTTTTTCATCCAGATGCCAGCCGCGGGGACGAATCTGCAGGGTGGCGATCTTGTCGTTCAGTTTGTATTCCTTACCGGCTTCGTTCTTGAACGAGAGCTTGTGGCGGATGGCGTCGTACAGATTAACCTGACCCTGGATCTGGTTTTCCCAGTTCGGGCTGTTCGAATCTTCAAAGTCGGTCATGTACGAATCAGCGCCTGAGTTGTAGGCGTTGATAATCATCTTGGCTTCAACCGGGCCGGTGATTTCGGTGCGGCGGCGTTCCAGTGCCTTCGGCAGCGGGGCGATCTTCCAGTCGCCTTCGCGGATGTGCTTGGTTTCCGGCAGGAAGTCCGGCATTTCACCGGCGTCGATGCGGGCCTGGCGCTCAACGCGGGCCTTGAGCAGTTCCTGACGGCGCGGTTCAAAGGCGCGGTGCAGCTTGGCAACAAAAGCCAGTGCTTCGGGCGTCAGGATTTCGTCGTAACGCGCATTGATTGGGCCAGTAATCTGAACGCCGGCGGGCAGGGTAAGGCTCATGGATAGCTCCTGATGGAAATGGCAATTAACAAAACAAGCATCATTTTATTGGGTATCAAATAAGATTGAAAGATGTAAAAATATCCGTTCTTTTTATACTTTAAGTATTAAATGATATCGGAGGTCACGGATGAACCCTTTTAAAGAAATGCAGGCGCTGGTGCTCGTTGCAACGCATGGCTCTTTGTCCGCAGCGGCCAGGGTAGAAGGCGTTACACCGGCGATTATCGCCCGGCGGCTTGATGCGCTGGAAGAGCGTCTTGGGTCACAGTTATTGCACCGGACGACTCGACGCGTTTCTTTGACCGAGTCGGGCGACAACTATCTGGAAGACTGTATCCGGATTCTGAATGATCTTGCCAGTGCCGAGTCGGCGGCATCACGTGGCAGTGTGCAAGTAAGTGGTCATTTGCGCATCACCGCGCCGGCTGGTTTTGGGCGGCGGCATGTCGCACCGCATGTCCCCGCTTTTCTTGAACGACATCAGGATGTCAGTATCACGCTCGACCTTTCGGATCGTTTGGTCGATTTGGTCAATGAAGGCTTTGATTGCGCGATACGCTTGGGCGCACTAGCCGACTCCAACCTGGTATCGGTCGCGCTCGGTGACATGCAACGCGTTGTTGTTGCGTCACCGGCGTACCTTGAACGTTGTGGACAGCCAAGATCACCGGATGAATTGGTGAAACACGACTGTTTGGCATTGGGACCGCAGCGTGGTTGGACTTTCCGTTCGGGCGGGGCAGGTACAAAGACGCGCAGCATTCGCGTTAAGGGTTCTATGGAGTGCAACGACGGCGTCGTCTTAGCCGAGTGGGCGAGAGCCGGTGCCGGATTAGCCTGGCGCTCGATGTGGGAGGTTGGTGAAGATTTGCAGGCTGGCCGCTTGGTCAGTGTGCTCGATGATTGGGCTGCCCCGCCCGTGGGCATTTATGCCGTGTTTCCAGAACGCCGGCATCTACCGCTGAAAGTACGCGCCTTTATTGATCTTTTAAAAGACGCGTACAGTCAGAA
>CAZCGW010000042.1:0-10200 GCA_964498255.1 uncultured Dechloromonas sp.
TTCACGCCGCGCGGCGAAAACGTTTGGCTCTCCTCACGCGACGAAAATAAGGTTGTTATCTACGACACCCAGACTTTCGATGTGTTGAAAACACTTCCGGCCTCGGCGCCCAGCGGGATATTTTTTACGCACCGGGCAGCAAAAATCGGTTTCTGACATGCAACGATTTGGCTTGATTGAGCAACGGCTGATTAATGAGTTTCAGCATGATTTCCCTTGTGTGGAACGTCCTTATGAAGCCCTTGGCGCCAAACTCGGCCTCAGCGAATCCGAAGTCCTAGACCAGCTGGCCAAACTCAAGAACGCCGGCGTGATCAGCCGTATCGGCCCAGTCTTCGCACCCGGCCGCATTGGCTGCAGCACACTGGCTGCGCTAGCCGTTTCCCCCGAAAGTTTCGACGAAATCGCGGAATGGATCAGCAACCTCGATGAGACCAATCACAACTACGAACGCGAAGACTCTTTTAACCTGTGGTTTGTGATTACGGCGGCCGATCAAGCCCATCTGGCCAACACGATTCACCACATTGAACAGCATTGCCCTTTCCCCCTACTGGTCTTGCCCCTGCTCGAACAGTTCCATATCGACCTCGGCTTTGATCTGTCTGGCACAGCCCGCGATATCAAACGTATTCACGCGGCTCACCCGGACCACGCCAGCCAAACACCGCTGACACTTAACCCGCTCCAGCGCGAATTGGTAGGCAAACTGCAATCCGGCATGCCTTTTGTTGCCGCGCCCTACGCCGAACTGTGGCCCAGTGAACCGGAAAAAATCAAACTGGCGCTGGATCAGATCAACGCCTGGAAAGAGAACGGCGTGATCAAGCGTTTTGGCATCGTCGTTCGCCATCATGAATTGGGTTACAAGGAAAACGCCATGGTGGTTTGGGATATCCCGGATGAGGCGGTTACGGATTTGGCGATGCGAGCGGCGCAAATGCCAGCCGTCACGCTTTGCTATCGGCGGCCACGGCAAATGCCGCAGTGGCCCTACAATCTGTTCTGTATGATTCATGGTAAGGATCGAGCCGTCGTACAAGATACCATCACCGATATTTGCCGAAAGACCGGCCTGCAGGCTTACACCATGAAGATTCTCTTCAGCAAGCGTCGCTTCAAACAGCAAGGGGCTCGTTATGTCGCCGCTTGACGAGATCGACCGAGACATTATTAATCAGCTGCAGGGAGGCTTTCCGATCTCGGCCCGCCCTTATGCCGACTGTGCGGCACAGCTTGGCCTGAGCGAGGCGGACTTGTTAGCGCGCATCGAATGCCTGATCGAAACCAACGTGGCCACGCGCTTTGGCCCCATGTATCAGATCGAGAAGCTGGGCGGTGCCTTTACCCTGGCCGCGATGAAAGTACCGGCGGATCAGTTCGACCGCGTCGCCGCGCAAGTCAATACCTTCCGTGAAGTCGCCCACAATTACCAGAGGGATCATGCGTTGAACATGTGGTTTGTGCTGGCCACCGAGACGCCTGAAGGAATTGCGGAGACGATCGCCCTCATTGAAACCGAGACGGGCTTCAAGGTGTTCAATATGCCCAAAATTAAAGAGTATTTCATCGGAGCACGATTCGGCGCATGACTGACACCCGCACCAATCAATCGCTGGATAATCTGGATCGGGCCATCATAGAGGCTACGCAGGCAGGCTTGCCGCTCACGGCCGAGCCCTATCATGAGGTAGCCCGCCAGATCGGCGCATCCCCGGATCAGGTCATGGCGCGCATGCGAGATATGCTGTCGAGCGGTATCATTCGCCGGATCGGCATCGTGCCCAATCATTTTGCATTAGGCTGGAAGTTCAACGGCATGACCGTCTGGGACGTCGCCGATGAATCCGTCGATGCACTGGGCGCCCGTGTCGGCGCGCTGGATTTTGTGACCCATTGCTACCAACGCCCGAGATTTATCCCCGAATGGCCCTACAATCTGTTTGCCATGATTCACGCCAAAAACCGTGAAGACGCGCAGCACCAGATCGACCAGATTGCCGCCTTACTGGGGGTGCACTGCCGCGCCCACAGCACTTTGTTTAGCACCCGCATCTTGAAAAAAACGGGATTGAGGATCTAGGATGTTCAGAATCTCGCAGTACATGCACGAAATCGCCAAGCCGACCCCCATTGGTCCCAAGCGCAACCCTCCGGGCCCGGTGGTGATCTGGAATCTGATTCGCCGTTGCAACCTAACCTGCAAGCACTGCTATTCGATCTCGGCTGACAAAAACTTTCCTGGTGAACTCTCCACGGCGGAAGTTTTAACGGTCATTGACGATCTCAAGCAATTCGGCGTGCCCGTGCTGATCCTGTCGGGCGGTGAACCGTTGCTCCGGCCGGATATTTTCGAGATCTCCCGCCACGCCAAGGACATGGGCTTTTATGTCGGTCTATCCAGTAACGGCACGCTCATTACCGAAGAAAACATCGAAGCGATCCGGAATATTGGATATGACTACGTGGGCGTCAGCCTCGATGGCATTGAGTCTACACACGACACGTTCCGACGTAAAAAAGGGGCTTTTGCCGAATCGCTGCACGGCATACAGCTGTGCCGGGACGCCGGCATCAAGATCGGTGTGCGCTTTACGCTCACCCAGGATAACGCACATGACCTACCGGCACTGCTGGATCTGGTTGATGCCGAGCAGATCTCTAAGTTTTATCTGTCGCACCTGAACTATGCCGGCCGTGGCAACAAAAACCGCGGGCACGATGCGTTTCTGGAGACCACGCGTCAGGCAATGGATCTGTTGTTCAGCCGCTGCTGGCAAGCCATCTCGTCAGGCAGGGACGTCGAATACGTCACCGGCAACAACGATGCAGACGGTGTGTACCTCCTGCTCTGGGTTCGTAAACACTTCCCGCACTTGGAAGAACACATGCGCATCAAACTGGCGCAATGGGGGGGCAACAGCAGCGGCGTCAACGTCGCCAATATCGACAACCTTGGCGTCGTACACCCGGACACCTTCTGGTGGCACTACCCACTCGGGAATGTGAAAACCCGACCTTTTTCCGAGATCTGGCAGGATACCAGCGACCCGCTCATGGCCGGATTGAAAGCCCACCCCAGAAAGATCAAGGGACGCTGCTGTGAATGCCAGTACTTTGATATTTGCGGGGGCAACACCCGCGTTCGTGCGCAACAGCTTGCCAACGACCCCTGGCAGGAAGATCCGGCCTGCTATCTGAGCGATGAGGAAATCGGTCTCACTGCACCCGCAGACCGCATCAAAGTCACGCCATATACCAAACCGCAGAAAGTGCTCCATGAATAAATTACTGGTTTGCGTGCTGCAGGCCGCTTGGCTGACGCTTTGCCTAGGCAGCGCAACTGCATACGCGGACAGCGCGCAGGTCTACAAAAACAATTGCAGCAGTTGCCATGGCGCAGACCGCCTGGGTGGCTCGGGCCCGGCGCTGTTGCCGGAAAGCCTGGCCCGGCTGCGCAAGGCCGACGCCGTTCGTACCATTGAAATCGGCCGTGCTGCGACCCAAATGCCCGGCTTCAAGGAATCGCTGACGCAACCGCAAATTGATTCGCTGGTTGATTACATCTACGCGCCGCTCAAAACACCGCCAGTCTGGAACGCGCACCAGATCAAAGCCTCGCGTAGCGTCACAAACAAAAAACTCGGCGACCACCCTATTTTTCAGGCCGACATGCTCAACCTGTTCGTGGTGGTCGAAACCGGTGACCATTTTGCAACCATTCTGAACGGCGACACCTTTGAGCCGATCACGCGCTTTCCCACGCGTTACGCATTACATGGCGGACCGAAATTCTCACCGGATGGCCGCTATGTCTACTTTTCCTCACGTGATGGCTGGGTAAGCAAATACGACATCTGGAACCTACAAACCGTCGCCGAAATCCGCGTTGGCATCAACACGCGCAATATCGCCATTTCGAGTGATGGGCGGTACGTGATGGCCGCCAACTATCTACCGCATGATGTCGTCATCCTCAATGCCAACGATCTGTCGCTGATTAAAATCATTCCGGCCACCGATGAAAAAGGGCAATCGTCGCGCGTTTCCGCCGTGTACGATGCGGCCCCGCGTAAAAGCTTCGTTGTGGCGCTGAAAGACGTGCCGGAACTTTGGGAGATCAGCTATGACGACAAGGCCGCCCCCATCTATTCCGGCCTGGTGCATGACTACAAGATGGGCGAAGGCATCGCAACGCCCGGCAAATTCAATCCCCGCCGCACGCCACTCGAATCAGCCCTCGATGATTTCTTTTTTGACCAGAGCTATACGCATCTGATCGGTGCGTCGCGAGAAGGCAACGCCCAGGTGGTCAATCTCAATATCCGGCGCAAGGTCGCCGATCTGGAACTGACCGGCATGCCGCACCTAGGCTCTGGCATCACCTGGGAGCGCGGCGATCAAACCGTCATGGCTACGCCGAACCTAAAGGAAGGTCTGGTGACGGTGATCGACATGAAGAACTGGCAGGTTGTCCAGCAAATCAAGACACCGGGTCCCGGCTTTTTCATGCGCAGCCATGAGAAAACGCCCTACGCGTGGACCGATGTCTTCATGGGCAAGGAGAAGGACACGCTGCAGCTAATCGACAAGAACACCCTGGAGATTGCCAAGACACTGACCCCCTCCCCCGGCAAAACAGCAGCGCACGTCGAATTCACGCGAGACGGCAAGTATGCCCTGGTCAGTATCTGGGAAAACGACGGCGAGCTGGTGGTTTATGATGCCGAGTCTCTGAAGGAGATCAAACGGATCCCCATGAAAAAACCTTCAGGAAAATATAACGTGTACAACAAGATCACCCGCTCAAGCGGAACTAGCCATTGATCAGCTTTTTAAGTTCACCATGCATACTCCAGAAGTAATACCCGAGTTACTCAAAAATGTGCCGTTATTTAACGCATTAGAGCCTGCTCACCTTGAATTTATTGCTGCATCCTGCCAACTCCTAAAGTTTAATCGCGGAGAAAATATCTTCCGCCGAGGAATGCCAGTTCAATGTTTTTACTACTTGTTTTCAGGTCGCGTCAAAATTTATGCAATGTCGGGAGATGGTACCGAAAAGGTGATTCACATTGCATCACCTGGTGAGAGCTTTGGCGAAGCTGCGATGTTTCTCGATGTCCCAGCTCCAGTCGGTACACAGTCGATTCATGAAAGCACGGTTCTTGCTTTGCCAAGATCAGCAATTTATAAACTGATCGAAGAAGACGCCAGAATTGCCCATTTAATGCTTGCCGGCATGTCGATGCGTATGCACCGCTTGATTCAAGAAATCCAGGCTGTTGCCTTGCATTCAGCGAGTGAACGAGTGATCGCTTATTTGCTTCAACTGTGCAGTGAGCAAATGGATACACAGAAGATCACATTACCCGCTAAAAAAACTATAATCGCATCGCTTTTGAATTTGACCCCAGAAACATTATCTCGAACCCTGGCCAAACTTGAAAAACAGTCGTTAATTGTAGTGAACGCGACAGAGATTCATATCACTGACAGTGAAAAACTACGTTCGACAACGCTGATCTAACGCGTCAATTGCGCGTATAGCAAAGCAAGTTTTTGCGGTAATTCCTCTGGTTTGCGAATAACCACAAAGTTGCCGCTGCCCATCAGATGAGGCAGATAGTCTCTGGCTTCAGTATCAATGGTCACACAAAATGGCCTTAGTCCCATTTTCCTGGCCTCTAGAAGCGCGACCCGTGTGTCCTCAATTCCGTAACGGCCTTCGTACTGATCGATGTCGTTGGGTTTGCCATCGGTCAGTAACAACAAGATCCGCTGGCTGTTTTTCTGTTTGGCTAAAATCGACGCTGCTTGGCGAATCGCCGCACCCATGCGCGTATAGTATCCGGGCTTTATCGCTGCGATCCGGCCGCGGATGAGGCCATCGTAGGGATCGTCGAATGCCTTTAATCGGTGAAAATGAATCCGGCCTCGCCGCAGCGACGAAAAGCCATAGAGCGCAAATGGATCACCCGTCGTTTTCAAAGCTTCTGAAAACAACAGCAGCGAATCCTGAATCACATCGATGGCTCTGGCCGTATTCGAAACGTAGGAATCAGTGGAAAGGGACAGATCAGCCAGCACGAGACATGCCAGATCCCGCTGTTGATTGACCAGCGCCCTGAACACCCCCTGATCGCGGACATGTCCGCCGATTTTCATGTCCGTCACCACACGCACCCATGCATTCAGGTCGACTTCTTCCCCATCGGGCTCGGCATTCAGCCATTGCCGATTCGGCACCAGTGACTGAAATTGTCGACACAAGGCTTTTGACGTTCTGCGCAAGGCGGGCGTCAATTCGATCGGCGTGACGTTCGGGGTCAACACTTCCTGCAACCGACAATAGTCGGGTTGCATCTGTCGTTTTTTCCAGTGCCATTCCGGTAAGAGAATGCCTTCACCGATGGGCCGCTCATCCTCCGTGGCCGGCAGATCCAGATCGAACTTGACGCGTGCTGCGCTGGTTTCCCCCTGGCTGGAAACAGTAAGTAGATCCATATCCTCGGCAGCACGCTTGGCAGTGTCTGGATCTTCCTCATCCTCCTGGCTTCGAGTGACTTTGGTGTATTCGGCCCAGGAAAAAATACTTTCGGCACGAAACATCAGAAGAAAGCCGTTCTTGTCTTCCGGTTCCTCTTTTCGTTCCGCTTTGAATTTGCGCCGGAGCTTGTCGCCTGCATCCTTTGCGGAGCCCGGCGTTGGTGCGCTGTCTTCCCGCGCACATGATGGTGGATGAACCACAGGCGGCGACGGATGCGTCCACAGCAATACCGGATAAAAGCCACGTTTGGCCTCAGGCATTGCGGCAACGGCCCCCGGTTCCTGCAAAGCCTGGCGGATCGCCCGTTCTTGTGCTGCTTCGTTCGCTTCCAGTTTGTCCGGGTCTGGACGAAACTCAATCAGCTTTTCGACTAGTCGGGCGTAAACACTTGCCAAACCGGGAAAGCGTTCAAGGGTCTGTTGTGTGCTGCGTTGATTGCGGATGATCCACGGCAACGTGGGTTCGACCGGCACCGTGGCAATCGCCGCTAGCCAAAAATACAAATCGCGGTTCAGCGATTTTTCGTCAAAAAGATCAATTTTTGCTGGCAAGCGCAACGAGTCCTTGTCCATCCAGGCCAAGGCAATCTTCTCGCCGCTACCGGCAATCTTTTGCAGAAACGATCGCCGACCACCATGGTAGGTTGGCTGGGACGCGGTAATCGTCAAACCGGGGTCCCCGCCTAGGGCGCGGAAATAGACAGCCAGGCTCGATGCGACATCATCGAGCGACACACTGGCACCAGCCGATCGTCGCTCGGCCGCACCTGTGATGATTTTGTCCCAGAGTTGGCCGACGTATTCTTCCATGAATCAGTGCCCGAAGGTTGCCCGAACCACCTCATTGAGCGCCAGTTCAGTTTCCGGCTCATCAGTCAGTGTTTCCACGAGTGCGGCACGACAAGCCCGCATTGGATCGCATCCATCCTTGATCAGGGTCGCAGCGTAAACCAGTAGGCGCGTACTGGCGACCTCTTCCAGATCGTGATCGCGCAGCGAACGGAAGGCGCCGGCAATGGATACCAGACGTTTTGCGGTCAGCGCATCGATACCGGTTTCTCCTTGCAGAATTTCGACTTCCTTCTCAGAGGCCGGAAAATCAAAGGTCAGTGCGACAAAGCGTTGCCGCGTCGATGGCTTCATCCCTTTTAGGAAATTCTGATAGCCAGGATTATAGGAAACCACCAGCATGAAGCCATCAGGCGCGTGAAGCATTTCCCCCGTACGATCAATGGGCAGAATCCGGCGATCATCGGCCAGCGGGTGAATAACTACGGTCGTATCCTTACGCGCTTCGACCACTTCATCAAGGTAGCAAATACCTCCCTCGCGCACTGCCCGAGTCAGTGGGCCATCGCACCAAACTGTTTCGCCATGACTGATCAGGTGTCGACCCACCAGATCGGCTGCCGTCAGATCATCGTGACAGGCCACTGTGTGCAGCGGCAAATCCAGTTTGGCCGCCATATGCGCGACGAATCGTGTCTTCCCACAACCCGTAGGCCCCTTAATCAGCAAGGGCAGCTTGTTCCGCCAAGCACGTTCGAATACATCGCACTCATCATGCGATGGCTCATAAAAAGGGAGTTGAGTCATGAGGCTTCTCTGTTCGTTAAATCAAAAAGGGGGAACAACACGCTCCCCCCTTTTTTAGACTGCGGTTGCGTTCCCCGAAAGATTAACGCACTGCTTTCTTTTCACCGTTAATGAAGAAACTAGTAATGTAAAGCACCAAACCGATCATGAACACGACACCGGCAATTTCACGCAGCCAGTAGAAGATGGAAATCTGATCTTGCACCTCCATGAACGGCTGCGGATTCGAGCCCATGCGCTGCAACCAGGTCTGCAGAATGCCGGCACCGGTGAGGAATAGCGTGATGAAGACCATCGAAACAGTCATCAGCCAGAACGACCACATTTCAACTACCTGGGCACGATCCGAGTTGGCGGCACGACCGCGCATAATCGGCATGGCATACGAAATGATGGTCAGAACCACCATGACATAAGCACCATAGAACGCCATGTGGCCGTGTGCCGCCGTGATCTGGGTACCGTGCGTATAGTAGTTAACCGGAGCCAGCGTGTGCAGGAAGCCCCACACCCCGGCACCCAGGAACGCCATCACGCCCGTGCCCAGCGCCCACAAGGTGGCCGCCTTGTTAGGATGGTCGCGGCGACGCTTGTTAACCAAGTTGAAAGCAAACAGCGTCAGCAGGAAGAAAGGAATCGGTTCGAGCGCCGAGAAGATGCTTCCCCACAGCTGCCAATATTCCGGCGTACCGATCCAGAAGTAATGGTGGCCAGTACCAATAATGCCCGTCACAAGCGCCATGGTGATGATCACATACATCCACTTGTCGATGACTTCGCGGTCGATCCCAGTCATCTTGATCAGCACAAAGGCCAGAATGGCGGCAAGAATCAGTTCCCAGACACCTTCCACCCAGAGGTGAACCACCCACCACCAGTAGTACTTGTCCTTGACCAGGTTGTCAGGGTTGTAAAATGAGAACAGAAAAAGTACGGCCAAGCCAACGAGACCCGTCAGAAGAATCAGAGTGATCGATGTTTTACGACCTTTTAGAATCGTCATGCCGATGTTGAAGAGGAAAGCCAGCGCAACAACCACAATACCGATCTTGGTAATCAGAGGTTGCTCTAGGAACTCTCGTCCCATGGTTGGCAGTAAATCATTCCCCGTAATCTTTGCCAGTGTGGCGTAAGGCACCGACAGATAGCCAACAATGGTTAAGGCACCCGCTACCAGAAAGACCCAGAAGATAACCCAAGCCAGTTTGGGACTGTATAGCTCCGTTTCAGCTTCTTCCGGCACGAGATAGTAAGCCGCCCCCATAAACCCAAACAGCAGCCAGACGATCAAGAGGTTGGTGTGCACCATGCGTGCCACATTGAAGGGGATGGCCGGAAACAGAAAGTCGCCGACCACATATTGTAGGCCCATGATCAGACCAAACAGAATCTGGCCAACAAAAAGGGCGATTGCAGCGATAAAGTATGGCTTCGCCACCGCCTGAGATTGATATTTCATATAAGGTACCTCCAGAATTTAGGTCGCGTTAGCCTTCAATATTCGGCGGCCACTTGCTGGTGTTGATCTTGGAGCTGTACTCCAGGAAATTCACCAGATCAGTCAGCTGCTCGTCCGAAAGGTTGAATTGAGGCATCTGGCGGCGGCCAGGGGCGCCTGTCGGCATAGCTTGCATCCACACCTTGATAAATTCAGGGCCACGGCGCTGATAGACATTGCCCAGCTCAGGTGCGAAATAAGCCCCCTCTCCCAACAACGTGTGGCAACCAATGCAGTTGTTGGTTTCCCACACCTTCTTGCCGCGTGCGACCGACTCAGTCAGATTCTGGCTATTATCAATTTTGGGCCATTTCTGGTGGGTATCATAGGTCATCGCCAGGAAGACCAGTATGAAAAACAACGACCCCCCCAGAAAAATGTTTCTCGCAGTCGACTTGCTAAACTTTGCAGTCATAACGGTTCTCCGGAACTTAAGAATTCCTTAAATTCTATGGGATCGTCAGTCGATTCTCCTTGATCCATATCAAGATTCGATCTCAATAGCGGGCGGTTTCAAGTCTGAAGTGCAACACTTGACCAATAAGGTAAGGTGTTTT
>CAZCGW010000043.1:0-9321 GCA_964498255.1 uncultured Dechloromonas sp.
AGGCCAGTGAAGCCGCCATGGAACAACGCAAGAAAGAGGGCTACTTCTAATGACTGGCCAACAACACATTGAAGATCACGGCCTGCTGCGCTTTCTCACCTGCGGCAGTGTTGATGATGGCAAGAGCACGCTGATTGGCCGCCTGCTGTTTGATACCAAAACCATTCTGGTGGACACACTAAGCAATCTGGCACGCACCTCGGAGCGTCGTGGCCTGACCAGCGTTGACTTATCGCTACTAACCGATGGCCTGCAAGCCGAACGCGAACAGGGCATTACGATTGATGTAGCTTATCGCTACTTCTCGACCGGTACCCGCAAATACATCATCGCGGATGCGCCGGGGCATGAGCAGTACACCCGCAATATGGTGACGGCAGCTTCGACGGCGGATCTGGCGATTATTCTGGTGGATGCCCGCCGCGGGATTCTGACCCAGACGCGTCGTCACGCCAAAATCTGCCAACTGCTGGGCATTCCGCAGATCGTAGTGGCCATCAACAAGATGGATCTGGTGAACTACGACGTGCAGGTATTTGCCAAGCTGCAGGAAGAGTTTGCGCAAGTGGCTGCGACGATTGGTCTCGAAAAAGTCCGCTACGTACCGATGTCTGCCCTAGAAGGTGACATGATCGTCGACCGTGGTGAATCGATGAACTGGTACGAAGGCCCAACGTTGTTGGAGATTCTTGAATCCGCACCGAATAGCCACAGCGAAACTCCGACACACCACGAACAGTTCCGCATGCCGGTACAGCTGGTGTGCCGCCCGCAGGACTCTGCGAATCCTGAGCTCCACGATTACCGTGGTTTCATGGGTCGTATCAGCTCTGGTGTGGTTCGCCCGGGCGATGAAGTGATTGCCCTGCCTTCGGGCCAGCGCAGTACCGTGAGCCATGTTGAGCTTGGCGGCGTTGCCCTGAGCGAAGGCGTTGCCGAACAGTCCGTGACTATTCGTCTGGCCGATGAAATCGATATCTCGCGTGGCGACATGATTGCGCATCCGGATACAGCGCCACAGGTTGTTAAAGAAGCTCAGGCCATGGTCTGCTGGCTTTCTGAAACACCGCTGGATCGCGCCCGTACCTATGCGCTGCGTCAGACAACCCGCACGGTGAAGGCCAAGATTGCCGATATTCCATTCCGCCTAGATATCAATACGCTGACTCAGGATGCTGCGCCTTCTCAGCTGCAGATGAATGACATCGCCACGATTAACTTGCGTCTGGCCCAGCCGATCTGCTGTGACAGCTACAAGCACAACCGTAGCACCGGCGCATTCATTCTGATTGACGAAGCCACGAACAATACCGTCGGCGCGGGCATGCTCCTGTAACATCAGGGGCATGCCGCCGCTATTGATTCCCGTTGTTGTATTCATCGAGGGCTTTTGCTCCCTCGGTGCGGAGATCATTGCGTTGCGCCGACTGGTGCCCCACGTCGGTAGTTCTATTGTTGTTACGGCACCTACGATCGGGTTTTTTCTGCTGGCGCTTGCTCTCGGCTATGCAGCCGGTGCCAAAATTAATGCGCGTTATCTACCGGTAGTTGCACGCAACTTCCTGATATCTGCATTGCTGCTAGGCATCGGGTTTTCTACCCCCTTCGTCAATGGCCTTTTTACGCACGTGCAGCCTGTGTGGCTGGCGTATACGCTGCTGATTGGTGGGATTCTCTGCCCACTGGCCTGGTTACTAGGTCAAACAGTACCGGCACTCACCAATCTGATGCAAACCCAGCGCACGGGTGAGGCCAGCGGCATGGCGCTTTACTGGTCGACCCTCGGCTCGTTTCTAGGTTCACTCGGACTTTCTGTATTGGTGATGCAGTGGCTGGGGATTTCTGCAGCTGTCGCACTTTGTGCCCTCTTTTTACTGATCGGTGCGTTAAGGTTGCAAGTGGCGCCAGATGTTCGCTCCCGACGCTGGCAGGTGTTGGCCGCCTTTCTTGCCGCGACTTTGTTGATTATTGGTTTAAACGTTCCGCTATTGCGCGGGCAGCTTTTGAATGAGCCCCAGGAAGCGACTGAAACGGCCTATGCCGATTATTCGGTGATCCACACCGAAACACCCGAGGGTGACCCGATACGGGTCTTCAAGGTCAACAGTTCAACCGCTTCGCTGATTGGCGATGGCAATGACAAAAATTCGCCACCCCGCTACGCCCGTTATATTGATTACCTGCGTCAAACGCTGATCAACGATCTCAAGCTGAGAGACAGCGAGATCCTGGTGCTAGGTGCCGGGGGTTTTACGCTGTCCCACAAGGAACCGCTGAATCACTACACCTTCGTCGACATCGATCCTAAAATCCAATCCATCGCAGAACAGCAGTTTCTGCACGAACCGATTCGTGGGCAATTTGTTGTGGATGATGCGCGCCACTTTGTGACGGCAGCCGCCAAGCAATCGGACAAACGTTTTGATGCGGTGGTGGTTGATGTATACAGTTCACACCACAATATTCCGAGCCATCTGATCACCCGGGAGTTCTGGAGTGACACCCGGCAAGTGCTTAAACCGAATGGGGTGTTACTGGCCAACCTGATTCTGGATAGCAAACTGCAAAGCGATTACGCGCGCAATGTCCTGGCAACCATTGAATCGGTGTATGGACGCTGCGCGGTAGAAGTGCTGCATAAAGACCGCCCGCTGGCCAACGTTGAAGTGCTTTGCCAGAACGGCGGCTCGGGTTTAGGCAACAAGTCTGCCCGCACCTACTCTGATGAAAAAAATGCCGCGGATATCGACCACGCCCGGGCCAATGCCGGGCGCTGATCTTAAGCGTTAAACGCGACGGCGACGCACTGCCTCGAATAGACAGACCCCTGCCGCTACCGAAACATTGAGGCTTTCAACTGAGCCCGCCATAGGAATCTTGACCAGGGAGTCGCAGGTTTCACGGGTTAGGCGACGCATACCATCGCCTTCGGCACCCATCACCCAGGCCACACCTACGGGCCACTGCGCCGTATAGAGATCTTCGGTCGCTTCGCCCGCAGTACCCACGACCCAGATGTCGCGCTCTTTGAGTTCGCGCAGGGTCCGCGCCAGGTTAGTGACCATGATGTACGGCACGGTCTCTGCAGCACCCGAAGCCGCCTTCATGGCCACGTCTGTGAGTCCTACGGCACGATCTTTCGGTGCAATGACTGCATGCACACCGGCGGCATCGGCCACGCGTAGGCAGGCCCCCAGATTGCGTGGATCTGTAATGCCATCGAGCACCAACAAAAACGGCGGCTCTTCCAGCGTATCGAGCACATCATCGAGATGAATGGCTTTCTGGCGGGCATCCACCCGGGCAACAACACCTTGATGTCGTGCATTGGGTGCCATGCCTTCAATACGCGGGTTTTCTACGGTAACAACACGCGCACCGATCTGCTCGGCAAGGCGCAACAAATCTTTAACGCGACGATCCTGCCGGTTGTTATCTAGATAAATTTCTTTAACGCTTTCCGGGTCGTGACGCAAACGCGCCATGATGGGATGAAAGCCATGAATCAAACGGGTATTGCTACTCATGAGGTTGCTCGTTTACTACGGTTACTGGAAGCCGGTTTGGCCTTTGCTTTGGGCTTGGCGGCCGGTTTTGCATTCGTCGTCTTAGTCTTTGCCGAAACCACTTTTGCCGCGGGTTTAGCAGCTGCTTTGGGGGTGGATTTGCTTGCCGGTTTTGGCGCACCGCGTGATTTTACGGCAGTTGCCGCAGATGGCTTTGCTTTAGGGTTAGATTTTGTCTTGGCCGCAGTTTTTTTGGCAGGTTTACCGGCAGTATCATGAGGTTTGCCACCGGTTTGTTTACCGCCAGAACCATGACGCCCCAGCTGTCGGGACTTGCCGGCTGGTGTGCCTGACGCTCCTGTGGGCGCGCCTTTTTTACGGGGGCTCGACTGCGCTTTGTCCAATTCCATATCCAGCAGGTGTCGTTCTACGGCAACCGGGCGCCCGGTTTTACGGCTTCGTTCCTGAGCAAGCGCATCGCGATCGCTACGGGTTGCCTCTGTAGGCTGCACGGCCTCGTCTAGCGCCGTTGCCGGCACAAAATCGATACGGTTGCTTTCCAGATCTGCGCGCACCAGTTTGACACGCAAACGATCTCCCACACGATATTGCTGCTTGGTACGTTCACCGATCAGGCAGTGGCGGATCGGGTCGTGGTGGAAATAGTCGGTGCCCAATTCAGAGATATGTACCAGGCCTTCGACATACACCTGATCCAGCGTGACGAAAGCACCAAAGGCGGTGACACCGGAGATGGTGCCATCAAAAACTTCGCCAATCCGATCCTGCATGTAATAGCACTTGAGCCAGGCTTCGACATCGCGTGTAGCCTCATCGGCACGGCGCTCGGTGGCTGAGCAGTGCAACCCAATTTCTTCCCAGGCGGCTTCATTGGCAGGGAGCGGCGCCTTCTCGTACTTGAGAGCGGCTTTAATGGCCCGGTGCACGAGCAAGTCTGGATAACGACGAATCGGTGATGTGAAGTGCGTGTAGTACTCGTAGGCCAAACCAAAGTGGCCGATATTGTCCGGGCTATAGATGGCCTGTTGCATGGAGCGCAGCAGGATCGTTTGCAGCAGCGAGAAGTCCGGACGCTCACGGATCTGATCAAGCAGTTTGCCGTAGTCTTTACCTGTCGGCGAATCGCCGCCTTCAAGACCCAGTCCAAATTCCTTCATGAAGTCACGCAGGGCTTCAAGCTTGGCTGGCGCCGGCGTGCCATGAATACGGAACAACCCTGGCTGCTTTTTCTTTTCAAGGAAATCCGCGGCGCAAACGTTCGCGGCGAGCATGCATTCTTCAATGAGTCGATGAGCATCATTCCGGATGACCGGCACAATCGCTTCTATCTTGCCCTGGTCGTTAAAGCGCATTTGCGTTTCAACGGTATCAAAATCAATAGCACCGCGTTTGAAACGAGCGGCATGCAGCGTTTTAAACAAGGCATAGAGGGTATGCAACTGAGGCTGCACAGCTTGATGCACGACTGTTGCAGGTTGCGCCTCTCCAGATAACCAGCTCCAGACCTGGTTATAGGTTAGGCGTGCGCGTGAACGGAATACGGCAGGATAAAAACGGTATTTAGTCACTTCACCGCTGGCATCAATCTGCGCATCGCACACCATGGCCAGACGATCGACATCCGGATTCAAAGAGCACAAACCATTGGATAGTTTTTCCGGCAACATGGGGATAACACGGCGCGGGAAATACACCGAGTTGCCGCGCGCTGTCGCTTCTGTATCGAGTGCAGAGCCCGGGCGCACGTAATGCGACACATCGGCAATGGCCACCACCAGACGCCAGCCTTTACCCTTAGGCAAGGCTTCGGCAAAGACCGCATCATCAAAGTCTTTGGCCGTTTCACCATCAATGGTAACCAAAGGCAGATCACGTAGATCTTCACGCTTACCGAGATCACGTTCAACTACCACTTCTTCCGGTAGCTTGGCGGCTTCATCAATAACTGCTTTAGGGAACTCGAAGGGCAGATCGTGTTTGCGCAGCGCGATCTCAATTTCCATGCCGGGGTCTGCATAGTTACCAAGCACTTCCTTGATGCGCCCCACGGGTAGCGTGCGCTTACCGGGCTGCTCAAGAATTTCTGCAACGACCACCTGCCCCGGGTTTACCACCGGTGTATTGGCATCGGCTTTACGCGGGCGGCGGGAGCGTCCTGCCGCGGGCGTTTCCCCTGCCAGAACAATGCGTGTATGCAAGCGGCGGTCTTCTGGCACCACATAACGCACACCGTATTCATCGAACACCCGACCAACGACTTCGGTGTTGGCGCGTTCGGTCACTTCGACAATGCTGCCTTCCGGGCGACCACGACGATCAGTCCCGGTAACGCGTACGAGCACACGGTCGCCATGCAGCGCTTTTTCCATCTGGCGGTTATCCAGAAAGATATCTGCGCTTTTATCGCGACCAATCGATGTTTCTGGACGGGCAAAGCCAAAGCCATCCGGGTGACCTTCGATACGACAGGCAATTAGATCAGCCTTATTCGGCAGGATGAGCGCACCCTTGCGATTACGCATGAGTTGGCCTTCACGCTCCATGGCGCGAATACGACGTTCAAAAGCAATTTGCTCATCATCATTAATGGCCAGTTTGGCCGCCAGAGCCGATTCGCTCATCGGACAGGCCGCCGCTTCCAGCGTTTGCATCATGTATTCACGTGATGGCAGCGGGTTTTCGTACTTCTCTTTTTCCCGTTCGTAAAACGGATCGAGCCGACGTATTTTGGCGACTCGGTTGGAATTCTTTGACATTTTCATTCTTTCTTCTATAATTCTGTTTCTTCGCACCTGCCCAGGTGGCGGAATTGGTAGACGCACTAGTTTCAGGTACTAGCGGGTAACTCCGTGGAGGTTCGAGTCCTCTCCTGGGCACCAACGAATAACATTGAACCCGCCTTGTGCGGGTTTTTTGTTTTTGGGCACTTTATCATCTTTATGTGGCCGGCCCATTTCATCACATGAGCCCCATATTGAGCCAGATCCTTTAAAGACAATAGGACGGCTCTAAAGTATTGAGCCCGCTGACGCGGGCTCAAATTTTGCAGATCAGGCGAAGGGGTGAACACGAACAATCGTTTCATCCCGTTCAGGGCCGGTAGAGACAATTGCTACCGGAACACCTGTTACCTGCTCGAGTCGCAGCAGGTAATCACGTGCCGCCTGCGGCAGATCTTCCCAGCGTTTTACGCCAAAGGTGGTTTCAGACCAACCCGGCATGCTTTCGTAGATCGGCTCACAACGCGCCACGTCATCCGCGCCCAGCGGCAGCAGATCCAGCATTTTGCCGTCGAGCTTGTAGCCGGTGCAGATCTTCAGTTCTTCAATGCCATCCAGCACGTCGAGCTTGGTGATGCACAGGCCTGTGAGACCATTGATCATGGCCGAGCGACGCATAGCGGCTGCGTCGTACCAGCCACAACGGCGCTTACGACCGGTAACGGTACCGAACTCGCGACCGACGGTAGACATCTGATAACCCGGTGCACCTTCGGTGTCGATGTCCAGTTCTGTCGGGAACGGGCCGCCGCCCACACGCGTTGTATAGGCCTTGGTGATACCGAGGATGTAATGCAGCATGCTCGGACCCACACCCGTACCCGCCGATGCCTGGCCAGCCACACAGTTGGATGACGTTACAAATGGATAGGTACCGTGATCGATATCTAGGAGCGTGCCCTGTGCGCCTTCGAACAGCAGGTTCTGACCGGCTTTATTGGCAGCATAGAGCGCTGCCGATACATCGCCGACCATTGGCTTGATCTGCTCGGCATCAGCCAGTGCCTGAGCCAGAATTGTGGCGTGATCCAGTGGCTCAGCACCCAGGTACTGGGTCAGCACGAAGTTATGGTATTCCAGCACTTCCTTGAGCTTGGCCGACAATGTTTCCGGATGGAACAGGTCGTAAACACGTAGCGCACGACGCGCCACTTTGTCTTCGTAGGTCGGGCCAATGCCTTTGCCGGTCGTACCAATCTTGGTGTCGCTGCAGCGCTTGGCTTCACGTGCACGATCCAGCGCCGAGTGGTACGGCAGAATTACCGGGCAACCCGGGCTAATGGTGACACGACCACGCACCTTGAGGCCATCGGCTTCCAGGGTGGCGATTTCGCTCAGCAGGTGATGCACATCCAGCACCACACCATTACCGATGTAGCAATGGACGCCATCACGCACGATGCCCGAAGGCACGAGGTTCAGCTTGTATTCTTTTTCACCGATGACGAGCGTATGGCCAGCATTATGGCCGCCCTGAAAGCGGACAACACCACCAGCGTTATCTGTTAGCCAGTCGACGATCTTGCCTTTGCCTTCGTCGCCCCACTGGGTACCCACTACTACGATATTTTTAGCCATACGTAACGTCTGTTCTAAGAAAGTTGAATCAAAAAAAGCGCCGGGCTCAGCAAGCCTGAACGACCCACTTACCCTGCATCTGCACCAGGATTCGATCACAAACCCCACCGCTGTAAATCACTTCGCCGGTTGCGATGGCCGGCGCTTGCACTTCACCCGGTAGCGCGTCGATGACACGCTCACCACGATCACGCAAAACCTTGATGGCTTGGGCACGCTTCTCGCACGCTTCTGCAGTAGCATCAGCGGCCAAGGCGGGCGCGAAAACCGCTGCCTGCACGACGGGCAATGCAGACAAACGACACAATTCGCGAATGTCTAACGAGAACCCGGTGGCTGGTCGCGCACGACCAAAAGCAGCCCCTACGCCATCATAACGGCCGCCCAGCACCATGGCTGCGCTATGACCCTCGCAGTAACCCGCGAAGACCATACCGCTGTGGTAATGATACCCACGCAGATCCGAGAGATCCACGTACAAGGGCAAATCAGCTGCCTGATTGATAATCGCTTCCAGGTCATCCAGCGCCTTGTGAATGGCGGGCACCTTAGGCAATGCATCACGCGCCTTATCCAACACGGTGCGGTCGCCATACAGGCGTGGTAGCGCCAGCATAGCCGTGCGCAATTCCGGACGCCAATTGATTGTTTCGCTATCCAGCGCCGGAATATCCTTGCGCTGTAGCAATTTGAAGAAGTGCTCTTCGCCTTCGCCTGAAACCCCTGCCAGCGTCATCAGTGTGCGGAAGATGCCCATATGACCCAGATCAATCCGGGCTGCCGGCGCACCTGCCGCCTGCAAGGTTGCCGCAGCCAGACGAACGATTTCCAGATCAGCTGGCAGATCCGCGTACCCATAGATCTCGGCGCCCAGCTGGAATGGCTCACGGCTGGCCTGCATATCTGCTGGCTGCGCGTGTAACACGCTGTGGCAATAGCAAAGGCGGACGACACCGGGACGATTGAGCAAATGAGCGTCGATTCGTGCCACCTGGGCCGTCATATCGGCACGTACGCCCAGCGTACGACCCGAGCCCTGATCAACCAGTTTGAAGGTGCGCAGGTCGAGCTCGCGGCCAGCGCCGGTTAATAGCGAATCCAGATACTCGATCAGCGGTGGTTGCACCAGCTCATAGCCATGTCCCTGGTACAGATCCAGCAGACGACGGCGCAGTATTTCAAGTCGAGCGGCCTCATCGGGCAACGCATCGGCAACGGATTCGGGCAACAACCACTTCATCATGATGTTTGACGCAGTACAGTAAGAATGAGCACACCGGCAAGCATGGCTGTCAGACCCAGAAAGCGGATCTGACCATCACGCAGCTGAAGCATGCGTTCAAAGGTTTCACGCCACATGCGCGGCGAAATGAATGGGAGCATACCCTCAAATACGAGCATCAGGGCAATCGCCAGCCAGATCGTGTCGTTCATGC
>CAZCGW010000044.1:0-8480 GCA_964498255.1 uncultured Dechloromonas sp.
GCGGTGCAACATAACGAATTATAGCCCCACAAAACACCCTGTCAAGAATTATTTGTGCAGGACAACAAAATACCCGTATGACATGAAATACGGCACAATGATTCCAAATACTATTTGGAGAATATCCATGGCAATTTGGCGTCCAGTAACCACTGTTGTTGCATGTGTCGTGAGTGTTTTAACCGCATTGCCAGTGGCCGCGGCAGAACAGCCGATTGCATGGATTGTGCAGGGCAAGCCTACAACACTGGCGAAGTCTGCGGTAAAGATTCTCGAGCAAGCAGGCGATGAAGGTTTGAATCCGTCTGATTATGATGCAGCCGGATTGTCAAAAGAGATCGCAGCGACGAATAAGGGTCCCGCGCTTTCTACAACCAGACAATCAGAGTTGAATAGCAGCCTTACCCACGCCATGCTGCGGTATTTGCATGATCTGCACTATGGCCGCGTTGATCCGCGTACAGTTTATGCCAAGTTTGATGTGCCACCAAGAAACCTTGATTTGGACGCAACGTTAAATCGGGCGGTGTCTGCTAATGATTTAAATATCGCCATTAAAGAGGCGGAGCCTTCTTTTCCTTTGTATAAGGCGTTGCGTCCATGGGTAGCAACTTATCGGGGGTTAGAGGGTAATCCGGCCTGGTCCGGGAATTTGCCGCCCATGACTGCGCAAAAGCTGGAACCCGGTGCCGCTTATGCAGGGGTAAGTGTGTTGGCGGCACGTTTAATCTCTTTAGGTGATTTGCCTGCAGGTTTTGTGGCGCCGGAGCGCTATCAGGGGACTCTGGTGGATGGGGTCAAGCTTTTTCAGAAACGCCATGGCTTAACCCCAGATGGGGTCATCGGAAAGACGACCTTCGAGCAATTGAATGTGAAACCGGCAGCACGTGTTGAGCAAATTGCACTCACCATGGAGCGCTTGCGCTGGACGCCATTGATGGTGGACAAGCGATTGTTGGTCGTTAATTTGCCAGAGCTTGAACTGCGGGGGATCGAGATTAACGGTGATCAGGTGCAGATTCCGCTCAAGATGAATGTGATTGTGGGTAAATCGCTCAACACCCAGACGCCCATGTTTAATGAGCAAATGCGTGCGATTGAGTTCAGCCCCTATTGGAATGTGCCACCCTCCATTACCCGAGCTGAAACGGTGCCGAAGTTACGCCGAGATCCGGGATACTTTGACCGTCAGGGCTTCGAAATTGTGACGCGTTTCGGAGAAGTGGTGACGCATCTTGATGATGCCCAATTAGCCGCATTGCAGAACGGTCAGTCACGTATTCGTCAGCGTCCGGGTGCGCAGAATGCTTTGGGCGATATCAAGTTCATTTTCCCGAACAATGACAATATCTACATGCACCACACGCCGTCAGTGGGGCTGTTTCAGCGCGACCGCCGTGATTTCAGTCATGGATGTATTCGAGTGGAAGCACCGGTGGATCTCGCCAAGTTTGTGTTGAAGGACGAGCCGGAATGGACGCCTGAAAAAATTCGTGAAGCCATGGAGAGCGGTACCTCCAGGACGATCCGTATCAAAACGCCGATTATGGTGGTGATAGCCTATGCTACGGCGATTGTGAAACAGCGTGGCGGCACCATTTATTTCTACAACGATATTTATGGACACGATCGTCAACTGAGAGCGGCGTTACAAAAATATAGCCAGCGTTTCCAGGCGCAAGTCTCTAATTCTTCTGGAAATTCTTTGTAAGTGGGCTAGAATTAAAAGATGAAACATACAAAACATGATCGGCGGCAGTTTCTGCACAAGGCCTTTAGGTTAACGGCGGGTGGCGTCGCCCTGCCGCTAGCCGGCGCCGCGTACGCTGCTTATCCACAGAAGTCCGTCCAATCCGCCACGGCTACGCTGGTTGCGGCTGGTGAGCAGCGCGTGCTGGCTTTTAACCATACGCATACGCGGGAGCGGATTGATTTGACCTATGCCGTTAATGATCAGTACGTGCCAGATGCGTTAAAAACACTGAATCGATTTCTGCGTGATCACTACTCCGGCACGGTGGGGCAAATGGATCCGCAACTTTTCGATTTGCTACACCAGGTTCGCCATGCTCTGGGCGGCAATTCATTGCCGGCCTTTGAGGTGATTTCCGGATACCGCTGTCCGGAGACCAATAGTCACTTGAGAAATTCGCGTGGTGGCGGTGTGGCTAAACGCAGTCTGCACATGGAAGGCAAGGCGATAGATGTGAGATTGCCGGGTGTGCCTTTAGCCGAGTTGCGGGATGCTGCCATTTCGCTGGAGGCGGGTGGCGTTGGCTATTACCCGTCTGAACAGTTTGTGCATATCGATACGGGCAGAGTGCGCCGCTGGGGTTAGGGCTATTTGCTGAGATCTACGCCACGGGTCTCGGGCAGATATTTCAATCCGACCAGGAACGCAACTGTTAGCAGGCAGGTTGGGTACCAGAGGCCGGCGAGCGCGCTGCCTGTTGTGTCGTTGATTAGAGTCACGACAAAAGGGAGTAAACCACCAACCCAACCGGCAGAGAGATTGTGCGGTAGGGCGGCGGCGCTGTAACGGGTGCGGGCGGGGAAGAGCTCTGCCAGTAACGCCGTTTGCGGACCGGTGACCAATGCCAGAGGTAGTGTCATCAATATCATGAGCAGGCCGGCCTGTAGGTTGTTATGTAGTGAAGATGCGGCAAGCCAGCCGCTAAAAACGGGTTGAATGCAGAGGGCGCCCAGTAGTAGCCCCGCCAGAACGACTTTGCGTCGTCCAATGCGATCAGAAAGATAACCGGCTAATAGAGTCAGAGGGAAAAGGGTGGCGGTACCAATAGCGACGAGCATGCTGCTGTGCGCACCATCGAAACCAGCAACTGTTTTCAGGAAGACGCCGCTGTAAACCTGCGCGGAAAAAAACAGCACGGCGCCGCCAGCGGATACGCAGAGAAAGAGAATGCCCATACGAGCGAGCGTCTGCCGATCTCGAAAGCAATCGCGCAGGGGGGTCTTGGCTAGTGCAGCCTGAGCCTGAAGGGCGTGAAAAATGGGTGTTTCATGCAGAGCCATGCGTGCTTTGAGTGAAATGATCAGCAGGAGTAGCGATACCCAGAAAGGCACGCGCCAACCCCAGGCCAGAAACTCTTCGCTGCTTAGGGTTTGCTGCAGGAATGCAATTTGCAGCGTAGACGCGAGAATGCCCAGCGGTCCCATGAGTTGTAGCACGCTGGTGTAGAGCCCCCGGTTGCGCACGGGGGCATGTTCAGTGAGGTAAACGGCACTGCCACCAATCTCACCGCCGGCTGATAAGCCCTGGAGCAGCCGTAGTGTGAGTAATAGCGCGGGAGCCCAGATCCCTGCCTGGGCGTAGGTGGGCAAAAGACCCACTGCAAGGGTGGCGCCACCCATGAGTAGGATCGTGATCATGAAGACTTTGCGCCGCCCGATGCGATCACCCAGTGAGCCAAATAGCGCGGCACCAATCGGCCTGACCACCATGCCGGCACCAAATGTGGCTAGGCTAGCCAGCAGGGCTGCGGTCGGGTTTTCTGGCGGGAAAAAGAGCGGCCCAAACCAGACAGCCAGGGCGGCAAATGTGAGGAAGTCGTACCATTCCAGAAACGTGCCAAAACAGGCAGCAACTGCGACGCGTGTATGTGGATTGCGTGGTGCAGTATCAGATGGTGCGTGGGATGGAGACATTCTGGGCATTAAAGGTTGGGCGAAAATAGGATTATCCGTTAGTCTTCGGTTTACGCATAAATTAGTCGGGTTTAGGAAACTGTATGGGCACTGTTCGTGAGGATCTGCAGGACCAGATCATCGCCATCCGCGAGACGGTGATGGACAGCTGGAAGGACCTGAAGTCCTTTTTACAGGAAACGTGGCCAGCGCTGACAGTTTTATTCGTGATTCTGGTGATTGCGCTATGGGTTGCCGATCCGGCGCCGCCTCGCCAAGTATGGATGGCAACGGGGCCGGCTGGTAGTTCGAACGAAATGCTCGGCAAAAAGTACGCTACTTATTTTGCTTCGCGGGGCATCACTCTGCACTTGGTACCTACGGAAGGTTCTGTGGAAAACGGACACCGTTTACAGGATCCAGAGGATAAGGTGATGGCGGGTTTGGTCATGGCCGGAGCCATGCCGCCCCATGCAAAAGGAATTCAGACGCTGGGCAGTATTAACTATCAGCCTTTATGGTGCTTCTATAAAAGTTCCAAGCCGCTTTCAATGCTTGAACGAGAGCATCTGATTCTGGACAGTCGCGTTAATATCGGCACACCTCAAAGTGGCACTCATCTGCTTACGGAAAAGTTTCTGGAGTTGAATGGTTTTGATGGGGATCGCTCTCAGTTTAAGCAATATCCCGATGTGCAGGCCATTGAGATGATTCGCGCAGGGAAGCTGGATTCCATGTGTATTGTTGATACCTATGAATCTCCGAATGTACAGAATTTGCTGAAGATTCCGGATTTTCAGTTGTCAGAATTCGAGCGTGCCGAGGCCTATGCGCGTATGGTTCCGGCAATCGAAAGGGTGTTGATTCCCGAGGGCGCACTGAATCTGATTACAAATCGTCCGGACAAGCCGGCGCAACTGATCGCAACCACTACGGAGATCTTGATTGACGAAAGACTCCATCCGGCGATTCAGACCCTATTCCTGATGGCAGCTAAAGACATCAATGGTAGAGAAAGCTTTTTCTCTAATGAGGGGCAGTTCCCGGTATTCATGGATAGCACCCAACATCGCAGCAAAGAGGCAGAAATCTTCTATGAGAAAGGAACGCCACTGCTGATGGAGGTGCTGCCTTTCTGGCTGGCCGAGTTTATTCGGCGCTTGGTTGTTACTTTGCTGCCGTTCTTTGCCGTGGCGTATCCGGTTATTCGCTCAATGCCCAACTATCACAAGAATCGGGTGCGGGGCAAAATCAACCGTATGTACGGTGCTTTGAAATTCTTTGAGCAGTCGTTGGTTAGCGCCTATGATCCGGGGCAAAAGATGACTTATCTCACACAGCTGGATGCCATGGAGCGTGATGCATTGGGTATGAAAGTGCCAAAATCCGTGGCCAGCGATTACTACACGCTGCGCAGCTCAATCGATTTTGTGCGTAATTGTGTCCTGCGTGATAGCTACAATGTGCATGCCTCCCCGATGCAGCCGCCTGATTCGATCGAGGCGGCTGACGATGGGGATGGCGATGATGTCTGAACGGGCTTAGTAGCCACCCTGAATATTCGGATTGTTTAAGGTATCGTTTGGCGTGTACAGCGAGCCACCCCAGTTGGCTTGCAGGTCGTAGCCCGATTCGCCAACCAGGTAAGTGCTGACGTTCGGATTAAAAGAACGCTGCATACCACCCGAGCCGGCCGAGATGTTGGCGTTAACGTCACCACCAATGCCCTTGGCGGCAGTGAACTGTGTGATGGCATCTTCATTCTTGAAGATGATGATCTGATACTGCTTCTGGAAACCTGCGCCAGCACCTTCGCCGGCTTTACGTTCCATCATGAAAAAAGGCTTTTTGCCGGGTTGGAAGAGTGCGCCATCGCCATTAGACAGGACAACCAGCACGATATTGACATTCGTCGCGTTAAAGACGGCATAACCGGCGCTTTTACGAATTTCTTCAGATGCCTTCGGGTTTTGGCGAATCAAGTCATCTAGACCCGTGCGCGACATTTTGAGAATGGCTTCCCGTTTTTCAACCACCTGTTGGGGCGTAAGCGGTTGCCCGGCACTATTGGTCGTCTGGCAGCCGTTAAGCGACAATAAGGCGGCGAGTGTGCCGAGAGCTAGAATGAGTTTGCGCATGATGGTAAGAGCGGGCAGGTTGTTATTGCGGAGCGTCAATTATACAAACTTTGAATTTCCGGGACTCACAAGGCGTCAATGCACAAAATTACCGCGTCATTCGTTATCATCGTCTTATGAACTTAAAATCATTTTCTGAATGGCATCCGGGTGCGCGGGTGGTTGCATCCCCGAATTTTGATGTTCGTCCGAATCCCGTCCCGATAGACTTGATTGTCATTCACTCGATCAGCTTGCCTCCCGGAATATATGGTGGATTAGGGGTGGAACAACTGTTCACGAATCAGTTGGATCCTGCGGCACATCCTTACTATGCGCAGATTGCTGATTTGAAAGTGTCCTCGCACTTTTTTATCCGGCGGGATGGCGAATTGGTGCAATTTGTTCCCGTTGCGTTGCGGGCGTGGCATGCCGGTGTGTCGAATTGGCAGGGTCGAGAGCGTTGCAACGATTTTTCGATTGGTATCGAACTAGAGGGAGATGACGATACGCCCTTTGAAGATGCTCAGTATGCAAGGCTGCAGGAATTGTTGAAGTCCTTGGTTGAGCGCTGGCCAATCAAGGCCATTACGAGTCATGCTTACATTGCACCGGTACGTAAGACCGATCCGGGCCCGTATTTTGATTGGACTCGAGTAGATGGTGTCTGCCCAACGATTGAAGTGGTGTATTAAAGGATCGATTAGAAGGCCACGTTGGCGCGCAGGCCGACAATCGTTGCGTTCGGGATGGTCTGGTTAGGGTTGTTAGGCATTGGTGCTCTGCCTCCCGGGTTTGCGGCGTATTGAAGAAATGGCTGCAGCGTCAACCAGGGGTTGATGGGGGCCTGGTAGGTCAGCTCAATCAGGCTTTCCGGTTTGACTAACGGCGTTTGCGTGCCGTTTGTGCTGTTCTGAGCCGAGATGGGCCCGTTCAGGTAGGGTGTGAACTTGGCCCAGCCAAAGCCCAGGCCGAGGATATCTTGAGGTCGACCACCAAAAAGACCGACATAGGCAAGCCCCGCATCAAAATACCAGGTCACCAGATTGCGATCTGTTTGAGGGTTGTATGTGACTCGGGTGAATGCGCTGAGCCCTTGGGTTTCAGTACCGGCCTCGCGCCAGATCGTTTGATCCACTAGGCCGTAAATGGCATATTGCCCACGGTAACTGGTGTTGATCGGGTTGGCGAAAGTGCGGCCGCTGCTGGATTGTGTGACGTTGTCGACGATCGCAGAGTTATACCAGCCGCCCAGTTTGTAGTTGCCGGGCAATGTTGTATCGCCAAGCCGAAGCTCGGGTGTGTAGGCCGCTTCTGCCCATGAGAGCACGCCATCACCCACTGGAAAATCAGTGCCGTAGGAGGTTGAGGAGGTTGAGGGCCCCACTGGTGAGCCGTTCATGACGGAAGCAGTGAGTTTCCAGTCATCGTTGAAATCAAAGCTGGCAAGACCCCCTGGCGCCGCGTTGGGGAAACCCGGGCCGCCACCGGGCATATTGGCTTCCCAGCTATCCGGGAAGCCAAAAGTGGAATTAACGAATACGGTCGCAGTGGGGCTCATCATGTAATAGCGGTCGGCTTCGAGCAAGCCACCGCGTAAGCGAAGCCGGTTATCCATTAATCGCTGCTCTAGCCAGAACTCGCCAATTTTTGCCAGGGAGGGTTGTGACTCGACATTGCTGACGGTCATCAGGTTGCCGATGTTCTGCGTGGAAAGATCCTGCCCCTGAATACCGTAACCGGTGAGGTGAATTTTTCCGCCGCGCCAGCCCATAGCCTTGTTGAGGTCGATGTCTAGCTCGAGGTCGAGCAGGCCGTCGTAGACAAAGCCTTGTTTGATCCCGCCGCGAGTATTACCCAGGTAGTCACTCGTCTGATTCAGTGTAAAGCTGACCCCATAGCTGTCTAGTAGTGGTCGTAAACCACCCCAATCGCCGAATAGGGTGGTCGCTGTAGTAACGTCCGATTTTGTGGGTAGCAGTTCCTCGGGTGTTAGCCTGGGAAGCGATCCGGAGGTCTGTGCCCATGCTGTCTGTCCACCGATAGCAATGACCATGATGCTCACTGATAACAGGGGCGTCAGGAATGCTTTAATGGATCGCATGGCGGTATGGGGCAGACTAAAACAAAAGCCACCCGTAGGTGGCCTTTGTCTCAGAGCAGCCTAAGCTTAGGCAACTTGTTTGTTGGCTTCAGCCATCGACAGTGTGCTGAGCTGGCGAATCAACTCAAGCTCCTGTGGCAGACGGTCAGCCAGTTTATCGAACCATTCTTTGTGCGACTCGAGTTCCTTCTCCCAACCTGCTGCGTCCAGTTTGGTGAGCTTGTTGAAGTCCTCACGGGTCATGTCCAGACCAGTCCAGTCGATGTCTTCGTAGTTTGGCGTCCAGCCCAGAGCAGTTTCCTTGGCGTTAACGCGACCCTTAACACGATCAACGATCCACTTCAGGACACGCATGTTGTCACCAAAGCCTGGCCACATGAATTTGCCATCTTCGTCAACACGGAACCAGTTGACGCAGAAAATGCCCGGTGGGTTATCGACAGATTTACCCATCTTCAACCAGTGACGGAAGTAGTCGCCCATGTTGTAGCCGCAGAACGGCAGCATGGCAAATGGGTCGCGGCGAACAACGCCTTGCGCACCAAAAGCAGCGGCAGTCGTTTCCGAACCCAGCGTCGATGCCAGGTAGACACCATAGTTCCAGTTGAAGGCTT
>CAZCGW010000045.1:0-7994 GCA_964498255.1 uncultured Dechloromonas sp.
CAACCCAACGTAAAAGAATATATGGTTAGAATGCTATAACTTTTAGTAATTAAGGAGGATCGCCCGTTATGACCCTTCAGCAACTTCGTTATCTGGTCGAAGTCGCCCAGCGTGGCTTCAATGTCTCAGAGGCTGCCGAGGCGCTTTATACCTCCCAGCCGGGCGTTTCCAAGCAGATCAAACAGCTGGAAACGGATCTGGGCATTATTATTTTCGAACGCGTGGGCAAGCGCTTGACCGGGGTTACCGAGGCTGGCGCACAGGTTTTGGCCCATGCCCGGCGAATTCTGGCCGAAGCCCAGAATCTGAAACGCTATGTAGATGACTACACCCACGGCCAGCATGGCGCCTTGGTGATTGCTACCACCCACACCCAGGCCCGTTATGCTTTGCCAGAGGCCATTTCTCATTTCCGGTTACGTTATCCAGACGTCACACTGACGCTCCATCAAGGCATGCCGGATCAATTTGCCGAATGGCTGATGCGCGGGGATGTCGATCTGGCCATTGCCACCGAATCGCTGAAGGATGTGCCGGGCATCGTAGCCTTGCCGTGCCGGCAGTGGCATCACGCCATTGTGGTTCAGAAAGGGCACCCACTTCTTAAGCAGGCTGGCCAAATCAGCCTCGCTGAGTTAGCCAGTTATCCACTCATTACCTATGTGCGCGGCGTTGCCGGGCGTATTGGCGTCGATGCAGCCTTCGAGCGGCATGGCCTGTCCCCCCGGATTGTGCTGGATGCGCTGGATGCCGACGTGGTTAAAACCTATGTCGGCGTTGGTATGGGGGCCGGCATCATCGCCGAACATGCTTTTGACCCCTTGCGTGATCCGGCTGCTGGCTTGCAGCTGATTACGGCGCGGCACCTGTTCCCGGCCAATACTACCCATGTCGGCATAAGGCGCGGCACGCTGCTCCGTCGATTTGAATATGACTTTATCGAAGACTTTGCGCCCGGTTTGAACCGGGATGCCGTACAAAAAGCACTCCAGGGCGGCGAGGTGAGCGCATCAGACTGGCTTTAACCTTGATTCTGTTATAGAATCTCGGGTTTTCCACCTTGCCCCACCGCAAATTCGCATGGCGGGGGGTATTAGCCAAAAGGAGACTACATGCGTCATTACGAAATCGTATTCATCGTCCACCCGGATCAGTCCGAGCAGGTGCCGGCGATGGTAGAGCGTTACAAAACGCTGATCACTGGCCAGAATGGTGTCATTCACCGCCTGGAAGATTGGGGCCGTCGTCAAATGGCTTACCCGATCAACAAGGTTCACAAAGCCCACTACGTTCTGATGAACATCGAATGTAACGGTGAAACCCTGGCCGAACTCGAGCACGCCTTCAAGTTCAATGATGCCGTTCTGCGTCACCTGACGATGAAGCAGAAGCACGCCATCACCGAGCCTTCGCCGATGATGAAGGAAGAGAAGGCCAAGCCGGTTACGACCGAAGCTGCCGCTTCCTAATCGCTGAATCGACGAAACAGAACGATTGACGATTAATCGGGTTCAGCTCTCCGGGCAAATCCTCAGCGTCCAGCCAATCCGGTACACACCGGCAGGCATTCCGGTAACGGAAGCAACGCTAGGGCACCACTCGGAACAGCAAGAAGCCGGACTCAAGCGTCAGGTCACCTGTGAAGTTTCAGTCAAAGCGCTCGGCAACCTAGCTCATCAGCTTGCTGCAGCACAGACCGGAACCAGCCTAACGGCCACAGGCTTCCTCGCTACCAAGAGTCTCAAAAGTCGCCAACTGATCCTGCATCTCGAATCCATTGAATTTCAAGAAACGTAAATTTCCTCGAAGGAATCCATTATGACTGGACGTACTAACAACACCAAGAAGAAAGACGACCGCAACAAGCGTAATCGCGGCGGCGGTCTCTTCAAGCGCCGTAAGTTCTGCCGCTTCTCGGCAGAAAAAGTTGAACAGATTGACTACAAAGATGTCGACATTCTGAAAGACTACATCGCTGAAAACGCCAAGATCATGCCGGCTCGTCTGACCGGTACCAAGGCTGGCTACCAGCGTCAACTCGGCGTTGCCATCAAGCGTGCTCGCTTCCTGGCTCTGCTGCCTTTCACTGACAACCACAACGGGTAATCGCGATGCAAATTATTCTTCTCGAAAAAGTCGTTAACCTGGGCAACCTGGGTGATGTCGTTAAAGTTAAAGACGGTTACGCTCGTAACTTCCTGATCCCTAACGGCAAAGCAAAGCGTGCAACCACTGCTGCTCTGGCAGAGTTTGCCGAGCGTCGTGCTGAGCTTGAAAAGCTGGCCGCTGAAAAGCTGGCTGCTGCTCAAGCCGTTGGCGAAAAGCTGAACGGTCTGGTTGTTGAAATCGCCCGTAAGGCTGGCGTTGATGGCCGTCTGTTCGGTTCGGTTGTTAACTTTGACATCGCTGACGCACTGGCTGCTAAGGGCTTCAAAGTTGAAAAGTCGGACGTTCGCATGCCGACCGGCCCACTCAAGACCATCGGCGAATTCCCGCTGGAAGTTGGTCTGCACACCGATGTCGTAGTTGGCATCGTCGTGAACGTGGCAGCTGCCCAATAATTCGGTTTCACCGGATTAAGAAAGCCCGGCCTTGTGCCGGGCTTTTTACTTTTTGCCGGTATCATTACGCGTATGAGTTCAGAATTTTCCCGTTCGCCCCGCAAAGGTAATTTTGCCAATCAGGCCAAGTCGATTGACCCGGCCATTGCCCAATTGCGCGTGCCGCCGCACTCCATCGAAGCCGAACAATCGGTGCTGGGTGGTTTGCTGCTTGATAACGAAGCGCTGGACCGCATTACCGATTTGCTGACTGAAGTTGACTTCTACCGCAGCGAACACAAACTGATTTATCAGCAGATCACACGTCTGCTGGAACGCGGCCGCCCGGCTGATGTGGTGACGGTTTCCGAAGCCATTGAACAAGCCGGCCTCACTGACGAAACCGGCGGCCTAGCCTATCTGGGTGAGCTGGCTGCCAATACGCCATCAGCAGCCAACATCCGCCGCTATGCCGAAATCGTGCGTGAGCGTGCCGTGCTGCGCCACCTAGTAGTGGTGGGTGATGAGATTGCGACAGATGCGCTTAACCCGCTCGGTCGCGATGCTAAAGAGCTCCTCGACACGGCTGAGCAAAAAGTATTTCATATTGCCGAAATGGGTGCGCGTAACCAGCAGGGTTTCGTGCACATCAACCCGCTGCTCACACAAGTCGTCGAGCGCATACAGGAATTGCACGATCGGGATAACCCCTCGGAAATCACTGGCGTGCCTACAGGCTTTACGGATCTCGATAGCAAAACCTCTGGCCTTCAGCCTGGCGATCTCATCATCGTGGCCGGCAGACCGAGTATGGGCAAGACCGCATTTGCTTTGAACATCGCCGAATACGTTGCTGTAGACGTAGGTTTGCCTGTTGCTGTGTTCTCCATGGAAATGGGTGGCACGCAGCTTGCCATGCGTATGCTGGCTTCTATTGGCCGTCTGGATTCGCACCGCGTGCGTACCGGCCGCCTGACAGACGACGAATGGTCACGCCTCACTTATGCGCTGGGCAAGCTCCATGAAGCGCCCATGCACATTGATGAAACCGGTGGCATGAATCCAACCGATCTACGTGGCCGTGCACGTCGACTCAAGCGCCAGGTCGGCAAGCTCGGCCTGATCGTGATCGACTATATCCAGCTCATGGGTTCAACGCGGCAGAACGAAAACCGCGCCACTGAAGTCTCGGAAATTTCCCGTTCACTGAAAGCCCTGGCACGCGAACTTGAAGTACCCATCATTGCCTTGTCGCAGCTCTCGCGTAAAGTGGAAGAACGTACCGACAAGCGCCCAATGATGAGTGACTTGCGGGAATCCGGCGCTATCGAACAGGATGCCGACGTTATCCTCATGATGTACCGTGAGGATTACTACAAACCGGATACGCCCGATAAGGGTATGGCCGAAGTCATTATCGGCAAACAGCGTAACGGCCCAACAGGCACCGTTAACCTGGCCTTCCTGGGCGAATACACCCGCTTCGAGAACTTGGCTCGAAGCTAATTCAGTCATAAACTAGCGACTACGGGTTTAACCGCCGCAATTGCAACGTATTGAAAATATGGTTAAATGAGACCATGAAACCGTCAACTGCCTTGCAGACAAATCGCGCTGTTATTCGCAGCGTTGTCGAGCGTTATCGTGCACGAAATCCGCGCGTATTTGGCTCTGTACTGCATGGTGATGATCAAGAAGGTAGTGATTTGGATCTTCTCGTGGAGACTACGAACGACACTACATTCATGGACGTTGCTGCAATCCAGGTTGAACTAGAAAAAGTCCTGGGTGTTTCTGTAGATGTGCTCACCCCACTAGCTTTGCCGGTTAAGTTTCGTCAGACAGTACTGAAAGAAGCTGTGCCTGTATGAAGAAGGCCTTGCGTGTCTCCGATTATCTAGAGCATATGCTCGATGCTATAGAGCGCACGCAACGTTATACAGCGGATATGAGCGAGGAAGGTTTTCTTGCTGATGAAATGACTCAGGATGCGGTCATTCGTAACATCGAAGTTATAGGCGAGGCCGCAAACAACATTCAACGCGTTGATCCCGAGTTTGCCGCTCAGCACAGGGAGATTCCCTGGCAAGTGGTCTACACCATGCGGAACCGACTTTCGCATGGCTACGATACGATTGATTTCCCAATCGTATGGAAAACGGTCCGTGAGGATTTGCCTAACCTCTATCGCCTACTCAAAGCGATAGAAGTCTAGTTCTATCCCTAACGGCTCGCTCTGCGGGCCGTTTTAACACCCGCCATGGAATCCTTGCTCATCTCCTTTGCCTCCTTCTTTGCGGGGATGATTGATTCCATCGTCGGGGGTGGTGGCCTCATTCTGGTGCCCGCATTATTTGCCACCTATCCAACAGCAGCACCGGCAACCCTATTGGGTACGAACAAGTGTGCATCGGTCTGGGGCACATCGCTAGCCACCTACCAGTACAGCAAGCGGGTTCAATTGGCATGGCGCGCCTTGCTGCCGGCCGCATTGTTTGCCTTGGCAGGTAGCTTTGTGGGTGCCTGGAGCGTGACACAGATCGACCCGGGCTTCATCAGAAAACTCATGCCGTTCATATTGCTGGTGGTGTTGATCTACACCCTGGTTAAGAAAGGCATGGGGGCAACCCACAAGCCACATCACAACAAAAACCACGAGCGCATCATCGCCTGCCTGATTGGCGCGGTCATTGGTTGGTATGACGGCTTCTTCGGCCCCGGTACCGGCAGTTTCTTTATCTTCCTGTTTGTTCGATTCCTAGGCTACGATTTTCTGAATGCATCTGCCTCAGCCAAACTACTTAACGTAGCTACCAACATTGCGGCAATCGCACTCTTTGCACTTAAAGGCCACGTCTGGTGGCATATCGGCCTGATGATGGCCGTTGCCAATATGGCGGGTAGCTTTATCGGCAGCCACCTGGCGCTGAAGCATGGCACAGGGTTTGTGCGCTGGGTGTTTGTAGTCGTCGTGAGCCTGTTGATTATTAAAACCGGGCTGGCGGCACTTTAGCGACTGAGTCCCATCCAAAACCAAACCCACATTAAGTGGGTTCGTGTTTTGAAGGAAGAAGCCGAATTACAGGCAAGGCTGAATGATGGCAATCAGCTTATCGGTCGAAGTCTGTTTCATCGTCGACCAGAGCTGAAGCACAGCGCCACCGGTGCGGGCATTGCCTGAATCAATAACGAAATCGGTATTCATGCCCCAAAGTGTTCTGGATTCGGCGTAGGCGGTGTAGCCGTTATCTAGCTTAGTAACGGTAACGGCTTGTTGTGTAGCCTGCTCCCAACCTTTGGCAACACAATTGATGGTTTTTTCTGCATTTGGCGTGGTGCTGGATGCGGCAAAAGTGACCTGGCGGGCACGTAATTCAGAAGGGCTGGCGCAAGCTGTTAGGGCAGCAACAGCATGATTGCAACCACATCTCAAACCAGCTACACTGCATTGCAAATGCATTACATTGGAGATAGTCATGAAAACCGCAACACTGCCTGCGCTGCGAGTACATCCAAAAGTTCGCGATGCTGTCGAAAGCTTGCTTGAAACTGGAGAAACACTTTCCAGCTTTGTCGAACAAGCCGTGCTCGAACGCCTGGAGCGTCGTCGCTATCAAAGTGAATTCATCGCCCGCGGTCTTGTTGCTCGAGACAGCGCGCGAGAAAGGAATCACTACATCTCCTCAGATGAAGTTCTTGCCGAACTGGGTGAGATGCTCGAAGCCGCCAAGTCAAAGAAATCTTCTGCCAAATGACCTTTAACGTCCGCTTTACCGCAGAAGCGCAGCAAGACATCAAACGCCTCTACGATAAGGCGCAAAAGGCACTAACCTCAATCAGAGCAGGTATCGAAAGCCTGAAACACAATCCATTTAGCTGCCGAAAAACAAATACCCCGTTCCTGAGAGAGCTTGTAATTAGCTTCGGCGCTACCGGCTATGTGGCCTTATTTGAAATTGAAAGTAACCAGATGGTTACGGTATTAGCGATACGGCATCAGCGGGAAGAAGATTACCACTGAAGCAGTAATTAGGTGGCTACACCTGAATATCACCGTCAATATAGAACCAGCGTCCATCTTCACGCACAAAACGGCTGGTTTCATGCAGTCGATAAGCGCGGCCATCAATCTTGTAGCGGGCAACGAACTCCACGGTGGCATGATCTTCATCCTGCACTTCATGGCGTTTGATCGTAAGTCCAAGCCAGCGGGTCTTTTCCTCTTTGTCGAAACCCAAACTGGCAGGCCGAGTCGTTGAGTGCCAGGTTGCTAACAAGTAGGGCTCAAGCTCGAGTACATAAGCCACATAGCGTGAGCGCATAAGCGCCTCGGCGGTGGAAGCTGGGTTGCCCTCGTGGCAAGGAGTACAGCACTCGTTCGCTGGTTTGCTACTACCGCAGAGGCAGAAAAAGCCAATTGACATTAGACAGTTCATTAAAAAGGATTAGAATAGAAACATTGTTTAAATGAGTAAAGGAACCAGTGTGAGATCTGCAAATATTGGCCTGTTTTCAATTTTATCGGTTGGGTTGCTTTCAGGGTGTTCCATTACTCAAACTGTGAATCCAGTGCCACCGCTTGATACAAATTCCATATGTATCATAAACAACGATAATGCTAGAGAAACTTTTCGAGACGCATACAAGCGTGCACTTGAAAAGAAGAATTATTCTGTCAAGGTTCTTCCGGCTTCGGCAGTTATCACTGATTGCAATGTGTCTTCAACCTACACCGCAAATTGGCGTTGGGATCTTGCTATGTATATGGCCTATGCTGAAATCAATGTCTTCACAAATGGCCAGAAATCAGGTGACGCAGTCTATAGCTCCTTGAGCGGCGGGGCGAATATGGGAAAGTTCATAAAAGCTGAGCCGAAAATTAATGAATTGGTGGATTTGCTTTTTCCTGGCAATTACGTACCACAAGAACAAGAACAAACTATTCCTAGTAGGAAAAAACCTAAGTAAGAAACTTTGGCCATATCAAGCTGATCGAAGAAAAAAACATGAGAAATTACATTGGTGGAATCTTGTGCGTACTGAGTTTTCTCCTTATCGGTTGTTCTAGCACGCAACCAATTAAAAAAGTAAGCGAAAGTTCATCGGAATTTGATAGCGCTCTCTTTAGTGGTGAAACATCTCAATTAGGTACTGATGACACAGGTGCAGAGAAATATCGTGTGTTTTCTCAAGGTGCCACAGCTTTCGTCCCTCAATCTGCGGTACGTGCGAATGCTGAAGTTAGGGCAACCAAGTTTTGTACAGACCAAGGAATGTTGCCAAAGCTTTTAGAGGAGCGAAGATCTCCTCAATTGCTAATATTTGGTGGTTTCCCTCGAAGTGAGCTGATATTTATCTGTGTTAGCCCACCGCAACGAATTGAGCGCACGAAAAATGAGCAGTATGGTAAGTATGAGCAACTCAAAGAATTGAAGAAGCTTAAGGACGAAGGGT
>CAZCGW010000046.1:0-7875 GCA_964498255.1 uncultured Dechloromonas sp.
CACCGAAGCGCTGACCACCGAACTGTGCCTTACCACCCAGCGGCTGCTGGGTAACAAGGGAGTACGGACCTGTCGAACGTGCGTGCATCTTGTCGTCGACCAGATGGTGCAGTTTCAGGATGTGCATGTAACCCACCGTCACCGGGCGCTCGAAAGTTTCACCGGTACGGCCATCACACAGTTCGATCTGTGTACGGGTCGAGGTGAGCTTCAGATCGCGCGCAACCTGATCCGGATAGGCCAGTTCCAGCATGGCATTCAATTCGGCTTCTGCAGCACCATCAAACACCGGTGTGGCAAACGGCACGCCCTTGCGCAGGTTATGCGCCAGGCTCATGATTTCATCATCCGTCATGGACTTGAAGTCTTCGATACGACCACTCTGGTTGTAGATCTTTTCCAGCAACTGACGTACTTCCTGGATGTTGCGCTCTGCACGCAGCATTTCGTCGATACGACGGCCGAGACCCATGGCAGCCCAACCCAGATGCGTTTCGAGTACCTGACCCACGTTCATACGTGACGGCACACCCAGTGGGTTCAGAACGATATCTACAGGGCGGCCATCGGCCATGTGCGGCATATCTTCTACCGGCACAATACGCGAGACCACACCCTTGTTACCGTGACGGCCGGCCATCTTATCGCCTGGTTGCAGGCGACGCTTCACAGCCAGATAAACCTTGACCATCTTCTGAACGCCTGGTGGCAGTTCATCGCCCTGGGTCAGCTTCTTACGCTTCTCTTCAAAGGCGGCATCAAAGCCCTTGCGGGTTTGTTCAATACCATCACGCAATGCTTCGAGCTGCGTGGCGACGTCATCATCGGCCATGCGGATATCGAACCACTGATGCTGATCAACGGTGTCCAGATAGGCACGATCAATCTTGGTGCCCTTGGCCAGCTTCTTCGGACCACCATTGGCCACTTTGCCAATGATCAGACGAGCGACACGTTCGAACGCATCGCGCTCAACAATGCGTAACTGGTCAGCCAGATCCAGCTTGTAGTGACGCAGTTGGTCGTCAATGATCGACTGGGCGCGCTTGTCACGCTCAATGCCTTCACGGGTGAAGACCTGAACGTCGATAACGGTACCAGCAATGCCCGACGAGACGCGCAGACTGGTGTCTTTAACGTCAGAAGCCTTTTCACCAAAGATGGCGCGCAGCAGTTTTTCTTCTGGCGTCAGCTGGGTTTCGCCCTTTGGCGTTACCTTGCCCACCAGCACGTCACCGGCTTCAACTTCTGCACCGATGTAAACAATGCCGGAATCATCCAGACGCGACAGTTGCGACTCGCCCAGCGATGGAATATCGCGGCTGATTTCTTCAGGTCCCAGCTTGGTATCGCGAGCGACGACGGTCAGCTCTTCGATATGCACCGAGGTGAAACGGTCTTCAGCAACAACGCGCTCGGAGATGAGAATCGAGTCTTCGTAGTTGTAACCATTCCACGGCATGAACGCGATCAGCATGTTCTGGCCCAGGGCGAGTTCGCCGAGGTCAGTCGAAGCGCCATCGGCAACAACGTCGCCCTTGGCCAGCTTATCGCCCATGCGTACGATTGGACGCTGATTGATGTTTGTGTTCTGGTTAGAACGTGTGTACTTGACCAGGTTGTAGATGTCGACACCGACTTCGCCAGCCAGTGCTTCGTCATCGTTTACACGAATCACGATACGACCTGCGTCGACGTAGTCAACGACACCGCCGCGGCGGGCAACAATGGCGGTACCCGAGTCAACGGCTACCGTACGTTCGATACCCGTACCGACCACTGGTTTTTCCGGGCTCAGGCATGGTACTGCCTGACGTTGCATGTTGGCGCCCATCAATGCACGGTTCGCATCATCGTGCTCAAGGAACGGCACCAGCGAGGCAGCCACGGAAACGATCTGCGATGGCGCAACGTCCATGTACTGAACCTGAGCGGCTGGTTCCAACAGGGCTTCGCCCTTGTGACGGCAGGTGACCAACTCATCGGTCAGGTTGCCCTTGGCATCCATACCGGCATTCGCCTGAGCGATGACGTACTGGCCTTCTTCAATTGCCGACAGGTAATTGATTTCAGACGTCACGCGGCTATCGACCACCTTGCGGTACGGCGTTTCGATGAAACCGAAATCATTCACGCGGGCATACAGTGCCAGCGAGTTAATCAGACCAATGTTCGGACCTTCCGGCGTTTCGATTGGACACACACGACCATAATGCGTCGGGTGTACGTCACGCACTTCGAAGCCAGCGCGTTCGCGGGTCAGACCACCCGGGCCAAGAGCCGATACGCGGCGCTTGTGGGTAATTTCCGACAGCGGGTTGGTCTGGTCCATAAACTGCGACAATTGGCTGGAACCGAAGAACTCTTTGATCGCTGCCGAGATTGGCTTGGCATTGATCAGGTCATGCGGCATCAGGTTGTCTGATTCGGCCTGGTTCAAACGTTCTTTAACAGCACGCTCAACACGAGCCAGACCGGCACGGAACTGGTTCTCGGCCAATTCACCGACTGAACGTACGCGGCGGTTACCCAGGTGATCGATATCGTCGATTTCACCACGGCCATTGCGTAGCTCAACCAATACAGCGATGGCATCGATCAGGTCGCGCGGCGACAGCGTCAGCTGATCACGCACGTCCGTTTTAACGCCCAACGCATTCAGCTTCGCAGCCACTTCTTTGGCTTCGGCTTCAGTCAGGTTCTCAGCAGCAGCACGGGCACCAAACTGCATTTCTGCCAGTTGGTCAGCCACGAGCGATGCACGAACACCATTGCGATCGGCAAGGTATGCAATCACGTCATCCAGCTTGGCTGGCAGGCTGGTCATCATGACCTTCGATTCGGTGATATCCGAACGGCCCATGCGACGGTTGAACTTCATGCGGCCCACGGCCGACAGATCATAGCGATCGTCAGAGTAGAACAGCCCGTTGAACAGGATTTCCACAGCTTCTTCTGTTGGCGGCTCACCTGGACGCATCATGCGATAGATGGCAACGCGCGCAGCTGTGCGATCACGGGTTTCGTCAGCACGCAGGGTGTTGGCGATAAATGCGCCACGGTCCAGATCGTTGACGTACAAGGTCTCGATGCTCTTAACACCCGCTTCTTCCAGCTTGGCCAGTAGCGTAGCGTCAATCTCTTCGTTAGCCTTGGCAATGATTTCGCCAGTTTCCGGGCTGATCACATCCTTGGCGAGCACGCGCTCCACCAGGAAGTCTTCTGGCACAACAATGCTCTTCAGGCCAGCGGCATCCAGCTCACGAATGTGACGTGCGGTAATGCGCTTGTCCTTAGGTACGATAACCTTGCCAGCCTTGTCGCAGATGTCAAAACGGGCTACTTCGCCGCGCAGACGCTCTGGCACCAGGGCAAACTCAATGTTCTTACCCAGCTTAAAGGTGTCGAATTCGTAAAAACGGGCGAGGATTTCTTCGTCGGTCATGCCCAGTGCACGCAGCAGCGTGGTGACAGGCATTTTGCGGCGACGGTCGACGCGGAAGAACAGGGTGTCTTTAGGATCGAATTCGAAATCAACCCACGAACCACGGTAAGGAATCACGCGGGCCGAGAACAGCAATTTGCCTGACGAGTGGGTCTTGCCGCGATCGTGTTCGAAGAATACGCCTGGCGAACGGTGTAGCTGGCTAACGATAACGCGTTCAGTACCGTTGATGACGAAAGAACCCGTGTCGGTCATGAGCGGAATTTCGCCCATGTAGACTTCCTGTTCTTTTACTTCTTTGATTTCGCCGGTGTCGCGATCCAGGATCACGAGGCGGACTCGGGCACGCAATGCCGAAGCAAAGGTGAGGCCGCGTTGCTGACATTCGCGAACGTCAAACGCTGGCTCGGCCAGGTTGTAGCTCACAAACTCCAGACGGGCGTTGCCCGAATGCGAGGTGATCGGGAAAATCGTCGAAAAAGCAGCCTGCAAGCCCTGCGGGCGACGCTGGGCTGGTGTGATTCCCTGTTGCAGGAAATCACGGAAGGAGTCGAGCTGGGTCGCTAGAAGGTAAGGTACCTCGAGCACCGTTTCGCGCTTCGCAAAGCTCTTGCGAATTCGCTTTTTCTCGGTAAATGAATAGGTCATCATCGCTCCGGATCTAGATCAATCATTAAGTAATCGGTCATGGCATGAATGCCATGCAATAGGTAATTCATCCTGCCTGTCGGCAAAGCCAAATATCCTTAAACCAGACACTTGGCTTTACCGGCTGGGTTTTGCGCTTTCCGTTGCTATGCAACGAACACCGCAGAAACGCCAAAAGCACGCAAGGCCGGGGCGCTAGCCCCAGCCTAACGTGCACGGACAACAAGGTCTTACTTAACTTCGACCTTGGCGCCAGCTTCTTCCAGCTGCTTCTTCAGGGCTTCAGCGTCAGCCTTGGAGATGCCTTCCTTCACTGCCTTAGGAGCGCCGTCAACGACGTCCTTGGCTTCCTTCAGGCCCAAGCCAGTTGCTGCGCGAACAACCTTAATGACTTCAACCTTCTTATCGCCGGCAGAGGCCAGGATAACGGTGAATTCGGTTTGCTCTTCAGCAGCAGCGGCACCGCCAGCAGCAGCGCCCGGGGCAGCGACGGCCATAGCGGCAGCCGATACACCAAACTTCTCTTCAAATGCCTTAACCAGCTCGTTCAGTTCGAGAACGGTCAGATTAGCAACGGCGTCCAGGATATCGTCCTTGGTAATTGCCATGATTGTTACTCCAGTAAGTTCTAATCGTTAAAAAAGGTTCGGAAGTGACCGGCCTGCTTACGCAGCAGCGCCTTCTTCTTCGCGTTTTTTCGCCAGAGCGCCCAGGCTGATTGCCATGCCAGTCAGCGGTGCCATCATGACGCCCAGCAGCTTGGCCAGCAGTTCTTCGCGGCTCGGGATGCTTGCCAGTGCCTTGACGCCAGCGGCATCCAGGGTTTCACCGGCATAACTACCTGCCTTAAGAACCAGCTTGTCGTTCGACTTGGCAAAGTCGTTCAGCACCTTGGCGGCTGCGATCGGATCTTCGGCAATACCGTAGATCAGCGGGCCAACCATGTGTGACGACAGGTCTGCAAAAGGCGTGCCTTCAACCGCGCGACGTACCAGTGTGTTCTTCAGAACACGCAGGTAGACACCCGATTCACGTGCCTTGGCGCGCAGCTTGGTGAGATCACTCACTTCGATGCCGCGGTACTCAGCGAGTACTACGCTTTGCGCTTTGGCTACTTGGCTCGACACCTCGGCAACCACTGCCTTTTTGTCGTTCAGATTCAGACTCATTCGTCTTTCTCCATTCAAGTCAACATGTAACCGGCGAACCAGTTACCCCCATTACGGTGACCGAAATCAGAGACTTGCGGACATTGCCGCCAAATCCTGTTCTGGGACCACCATCTGCGCAGGATGCTCCGGAGAGCAATTAAACGTTGGTACGCACCTGCGGTCTTTGACGATCTGGCCACCTAGCACCCGAGGATGCCTGGCAGCCAGCCCAAAGTTCTTTAATACTTAAGCTTGTACCGATGCCTGATCGACGTGCACGCCAGGACCCATGGTGCTGGAAACGGCGATCTTCTTCAGGTACTGACCCTTAGCCGAAGCTGGACGAGCCTTAACCAGTGCATCGACCAGCGCACGCAGATTCTGCTCAAGCGCTTCGACACCAAACGAGGCACGGCCAATCGTCGAGTGCACGATGCCGCCCTTGTCGGTACGGTACTGAACCTGGCCAGCCTTGGCGTTCTTAACAGCCGTAGTCACGTCCATAGTCACAGTGCCAACCTTCGGGTTAGGCATCAGGCCACGTGGACCAAGAATCTGACCCAGTTGACCAACGATACGCATCGCGTCTGGCGTTGCGATCACGATGTCGAAATCCATGTTGCCGGCCTTAACCTGCTCTGCCAGATCTTCGAAACCGACCACATCAGCACCTGCTGCGGTTGCAGCTTCAGCCTTGTCGCCCTGGGCGAACACGGCAACGCGCATGGTCTTACCGGTACCAGCTGGCAGCACGACCGAACCACGAACAACCTGGTCCGACTTACGTGCATCAATGCCGAGGTTCAGTGCAACGTCGATGGATTCATCGAACTTGGCCGTTGCCAGATCTTTGGCAATAGTCAGCGCTTCACCGAGTGGATACAGCTTGTTACGATCAACTTTGCCTTGAACGGCCTTTTGACGCTTTGTCAGTTTTGCCATATTAGAGGCCCTCCACGGTGATGCCCATGCTGCGGGCGCTACCAGCGATGGTGCGCACTGCGGCGTCCAGATCAGCAGCCGTCAGATCGGCTTGCTTGGTCTTGACGATAGCTTCGGCTTGGGCACGAGTAATTTTGCCAACTTTATCGGTATGTGGACGCGGGCTACCCTTCTGGATGCCTGCAGCCTTCTTGATCAGGATGGTGGCCGGTGGGCTCTTCATCACGAACGTGAAAGACTTATCCGCATAGGCGGTAATCACGACTGGCGTTGGGAGACCTGGTTCCATGCCCTGTGTCGCCGCATTAAAGGCTTTACAGAATTCCATGATGTTCAGGCCACGTTGACCCAGAGCTGGGCCAACTGGAGGCGACGGGTTAGCTTTACCCGCGGGGATTTGCAGCTTGATATAGCCGACGATCTTCTTTGCCATGAAAGGCTCCTTAAAGTGAGTTTTAACGCGCTTTCGCCAACCATGGCTAACTACTAACGCTCCTCTTTGCCAACGATACTGCCGGGGTTGGCGCCCTTAAAACCGGATCAGTGTCGCGTTATGCTTTTTCGACCTGACCAAAATCCAGTTCTACCGGTGTCGAACGGCCAAAAATGCTGACCGACACACGCAGCTTGCTCTTGTCGTAGTTGACGTCTTCGACGTTGCCATTGAAGTCCGTAAACGGGCCTTCCTTGACGCGGACCATTTCGCCCACTTCGAATAGAATTTTCGGACGGGGCTTTTCAACACCTTCCTGCATCTGCTGCATGATCTTGTCGACTTCCTTCTGGGAAATCGGTGTTGGCTTGGTGGCGGTGCCGCCCACAAAACCGGTCACTTTAGGCGTGCTCTTGATGAGGTGCCATGTGTCGTCGTTCATGTCCATTTCAACGAGGACATAGCCCGGGAAGAATTTGCGCTCGGAGATGGACTTCTGACCACCGCGCATTTCCACGACTTCTTCTACCGGCACCAGAATCTGACCAAACAGATCCTGCATGCCCGCACGCTGAATGCGCTCGGCAAGCGCACGCATGACGCTCTTTTCGAAGCCTGAATAGGCGTGTACGACGTACCAACGTTTGCTCATTATTTCTTCCAGCCCAGGATCAGGTCATACATGACCCACTCTAGGGTTTTATCTGTCAGCCACAGAAAGATGGCCATGATCAGGACGAACACAAAAACCATCGCCGTTGTCTGCAGCGTTTCCTTGCGGGTCGGCCAGACAACTTTACGTGCCTCATAGGTCGATTCGCGGACAAACGCTGCCAACTGGCGACCCTGCGTTGTTGTCCAAACCAGCAGGACAGCAACCACGAGGCCACCCAGCACCGATGCGCCACGCAACAGCGAGGCATCTGGCGCCAGCAGGTAAAACCCGGCGATCCCGGCAGCAACAGCAAGCGCTGCCAGTACAAATTTAAGCTTATCGACCATCAGACACAATCAGGACTGCTAATACAGTCCACGGCTAAAAGTGGCAGGGGCGGAGGGCATCGAACCCCCAACCTTTGGTTTTGGAGACCAACGCTCTGCCAGTTGAGCTACACCCCTGCAAAACACTTAAGGCGCCCCCATATTCCGGAGCGCCTCAGGCAACTGCGACCCGCTTGCGACGGGCCCTGGCAATAAATCGTTACTCGATGATTTTCGAGACGACGCCGGCGCCAACGGTACGGCCACCTTCGCGG
>CAZCGW010000047.1:0-7443 GCA_964498255.1 uncultured Dechloromonas sp.
ATCTGCCGTTATCCATTAGACTTTTAACCGTTGCACTTCAGACTTGAAACCGCCAGGGTATGGCAGCGGTCTTTATGACCGCTGCTTATTTTTTTACGGGAGTGAGGATGAATTCGTATTTTTCGAATATGTTGCTGAGGAAACTGCCAACTCAAACCAGCTTAGGCAAAAAGATTAGTTTCACCGAAGACGAGCCAGAAAAATCACTGACGGTTGGCCCTGTGCTCGAACGAGTGCTTGGATACTTGCGCGGTACAAAAGTGCCGGCCACCACAAAAGAGATTGGCGCGGCTGTTGGGATTCGCCCGAGCCATTTGACGCTAACGCTCCAGAAACTTTATCAACAGGATTTGATTGATATCCGCAAGCAGGAACTGGGCGTGTGGGTCTACCTTGCGAAATAGTTCGCCAGTTTTGTAGATGAATGGCGTAATCGATGCAAAACCGCTAGGAAGCGGTTACTGCTTCGCCCAGGTAAGCCGCGCGTACTCGGTCATCCTGTAGAAGATCTGCCGAGTTACCGCTCAGGGTAATTTTGCCGGCTTCCAGCACATAGGCACGGCTACTCACTTTGAGTGCCAAGCGGGCGTTTTGTTCAACGAGCAGGATACTCACGCCGCTGTCGCGGGCGCTGGTGATTAGTTCAAAGATGCGATCCACCATAATAGGTGCGAGACCCATGGAAGGTTCATCCAGCAAGAGTAGGCGTGGTGCAGACATGAGCGCGCGTGCAATTGCGAGCATCTGTTGTTCGCCGCCAGAGAGTGTGCCGGCGAGTTGTGAGGCGCGCTCTTTCAGTCGCGGCAGACGTTCGAGCAGGCTCTCCAAGCGTTCATGGATGATGTCGCGATCTTTAACGCGAAACGCGCCCAGCTTCAGATTTTCCAGAACGGTTTGGCGGGCAAAAACACCGCGACCTTCTGGCACCAAGGCAACACCTTTTGCAACGAGTTCGTGCGCCGGTAGTCGCATTAAATCAATAGCGGCTTCGCCGGGTGGATTCAGGAACGCTTGACCCGTAGCCTGCGGCAGCATCCGTGCAAGGGCTTTGAGCGTGCTGGTTTTGCCCGCCCCATTGGCACCAATGAGTGCGACGAGTTCGCCTTGTTGCACATCAAAGCTGATGTTTTTAACAGCCTGGATGCCACCGTATTGAAGGTGCAGGTTACGGACTTCAAGCATGGGCGCCGCTCCCTAGGTAGGCTTCGATAACGCGCGGATGTTGTTGTACAACGGCGGGCACGTCTTCACAAATGAGTTCGCCGTAATCAAGCACAGCGATGCGATCGCATAGGCCCATGACAAGCTGTACATCATGCTCGATCAGCAGAATGCTTATGCCATCTGCCCGAATGGCTTCGATTAGCTGACGCAGGCCGGCAGTTTCGTTGGCATTCATCCCGGCGGCGGGTTCATCCAGGCAAAGCAGACGTGGGTTGGTTGCCAATGCACGCGCAATTTCCAGGCGGCGTTGGTCACCATAGGATAAATGCTTGGCGAGGTCATGAGCACGGGCAGAGATGCCGACGTAATGCAGTAACTGAAGCGCCATGTCTTCGGTGGTTTGCTCTTCGCGGCGATTAAATGGCGTGCGCAGGATGTCGCTGAGTATGTTGCTGCGTAGTCGTGCGTGTCGGCCCACCATCACATTTTCAAGGGCGGTCATGTTGGCAAACAGACGAATGTTCTGGAATGTGCGGGCGATGCCCTGGCGTACGGTTTTGTCGGGCGCGTTGCTGATGAGTGGCGCGTCGTTAAAAACGAACTGGCCGGCATCGGGTACATAAAGGCCGGTAAGACAATTGAAGAGCGTGGTTTTACCAGCACCATTCGGGCCGATCAATCCATAAACCTCACCAACATTCAGCGTCAGCGAAATATCTTTAAGCGCCTGAACGCCCCCAAAGGATTTGCTGATGTGTTCAGCGCGCAGCAGTACCGGTTTCATCGGGCGCCTTTCACATCGGACTCACAGGAATATCGGCAGGCGCATCGGCGCGTTGTACGTCTTCGATTTCGCGGCGGCGTTGTGGTGATGGCCAGAGGCCGCTGGGACGGTAGCGCATCACCAGCACCAAAGCCAGGCCGAATAGCAGCATGCGTAGGCTTTCCGGGTCGACCAGTACGCTACCAAATAGGCTTTGTTGCACGGGCCCTGCGATCTGCCGGAAAAATTCGGGCAGCACGGTGAGTAAGAGTGCGCCGAAGATCACGCCAGGGATATGCCCCATGCCACCGAGCACCACCATGCAGAGCACCATTACGGATTCGAGGAGGCCGAAGGATTCGGGGCTGACGAATTGCTGGAAGCCAGCGAAGAGTCCGCCTGCCACACCGCCGAAGGTAGCGCCCATGGCAAAGGCCAGTAGTTTGACGTTGCGTGTGTTGATGCCACAGGCCTTGGCAGCAACTTCGTCCTCGCGGATTGCCGCCCAGGCTCGGCCAACGCGTGAGCGTTCCAGTCGGATGGCGATGCCGATGATAACGAGTGCAGCGAATAGGAACAGGTAGTAGTAGCTCACCAGCGACGGCATCGTCATAAAGCCAAGGTCCAGCGGGCGAGCCAGCGACATACCGCCGAAGTGCACAGCATCAATGGCCGAAATGCCTTGTGGGCCATTCGTGATGTTGACGGGTGCGTTAAGATTATTCAGAAAAATGCGAATGATTTCGCCAAAGCCCAGGGTCACAATGGCCAGGTAGTCACCCCGTAATTTGAGAGTGGGCGCGCCCAACAACACCCCAAAGAGTCCGGCAACACCTGCGCCAATGGGCAGAATCGCCCACATGGGCCAATGCAGGCCGAACTGCGGGCTGGCCAGTAATGCCCAGAGATAAGCCCCAACGGCATAGAAGGCGATGTAGCCCATGTCGAGCAGCCCTGCAAAGCCCACAACAATGTTGAGACCCAGTGCCAGCATCACATAGAGCAATGCAAAGTTCAGAATGCGTAGCCAGGTGTTGCCAAAGCCTGCAGCGACTAACCAGGGCAAGGTGGCGAGCAATAGGCCGAGCAGCGCCCAGGCTAACCAGTGAACGCGACCATCATTGGGGTGACGCGTTAGACGGGCAAAAAAACGGGCAGTCATTTTCATGGGGCTGTCCTTATGCGCGCTCGGAGACGCGTTCGCCCATCAGACCGCCGGGTCTGAAAACGAGTACGCCAATCAGTACGAGGAAGGCAAAGATATCCTGGTAGTTAGAACCGAGGAAGCCGCCTGTGAGATCTTCGATATAACCCGCGCCGAGCGATTCGATCAGACCCAGTAACAGGCCACCCAGCATGGCACCGGTAATGTTACCGATGCCGCCGAGCACGGCCGCTGTAAATGCTTTGAGTCCCAACATAAAGCCCATGTAGTAATGCGCGACTGAGTAATTGGCACCGACCATTAGGCCCGCCAGTGCAGCGAGGGCGGCACCGATAATAAAGGTCAACGTGATGATGCGATTAACAGGGATGCCCATCAGTTCGGCAATGGCAGGATTTTCTGCGGTGGCCCGCATAGCCTGGCCGAGCGTGGTGCGCTGGATCATCCAGGATAGAACGGCCATGGTGAGCGCAGCGAGCCCAATGGTTACAGTTTGTAGCAGTGTGATTTGTGCGCCGCCGATATCAAAATTAACGGCAGGCAGAATATCCGGGAAGGCGTGATAACCACGGCCCCAGATCATCATGGCCAGATTCTGCAGCAAGATCGATACGCCAATGGCGCTAATCAATGGCGCGAGCTTAGGGGCGTGGCGCAGCGGGCGATAGGCGTAGCGCTCAATAGCCCAGGCCAACGCCATACACACCGGGGCAGCCACCAGGACAGAAATTAACGCGAGAAGTACGGGCGGGATGCCGCTTGGAAGCAGGGCCGTCATGACGCTATAGCTGACCAGCGCACCAATCATGACGACTTCGCCATGGGCAAAGTTAATAAGGCCAAGGATCCCATAGACCATGGTGTAGCCCAATGCCACAAGTGCATAAATGCTACCGAGCACAAGGCCGTTGATGATCTGCTGGAGAAATATATCCATGGCTCAAAAAATTGCCCGACCAGTTGGCCGGGCAATGTACTTTCCCTAAGTGTTTATTTGCCCGCTTTTGCCGAGGCTTCGACGGTTTCTACATAAGACCAGTTACCGCCCTTGTCCTGGTAGATTGATACGGCAGGGGTCGCAAGGTCGCCATTGGCATCAAACACTACCTTGGCTGTAACGCCCTGATACTGGCTCTTGCCAACTTCTGGCAGGTATTTGGCAGGCTCTGCCGAGTTGGCGCGCTGCATTGAATCCGCCATAACCATCACAGCGTCATAGACATAGGGTGCGTAGAGTTGAATCTGCTGGTTGTAACGCTTTTGATATTTGTCTTTGAATACCGTGCCGCCAGGCATTTTTTCCAGGGGCACGCCTGGCAGTGAACAGTACTGGCCATCGGCTGCGTTACCGGCCAGCTTGATGAATTCAGGTGTGCAACCGCCATCGCCAATCAGGAACGTGGCCTTGAGACCCAGTTCGCGAGCCTGCTTGAGTGCGGGGCCACCCTGGGCATCCATGGCGCTAAAGAACAGGATGTCCGGATTCGATGCTTTGATCTTGGTCAGGATCGCCTTGAAATCAGTCGCTTTGTCGGTGGTGAATTCCTGGGCAACGATCTTTGCGCCACCGGCTTCTACGGCCTTCTTGAACTCATCAGCCAGACCTTGTCCATAGGCTGTGCGGTCATCCACGATGGCAACTGTTTTGGCCTTAAGCGTTTTAGTCGCGAACTGCGCCAGTGCTTGTCCTTGGTGGACGTCATTCGCGAAGACGCGGAACGCTGTTTTGAAGCCTTGCTGGGTGTAGGTTGGGTTGGTGGCCGAACCAGAGATCTGGGGAATGCCAGCTTCCGAATAAATACGTGATGCTGGGATGGTCGTGCCAGAGTTCAGGTGACCGATAACGCCGTTGACTTTCTGGTCCACAAATTTCTGAGCCACCGTCGTGCCGGCTTTCGGATCGGCCTGATCATCTTCAGAAATCAGTACAAATTTAACTTTGTTGCCACCGATGCTCAGGCCGCGGCTGTTGAGCTCATCGATAGCCATGACTGCGCCGTTTTCATTGTCCTTGCCCAAGTGCGCTTGTGGGCCGGTAAGTGGCGCAGCGTGACCGATCTTGATGGTCACTTCGCCGTTGGCGGCAGGGGCGCTATCTTTATTGCCGCAGGCAGTTAAGCCGATCGTGGCAAGAATCAGGGCAATGGCAGAAAGGGTGTGGCGCTTGTGCAGGGTCATGTCAGGCTCCGAAAATATTTCTGCCATTTTTACATAAAAAAACCGACCCCGTGAGGTCGGCTTTAAGTTGGCAGCTGCGCAATTATTTTGCAGCATCTACCATGTAGTTTACAGCGGCTTTGACATCGTCATCCGACAGCGACGCATTGCCACCCTTAGGCATCATGGCGGTACCTGGCTTGCCCTTCAGGGCTACGTTGTAAAGTGCAGGCATACCGGTCTTGATGCGTGGCGCCCATGCAGCCTTGTCGCCGAATTTTGGGGCGCCCGCTACACCAGTGCCATGGCAGCTAGCGCAAGCCTTGGTGTAGGTGCCTTTACCGTCAGCGGCAATAGCGTTCTGGGCAAGCAGTGCGCCGGCAGCAGCGGCGATTACGAGCATAGCTTTCATGTTGTATGTCTCCTGATAGTGAGTGCGCGAATCTGGACAGTTGATGAATTGGTTAACTGTATGGCTAGTGTAAAACACAAAACGCCCCAAAGACCAGAAAAATGTAGGGTTTTTGTGTGCGCTGATTTAGTAAGAATAAATCGCGGCTTAATCGACCGAATTACAGGCCGAGACGGCGGCAGATTTCCAGAGTCAGCACAGACTGATTCATGGTGTAAAAATGCAGCCCAGGCGCACCGCCTTCAATGAGTTGTTCACAGAGGTCAGTAACGACATCCAGGCCGAATGCTTTGATGCTATCAGTATCGTCGCCGTAGCTTTCCAGGGTGCGGCGCATCCAGCGGGGAATCTCGGCGCCACAGGCGTCCGAGAAGCGGGCCAGCTTAGTAAAGCCACTAATCGGCATAATGCCTGGCACGATGGGCTGGGCGACGCCCGCATTGCGTGCAGCTTCTACAAAGTTGAAGTAGGCATCGGCATTAAAAAAGTACTGCGTAATGGCCGAATCGGCGCCGGCATTCATTTTGTTAACGAAGGCGCGTAGGTCATCAGCAGGTGTGCGAGCCTGTGGGTGCCATTCTGGGTAGGCAGCCACTTCAATGCTGAAGTGATCGCCCGTGGTTTCACGGATAAATGCCACCAGTTCATTGGCGTAGCGGAATTCGCCGGCTTCGGCCATACCGGAGGGCAGGTCGCCGCGCAGTGCCACGATGCGGCTGATGCCGAGATCCAGGTATTCGTCCAGAATCTCGCGGATGCTTTCGCGGGTAGAACCAATGCACGATAGGTGCGGCGCCGCATCAATGCCTTCGCTGACCATTTCGCGAATCACATCGAAGGTGCGCTCGCGAGTGGAACCGCCGGCACCATAGGTGACGGAACAGAACGTTGGCTCTAGAACGGCCAGTTTTTCGCGGACAACGCGCAGCTTGTCGAGACCTTCCGGCGTTTGTGGCGGAAAGTATTCGACGGAGAGTTCAACAGAAGGCTGAGTCATTCAAAAGTCCGGCAGGTATCAGACGCGCTCGCCACGTGGTTGCTCGGTCAGTGACGAGAGGAACCAGCTAGCGATGCTGTAGACAATAGAACCAAATAGGGCAGCAAAGAATCCTTCAACCCTGAAACCACTGAGCAGGTCACCCACCCACCAGAACATCATCGCGTTAATCACGAACAGGAACAGACCCAGCGTGAGCAGGGTCACCGGTAGCGTGAGCAGGATGAAGATGGGGCGAATGACTGCGTTGACCAGGCCCAGAATGACGACGGCAATCAGCGCAGAGCCGAAGCTCTCGATGTGGATGCCCGGCACAATGTACGGTACCAGCAGCAGCGCGACGGCATTCAGTGCCCAGGTCAACAGCAGTTTCATGGCGAAGGTTTCCTTGGATTAGTAGCGGTAGTGTTCTGGCTTGTATGGACCAGATTTGCTGACGCTAATATACGCTGCTTGCTGATCGGTGAGTTCAGTGAGCTGCGCGTTCAGTGTCTTCAACTGTAGGCGAGCCACTTTTTCATCGAGGTGCTTAGGCAGGGTGTAAACACCGACCGGGTACTTGTTGGTATCACGCTCGGTCCACAGTTCGATCTGAGCAATCGTCTGGTTAGCGAACGACGAGCTCATCACGTAAGACGGGTGACCCGTACCGCAACCCAGATTGACCAGGCGACCCTTGGCCAGCAGGATGATGCGCTTGCCGTCCGGGAAGATTACGTGATCAACCTGTGGCTTGATTTCTTCCCACTGATATTTTTCGATCGAGGCAACGTCGATTTCGTTGT
>CAZCGW010000048.1:0-7208 GCA_964498255.1 uncultured Dechloromonas sp.
TGCAAAACACCTTACCTTATTGGTCAAGTGTTGCACTTCAGACTTGAAACCGCCAGGTAATACACATTATGTAAAATCGCAAGGGACTCTTATTAATTATCGAACATTTTTCGTCATAGACTTTGTAAGTTAAAAATTCGACGATTAGTGCGTGTACATATTCGCTGACTCCTGATTTGTCTTTTGCTCTGTTTAATGGCTCAAGAAGGTCTGCGAAGGCATCTTCATCGATAGGTTCCAGATTGGCGGCTTCTAACCTCTCCTTATTTTTTAGTGAATCGATGCGTTTAATCAAATCGGCATGCGTCGGCAAGGCGTTGGCATCATCCCGGTTGCCGATGTTCCAGGGATCGTCTTTTCGGATTTTTTCGGCTACATATCTCTTAATTGGATGGCTATTCTCCTTCTTAAAGATTAGTACATTGGGCTGATCATCAAAGTAAATTCCAAATACAAAGTTAATTTCGTTTTTGGGGTTGCCTTCATATTCATTCATTGATGTTCGAAGTTGCTTCTCTATGACAGCCTTGGTGTCATTCTTGGGGTTGCGTTTGGCCTCAAACACGGCTAGGATATTTTGTCGCATCTCGCTGGATGAAAAATCTTTCCCAATCCACGCATTATTTCTGAATGCAAGAATATCTGGATTGATTGATTTGCCGCCATTACCTTTGGGCAATTGAGCCTCAACACAGAGAAATTCTGGACTATATTTGCCAGATGCAATTAGCGCATAAACAAATCGCGCACGAATATATTCTTCGGAGAAGTGTCCTGATGCTAGCTTGGCAGGCGCAGATTTGCCAAATGATAAAACGCCAAGCTCTTTTTTATACCAAGAGGAATCTATCTGAGATAGGCCAATAAATTTCTTATCAAAAACACCAAATGCATGCAGCATGCTGCATGCAGCTTGGCTTGGCTTGGCTTGGCTTGGCTTGGCTTGGCTTGGCTTGGCAATTATACGTGTCATTTATACGTGTCATTTTTCTTACTTTTCATAGGGTTGCAGTAATTAAGTTGTGTGGTTTTATGCGCCTGAGTTCTAATCAATCCGCAATTCTTTAATGCCAATCGCCTTCATGCACTGCAAGGCAAATACAAAGCTAAATGAGCCTCGATTGAGCTTGGTATTAATACTGTTGTGATTCTCTTCCACGCCAATCGCTTTAAGCTTGGCGGCCAAATCTTCATACCCAATGCCTTTGCGCTGTAACTCTGCTTTGAGCAGGTTCTTGGCATCGCTTTTCCAGGCTAATTCGTTCATTTTTAGTATCAATATTTTGTAAACAGATTAAATATTACTGAATTATTGATAAAACATCAAATATGAACTAAATATCTTGCTTATGAAATACATATCCGATACAATCATGTCATATATGACATTTATTGGATTGGCATCATGAAGCAAAAACAGCACTTCCTCCTCTGCGCAAGAGCACGAACCTTATCGGTTCGCCAAATCTTTGAGATGAGCGATATAGAAGCCTTTGAAGCATTTAAGGAAGTTCGCTGGGGGTCAAGCGGCGATGTGGTCTGCCCACACTGCGCCGTGATTGGTAAGCACTACTTCATTCGGGTTCGTCGCCAATGGCGTTGCAAAGACTGCTCACACACCTTTAGCGTGACCTCTGGCACGATCTTTGCCTTTCATAAGCTGCCCCTGAAGGTTTACCTTGCGGCAGTAGCGATCTATACCAATGCGGTTAAAGGTATTTCGGCTTTGCAGCTCTCTCGTGATTTGGACGTGCAATACAAGACCGCCTTTGTTCTGGCCCACAAGATTCGTGAATCGATTATGGAAAAGCGCGACTTAGGTCAGTTATCCGGCGAAGTCCACATGGATGGCGCTTATGTGAATGGCCATATTCGCCCAAAGAACAAAAAGGCAGATCGGATTGATCGCCGCTTAGCTATTCATCAAAAGCCAGGCAAGCGCTGCGTCTTTGTGATGCGTGAGAAGTGCAATGAACTAGCGGGAGCCAAGCGCACCCTGACCTTTGTTCTCAAGAATGAAAATCAAGCTGATGTGGGTAAGCTCGCTGGCCAGTTCATCAAAAAAGGCACAACAATTTGCGCTGATGAAAGCAATGCATATGATTTACTGCATGCCAACTATGATGCTAGGCGAGTCAATCACCAAACAGAATACATGGCTGATGATGGCACGACCAATAATCTAGCGGAAAGTTACTTTGCCCGCTTTCGCCGGATGCAATATGGTCAAGTGCATAAGTTTGGCAATCTGTACCTTGCCAACTACGCCAATGAAGCTGCCTACCGCGAAGATACGCGCCGCTGGTCCAATGGCAAAATCTTCAAAGACATTTTAAGTAAGTGCGCTAAAACCTTAACGCATAGAGACTGGTGCGGCTACTGGCAGGGTAATAAGCGGGTATATGAAGTGCTTGGACACCCGCAGCCAGCCTAAAGAAATTTAGGCGAGCTCCCAACGAGCGTAGGCACATTCATCACCACGAGGCAGTTGACGAATGACGGCGCGTTTTTCTAGGCGAGCCAAGATTGCAAAGATATTTTTCTGAGTTTGTATCACCTGTTTGGAATCGGCATCCATTCCCTTGGCTTGTAGCAGGGCCGCACTTAATTGAGCGCTTGTAAGCGAACAATTGGATTTTCTAAAGATGTCTAGTAAAGCATTTTGCACGCCGCCACGAGCCATTAAAGGATTGCGGGTGTAGGCACGCTTCACCTTAATAGCGGCCAGATCAACTTCAGGATCAAAAAGCCTTATGGTTTTATCTAAATGCGTGATACTGATGTGCAAAGCGTCTAACTGAGTGCGGTACGCATCAATTTGACATGCGAGTTCAATACGCTTGGTAATTAAGCCTGAGACAACATGCGATTGCGCCATAATAAAACCCCAATAGAGAATTGAAGTAGTTTAGGCAAAGGGGTTAAGAAAAGCTTTGTGCGGTTGCTACATAATTCCGAGCAACCCGGCCTTAATGTAAATCGTCACGACAGGCACTCTCAATGCCTCGGCTAATGGAATGACTATGGTTTCCTTGTCACAGTGCACAATCCAGCGCTGATTACGAACGACCGAGGATAGGACGTTGTAAGAAATCCCATGCCGCATACAAAACCCATTGAGCGAAAGCCGCTCCGCTGCCATATGGTTGTACAGCATCCGGATGAGTGGATCCTGATTGGTCTTCAGCTTTGCAATAACTTCATTACTAGGTTTGGCCATGAGTCGGATTCAATGAGGCAGGTTTGATGCCCTGAATTATATAGGCCAATGCTATCATGAGACCATGCAACGGCTGCAAGCCTTTAAATTTGAGTTGGTGCCCGAATGGAAACGTGAATTGCCGTGGCTGAAAGAATCACACAGTCAGATATTGCAGCAGTCGTTGAAGAATCTTGAACGCGCCTACGTCAATTTCTTTCAGAAACGAGCCGCATTCCCAAGATTCAAGAAGCGCGGTATCGGTGATAGCTTTCGTTTCCCGCAAGGGGTCAAGCTTGAGCAGAGCAATAGCCGAATCTTCCTGCCGAAGCTCGGCTGGATGCGCTACCGCAATAGCAGGGAAGTTCTGGGTGAGGTGAAGAACACGACGGTGAGTTTGTCGGGCGGCAAGTGGTTTGTCAGCATTCAGACTGAACGTGAAATTGAGCAGCCGATTCCGCAGGCAACGACTGCCGTTGGAATCGATGTTGGTATTGCCCGTTTTGCAACGCTCTCGGATGGCAGTTTCTTCGCCCCGCTCAACAGTTTCAGGAAATATGCAGTACGGCTTAAACGCGCTCAGCGCGCCATGAGCCGCAAAGTGAAGTTCAGCAACAACTGGAGGAAGGCGAAAGCCCGAGTCCAGCGCATTCATGCCCAAATAGGTAATACTCGCCGCGACTATCTGCACAAGGCCACGACCACTATCAGCAAAAACCACGCGATGGTGTGTATCGAGGACTTGCAGGTGAGGAATATGTCGAAGTCGGCGGCAGGCAGTACCGATGCACCGGGTAGGAACGTCAAGGCCAAGTCTGGCTTGAATAAATCCATCCTCGATCAGGGCTGGTTCGAGTTTCGTCGCCAATTGGCGTACAAGCTCGACTGGAGTGGCGGGATGCTCATTGCCGTGCCACCGCAGAACACGAGTCGGACGTGTCCGGCCTGTGCCCATGTATCGGCGGAAAACCGGCAAACGCAGGCGCGGTTTGTCTGTGTAGCATGTGGTTTGGAGGAAAACGCCGATGTCGTCGGTGCGATCAACATACTGGCGCGGGGACACCGCGTTGCAGCCTGTGGAGAGGTGAGGCCGTTAGCTCCCTCGATGAAGCAGGAACCCACCGAAGCGATCTGAAATGGCGAAATCGTTTCAGACACCGTAGGAATCTCCGGCCTTTAGGCCGGGGGAGGATGTCAAAGAGCACCAAGACAGGGATTGCCCCAAGAATCAAAGGGAAAGGCCGCGATCGATGGTTTTTTCGGGGGTTTTGTCCTGCTTGTTATCAATTTGCATGGCATTATTAACATTTGCCGCAATCTCCTGACGGCGCTCTTCCGAGATTGACGGGATATCAATCGAATACCGGTCCCGCCCGATTTCAAAGGCGGATGTCTTCTTGGATTCTGTCCCCACGTTCTTTTCAATAGTGGCCATGTCCGAGGTCACCAGAATCGTATCCTGACGGGCGCGGGTCACACCTACGTAGGCGGACTCCTGATTGATGATTTTCGCGCCAGTTTCGCTGACAGCAAAGATCGACTGGTCCGTCGTCGCGCCCTGTTCCTTAAACGTTGTGTGCGCATAGGCATGATCGATGTACATGGCCTTATGCACGTCTAAGCGGTGATCCATGTCCCCGGCCTTTTGATGCCATGTGACCTGCATGCCATTTGCATCGACGGCTTTAACGGTCCCTCGTGTGCCGTTGTTGATGGTGACCTTCAGAGTCTCATCCTTAATGTTCCAGCGCGCTTCAACCTGATCGCCGACCGCATATTGACGATCTTCAAGCACAAACGGCCGGAAATAGTCCTGCTGCTTGGGCGAAAAAGTAATAGCTTTGCCGTCGGCATTCTCGGCGCGGACGAGATTACGCTCGATGTCATAAGACACGAGGCGTAAGAGATCGTTTTCCTTTATGCCGCGCTCCCGGTATGTTTTGGTGAAATGAAAGGCATTGACCTGTGCACCCATTAAGGACGCGCAGAAGCGTTGCTGGGCTTGGGTGAGTTTGGGGTCATCCAGATGCCGAAATGTCACTTCTGCCCCTTGGACTAAACCCATCGCCTGACGAACGGCGTGGATTTCAGTATTAATCGCCTTACGGTCCTCGTTGGTCAGCGTCACGGCACCCACCACGGGCGCGGCCTTACCTTGCTTCAGCAAATTCTCAAATGAGGTTCGATACTGCTCCCCAACCTGTTTGACGAGCTCGTCCTGGCTCACCTCAACCCGATTAAAGGCGCGGATTGCAGCGCCAAAGTGGCGTTGACGGATATGCTCCAGTCCATCTTTGAGGGGCTGTACGGCTTGATCAAAGCGCCGGGTAATCGTCAGCATCGATGTATGCATCCCCGCTTTCATAGACTGCAAGAAGGTACGACCGGCGGCAACCGAGCCGTGCTGCTTGATATCACCCTGGAACACCATGCGCGCCCCATATTTGGAGCCCAATGCGGCAATGCGTGCGGCATCCTGGACGCCCGACATCGAGGCCTCATCCATCACCACCAGCATGGGCTTACCCTCAGCATTCCCCGTGCGCTCCAGATTCTTCAATTGTCCAACCTTGGCGTAATAGCTCTGCATTTGGGGATTGATGCCGTTTTCCTTACCGATCAAGGCCGCCTGGGCGGCAACAGATTCGGCCATGCTGGTCGGCTGATAAGTAATTAGCTTGTCGCTCCAGCGACCCAGCGTCTCCTGCCCAGCGGACTTTAATTGACTGACCAGGTCACTATCCGTTTTACGGGTGATCATCTGGCCGTTTAGGTCCTTGAGCAGGAAGCCCACTCGCGCCCGAAGCGTCGACGGTGACTTATAAACATCGCCACGCAGGTGGTCAAAGGTGTACCAGGCTTGCTGGCCATTGACGCCAAGGCGCACCTGCTCAATCGCCTTGGCGCCACCAGCGTGTAACAGCCCGGCTTCACGAAGTTCCCGCTTTAAGTCGACCAGTTCGTTACGCAAGGTGGCCAATTGCGCTGAATGACGAACCTGGAACATGGCCACCGTCTCACTTTCGATACCGCTATTGTGGCCGAGTTCGGCCGCCGCATTGGAACTCGTGGCCATCCCTATGACCTGCCAGCCGCGAGCTTCCGCAACCTCTTTGACGAACTCGAGGCCCACGGTCTTGCCAGTCCCTGCATCCCCCTGGACGCCTTGCAGGGCATCGGGGTGCAAGAGGATGTTTCTGGCCGCATTGACCTGTTCGCTGGTCAGCTTGAACGTCGTGCCGATCTCGGCAGATTTTCTGGCCTCGAACGCGGCCAGTGCCTGGTCGAACTCGGTCAGGTTAGAAAGCACGGTATTACCCTGATCCTTGCTGCTTGCGACAACCTGGAGCAAGGTGCGCTCGGCCGACATCGCCTTGGCCGTAGTGTAGAGATCATCCTGCTCACGACGAACCAGCTCGCCTTTACTCAAATAGCCATCAATGGCGACTTCGAGCGCGGCAGTGTTAATGGATTTCCCCTGCACGAAGTCTAACGCAGCATTCAGGATCTCCTGACGCTTAAAAGCTTGTTCCCGTTCTCCGAGGTGGCTGATCGCCCAACCGACCGCCTCATTGGATTGTTGTTTGATTTGTGCCGGGGTGGCCGGTTTAACGGGACGCGATGGTTTTGCCGGTGGTGCATCGCCCTTATGAACCGCATCCGTGACATTCGCCGGGACCGAGGCGTGGCTCACGCCTCGGCCGATCGGCACTTCCTGTCCTGCCGCTTGCGGCACGATGGTTGGATCAATACCGAGTTCTGCAATACGCTCCGTCCAGTAGGCCTGTAGAACCTCTCGCGGATGCTCCACCTTGGCAACTCGCGTTGCTAGAACGGCCATCTGGCGCTGTTTCCAGGTCGCCGTTTCAGGATCCAGTCCGGCTTCGCGCAATTTCTCGTCGGCCATGAGCTTGCGGGAACTAAAACCGTCGATCTGTTCTCGCGAGATCCCCAGGATCTCAAAACTATGTTGGTTATATTCCAGTCCGTAGCCGAGGTTCTTGAGCTC
>CAZCGW010000049.1:0-7103 GCA_964498255.1 uncultured Dechloromonas sp.
AGATAAGCCGGATGATTTCTGAAAACATCGGCATGGACGTGCTCGATGTCGAAGATGTCTTAAACGAGCTCGGAAAAATAGCCTGTACCGCCCTGTCCGAAAAGACTGGTGTCGTATTGTCAGGCGTTGGGACCATCGCGCCGAACACGTCGACGGCAACCACTAGCCACCGCAGAGCCGGCTCATTCCGTTTCAAACCGGCAAGAGAACTGCGGCTGGCTCTCAAGATATCTTCCAACGACCACGAAATCAACGACCCCACTGGGGCATCAAAATGAAACAGCTTATCTCATACACTCTTGCCATAATCCAGATTGCCATGGGCCTTATGATTCCGTCGATGCAAGCTCAAGCCGCCGCCGGCGAACTTGCATGGGCAGCACCGACAAAATACGTCTGGCGCAACACCGAGACAGGTATCCCCGTACAAATGTGGGATGCAGGCTGGAATACCCTGGCTACTGTCAATCTTCAAAATAAAAGCGCCTATGACGTTCGGATGACGAACGGTCCCCAATGGATTACCAAGGGTTTGCGCGCTGGAGGCCTGGCTGGCCTGACTGACAACCAGATCGCCGGTGCACTTGTGGACTACGCCAATGCAAGCGGCGCGATGGTTTATGGCCGTTATTCGCCCGAGCTGCACCAATTACGGGTAAGTGTTGTCCGTATGTTCCGCAATCAGGGGCGAAACACGCTCGACATTCAAGAGCGGCCTTTCGCACCCGTCGACGGGCGCTGGTTCGTGCAGCAGCGTAAGTTCCTCTCAAATAACGAGTTCCACAGAAGCATCGTTGCTGGCAATGACCCCTTTGTAGGCATGTCCTCAGACTACACGGATCCTGTTTTTTACAACATCGCCAATATCGAGACGGCGATGGTCATCATGGGGCTGGCCAGCCAGTATTCCGGGGTGATCAAAGGCGTGATCTCCCTTCTCGCGGTCGATCAGACTGACGTGAAGCAAAAGCAGTCCTCTTCTGGCAGCTGGTTCCGGAGAACCGTCAAAACAGAAGTGGATGCGTATACGAAGCCCCAATGGTTTGTTGGGCTCCCAAAGGACCAGCAGCCAGGCGGCAATGATCCAGCATTCTGCGTAAAAGCCTTAGCCAGCTGCGATGACCCTGGCCGCCTGGTGTATTCGGGATTGGCATGGCGTCCTTGGACAGGAGGCAATATGCCCGAGTCCCTTGATCACATCTACCACTGGGAAACATCGAGCAGCTCCTGGACACTCGGTGCGTTTACCATTCTTATTGCCGTCGCAGCAACTGTATTGACAGCCGGGGCCGGAGCGGCCTTTGCTGCTGCCGGCCTCATGGCAATGCCGGGGCTTGCCACTATTGCCACTGTAGGGATTGCGGCCGGTGCGGTCTACGCAGGAGCAGGCATGGCTCAAGGGGGCGGAGGCCTGGGCATGACCCAATCTAATGTGGGATACGGTAATATCGGCCGGAATCTTGCGCCAGCTCAAGCACCTAATGGAGAGGTCCAGTCCGGGATCAATAACGCAATCCAGAACGGTTACATGGCCGCGAATCCGCAGAACTCAATTTCTGGCGTGAGGCAAGCATATGCCGGTAATTGTGACGTTCAGTACACTGCTCGCCAATGTGTCGCCGCCGGTCTCGATCCTGGCCATATTCTTCGTGCCGATGTCTATGGAGAAATGAACGGCGTTCTTATCCTGCGTGATCGATATGACTGGTGCAAAGGTGTTGGTTGGGCCGGATCAGATTTGAACCGCTGTGCTGCTGGTGCGAAAGACGCGAGCGGCCGGGATATCTACGGCTCATACGTTGCACCAAGGCTTTCAGCCGACGACAACTATCTGGTCAACACGTACTACCCACCAAGCCAATGGTAGTAAACGATCACTGATAAAACAGGGCCGCATTTTGCGGCCCTCTTACTATTTGATGTATTTCTACAGGCGAACTTGCGCGAGCTTGGATTTCAGAATGGTGAGCGATTCACTCATGTCGTCTGAGGCCGGATTACTCAAACCGAGATACCGTTTCTTTGACATGCTTGCATCCAAATTCACAGAGGTTGTCGGGGTAGTCAAATTAATGACTAACCAAGTATGCGCAAGATTACCCATTCCATCCATATCATTCCCTGTCCAGAATTTCTGAATTGAAACCTGAATTGGGAGCGCATCCGGATCTGACGAAGCCATCTTATATCCTGCCTCAGCGAGGCCAGCTTCGACGGTCGAACGAGTTACAGATTCAACAGTTTTTCCGGAGCCCAGCGAGACCATTGTATGCATCGCCCATTCGCCTTTTGTACACCTGCCTTGACGGCTAAATGCCCTAGCCTTCGCATCTGCATCTTTGAGCATCTTCTCGCTATCGACTGACGGTGTTTCGCAGTCTCCAGCTTCATGCGGGTAGACGAACTTACGATTGTCTGTCACAGACACGATCTTCACGGCCGGCCCTGTTGCTGAAGCCGTCTTAGCAACCGGCACATCAAGGTTTGTAGTTACCGGCACCAAAGTGCATCCCGTCACTTGAGTAACGGCTGCGATAGCTGCAATCGAGAGGAGTGTTTTGAAGTTCATGCGGTGTCTCTGGAAGCCTTGGTACATAAAAGAATTAACGTTTCAGACTTGTGCTGGTTGACCGCACGAATCTCAAATCTGATTACGACTTGGCCAGCCAAGCAATCTGAACTTTCCTATGCTGAGACACGCAATCTCTCAGATAGAGATTGATCAGACTTTGATAAGGTACCCCAGCATCGGCGGCCATACCTTTGAAGTACGCAACAACATCTTCAGACAGACGCATCGTCACAGGTTTTTTAAGCTTGGACGCATAGGGGTTCTTACGCGACTTCATCTTTGAGAGATCGTATTCAGCTTTCATAGTTTCAACCTCCGTAGTAGGCACTTTCGCGCTTTGTAGCTTTGCGCGCAGAAATGATTCGAATGATATTTCCTGCAGATCTTTCGCAATGACAAACAATCAACAATCTTGCTTCGCTGCTCATCCCCAGTAACAGGAACCGCTCTTCTTCTGCTGAATGATCTTCATCAAAAAACTGGACAGCAAACTCATCGTAAAAAACGGACTGCGCTTCGAGAAACGAAACACCGTGCTTTTTAGCATTGGCCACCGCCTTGGTTGAGTCCCATTCAAATTTAATCATATGTACATTGTATTGCAAAATGGGAGGGTGTCAAGAATCTCACTGCTTGCTTCATTATGTGTAAGTAAAATGCTAGGCTCCGCTAGCCGTTCCTGAGCGATGACAGGTATCTGGAAGGTATCTGGCTCCGCCTGTCGCCCCACGGCATAAGCCTCATCCTTGGCCAAGTCAGGTAGAGCAAGCGCTTTGAGCGGGTCACCGCGACGAAGGCGTTCCGCGACTCCTCATCCAGTTCCTTTCTCGTCTTAGCTCTGTAGTCTGGGAATACCCCCTCTGCCATACCGACGACGAAAACCACATCAAACTCCAAACCCTTCGAGGAATGCACCGTCAGCAGAGCCACACCCTCGTGGGCAGCTTGCTGGGTCGCGCCGAGAGCCTTGCTGCTCATGAAGCCACCTATGCTTTTGTTGGCGGGTCCCGTCCTGAGGTACTGGTCCCATTCCTCCGTGAACACTGCCAAGTCCTCGTACACTGCGCGCTTACCGTCCTCATCAAGGGTATCAGCATAGCCCCTTATGACCGCCAGCCCCGGGATCATGTCCAAACGCTGCGTCTTTCCTGCGATGGAAGCCAACGCCGACACCACACTAGCCGCCCTATCAGTCCCCGCCGAAGATGCCATCGCGCCGATGGCGTCAACCGCCTCAGCATTGCCGGAAGTGGACGGAATCGCCGTCTTCCATCGCTTCGCCAGCGCCGATAGGTGCAACCTGTCCTTTGGGTTCGCCATCACCCGTAGTGAGAGGACGAAATCCTCCATCAGGTCGGATTCGTTCTCATGGTTCGCTGTTAAGCGCTTGTAGAAGGGGATTCCCCGCTCCCTGAACTCCGATTCCACTGCCATCAACGCAAATCTCGTCCTCCCAAGCACCGCACAACTCTCCCAAGCGATAGGATCCTCCACGTCCGCATGCCCTTCGGCCATCAGCGCCTCGATCCTGTCGGCAACGATCTTCGCCTCCTCTGCCTCGCCATCCGCGGGAATGGCCTCGACAACACCATCAATCGGCAACTGTCCCTCGACCACGTAGTTCGGGTCCAGCGATGTGGCAAGATCCACGACGGCCTTTGAAGAGCGAAAGTTCTCAGTCAGTTCAATCCTCTCAGCCCCGAACGACTCTTCGAAACGCAACATGTAGTCGGGGCTTGAGGTGTTAAACCCATAAATTGACTGCTTGGGATCGCCCACCATCATTACGTTCCTAAAAGAGTCTCCACAGAGGGCGGTCAGGACGGAATACTGGGCCTCATTGAGGTCCTGCGCCTCGTCCACGCAAACGAAGCGGTAGAGCCTCCGGTAGAAGTCGGCAATCCTCGGGTGCTCACTCAGAAGCCGGAAGGTCAGCAGGAGCAAGTCGTCGAAGTCGTAGGCCCCGCATGCCCGCATGCCAGCGTCGTATGCTTCCAGGGCCCGCTTTCCAATCTCGTCGTCTGATTCATCCATCGACAAGGGGTGGGCCTTGAGCCACGAAATGGAGGCAAGCCACTGGTCGAGCCGCCTCGTCACGGCCTTCGCGTCGGGCTCATTAGCAAGCGCGTCCGACAATAGCGGATCCTGCCTGACGGCCTCGACGAGTATCTCCTTTCTATCCTTATGCTGCTCGAACACGTGGGGCAGCCCCTCCACGCCCACCGACTTTCCCCGCTCTGAAAGCATGTCGAGACAGAAACTGTGCATAGTCCCGATGAAGGCCCGCTGGTTTTCGTCGCCGAGGTCCGCCAGCCTCTCCTTCATCTCGTTGGCGGCCTTGTTCGTGAAGGTCAGGGCCAAAATCCGAAAGTGCCCCGGAACCTCCGTCAGCAACCTCCTGACGCGCTCGGTTAGAACGCGGGTCTTACCTGATCCCGGACCGGCCACAACGAGCAGTGCGCCGTCGCCGTGGTCCACCACGCGCGTCTGCGCGTCTGAAAGCCTTGCCTTTTTCATTACGCCCCCTTGCCTGCCTGTGTCAGCCCATGGTCGGCCGATATTTTCGTGAACAACGCCCTGATATTGGCGGGGAACCTTCTAGCCTCGTCGGGAATACGGCTAAGAGTCGTCGCGAGCGGCTCGGCCATACGTGTCTTGCTTTCGGACATGGCATCGCAGGCGGCCTTCAGGCGACCATCCTCCACCGTGTAGTCACGTATCACTCTCCCCTTACCATCCTTCCCATTCATTTGGGCGATGTAATCGTCCAGGAAGGTGGCCTTACCCTCCAACTCGTTGAAGGTCGCCTCAATCTCTGGCAGATACCCCTCCGCAACCAACTGGCGCTCAAAATTGAGGCCATTTGGAATCACGAAAACCTCCGGACAGTCGCCTGGAGCCCCCCTCCCCGTCTTGTGAAGCGCCCTCCCCAAGTGCGTGATTGTTGCCGCCTCCCCGTCCGAGAATACATACCAGGGGATATCTAGACTCTCAGCAAGCCAGATGAACGGAAAGTAGTTCGAGTTGCCGCCCACCCGGACGAAACTAAAGCCCAACTCGTGGATGCTGCATTCCCAGTAGGCCTCTGCCAGTATCGGGAGAGCCTGCTCCTCTGTCTCTCCCTCGAAGAAGACGACCGCACGGGAGAAAAGCAGGTCACCACGTGTGTTAACCACACCGTGCCTGAGCTTTCGAAGCTCGTCGCTTGTCAGAGCCGATACGTCTAGCCTCGATACCGTCGTCTCGCCTCCACTGCGGATGAATAGGCGAAGATCGGCAAGGTCCGCTTGCCCAGCGAAATATGGCGAATGCGTGCTGATGACGCGCTGCCCTGGTATGGACCTCACCTTGGCGAAAAACGACCTCTGGGCCTGGGGGTGGAGATGGGCCTCTGGCTCCTCAAGAGCCAGTATGGAATGCACATGGTCCCCAGCGTTAGCCGCCTGCTTGGCCTTCCACGAGGCGAAAGCTCTGAATACCAGCAGCGACGCGAGGCTTCGCGTCCCCATGCCGTGCCTAGCCAGTGGGAAGGACTGGGCACCCGTCGCAGTGAAAGAGACGTCCACGCCCTTCGATAAGTCACGCAACTTGCGTGCGACCGGGGAGATGTCAATATCCCCACCTTCCGCAGACACGACGGGGCTGATGTCTGCAAGGTTCTCCCTCAAGTGCTTAAGTATACCGCTCTTGCCAACGAGGTCTTGGTTCAGATCTGTGAGAGCCTTCTCGAAAGTCTCCACGTCTGCGGTAGACAATCCTAGATCCTCAGTCATGCGACGCCAGAATGATCCCTGTTTGCGGATATCTTCCTCGAGGTCACGCTTGGCGTCGATATAGTGGAGGGCCAACGGCTCAATCTGTGCCGCGTTTAGCCTTGATCTCTCGTCCACCGGGGCCAATTGCCAGTCTGCGAAGGGACGCCATTCCTTGAGGAAGCGACGCTCAAGAACGTAATCGGCCTTCGGGGTGTTCCATGCAAGGGTTGTCCGCACCCCCACAAATTCCGCATATTCGCCATCAAACTCCTGCTGGATACCAGTTCCCCAGAGGCTCGTCCAAAAACTGCCTTCCGGAAACGCATGGACGATCTCCCCGTCATCTCCGACAGGTCTGATTCGGATGTCCACGGTCACAACACGATCTTTAGGTGGGAGAGCCTCGGAACCCTCAAGGCGCACATCGTCCTGCCCGAGTATTTTCCTCCCGGCACCAATCGCGGCGTAAAGAGCATCAAGAAAACTGGTCTTCCCCGCATTGTTTGCCCCGAGAAGTATCGTCAGTCCGCCAAGCGGTATCTCAATGTTTTTGATAATCCTGAAGTTAGAGACACGGACATCCGTAATTTTTATACCGCTCTTAGCGTCCGTCATCGCCTCCTCCGTTCAGCATAGTGGTTATCGGGAATCATGTAGCAGCCTCAAAAAAAGAAGTTATGAGCACTTTCCGCATCATCGCGTTTGCCTAAGGTTTTACGCAGTGCATCCATGTTTTCAGAATTGCCTCACCTGCCACTTCAATTTTCGCCACCAAT
>CAZCGW010000050.1:0-7060 GCA_964498255.1 uncultured Dechloromonas sp.
CCATGGCTGCATAACCGTTCTACTTCTCGGTTCAGTGCAAAACGGGGGGATTACCTACCGGCAACTTGCCGGGAAGAACGAGACCGAGGTCTCAACTTAAACCAACTGGCCTCCACGAAACCCGGGGCGATTCACATAGCCAAGAAGTGGACGATGCCGGTGCAAAACTGGAAGCCCGTGCTGAACCGATTTACCATCCAGTTTGGGGAAAGGATGCCGACGAATTAACACTCGCTCCGTTTACACAAAATTCGGGACACCCTCCAACTCGTCACTATAAGTGTTGACCTGAAAGTGCAGACTCTAGCTTGCGCGACCTCGCTCGATTTAATGCACCCACCAGCCCGTCGATGCTAATTGGTTTGCTTATAAAGTCATTCATTCCGACTGAATAACATTTTTCTTTATCTTCGGCAAATGCATTAGCGGTCAAAGCGATAATGTAGGGCTGTTCAATGCTCCTATCCGCTCGAATTTGCTGAGTCGCCGTTAAACCATCCATATTGGGCATTTGTAAATCCATCAATATGACATCGTAGCACTTACTTTTCATACGTGCCAACACCTCCAAACCATCACAGGCCAAATCGGGGGAAATATTCACTTGATTCAGAATTTTGCGAACCAGAAGCTGGTTAATTTGATGATCCTCAGCTAGGAGTACTCGTAAGTTCCCCATATTTTCTACTGGTGGAGGTAATGCTCTAGCTGGAGTCAATCTGCTATTGACAGGAGTCGTCTTAAAAGTAAATCTAAATGTAGACCCACTTCCAATTTCACTCTCAAGCCAAATACGCCCGCCCATCAACTTAACCAACATAGCGCTGATCACTAGTCCTAGCCCAGACCCACCGTATTGTCGAGTGATAGACGAATTCGCTTGAGTAAAAGCTGTAAACAACCGCTGTTGTACCTCTTCACTGATTCCAATACCCGTATCTTTAACGCTCACGTCAAACTCGTCATTAGCACTCCGTTTCACACCGATAACAACACTCCCTTGGTGTGTAAACTTAATTGCATTAGCAATTAAATTGGCAAACACTTGACGCAAGCGTGTAGGATCTCCTTTTATTACAGGTGGTAAGTCATGTACTGACAACAAAATCAACTCCAAGCCACGGGCTTGCGCTTGAACAGTAAAGGTATCTTTTAAATCTGTTAAAAACGATTGAAAATCAATGGGGATGCTTTCCAGCTCCAGCTTGCCCACCTCAATCTTTGAAAAATCTAAAATATCATCGATTAACGTCAACAATGTGCGACCACTAGATTGCAATACCCGCAATAACTGTCCTTGCTCCTCATTCAATTGACTATTCGCAAGCAACTCTGTCATCCCAAGCACTCCATTCATTGGCGTGCGAATTTCATGACTCATTGTTGCCAAAAACTGACTTTTTGCATCTGCTGCTTCTTTTGCATGAGCAAGAGCTTGCTCTAGCTCATGCGTGCGTTTCACAACCTTATTTTCCAAGGTTGCAGTTAAATCTTCCAGCGTCCTGTTTTGTTGCTCTAATGCAGCTTGTGCGGCTTCTGCTTTATCTTTTGCATCTAATAGCTCACGCTCTAGTTTATAGCGTTGCGTCATATCTTTAGCACTTACCAATATTTGGTGTTTATCATGCATCAATACCATTGACATGTTTACAGTAATGCGACGACCGTGTGCTACGACACAATTTTTCATAAAATCTGACACGTAACCGCACTGCATAACACGCTCGAAGGCTCGCTCACTTGCAGGTAAACTTTCTGGAGATGTAAGTGTCATACAACTGATACGCAACAGTTCAGTGCGTGTATAACCTGTCAACTCCAAAAAAGCAGGATTTGCATTAAGAAAGGCCGTTGTGTGTACGTCCAAGATGGCTATGCCATCAATAGAGTTTTGAAAAATAGCTTCAAACTGTTGTTTTTGAATCAGAATTTCCTGAGTGCGTAAATCAATATTTAGACTCAATCGCTCTTTTTCTTGAGTCCATGCTTGATAGAATATCACACTGTTCACGGCATGAGATAAATGAACAAACAAATTGTTCAATGCCACCAAAGCACTCTCATCCTCAACCGGTTGCATAGCAGTTGCTGAATCACGGTTGCCTACCACAACAAAGCCAAAAGGCACATCTGAATCCCCACCAAAGACTGATAACACAGCCTCTTCCAAGCGTATCTGCTTAAGTAGTGACTCAACAGCTGGCACCGAGTTTGTTTTTGTATGCACAATTGGCTCAGAATTGAACCGCATCGTTTCGACAGCCTCGCCAGACAATAGAGCCTGCACAATACGCAATGGGTGTAAATCTATAGAATTCGAGTAACCTCTGTGATATAGAGGTTTAAATAAACCGGTATTATCTTCATGTACAAACACCACCGCGCATTCGTAACCCAATTCATCAACCATCATCTCCAAAGCTAAATCAGCAATTTGTACAAGCGTTTGTGATTCGTTAATCTCACGCCAACGTTGATACAACCTTTTATAATAATTAGAGTGAGATTTCAGCTTCAAGGTAATCATCTCCACAGGCAATGCTTTTTAGCATGCGCGTTTTATATTTTGCTTTTGAACGACGCATGTTTCTAAAGCCCTCCTCCGTATTGATAACCTCACCATTAATCAAATCAGTGTTGTAAATCAATTGCATCAATCCTGTAAACCCACCACTATTAGCCCAGTGCACAGGTTTATCAGCTATTCCATACATTCGCAAATAACTCAAATCTTCAAAGTCATTGTAATTTCGAAAAACTGCTCGTTCGCGTGAGAGCTCCACTATCGTGTGATAGCCCCACCCCATTGTGTTAATCAATGAAGCTAACCCCTTGATCCAATCTTCCCGCGTGCGCAAATAGGGCTTCACATAGGTATTCCATTCATCAGATGTCATCACGCCAGCATAAGTAAAAAATCCGCAAGCATGCCCCGCCTCAAGCAGCAACTCAGCCGCCAACAACTCTCCATACGCCCCGCCAACCTCCTTCATCGCACGCATAAATTCGAATTGGAGACGATTAATGAAATCGCTCAAATTGCGTGCAATGTAAACTCCAAAAGCTGGAATGTAGCCCTCTTCATTACCAACCATATTTTCATGTGCCCCCAGAAAAGAACGTGTCACCGTATCTTCATAGGCCCAACCAATCGGCAGCTTGGGGCTATTATTAAAACGCAGTGGGTTTTTAGGAGGGTAAACAGAAAAATTTCCAGTTCCGAAGCGTAAAACATGCACATTACTTGTATCGCCGCATGCCATGCACATCACCTGCTCTGCATGCACTGAACTCAAAGAGTGCTTATAAATTACAGCGTATGCCGCAGCAATATAGCCTGTTGTGAAATAGTCAACGGGCTTGGCACTGATACCGAATTTCATCATCCACGTTTTAGAGTAGAAACTTTTATAAGTTTCTACACGACCACCTTGAGCAGTGAGTGGGCCTAAATCAATTAAACCATAACCAAACGCTTTATAAACTTCGGCTGCCATTTGTTTAGCATCATCAACTGATAAACCGCGACACAACTCACTAAGTTGTTGATACACAGCGTCAGCAGCTGACCCCACAATAAACGGACGGCTATCAATGTAGTCTGCATCCAAAATTGAACGCTGCAAATAATTGAGGTAATGGTGACAATGAAACACCATAGCCTCCCCTGCAATCACAAAACAATTGCGAGCTTCATCATAAGGATATGAACGAATATCAAATATTGAGTTACGCATCTGATTCGTCGACGCATTGACGCCCCACCAATTCTTCAGCTACCTTGCGAATATACGTATACAAGTCGTTAGGCACCAGAATTTGATCAGCGGCCTTAATACCCTCTGCCGTAAGCTGCCGGTCATACTTCACCAATTCTGGCAACACACGTACCAGTATTCGATCGACTATCATCGCCTCGCTATATGCAATCGCGCAATTAAAAATATGTTTAGCGTTTTTCATAAGCCTTGTTTTTAGCATGCTCTCGCACACCATCAGATATCATGTGCGCTTCTAGCCTACTCTTGTTTTGCAAGACAATTACAGTCAAATTCAAAATTGGAGGAACTTACTTCTTGTATCGACTAATTCATTAGATCAAAACGACTAACAAAGTATGCCCATCATCTCTTAATCAACAAAAATAAGAAAACTTATCTAATTAAAGTCATTTGAATCGCCCCGCATTTCGAGGGGGCCAATTGGTTTAAGACAGAACAATAAAGTGTCCGATCTAAAGGGGCGACTCCAACGTCAAACACCCAACGAAGTTTTTGATCTCGTTCGAAAAGAACTCGGATGGAAAAAAAGTCACCACTTCAAAAACGCCTTCTGCCGAAGGCCTTGTCAAACTCTCAAAGCGACAAAAACAGCTATTAACCCTGGTCGAGGAAGGCTTGAGCAATAAAGACATAGCAAAAAACCTAGACATCAGCGCGCACACGGTCAAAGTGCACCTCTGGCGCTTTTACAAAAAACTAGGCATCAGCAGCCGAACACAGTTGATCAAATTTTCGCGCGATAACGGCTACTTGTAATAAAAACCTACAGCAAACATTAGGACGCCAATATTTCTAAGGCACGTAAAAGCTCAGAACTCTTGATGGGTTTCATCAAAACATCATCAAAGCCCAAAGACTTCAGATACGCAACATCGGCAAGTTGCACGTTGGCCGTATATGCAATCAGACGAACTTCAGCATATTTTGAAAGAGACCGAATTTGCTGAGCCACGATGACACCATCCATCACTGGCATGGAAATATCCAGCAAAACATGCGTTACATGATGCACGCCAATCAACCTCAAAGCATCTGCACCGCACTCACACTCCAACACTTGCACAAACGTACTAAACGTCCGAAGAATAAAACCAGGTAACAACCGACTCACCAAATTGTCATCTACTACAATAACCATGATTTTTTTCATATCGACACCTTGGCTTGCGTGCAGCGCATAGGCAACTTCACTATCAATCGCGGCAATTCGTTCACAACATACCGGTATTGCGCACTACCTTGTAAAAAATAAATCAGTGCCTTGGCAAGAGCCAGTTCAACACCTGGCCCTTCTTGCAGTCTGAATTTGTAGCGGTCTGTGTGCCAAAACTCTTTAAGCAAATTAATCTGAGCGATATCTGTGGCTGCATCTAAGCCAAGCACCGTCAACTGCAAATAGCCTTGCGCTTCATCCACCGATGCATCGACATGTACTGACTTGCCCTTAGCAGCCGATTGAACAGCACCAAAAATAAGTGCATCCACCACCTGACGTACTCTTTGTGCATCCGTATTCATCTCTAAAAGAAATGTGTTTTTTGAACACGTGTAAACCAGATTCACATCGTGCTCAAGCGCTTGTTTTTGATGAAGCCGTACAACATCACCCACCAACTCATTGATTGAAAACGTAGAGCAACTGATCTTGATTTGCCCTAGCGTTAAGCGATGCAAGTCAAAAAATGAATTACTTGCACGCGCCAAGACCTGACTGCTTTCACGAATAATTTTTGCAGTGAAATTCACCATAGGTTCAGTTGAGCTAGACTCTACAAACTCTGAATAACCCACGATTCCGGTTAGCGATGTGCGTAGCTCATGCGACAAACGCTCCATCAACTCAGATTGATTTTGCCCCCCCCCTCCGTCCCTAGAGAAGGTCAGAGAAAACCACGATTTAAGTCGAGACAAACAAAATCGCATAAACGTCTCTAGTTAAACGCATACCAACATGCGCATTAAATAGCTCACGTTAACTTCAGACATTTGCCCTCCAAAAACTTCGCACAGTATCAGCGGTATCAGCTACCGCTATTTTCTGAATCGAATTGAATTCACGCGTCCCCATATCAAAATACACGCGCTCAAAATAGTATTTATAGTCCGTGTCTGATGCCTTGCTCCACTGCGACACAGGGTCAAACTGAAGCACGTCAAACAAGTAGTGGTTCATCGCATGCATGAACACAGAAAAACCAGCCAAAAGATGCACCTGCTGTGTGGATTGAATCAACCAATCTGTATCCGGTTGCCATCTGTAAAGCAAGCTAATACCTGAATCAACGGCATACATCATGCGGCCGTATTGCTCAAAGTCATACATCATTCGACCAACATAGCCACCTGTGCCATCCATTTTCACAGCGATTGTTCGGGGGAAAATCTTAAGATAAGACATAGACAGACTTTATTGTCTAAGCAATGCATCAACAAACGTCAACACTCTCACCAATTACAGGAACTTTTTTCCGGCATTAATCTACTAAAGTTTTAACTTAAGCATTTAAGAGGATAAATTTACAAATCATCAAACACACGTAATAAAGTCTCAGACTTATTAGAAACATTGAATTCAAACCAACACGCCAAACTCCTCGCAATCCTTTGTATTGCGCCATCTATGGCATGCGCTCAAGAGGCGTGGCAAATGAACTCATCAGTGACAGCCACGACTGGGCACTATGCAAACTCGCTCTCCATGAATAACCAAAAAGGTTTAGGCATACGCATGTTAGGTGAGCGCCATCAAACATGGGGCTTCACTGCTGGCTTGCAATCCACGCGCATCAACATGGCCCCCGTCACCCAAGTGTCAACACAAAATCAAGACAACTGGTTGCTCTCAGGCTACGCACACAAGCCCTCAGCCATGCAGCCCGGACGCTGGACTTTCCAACTCGATGCACACCAAGTTCATAACGATGCCCGCCAAAGCAACACCAGCGATGTCCGTGCCATTGCCCCAAAAATCACCTGGCTCTCTTACACACAGCCACTCAAAGTTGACTTCAGCTACGCCAGCTCGACCTATAAAAACACAAGCACCATTCACCAACTTAGCTCTGCATTTGGTTATGGTTTTAACGATGCAAAAGACTGGCTGCAAGTGCGCAGCTACGCCATCGACAACCTCACAATATCCGAGGCGCTGGGGCAATCCCGCACACGCGCTACAGATTTCAAAATCACACATTTTTTCGAAACTCAAAACAAGTGGATACCCGGGTAATCCCCCCGTTTTGCACTGAACCGAGAAGTAGAACGGTTATGCAGCCATG
>CAZCGW010000051.1:0-6773 GCA_964498255.1 uncultured Dechloromonas sp.
ACCTTCTGCTTGAAGAAGCCAAGCGAGATGTAACCCCAGACGTCACGATCCAAGTCGATCAGAATGCCGTTGGCACGAGCGAAGGCATCAAACATTTCGGCCAAGCCATCGTGCGGTTCGATCTGAATGGTGTACGGGTTAAATACTAGACCGAGCGATTCAACGAATTTCTTGGCGAAGCCTTCCCAGTCGTAGCCGGGGTAAGCGGCCAGGTGGGCATTGTAGTTACCGACAGCACCATTGATCTTGCCCAGCAGCTCAGCCTGGGCAATTCGGACACGGGCACGTTGCATACGATAGGCCACGTTGGCCATTTCCTTACCCATGGTGGAAGGCGTGGCGGGCTGGCCATGCGTACGACACATCATGGGGACATCAGCGTAGGCATGCGCCATTTCGGTAAGCTTGGCGATGACTTTATCCAGCACGGGCAGCATGACTTCTTCACGCGCACCCTTGCACATCAGGGCGTGCGAGAGGTTGTTGATGTCTTCCGAGGTACAGGCGAAGTGAATGAATTCGCTCACCTTGGTGACTTCGGCATTGGCCTTGGTCTTATCTTTAATCCAGTACTCCAGCGCCTTCACGTCGTGGTTGGTGGTCGCTTCAATGCCCTTCACTTCTGCGGCATCGCTGGCGGTGAAGTTTTTGACCAGGCCATCCAGTTCAGCAATCGTAGCTGCCGAGAATGCAGGAATTTCGGTGAAATGGGGATCAGCAGCCAATGCCTTGAGCCATTCGATCTCAACGCGCAGACGGGCGTGAATCAGGCCGAATTCAGAGAAATGGGGGCGCAGCAGGTCAACCTTAGCGGCATAACGACCATCGAGCGGCGAAAGAGCGGTCAAAGCACCGAGACCATTAGACATCTGAAACTCCTGAATACGGAAAATTCGAAAACGCAATTTTACCATCCGTAGCCTAAGACGATACCGAGGCTGGGCGACATCTGCGGTTAGGTGTAGGGTACGGGATTATTCTGTACGATTTGAGAACAATCATGAAATTGCTTGGCACCCCAACCAGCCCTTATGTGCGCAAAGTGCGCCTGATGCTGCTGGAAAAGAATATCCCCCACGAATACCTGATTGATCCACCGCGTGAGCCAGGTAGCCTGGTCGTGCGCGTTAATCCGCTAGGGCGCATTCCTGCGTTGATTCTGGATGATGAAACCTGCGTCTTTGACTCTCCGGTGATTGCCGAATATGTGGATACGCTCAACGACAGCCCGATTCTTATTCCACGCAACGATGCCTTGGCACGTATGCACGTAAAACGCTGGGAAGCCTTGGCTGATGGAATTATGGATTCGGCCATTGCGGTGCGTAACGAACGACTGCGCCCGGAAGAGAAACAAGAACCCGGCAACATCACCCTGCATAACAAGGCCATTGATCGTGCGCTGGAATTTGCCACCAAAGAACTGGGTACACAATCATGGCTTTGTGGCGACGCCCTAACCCTAGGCGATCTGGCGTTATTCAGTACGCTGGTTTACCTGGATCTACGCCAACCGGAACGGGATTGGCGTGCGGCACATCCGTCACTTCTGGCCTGGTACAGCCGTGTCGCTGAGCGGCCGAGCGCCAAGACCTCGCTGGCCGAACAATAAGCCGTTAGAGTTACTCGGCGAGGGACTGCAAATCGGCAGTGCCCGCCGGGCGATCGCCCATACGGGCTGATTCGATAATGCCGCCACCTAGGCAAACTCGGCTTTCGTACATAACCAATGATTGGCCGGGTGTCACAGCCCATTGAGGAGCGGCAAAGCGGATGACAGCACGCTGTTCATCAATCTGCTCAATCTCGCAGGCCGCATCCGGTGAACGATAACGGGTCTTGGCGGTATACACCCAGTGTTTATGCGGGGGTTCACCGGCAATCCAGTTCATGTCGGTAATGGTAACTTCATCCACCAACAGCGCAGGGTGGTCATGGCCAGACACCACATAGAGCACATTCGTTGCCATGTCCTTGCGAGCGACATACCAGGCATCATGTTCACCGCTGCCATCTTTGTCGTTGCCCTTAATGCCGCCGATGTGCAATCCTTTGCGCTGCCCCAAGGTGTGGAAAGCCAAACCCTGATGGGTGCCCAGTAACTTGCCTGAATCCAGGTCGCGGATTTCGCCCGGGTTCTGCGGCACATAGCGCTGTAAAAAATCATTAAACGGGCGCTCGCCGATAAAGCAGATGCCCGTGGAGTCCTTTTTCTTTGCCACCGGCAAACCTGCCGCTTCGGCTTTAGCGCGCACTTCGGGCTTTAGCCAATTGGCCAGCGGGAACATGGCCGGTTTGAGCTGTGTCTGGCTCAAGCGATAAAGGAAGTAGCTCTGATCCTTGTTACCGTCTTCGGCTTTAAGCAGCTGACGCTTACCGTCAAAGTCTTGCACGCCCGCATAGTGCCCCGTGGCAATGGCATCCGCACCGAGGCTAATCGCGTGGTCAAGGAATGCGGCAAACTTGATTTCAGCATTGCACAGCACATCCGGGTTGGGTGTGCTGCCGGCGTTGTATTCCTGGAGGAATGTTGAAAAAACCCGGTCGCGATATTCTTTGGCGAAGTTCACCACTTCCACATCAATACCAAGAATATCGGTAACGCTCATGACGTCGATAAGATCCTGACGTGTACTGCAATACTCGTCGGTGTCATCGTCTTCCCAGTTCTTCATGAACAGGCCGATCACGCGGTAGCCTTGCTCCTTGAGCAGCAACGCAGCCACAGAAGAATCCACACCGCCGGACAAGCCGACGACGACAGTTTTAACAGATGAAGACGACATCAAAGTATTCCTTAACGATCTACCCGACCGGCCAATGGCCTGGCTGCAGTCATATGGTGTTGCGTTTCTAAGCTATAGAAACGGTACGCCGCCCATTCTCTCACGGGCGCTACCGGTGGCAAGCTGCCGGGTTCTACATCCCATGGATCAATCGTGTAAACGTGGCTATCGTCGTCAGTTGCATCGCCGGTTTCAACCAAGGTTGCACTGTAGTGCGACGCCACCAGCAACGTACGATGCGCGTAAGGGCCTACTGCATGCCAGCGCAGTGCCCGTTTCTTTTGCAACAAGGAGAGCATGTTGGCCGTGGTCGTTGAATGATCAATGCAATCCATACGACCATTGACCATTTCATCTTCTTCGTTGCCTGCCTCATCAGCGCCAATAGGCGTCTGCTCGGCGGCTTTAACGTACAGCTTACGCACGACTTCAGCCGCTGCCGCGCGTTCCTCTGCCGGTGTTTTGGTCTGCCGTAACGGCGCCAAGGTTTTTTTGAGCCAGGCATCGGGATAAACAACCGATACCTGCTTCAGACAGCCCCAGTTATAACAAACCACCACATAGCTTTCCGCATAGGCCAGGCTGCTCGCCAGACCCATCACCAGAAATAGCCAGTGGCACAGATGCATTATTCGTAATGGGTAATGGTGTCGAGCGGCATGCGACGGCCGGCCAACCAATCTTCGACACATTGCAGAACAAGTGGGCTACGGTGCAGATCTTGTGTTGCCTTGAGTTCATCAAGCGTCAACCAGTGCGCGGCCACGATGCCATCATCGAGCTTACGCCCTGCTTCCACCCGGTCCAGCCGGCAGTCGAAGGCAAAGCGCAAATAAGTGATATCGCCGGCCGGTACTGTCCACTGATAAACACCAACCAAAGCCTGCGGTGTGACATGACACCCCGTTTCCTCCAGCGCTTCCCTTGCACAAGCGGCCACCAAAGACTCGCCTTCATCCAAATGGCCTGCAGGCTGATTAAAGCGCAGCCCTGCGGCGGTTTCTTCTTCAACCACCAGAAATCGCCCATCTCGCTCAACGAGCGCTGCAACGGTAACACTCGGTTTCCAGCGTATTTTTTGTGTATTCATCATGCGTATTTTACCTAAATCATCCCAACCCCTCTGAACGCCTTTTAAATGCGCCAGCCAACCTGATTTTGAGCCAGAAATCGGCTAAAATCACGCAATCTGGCCGATCAACTGCGGCCCATTTTTGACGTTTGTTCAAAGGATTTACATCATGTCGATGTCTGATCGCGACGGTTTTATCTGGCTAGACGGCAAACTCGTGCCTTGGCGCGATGCCAACACCCACGTTCTGACCCACTCTCTACATTACGGCATGAGCGTGTTTGAAGGCGTGCGCGCTTATGACACCGGCCGCGGCACATCGATCTTCCGTCTGCAGGACCATACCCGCCGTCTGTTCAATTCGGCGCACATCTTCCAGATGGAAGTGCCGTATGACGAAGACACCATTAACGAAGCCCACAAAGAAGTGGTGCGCGCCAACAAACTGGAAAGCGCTTATATCCGCCCGCTGGTCTATTACGGTTCGGAAAAAATGGGCGTGTCACCAAAGGGTGCCAAAGTGCATGTGGCGATCGGCGCCTGGCCATGGGGTGCATACCTGGGCGAAGACGGCCTGAAGAAAGGTATACGTGTTAAGACCTCGTCGTACACCCGCCACCACGTTAACGTATCGATGGTGCGCGCCAAGGCGAGCGGCCATTACGTGAATTCGATTCTGGCCAACAACGAAGCCGTTGCGGATGGCTACGACGAAGCCCTGCTGCTCGATACCGAAGGTTATGTATCGGAAGGCGCTGGCGAAAATCTATTTATCATCAAAAACGGTAAGGTTTACACACCGGAGCTGTCGTCGTGCCTGGAAGGCATTACCCGCGATAGCGTTGTCACGCTGGCACGTGAGATGGGTATTTCGGTTGAAGAAAAGCGCATCACCCGTGATGAAGTCTACTGTTCTGACGAAGCCTTCTTTACCGGAACAGCCGCCGAAGTGACCCCGATTCGTGAGCTCGACAACCGTAAGATCGGTATCGGCAGCCGCGGCCCGGTAACCGAACGCATTCAGTCTGCTTACTTCGATGCGGTTAACGGCCGTAGCCCGAAGCATGAAGACTGGCTGAGCTTTATCTGATTCACTTCTTTCCTGAGGCTATTCTGATGAATGCACCGCTTGAAAACACTCTGTCGGCAAAAGCATTAACTATTACCGCGGACGACCTGCCCCTGCATTGCCCACCACAAGGTGTGCAGCTGTGGTCGGGTCACCCACGCGTTTACCTGGACGTTCTGAAAACCGGCGAAGTGAAGTGCCCATACTGTGGGACGCATTACACATTCTCCGGTGAAGCACCGCACGGTCACTAATTGACTACGCCAAGCGGAGAGACTGCAGATCTATGAAGGCTGTCTCTCTGCTTGTTGCACCCGCCTGGGTAGGTGATGCAGTGATGAGCGAACCGCTCATCCGCAACATTGCTGCCCAAGACCACGCCCCAGTTGATGTACTCGCCCCACCCTGGGTTGCACCGCTCTTCGAGCGCATGCCCAATGTTGGCCAAGTTTTCGCCGCACCTTTTGCTCATGGTCGCCTCGACCTCAAAGCGCGCTGGCGTTTAGGCCAATCGCTCAAGGCGCAGGGTTATCAGAACGCCTACATTCTGCCGAATTCGTTAAAGTCGGCATTGCCTATTTTTTTTGCTGGCATCCCTAATCGCATCGGCTTCACAGGTGAATCCCGTTACGGGCTGATTAATCGCCGCCAGAAACTGGATAAGCAAAAGCTGCCCCGGATGGTCGATCGCTTTCTGGCGCTTGGCCCTAAGGCAGCAAGCGGTGCTGACACAGACATTCCCCAGCTCTCTGCCAACCTAGGCGCTTTCGAACAGCTCAAAACAACGCTGGGTCTGACGATTCAAAATCGGTTGGCCATTCTTTGCCCGGGAGCGGAGTACGGCCCGGCCAAACGCTGGCCCGTTGAACACTTTGCTTCGCTCACCCGCCAACTCCAACAGGCAGGCTATACGGTCTGGACGATTGGCTCTGCCAAAGACCAGGAGTGCGGGTCTGCCATTGAGTCCTTAAGTGGTGGTATCGCCATCAATCTGTGTGGCCGTACTAAGCTTGCAGACGCTATTGATCTAATGAGCCAAGCCGATATCGTTGTGAGCAACGATTCCGGTCTTATGCATGTCGCTGCCGCACTCCAGCGCCCGCTCATTGCGCTCTTTGGCTCATCATCACCCCAATTCACGCCGCCGCTGAGCAAACAGGTCGCCATTTTGCAACATAGCGTGCCATGCAGCCCCTGCTTCGCGCGTACCTGCCGTTATGGCCATATGGATTGCCTGACCCAGCTGCTACCCGAAACCGTGATGGCATCGATCCGTACGCTTACCCCGGGAACTCTTACAGCATGAGCCTGCCACCGCCGACCGCCCCTGTGCCTAATTTTGCAACGCCTGATGAAGCCGAACAGGGCTTTTATGAAAGCATTACCCAAGCCAACCTGGATGCGTTAATGGCTGTGTGGGCCGATGAAGATGAGATTGTCTGCGTTGATCCAGATGGTCGTCGGGTTATCGGTCATGCAGCAATCCGCCAGGGCTGGCAATCTATTTTCGGTGGCTGTCACCACCTGGAAATCGAAGTGATGAACATCATGCGTTGGCAAAGCGGTCTAGTGGCCATCCATCTGGTACAGGAAAGCGTGACGCTTTTCAGCGTACCGGAAGAACTTACGGACCCTGAACACCCCAATAGCTTGGTCAAACGCAACGGCATCACGACCGCAATGAATGTCTATGTGCGCGGTGGCAACGGCTGGCGACTGGTGTGCCACCAGGCAACCGCACAGCTCGCTTCAATAGAAGAACATGTCGCTAACGTAGCAACGCATACCCTGCATTAACGTACCCGTGATGCTGCCGTTAGCTCCCTATCGCGCGCCCTTTTATCTG
>CAZCGW010000052.1:0-6515 GCA_964498255.1 uncultured Dechloromonas sp.
GACCCCATCACGCGCAACATCAATCAATTTATCTGCTTTTGCAGACCTTCCCTAACAAAGAAGAATTCATGAGTTGGCCACTGGAAGCTCAAACGGCCATGATTTTGCTATACCAGAGTTATTCCAAGAAAACCCTGCTCGACATGGCGCAAATTGAAGATCCGCTTGTTGGGGGCCTGTCGTCTGACGGAACCTCGACCGTGGCAGGGGAAGCACCCCATGTCACGATCGAGGACGTCGTTAGTTGGTCAAAACCGGCCGATCCTCAGCCGAAAAAATAGTGAATTGCGAGCAGCAGAAATAGAAGCCAGGCTACGAGGCTGACTTTATTGGTAATGTTCTCGCCCTGGTGAATACCGCCGACAAGCTTCTTGCGGATCTTGTCGATATTGTCCCGGCGCATGCGCAGCATTAGCGGGACTCCTGGTTAGTAGTGCTGACTGGCTCGGTGGTGCATTTGCCGCTTTGAGGTCTGTTGCAAATAAAGGAGTCCGACGGTTTAGGCGGCTATCTGGTTTTTGTAGAACTGCTGCGTGAAGGCAGCAGGCGAGAGATAGCCAAGTCTCGCCTGTTTGCGGATGCGGTTATAAAAGATCTCGATATATTCCGAGATCACCTGTTTGGCTTCCTCTCTTGTTGCGAAACGTTGATGAAACACAAGTTCAGTCTTCAATGTTCCCCAGCAACTTTCCATGGGAGCGTTGTCCCAGCAATCGCCCTTACGACTCATTGAGGCCAGCATGCCAAATTGCTGCAGTGATTGCTGATACCGCTTGGCGCAGTATTGGCTGCCGCGGTCTGAGTGATGAATAAGCCCTTTAGCTGGCCGCTTAGCCGCCACGGCTCTAAACAGTGCTGTGGCAACAAGGTCTTGTGTCATGCGTGCGCTAAAAGCATGACCCACCAGTTCCCCGTTGAACAGATCTTTAATGCCAGCAAGGTACAGCCAACCCTCATCAGTTGGAATGTAAGTGATATCCGTTACCCAGGCTTTATTGGGAGCGCTGACGGTGAATTCACGGTTCAGGAGATTGGGCGCAATCGGTAACGAGTGCCTTGAATCTGTCGTAATCTTGAACTTGCGCTTTTGCTTGCATCGCAAGCCGAGCTTCTTACGTATCCGCTTGATGCGGCTGACCCCCACAGCAACACCATGATCAGCTAGGTCGGACTGTAAGCGTTCAGGGCCATAGGTATGCCGTGTGCGCTCATGAGCAGCCTTCACCTCGATCTCCAGTCGCGCATTTGCAATGGCTCGGGGCGACGGCCCACGCTTTGACCAGGCGTGATAGCCGCTCTCTGACACTTCTAGAACGCGGCACATGGCCGCTACCGGGTAGCTCTGTCGCAGTTGATTGATCCGTTCGTATCTCACCGCGACTCCTTCGCGAAATACGTCGCAAGCTTTTTTAGGAGATCTCGCTCCATCTTGGTTTCTGCCAGTTCTTTACGAGTTCTGGCAAGCTCAACCTCTAGTTCACTTGGTATGCGGCAAGCGCAAATCCGCCGGCTCAATCGCTCCAGTTAATGGAGATGCTTGAGCCGTTGTTTTTTTGGGGGCCACTCACAATGTCAGTCGTTATACTGATATTAATGAGCATTGATTCCTTATGGCCTGTAGTAATCGGATTGATCGCCTCGCCTCTTGCGTACCTTGCTCAAGGGATTCTGTCGTGGGAATATGGTGCTACTCTTGCTGTCTACGCATTAATGACCGCCATAGTCGCAGCAGCCGTTTTTGCTATTGCTAACTTAGGAAGCCTCAGGAAGAAAACACATCCAACTTAAAAGGAGAATGTCATGGTAAATCGCATTTCAGGAGCATTGTCGGGGTTGTGCCAATTATTGGCGCGCTTGTTGTTTGGTCTGGCAGCGTTTTCGTTTATTGCTGGGCTGGCATACGCAGCGATCGCTACGATTTTTGAGCATGAGCTCCTTGGCATGGATGCTTCGCAAATCAGTCTTCTCGGCGCCGCTTGGGGCGCAGGATTCGTTGCCGCAGGTGGCCTGTTTCTTTATCTGCGCGCTGTTTGTGCTCATTCATTGTCTGGAACGACATCATGATCTGAAGCAACAAGCACGCAGCTATCGGGTCAGCCGGGGTTGGCGTATCTGGGGGATCTGGCCAAGCACAACGATGCTGCCACCAACGTCAGTAGCCAACCTCTTTCTGATGCCGGAATGCCAAAATGTATACCGTATCAGGATTCGGTTCGTGACGATACAGGGCGACATAGCCGGAGTCGCCAAATGCAATCACCAGCTCGCGTAGTAACGGCATTTCAGGAAACGGTCTGCCTACATCTGGGGTCGTTTCCAGCAACAGAATCTGTCGCTCGATTGCCTGAGCAGCGCGCCTTGCAGCAGCCGGTTCTTTAGCGGCCAGAAAACCTCGGCATCGCTCCAGGCCTTGCGCCGCAATTTCGGTAACGATTACCCGTGGCACTCAGGCACCGCCTTTTCCTGTTCGGTGCCCCACGTATTCAACCAGGCGCGGACTTCCTGACCTGTTAAGTGCCGGCCGGTCTCCTGATAGGCCTCCCAAGCACCCAACGCTTCGTGCTTCAAGCGCTCACGAGCTTCTTCTCGCTCGACATATTGTTGGATGGCATCGAGCATGATCCAGTGCGATGAGCGGCGGCGCTGGCTGGCGAGGTGTTGGACGCGGCTTTTGAGTGCATCGTCAATCTTGAGTGAAGTTGCCATGGCTTTTCCTTGATACTTAGTATTACCAAGTGATAACTTATAGACTCGTGCTCGGATCGTCAAGGAAAAGTAACGTCTCTCAAGCATAGATGGCCTGCCATGATTCTTCCAACCAACCATTCCTGGAGAACGGCTTTCCATCTAATTTCGATTTTTTTCAAGCGGTCTTAGCACTGTGACGTAATCACTCGGATCAACAACATTGCCGCTCTGGATGACCTCAAAGTGAAGGTGTGCGCCGGTTGATCGCCCGGTGTTTCCAGACAATGCAATATTCTGCCCTGCTGAAACATGATCTCCCTCTTTGACCAGTAGCGTATTGGCATGCGCATAACGCGTACTTAGTTCATCTGCATGTCTGATAACAATCGTATTTCCGTACTGGGGATCGTAGGCCGCTTGTGACACAACGCCGGAACCTGATGCGTAGATGGGCGTATTCTCGGGCAATTCAAAATCCACTCCCGAATGAAAACTCTTCCGCTTTGTGATCGGATCAACCCGCTCACCAAATTCGCTAGAGACATATGCTGGGTTTTTCCGAACCGGTACGCGAATCGGTAACGCATTCATGTAGTCCATGGCAGCATCCAGTGCATCTGCACGAGCAGAAAGCCCTCGCCGCCGTTCGGCCAGCCCCTTTTGCATATGCTTCAATGCCGCCAACGTGCTTCGATCCTCAGATTGCAAAGAATTGCCCAAGAGATACTCGATACCGCCCAAAGCGTGCGAGCCATTTCGGCTTCTGATCGCCACAGGGACAAACGTGGCCGCAAGCTTCTGTTGTGCCAGTTCGGTTTGTCGAACCCGTTGCTCGATCAGTGCCTGTTCCTTGTCGATCTCTTTAAGTCGGTTCCGGTAGACGGCGTTTAAGTCTTCAAGTTCTGACGCCGTATGGAGGTTGCCTAACTGTCGTGCAATCTCTGGATCATATTCCAGCGCCATCCGAAAACCAAAAAACTGTAGCGCGCTCCCAGCCCCTATGAGCAGCAACACGACAGTGAGTGCGGCGACGGTGACCGTTCTAAGCGTCAGGTTGAAACTATGTATCTTGCCAACCGGACCGGATACCCAGAATATCTGCACGCCGTCAATTACTTCTCAACAGACTTCGCGGCCTTGCCGATCGCTTTCGCCGCACTCGTCCGGGCACCTTCATCAATTTGAGAGAGCTGGCCAATAATTCTAGCGCCTGGGGTCACACCAATCGATCCATAAGTGATGTTGCCTTGAACCTTGGCCGAATCAACCACCTCGACCCTGCCTGTCGCAACAATGTCCCCGCAAACAGTACCGGCGACGATCACATCATTAGCGGCGATATTGCCCGTGACCGTTGCGCCAACGGCAACCGCCACGGTTGCACCTTGGTTCTCCGATTGAAGAATGTTGCCGTTCACCACGCCATCGATTCGCAGGCTGTCTGCGGCGACCAAGTCGCCTTCGATGCGTAATGATGCCCCGATGATCGATTCGAACTTCTCAATAGACTTTCCGAGAGTTGATTTCTTCCTGAACACTTTTGCCACCTCCGTTAAGTTACTTGGCCTTAAATATAGGCATTCAATCCAATGGTTACCGGCTTGCCATCAACCAACACATCGGTCACCACATTTGCTGCGAGCAGATCCCACAACCATAGCCAAGACTCCTAGAACGAGGACGAATCGGTAGCGAACTTTCCGATAGTCGGGAGGCGCCAGTATTGCCCTGTGCCGGGTGGTTTGGAAGCGGCCACTGCTGGCGCCCGGGCGTCCCGAAAACTGCTCATCTAACCTCAAAACTTCAAGAGCGGCCTTCACCACTTGAATACCTCGGTGGAGACCTTCGCAGAATTATTGTTAGCAGCGACAGTGCATCCCAAAGATGACAAGGCTAAGCAGACCAGGATTAACCTCAGTACATGCCGACACATATAATTGATCACTCCTCTTGCGAAGGACTATTCGTATAAATGGCGGAAGCGGTGGGATTCGAACCCACGATACCTGTTAGGGTATGCCAGTAGACCGATGCCTTCAGCCCCTCGGCCACGCTTCCGATCGGGTTCCCTGGCTATACAGCTCTCTTCCAAAGAACCCTAGGCTTCAACCTCATGCTCGAAGCCCTAAGTCAAATTAGGTGCCAGTGTTGCCCCGTATCGGGGTTGGGCGGGGATACAGGTGGCGCAATACGCAGCCTGCAACACTGACCGCAGAATTATACAACGCTCGAAATCAGCTCAGGAGTTGACTTTGTAATGCTGCTCGATGCTGATGGGATAATCGACTGCCACTACAATCATACTGCGTTAACCCAGCGTCGCCACCATTTCGATTTTCGGGGCTACGGACTGCACCACTTTCTGAATACCATGCCCCGGATTGACTTCGCGACGCGACACGACTAACCCCATTTTTTCCAGTAGCCCGATATCTTTAGTGATGGACGAACGGTTACGGTGCAAACGGTGCGTTAGTTCGTTGATCGATTTTGGTTCTGTCATGACTTCCAGCATGAGGCGCCGACGAGTCTCTGAAAGCACCGTAAACATGCGTTGCGGATCTTCAAACGAGAGCGTGACTTTACCCTCAAAAGCTATGCCCTGATCTGCACGGCGCGCAGCGTCCTTGGCTCGAGCAAAAAATCCCGAGACATCGTCTGTACGAATGACCACTTTAGTCATAATTTCTTCGCTCCTGTTTGCTGCACAATCGCCAACCATTCCAGCTGAAACCGCTCCAGCGTCGCTTCATAACTCTCAAAATCAACCGTTTCTACCTTACCCATGAAATGCCGATGGTGATAACCATGCGCATTGTCGAATCCAAGAACCCGTCCATTGTCACCGCTATATATGGCAAAGTTGATGTATGCTAGGTTGTAACGGGTCACTACCGTCCTACCCTGATCCTTATACCCCCACACTTCATAGCTCAACAACCCACCGCCGGATTTAGGCTTGAGTTCAAATCGCTCTCTTTCAAGCAGGGTTTCTTTGGGTAATTGGATCATAATGGGCCATTCAGATATGCATTACAATAGCACATCTGATATAGAACGCCACGCTCCTGTATTAGAGCAATACAACCCATTGACGGCGCCCTTCCGAATTGGCATATGTATGCCAATCTATCTTGATGGGGAGAGTGGTATGCCCACGCGCAATGTTGTACTGACCAACTATCAGGCCTCTTTTGTAGAGCGTCTCGTCAGTACCGGCCGATATCAAAACGCCAGCGAAGTCTTGCGAGAAGGCTTGCGCATGGTGGAACAACGCGAAGCCGAGGATGCCTCACGCCTGGAAGCCCTGCGCAATGCCGTCAAGGTCGGCATTGCCGACTTCGAGCAGGGACGATTCACCAGCTTTGAAACGGGTGCTCAACTTAGAGAGCACATGGCGGCCGTGGCATCCAAGGCCATCGCTGGGGTATGAAACAAGTTTGGCCGGTTCGGATCGCTGAACAAGACTACGCTGAAGTCCTGCAGTGGACGACCAAGACCTTTGGGGAGAGCCAGGCCAGCACTTACGCCGAAACGATGGCACTTGCTATTGAGGCTTTGAAGGGTAGCCCAGTTGTTCTGGGTGCAGATCGCTTTTTGCCTCGTGTCTTAGACTTGCACATAAATTATTTATCTGTGAAACATCTCTGAATGATTGTTCAGCGCGGATCGATGCGCTCGATAGTGCCTCATGTGCTACCATTGCTGATAGTTACATGCGTTCCTCATAGTTTAATCTTCCCCGTGCGCTGCACGGGGTTTTACTTTCTAAGGAAGGTCTGCAAAAGCAGATAAATTGATTGATGTTGCGCGTGATGGGGTCTGGT
>CAZCGW010000053.1:0-5848 GCA_964498255.1 uncultured Dechloromonas sp.
TCGTGCCCACGTTTACGTGCGGCTTTGTACGTTCAAACTTACCCTTTGCCATTTTAGACCCCTAAGGCGAAAAAATAAAAGACACAAAAAGACGAAACACTGTCCGGAACGACCAGAGATCCACCAGAAACCTGGTGCCCATGGGCAGGATTGAACTGCCGACCTCTCCCTTACCAAGGGAGTGCTCTGCCACTGAGCTACATGGGCGAATCCCGAACAACTGAATTAAACCGTGGAGCGGGTGAAGGGGATCGAACCCTCGTCTTAAGCTTGGAAGGCTTCTGCTCTACCATTGAGCTACACCCGCCCGGCCAAACCGCAGCACGGAGAAAACCGCTTGTTCTTCTGATAGTTGGTGGAGGGAGAAGGATTCGAACCTTCGAAGGCTGAGCCGACAGATTTACAGTCTGTTCCCTTTGACCGCTCGGGAATCCCTCCGCACATCAGAACCGAGGATTATTCCTGATTTGCCCCAATGCTGTCAAGCAGCATCGGCATTTTTTATATCGCCAGCAATTTCGCGGTGCAGCACGATGAAATATCGCGGCAATGGTAGAGTGCCATATCACTTTGCGACTGCAAATATGTCTGACCACGCCGGCCATACGCCTCAACTGCCTCCTGACTGCGCCCATCCAGCCGACCCCGATCTGCTGAACCGGCTGTTTGCGCACGGACGCACCTATGGTCACTGGCTGCCACGCCCGGTAGACGATGCCCTGCTCATGCGCGTCTGGAACCTGGCCCGTTTGGGCCCGACGGCTGCGAACAGCCAGCCTTTACGGGTTCTGTTTGTGCGCTCCGAGGCAGCCAAGGCCAAGCTGAAGCCCTGCCTGGCCCCGGGCAATATTGAAAAAACCATGCAGGCGCCTGTCACCGCGCTTTTTGCGGCTGATCTACAGTTCTACGACCACCTCCCCCGTCTGTTCCCGCACACCGACGCCCGCAGCTGGTTTGCCGGCGACGCCCAAAAGGATGCCGCCCGAGAAACCGCTACGCGCAATAGCACCCTGCAAGCAGCCTATTTCATGCTGGCTGCACGCGCCCTGGGTTTGGATTGCGGCCCGATGTCCGGCCTTAATCCTGCGCTAATCAACCAAGCCTTCTTCCCTGACGGTCGTCACACAATCAATTTCATCTGCAACCTGGGGCATGGCGACCCCCAAACGCTGCATCCTCGCCACCCAAGACTGGAGTTTGAAGAAGCATGTCGGATCATCTAGAACGGAGTGGCCATGCCATTCCACATTTCACACCGCGTAAAGTTACCCTGCTCTATCTGATTGTTCTGCAGGCACTGCCCACCATGGGCGTGATTTCACTCGGCGCCCCGAGCTACGCCATTTTCGACGAACCCATTCCCTGGATGGGCATGTCCTTGGTAATCGGGGGTGTTGCCTTCTTTCTAACCTACCTGGCAAGCTACCCTTGGCGTTACCGCATCATCGAAGGCCTGATTGCACCCGTCACCTGGCTGATTCTGCACCTGGCCGGCAAAGTCTAAGTTTTTAGCCCTAATCCTGATCGGAGGCTGCTGTGAGCGACTCATCAAACAATCCGTTGAACTTTTTACAGGGCATGTGGAACCAAATGGGCTTTCAACTGCCCGGTATGGTGACACCCACCCTGGATGAGGGCGAACTGGATAAACAGATCAAGGATCTGAAGTCAGTCGAAAACTGGCTGCGCATGAATCTATCAATGCTGCAGATGACCATCCAGAATCTGGAAATGCAGAAATCGGCTCTGGGCACCTTCCGCACGATGAGCGAAAGCTTCACCAATCCTGAAGGTGCTGCGGCAGCCACCCAGCCAACCGAAACGCCGTTTAGCGCTTTTTTCAAAATGCCTCAGGGCGCAATGCCACCCGAACCACCCCCCGCACCAGAACCTGAAGCCCCGGCACCTGCGAACGAAGCCGACCTCACCAAGGCTGCCATGTGGCCGTGGGAAATGATGCATGAACTCAACGCCAAGATGCAGGAACAGTTGGCGGATGCGGCGCAGAAACAACCCGCCCGCAAAAAGCCCGCCGGCAGCGCTACCACGGCCGCCCGCAAAGCAGCCGTGAAAAAACCAGCGGCAAAGCGTACGGCTAAAAAGACAGGCTGATTAGCCCGCTGTCTTGGCGGCGTCTATGGTTTGTTGAACAATCCATGGGCCGCCACCATACAGAAGCGCGGCGGCTCCCATGATCAGCAGGGTGCCAAAAAAGAGCTGCAAGCGTGTCTTACGCAGCCCTTCGGGGAACGCCCTGCAGAAGAAAATCGGTCCGAAGATCGGCAGTAGAATAACGAAGGCGGCCCATAGCCAGCCACGGGTAATGCTGGCCGGTATGACCACGATATAACCTACCAGCAGCATGACCACACCAACGGCGGCCATAAGTGCAACGGTCAGAATAAAAGCGATATCCATCAGATTCTCTCAGTTCATTTTTTCTGTTTAACCGGGCGATGCCACCCGGGTAACGATAGTTGTTTGGCACGCGAGACTGTCAGCGTATCGGGCGGCGCATCTTTGGTGAGCGTGGTACCTGCACCCAGGGTGGCGCCTCGACCCACGGTCACTGGCGCAACCAGCTGGGTATCCGAACCGATAAAGGCATCATCCTCGATGATGGTGCGGAATTTGTTAGCGCCATCATAGTTACAGGTAATCGTGCCCGCACCGATGTTGACGCGCTCGCCCACGGTTGCATCACCCACATAGGCGAGATGATTTGCTTTTGACCCTGCACCCAGCTGCGTATTTTTGAGTTCCACAAAGTTGCCCACATGAGCACCGGCGCCCAACGTGGAGCCTGGACGCAAACGCGCATAAGGACCAACCACCGCATCCGGACCGACTTCAGCCTGATCCAGGTGACTGAAGGCATCAATACGTGCGCCAGCGCAAATGGTCACATTACGGATGACGCAGTAGGGGCCAATCTGCACGCCTTCTTCCAGCACAACATCGCCTTCGAACACACAGCCCACATCAATGCTGACATCGCGGCCACAGGTGAGCGAACCCCGAATATCAATCCGTGCCGGGTCGGCTAGGCGCACACCCGCCTCAAGCAAGCCTTCTGCCTGATGCAATTGCCAGGCGCGTTCAAGCGCCGCCAGCTGTGCTTTTGAATTAACGCCGGCAACCTCCCAGTCGTGGCCGGGAGATACCGTATGCACTGGCACACCTTGCTGAACGGCCATGGCCAACAAGTCCGTGAGATAGTATTCACCCTGTGCATTCTGGTTGGAGAGCGCACCCAGCCAGGACACCAGGTGCTGTGCTGGCAAACTGAGGATGCCGGTATTGACTTCGGTGATCTTGCGCTGTTCGTCTGATGCGTCTTTTTCTTCGACATTGCAAACGACTTTACCGGCTGCATCACGGACGATGCGTCCATAACCCTTCGGGTTATCCAATCGTTGGGTAATCAAACCCACGCCATCGCCCGCCGCCTGCAGCAAGGCCTGTAGCGTTGCAGGCTGAATTAGCGGCACATCACCATACAGAATCAGCACCTGGCCGTTGTCTGGCAACGGCTGCAATTCGGGCAACGCCATCTGAACGGCGTGCCCCGTGCCGAGTTGCGGCGATTGCAGCGCAAAAGATACGCCTGCCTCTGCCAGCGCATCCTCGACAACTGGCGCGCCATGACCAACAACAGCAACGGTCTTCTGTGGCTGTAGCGTTGCGGCCGCTGCAATCACATGTTTCACCATGGCTTGGCCGGCAATAGGGTGCAACACTTTTGGCAAACCGGATCGCATGCGGGTACCCTGACCCGCGGCGAGAATAACCACCTGCAATGGGCGTGTGTGACTCAACACGATCTCCGTTAATTAAAGAGCTATTTACCGCTTTGCTTGGCCAGCTTGATCACTGCATCCGTGTTCAGCAGCAGGTCGTTAAAGTTCATGCCGCGTTGCTGCAGCATTTTGTAACGTCCGCCTACGATGATCGAAGGCACACCATCAATCTGATACGTCATCGCCAGCGCATCGGCTTTTTTCATGGCGTTGGTGACTTCGCTCGAATAATAAACCTCGGAGAATTTCTTGGCATCCACACCTGGCTGGGCAGCCGCCCATTGCAGCACAGCTTGATCGTCGTACAGCGTTTTGCCCTGCTGATGAATGGCTGCAAAAGCGCCCATATCCAAAGCCGTTAGTTTCAGCGTCTGAATGGTGTAGAACAAACGACCCAATACCACCCATTGCGGGCGGCCAAAGGTTACCGGCACACGACGCACAACGACATCTTTTTGTTTCTTGGACCAGCGCTCGAAAGGCTCTGAAAAATCGTGGCAGTGCGGGCAACCGTAAGAGAAGAACTCCAGCACTTCGATTTTGCCACCCACGGTCTGTAGCGTTGGCGTATTCAGCGGGGTATACGTCTGGCCGGCAATAGCAACGCCCGTTGCGTTCGCCGCCGGCGCCAAGGTACCACCCAGCGCACCTTGCGCCAGAGCGCTAGTCGATGAGGCTGCGGCTGCCACACCGCCAATTAACGTAGCAAGAAACTGACGACGTTGCATAAGCTCTCCGGTTTAGTTGCGAGCAGGTACGGAATCGATACCGGCTTCTTTGAGTTCATTACGGGCACGGTTGGCATCATCCTGGCGCTTGAACGGGCCAATCTTGACGCGGAACCATACCTTTTCACCAACAACGCCCTTCTGAATCGAGGCATCAAACCCTTGTAGTGCCAGATTTGCCTTCTGGGCTTCGGCATCCGATTGCTTCTGGAAAGAACCCGCCATCAGGTAAAACCCGGCCGGCGCTTCGGGCGCGGCAGCGGGTGCATTAGTCGCAGGCTTAGCCGGTGCGCCGTCAGTCGTTTTGGCTGGCGGTGTGGTGCCATCTGTTTTGCCCGACAGAATGTCCGGGAACTGGAAGCGCTTTTCAGGCGATGGGTCACCGGGCTTACCTGGCAACGGAATAGGCTTGCCGTCTTCGCTTTGCACGTTCACCGCTGGTGCGGGCGTAGGCGCTGCCGGCGTGCCTGCAACTGCAGCGGTTTTGGCATCACCTTTGGCGACAGGGGTTGCTGTTTTATCGATAAACGGCGACGGCATGCGGTTAAACCACCAGGCCACCGCCGCCGCAATCACCAGACCAAGAACCAGACCGTAAAAAATGCCCCTTAAAGCGCCCCCACCCGATGCCGATTCACGGTCTCGGGAGGAATGGCGGTTCGGTTTATAGTCTCGGGACATAGAAGCCTTTGTAGATGGTCTCGGCAGATTACAGGGTTTCCGCAGCGGAAACTACATCGATTCCGGGCAGGACACGCCCAACAAAGCCATACCGTTACGAATCACCTGGCGAACGGCCACAGACAGCGCCAGACGGGCACAAGTCAGATCGGCATCATCCAGCAGCATCCGTTCGGCGTTGTAGTAACCGTGGAACTCGGCCGCCAGATCACGCAGATAGAAAGCCACCTGGTGTGGCGCCAGATCGCGGGCTGCCGAATCAATCACTTCCGGGAAACGGCCCAGGAATGCGGTCAACGCTGCTTCACGCGGGTTCGTCAGCAAGCCCAGATCGGCAACTTTCAGATCGGCTTCCACGCCGTTCCACTGCGCCATCAGGGAGCAAATACGGGCATGGGCGTACTGGATGTAGTACACCGGGTTATCCGCGCTCTGGCTCTTGGCCAGATCCAGATCGAAGTCCAGATGCTGGTCTGCCTTGCGCAAAACATAGAAGAAACGGCAGGCGTCGTCGCCCACTTCGGCACGCAGCGAACGCAATGTCACGTAATCACCGGACCGGGTCGACATGGAGGCTTTCTCGCCATTGCGATAGAGCACGGCAAACTGCACCAGGGCGATATCCAGCTTGGCCGGATC
>CAZCGW010000054.1:0-5606 GCA_964498255.1 uncultured Dechloromonas sp.
CGTTGCCTGACGTGACGTTGGGCGTTTTATCCATTTAAACTACCGGACAGTAGTGGCACAAATTAGCAAGTGGAAGAATGGTGAGCATATTTCATTCGAAATGAGCGATAAGTTGAGCAAGCTGGCTGGCCTGGATGATTTGGATCCAGACGTCGTCTTGCTTGCTGGCTCCAAAGATGACGCAAAAAAATGGTTAAAGCTCATCCGCTACCTTGCCGAGCTCGCGGAGGACTCTGCGGAGACTGGATACAACACGGCGCCGTTAGTTGAGGAGCTGGATGACGATAACTCTTTCTTGTTCTGGAACACCTTTCATGTGCTCCAAGAAATGGGGGTTAATATTCCTCAACCATTTCCTAAGGAGCTGGAGGCATGTCTAGCGGATGATGACTGTGAAACCATCTTGGACAACGAGACAGCTTCACTTATCTATGACATGTTCAAGTCACTCACAAACGTGTACGGGTTTTACGCAGCCTTTGTGTCGGATTTAATCTTCGACGAGGAGTTGGATCTAGTCAACACTCCAGCTTGGCAACTTGATTCTGCGCTGCTTAGCCTTGCTGCATCGAAACTAGATTCAGACGAAAATAGGGTTCCTGGCTTTTCACGTTTCAAACGCAAAATTGAGTCGGAGGTCGCGGGAATGGTCGCGAACCTGAAGGAACGCGCATTTCGTGCTGGCATCCCTCTGAGAGCCGAGCTTATGGGATTGGTCTTCGATTCCCATGATGAGTTGGGTCGGGCAGCAGAAGCGCATGGCTTTGGCTTTGATCAAAGTCGCCTTCATCCTGACATCTATATGAACGAACTGCTTACCGGCATGCGTGTGATTCATCAAGTGCTGCCGGCGATCATGAAAAAGCTTGGGATTTATGAAGAGTTTGAGCTTGATGAATCCGAACTTCGAGTCGGCCGGTAGTGGTTGGAAGATCACACTACTTCTGGCCTGTAGGAGCTGTTAGTCAGCATTCCACCGCGGCTGCTCGGATGATGAGCAGCCATCATCTCTTCGCTTGAAACTCTATGACCTTGTTGTATTCGGCATCCAGCAGGATGAGGCTGCCGTTATTCAGGTGATAGGCAGTGACGCTTTGTAGGGCTTTGAAGTAGGCCGCTTCTTGTTGATCGGTATTGCTGGGGCATGCCATACGGGTGCTGGCGGCATGGCCGAATTGAATAGCCTCTTTATTTCCGAGGCTTACTGAGCCCGCATAACGATTGCAGCTACCGCTGCCAGCGGCACGGAAACCCGCTTTGTCGCTTTCGATGGTAAGGGTGGGCGCATTGCCTGAGACCGCATCACCATTGATGCGTGTGGCAACCCATTCGGTACCGCTGAGCGGGGTAGGTTTGCTGATGGCTTTGGCCAGTTCAGCGCGTGCGGCACTAAGCTCTGACTGTAGTCCCGGGTTTTTAAGTAAGGCGGTACCAATCAGTGTGCCCAGTACCTGGCCGGAGCGGACATCAAAGGGGTGGTGGGCGCCACAGACTATACGATGGCGGCCATAGGTTTCAGCGCGACGCATGATGGCGGGTGCGTAATCTGGTAAGAGATTGGCCAGAATGATGGCGCTGCTAAAGGCCATGGTGGTGTGGCCGCTCGGGTCGCTGGCGTTGATATCAAAGTTCTTGGGCGGTAGGCAGGGGGTGATGCTGCTGTCTACCTGATAGGGGCGTTGGCGATCGAAGTAGGTTTTAAAAATACCTGTCTGTACGTTCTCGTTGGCACGCACTGTTTTAAATAGGGCTTTGGTGGCGGGCAGTTTATCCAGATCAAAGCCGGGCAAGGTGTCGGCAAAAAGGCGGACGCTTTCATTAGCAGCATCTGCTTTGGCGGCTTCGCGTTGTGCGGGCGTTGCATCCCGGTAGGCGGCCTTGATGTAGTCCCGCTCGGCAATGGCATCGGGCGAGTTGTCAGGTGGTGGGGCGGGGAGTGTTTGTGCCGGAACAAAGGTGCCGGGCGCTAACAAAACGGGTTGCTTGGCCAGCGCTGGTTGGGCGAACAGGCACGTTAAAGACAGGAGTGCGGTAACGAGGTGTTTGGTTTGCATGGCGCTCAGTTCGATAGTTTTACACCGCCATGTTAATGCGCTTTTTAAATGCCGTGTTTGCTGCGCTGCAAAACTGCGGCGGCCGCGGATTTGCTAGACTCTTACGCGAAGCTGACAGTCTTGTAGAAGCTGTACATTGAACAAAAGAGGGTGTTGCACATGCGTGTGTTGTTGGCAGAGGATGATTCGATTATTGCCGACGGGGTTGCCCGTGCGCTGCGTAAAGCTGGCTATGCCGTGGATACGGCCGAAAACGGTACCGATGCCGATACGGCATTGCAGTCTTGCACCTATGATTTAGCGATTCTGGATATTGGATTGCCACGGATGACGGGTCTGGAAGTGCTGCGCCGTTTGCGTGCGCGTAATACGCCAGCGGCACCCCATGTACCGGTGTTGATGCTCACGGCTCACGATGCACCAGCCGACCGTGTGAAGGGTCTGGATCTGGGCGCCGATGACTACATGGGTAAGCCTTTTGATCTGGAGGAGTTGGCGGCACGTGCACGTGCGCTGATTCGTCGTAACTCTGGCGGATCACCACAGATGGTGTGCGGCAATCTGTCTTACGACCAGGTGGGTCGTGTGGCTACGCTGAGTGGTCAGACGCTGGATCTCTCTGCGCGTGAACTCGGCTTGCTGGAAATTCTGCTGGGTCGTATTGGCCGCCTGGTGAGTAAAGACCAGTTGGTGGATCACCTGTGTGGTTGGGGTGAAGAAGTAAGCCACAACGCCATTGAAGTGTACGTACACCGCCTGCGTAAGAAGCTGGAAGCAGGCGGTGTGCAGATCGTAACGGCACGCGGTTTAGGCTACTGTCTTGAAAAGCCGCACGAAGACAAAGCACCGGCCTAACCAGCGCTCCCTGTTCGGGGAGATTCTCGACTGGATGCTGGCGCCACTGCTGTTTGTGTGGCCGCTCAGCATTGTGGTGACGTACCACTATGCCATGTCGGTGGCAGCTAACCCATTCGATCAGAGTTTGCGTGAAGACGCACTGGCCATCTCGCGTCAGGTGCATTTTGCGGATGGGGCTGCGCAGCCGGTAGTGAGCTTTTCCCGCTCAGCGCATGCCCTGCTGCGCTCGGACGAAACGGATGTGGTGTATTACCACGTGATTTCTTCTGACGGTAAGTTGCTGCATGGGGATCGTGAATTGCCGGCGCCGATACCGATGCAGAAGCCCAAGACCCCGGAAAACGAAGTGGGTTTCCGCGATGCGGAATTGGGTGGCGAAGAGCTGCGCGTGGCGTATACCCTGGTGACTTCACCCGAGAACCCGAAAGACTGGGTGTTGGTGGAAGTGGGCGAGTCGCTGGAAAAGCGGAATCAGCTGATTAACCAGATTGTGGCCAGCGTGATACTGCCGCAATTTTTTATTGTGCCAGTGGTGGTGGTGCTGGTGTGGTTTGGGCTGGCGCAGGGCCTGCGGCCGCTGCAGTTTTTACAGGCACGCATTGCCTCTCGGCGCGAGAATGATTTGTCGCCGATGACAGTGCGTCGCCTGCCGGAAGAGATACAGCCACTGGTCGAGGCCTTCAATGATCTGCTGGATCGCATGCGCGACAACCTGGAAGTGCAGCAGCGTTTTATTGCCGATGCGGCGCACCAGCTGAAGACACCGCTCACGGCGTTAAAGACGCAAGCGCAATTAGCCATGTATGAAGATGAGCCCGAAGCCTTGCGTGGGTCGCTGCAGCGGATTGGTAGTAGTGTGGACCGGGCTTCTCATCTGGTCTCGCAATTGCTCACACTGGCGCGTGCAGAAAGTAGCGGCGGTGACACGCAAGTCGAAGAGAAGGTCGATTTAGTTGCACTGGTGCGCCAGGTAGCCGAAGAATGGGTCTTGCCTGCGGCGCAGAAACACCTGGAGCTGGATTTCGAAGCGCCGGCAGGCGGTGTGCCGGTGTTCGGCAACGCCTTCCTGCTGCGCGAACTGGTGAGCAACCTCATAGATAACGCCATCCGCTATACCCTGGGCACCGTAGACGCACCGGGGCAGATTCATGTGCGGGTGAGTGATGTGCGGGAGGCCCCTCATCTGACTCAGAACGAAGAGGGCGCTTTGATTAAACGACCAAGCCGTTGGGCGGTGCTGGAGATTGAAGATACCGGTGTGGGGCTGAATGAAGCGCAGGCTGAGCTGGTGTTTGAACGCTTCTTCCGGGTGGATGATGCCAAAACGTCGGGGAGCGGATTGGGCTTGCCGATCGTGCGCGAGATTGCCACGTACCACCATGGTGAGGCACGGTTGATTCCTAATGCCTCCGGCAAGGGCGTGACGGCGCAGGTGCGTTTGCCGCTCTATGTGGTGGCGCCACCGGCCCCGGTGTTGCCGTATCGTCCGCCGGTGATGCCGGGCGGCGTGTAATACGAATAGACGTCGCCGGTGCTATGATCGGCGCGGTTAGTGATTTTTGAAGGATAGACACATGATCAAGGTCGGCATTGTTGGCGGTACGGGTTACACGGGTGTGGAATTGCTGCGTTTGCTGGCGGTGCACCCGGGCGTTGAGTTGAAGGCGATTACCTCGCGCGGCGATGCCGGTTTGCCGGTGGCCGAGATGTTCCCGAACCTGCGTGGTCGTGTGGATCTGGCATTTGAAGACCCGGCCAAGGCCGATCTGGCGGCTTGCGATGTGGTGTTCTTCGCTACGCCCAATGGTATTGCTATGCAGCAGGCACCGGAGCTGCTGGCCAAGGGCGTGAAGGTGATTGACCTGGCTGCCGACTATCGCATTAAAGATATTCCGACCTGGGAAAAATGGTACGGCATGACGCATGCCAGCCCGGATTGGGTGGACAAGGCGGTGTATGGTTTGCCAGAGATTAACCGCGATGCCGTTAAAAAGGCACAGCTGATTGCCAACCCGGGTTGTTACCCGACGGCGGTGCAGTTGGGCTTTTTGCCGTTGATTGAAGCGGGTGTTATCGATGTGAATTCGCTAATTGCTGATACCAAGTCCGGCGTCTCGGGTGCGGGACGCAAGGCCGAGATTCCCACGCTGTTTGCTGAAGCCAGCGATAATTTCAAGGCCTACGGTGTGCCGGGCCACCGCCATCTGCCGGAGATTCGTCAGGGCTTGTCGTTTGCTGCTAATAAGGATGTGGGCCTGACCTTTGTGCCGCACCTCACACCGCTGATTCGTGGCATTCATGCCACGCTGTACGCGCGCATTACCAAAGAAGCCGATTTTCAGAAACTGTTCGAAGACCGTTACAAGGGCGAGGCCTTTGTGGATGTGCTGCCGGCGGGCAGGCACCCGGAAACCCGTTCGGTGCGTGCTTCGAATGTATGCCGCATTGCCGTGCATCGTCCGCAAGGCGGCGATACGCTGGTGATTCTGTCGGTGATCGACAACCTGGTGAAGGGTGCGGCGGGTCAGGCGGTGCAGAATATGAATCTGTTGTTTGGTTTGGAAGAAACTGCTGGGCTGAACATCGTGCCGGTGCTGCCGTAACGATTTCCTTGGTTCGGAAGGGGTTTTATTTTCTGAGCTTTGTGCTTAAATTAGATATCTGACTGTTTTGCTGGAGTATTGCCATGACTGA
>CAZCGW010000055.1:0-5416 GCA_964498255.1 uncultured Dechloromonas sp.
AAACTGGTAGCATGAAAACCGCCCCTTGGAAGACGAAAAACCGAGGGAAGGTCACCCCGTACCTCCCGTAGAATACCTCCTCAAATCACATCCACTTTCCAGTATGTATTGGACCAATACACTCCGTTTCCTTGAGATGCAGATAGAAGGTACGCTTGGTCAAGCCGTTAAACTTGGCCATACGTCTTTTTGCATGGCTCCAGAAACTTTCGATACCGTTGATGTGCCGTTCGCCCGAGGCGAACTCATTGGCCCCGTGGTTGACTCGGAAGTGCTTGTCGAAACCAATGTCCACCAGCCCGTCGTAACCAAGCCAGCCATCAGAATGGATAACCGAAGCCGGGTCGATGTGGCCACGGATAATCCCTTGCAGCGTGGCCTTGGTGCAGTCAGGCACTATTTCTGTGTAGACCATACCCTGGCGCTTGAGCAGACCAAAGACAATCGTCTTGCCGTAGGCGCCTCGTCCTCGTCGACCTCGAACACGGTGGGCGCCAAAGTAGGACTCATCCACTTCAACCGAACCGTTCAGAGGCGAAGCTTGTTCACAGGCTTCAGCCAGTCGCTGACGAATCTTCAGGTAGATTGTATTCACAGAACGAAGTGATATACCCGTCATTTCCGCAGTCACTGTTGCCGTCAGATCCATCGCAAAACACCGCACCAGCTGGCGAAATTTAGCCTCGCTGATTCTCGAACGGCGGTAGTACCTGTTTTTAGTAACCATTTCAGGAAGTTATCGTAGCTCATGTTGCGCTTAACTTCCTAAGACCCTCTGTTCAAACAAACCCGACCACTTCTGACACCGAAAATGAACGCGCACTGCGAGCGATTTAACCGTAGCATCCAAGAAAGCTTCGTGGACTACTACGAAGACCTGCTCTTTACCGATCCTGCCCTGTTTAACCAGAAAATGAGCGACTGGCTGGTGTTCTACAACACAGAATTGCCCCATCTGTCGACCAAGCCTAACCCAAAGAAAACGGCCTCCCTGAACAACCTTCCCGTCCCTCCCGTAGAATACCTCCTAAAATCACATCCACATTCCAGTATGTATTGGACCAATATACTCCACAAGAAATGGCTGCTATGCTCAAACGCACATTCTCCGAACAAGCGAGCTATCAAGTGTCCCACGAGACCATCTACAACGCCATTTACGCAGAGCCCAAAGGTGATTTACGGCGGGAGTTGGTTGCCTGTTTGCGCCAGTGCGGGTCCAAGCGAATGCCGCGTACCCGAGGGCAAGAGAGACCGGGGCAGATTCCTTACATGGTGAGCATCCATGTTCGGCTGCCTGAGGTTAATGATCGACTGATTCCAGGGCATTGGGAAGGCGACCTCACCAAGGGAGCTGGCAACAAACCTGCGGTGGCCGTGCTGGTTGAAAGGATGAGTCGCTCTTTTCTGCGGGCCAAGATGCCTGATGCAAGCGCGGCTTCTGCACTGCAAGCGTTCACAAACAAACTGCAGTCGCTGGTTGAACCGCTACGCCAGACAATGACCTACGATCAAGGACGAGAGATGAGCCGTCACACAGAGTTAACGCAAGCTAGAGGCGTCAAAGTTTATTTCTGTGATCCGCATAGCACTTGGCAACGCGGCAGCTACGAGAACACCAATGTCCTGCTGCGGCTGTACATGCCCAAAGGGACGGATCTATCGGTCTTCTCTCAAGCGGAGCTTGATGCCATTGCCGATCGTCTCAATACACGACCAAGAAAGACCCTACGGTGGCTAACGCCATTACAGGTCTTGGCAAAAGTTCTTGAAAACCCACACGGGTCAGCCGTGATCCATTAAACTTTTAACCGTTGCACTTCAGGCTTGAAACCGCCGGGTCTAAATTATTAACTCAGCACGATAAAGCTTGAAATGGCGGCAATCACCCCGATATACGTCGCATGGAAAAAGATGACGCAAGGTATTCGAAACTGGAGCAGTTACACGAGCGGCGTAAGAAGGTCGTGCGATTGCATCGCAAGAGCTACGACGTGATGCAGATCGTGGAGCTCAGTGGGCTGTCGTACCCGACGGTACGCGGTGTAATTGATCTGTACGAAGAAAGAGGGGTGGCGGCGATCAAGCCAGCCAGGGGAGGAAAGCGTGCAGGTCAAGGACGCGCACTAACCGAGGAACAGGAGAGCCGTATTCAGCAGCTTATCTGCGACAAGCGACCTGAACAGTTGAAGATGGAATTTAGCCTCTGGTCTCGCGTTGCTGTCATGCAATTGATAGAGCGTGAGTTCGGTATCAAGTTGTCAGTACGTGGCGTTGGCAACTACCTGTCACGCTGGGGTTTCACCCCACAGAAACCGATCAAGAGAGCCTACGAGCAGCGCCCCGAGGAGGTTCAGGCATGGCTGGATGAGCAGTTTCCTGAAATTGAGAGCCGCGCCAGGGCTGAGGGTGCTGAAATTCACTGGGGTGACGAAACGGCGCTGGTCAATACTGACGTGCGCGGACGTTGTTATGCCCCTGCTGGCAAGAGGCCAGTTGCCAATGTGGTTGGTGGCACGAGGCAGAAACTGTCGATGATCGCTACCGTGACAAACCAGGGCAAGACACGCTGGATGATCATTGACGAAACATTCAATGCCGAAAAGTTGATCGAGTTCCTGGCGGCGCTGATCAAGTATGTCGGCAAAAAGGTATTTCTGATCCTCGACAATCTACGAGTACATCACAGCAAACCCGTCAAGGCTTGGCTGGCGGAGCGCTCCAACAAGATCGAAATCTTCTACCTGCCCAGCTACAGCCCCGAACTGAATCCGGAGGAGCGTCTCAACGCCGATCTCAAGCATGCGATGGGAACCAAGGTTCCAGCGCGAACCAAAGAAAAATTGAAAGCCGCCGTCACCGAACACATGACTAAACTCGAACAATCACCTGAACGCGTCAAAAGATTCTTTCAAGACCCGCGTGTCAAATATACCGCCTGAAACTTAAAACTTCAGCTGGCCGGATCAATAGTGTACTAGGTTCCGCAGGTGGCGGCCGTAACGTTGTGTCAGGATAATTTCGAGAGTAACAGCCAACAACAGTATTACCACCAAGGAGAAAGCTGCAATGTGTATGAGCGCAAGTTAAGATCAAAGTGCCGGACAGATGTTTACAGGGCCTAAAGTTCTGTATGGTTTGATTTAGCAAGGTGTGTATAATAATTTATTTAAAAATCTAAAAAAACTTACAGGTAAAGATATAATGAGTAACCCAATATATAACCCAAGAATTTTCGACCATGCTGATCTTCTTTCCGCGAGACAAATTGTTTTAACCCCCGAAAACGGGGTTGCAACAGATGTTCGCTGGCAGACTGAGACCCCATGGTTGCTTAACATTATTGAAAAATATGTTAAACCATCTAGCTTAATTGTAGATTACGGTTGTGGAGTTGGAAGATTGTCAGCACCATTGGCTATATCGGGTCATTCAGTAATTGGTGTCGATACATCGGAATCGATGAGGCAACACGCAACTATGCAAGTGTCAAATGAACGATTTGTTGCAATGACACCAGTAATGTTTGATCAGTTTGTTAAAATTGGCGTTAGGGCTGATATTGTTTTAGCAATTTGGATGCTACAACACACATTTGATTTACATTGTGAAGTAGAACGTATTTGTAATTCAATGAAAAAAGGTGCATCTCTTGTTGTGGCCGACATGATTCATAGAGCTATTCCAACTAATAAGGGATGGGTTAGTGATGGTCTTAGCGTGAAAGAGGTGGTATCATCAAAGCTGACCCTTGTTCAACAGTATCCTTATAATCCACCTAATGCTCCTATTGGTTTAAAGGATACATCATACGTTTGCGTTTTCCGCAAAGACAAATAATTTAAAAATAAGGACTTTTATGAATCAAGATCAAATTAGTGACTCTAGTTCTGTTCTGTCAGAGAATAATGTATCAATAATCGAAACAAGCATAAATAGTTCCTTAGTTCAGCTTGCTCCACAACATCCAAAAATTTTTATTGATCCTATTTCTCAACCAACACAATTGGGGCCGGATGGCATTCGTTATGACTTTAACAATGGTTGCCGTGTTGAGCTACCAGTATTACAGAATGGTGAAAAATGGAAGTTAAGATTTTCTGATTTGATAACGGCTAATACTATTTTTGAAATCGAATCCGAAGGTGGCACCTATAGGAGCACAAAGGTTTATTACGTTCCTTTTAAAATTGAGTGTTGGAGAGGCGCGGAATTGGTTTTTACACATGAGTTCGACCCAAAAGGAAAGTTAATCCAAATACAAATTCCAGTTGGCACTCTTGGTGATGCTTTGGCTTGGTTTCCATATGTTGATATATTTCAAAAAAAATATAAAGCGAAAGTCACATGCGTGATGTCGGATCTCCTTATTCCATTGTTAGAGCCAGAATATCCGAATATTAAATTTACTGCTACAAATGAAGCTGAAAATATTCAGAAGACCTTTTATGCAACATATCGTTTAGGGTTGTTTTTTGATGACTGGAATTGCACGCATCAACCATCAGACTTTAGATACGTTGGTTTGCATAAAACTGCCGCTGGAATATTAGGTGTAGAAGCTCACGAAACAAGACCTAAGGTTCATTTGAGTTCAACTGAAAGAACAATCAAGGAACCTTATGTATGTATTGCAGTACAGAGTTCTACACAATGTAAATATTGGAATAATCCATATGGTTGGCGTGAAATTGTTAGTTGGCTAAAAGATTGTGGCTATCGTGTTCTATGCATCGATAGAGATGCCACGTGGGGGCAAGGACTTTCCTGGAATCATATTCCTCATGGTGCAGAGGATATGACAGGTCCAATACCCTTGCCGGAACGCGCTTCTTTGTTAAAACATGCTGATTTTTATGTTGGCTTATCAAGTGGTCTCTCTTGGCTTGCATGGGCTGTTGAAACGCCTGTTGTCATGATAAGCGGCTTTACACACCCCAATAACGAATTTTATACACCTTACCGTGTTTTTAATCATCATTCCTGCAATAGCTGCTGGAATGATCCAAGGCATATTTTCGATCATTTTGACTTTATGTGGTGTCCGCGGCACAAAGGAACAGATCGTCAGTTTGAATGCACAAAACTCATCACAACTGATTTTGTAAAATCTGCCATAAAAAATATCCCTGGTTTTAGAGATAACTGTGCCGTTTGATCATTTATGAAAAATAATATATATATTTCGATTTGTTCTGCTGTCATTTTTATTATCTCAACTTTGGCCCATGGTTCTGCCCTTGTTGCCGAGAGTAAAGTTGTCAGTATAGATTGTGATAATCCAGATTTTATTAAGTTATTAGTTGATCAAATCTATCTTGTCAATAATATTAATGCTTCCATAAATTTTGTTTTCAACAATCACTACTGTCCGGTAGTTTAAATGGATAAAACGCCCAACGTCACGTCAGGCAAC
>CAZCGW010000056.1:0-5340 GCA_964498255.1 uncultured Dechloromonas sp.
GTGCATCCATGTTTTCAGAATTGCCTCACCTGCCACTTCAATTTTCGCCACCAATGCAGCCCTTTTGATCTTGTCATGCTCACTATGGGCATCTTCAACCAAAGCGGCCAACCCACAATGATGTGCATTAGCTGGTTCGTATTCAGGCAGGCTCATGTGCTTAAACACATCACCGACTTGAATAGATACATTGTGGCTTTCGATCCATTCTCGCACCAAAGGGGTATTCAGCAGACCACATAGAAAATATGCCGGTTTCTTTTTATCAAAGCTGGCGAAATAAACCTTGTGATCTGGTACATAAGGCCTCATTCCAGCTCCTGGAACCATGGCGCTGCCTGCCACAGCCGCATAGAAATTTTTCGACATTTCTGGCCAGACGACTTTCCATTGTTGAAAAGTATAATCACCCACGTTGTACACAGCATAGAACGGCGCACCCTGCATCTGACGGCGATAAGTAGAGCGATCATTCAACAAGGTCTTGAAGCCAGAAAACCATGCTTTGGTTTTAGCCAGTCCTTTGCTATTCATTGTCGATTCGGAAGATTCGTATTCCGAATTGCCAATTCCCCGGTTCGGGACGAATGTGTACAGGTCCTTTTCGGATCGGCCGGGATCGTTGAGCCGTAGATAACAAGCCTCGAAATCACCCGCGCCCTTGACCAACGGATATAGCAGATCGGTTTCAACCCAAGCGGTTTTAGTTGGACCGATGTTCTTTTTCCCTGCTTCCGGGCGACTTCTCACTTGTGCGAGCGCACCACTGGTTTTGATAATTGGGACGAAGAAAACACCGTTCAAATCTGTAGTGATGCCTTTGCGCCCAGCAACCCATTCACATGAGCCAGAAAGCCCCTGCAACGCCTTGTAACGGCCTTTCGCAAGCACAGCCCAAGGCGAGCCAATATCATCAACCGGAGCAGCTTCTTTGTCCGTAATCGCAATCCGCTTCATTACAGTTGCCAAGTCTGTTGTCACGGGAATGGATTTAGTCTGACCGGGAGCGCTATCCCATATCCTGTAAGGCACGGGATATATGCCGGGCTTGGATGACTTGTTGAACACGGCAACTACTGTGTGATTAGTCGCATCATCGAATGGTTTCAGCGCCTTCATATCATCGACCTCAACCGGAGCCAGGTGCAACGTTTTAGGATTCTTTGGATCGAGTTTGAAATGGCGGAAGCCCGCCGAAGAAGGATTCTTGAAAATCGTACCGGTAATAACAAAAGCCAGCAGCCCCCTGGGCTTTAGCCACTTATCGGATGCCGTATAAGTAATCATGGCTGAAATGTCCAGCTCGTTCCCGCCATGACGCTTGTTCTTTGAGAAAATCCCGTAGTGGTCGCAAGTAGGCTTGACCCGCTCACGATATGCCTCTGGCAATTTCGACCAGCGCACCCATGGCGGATTGCCTATGATGCAATCAAAATGGCCTGCGGTAGCCGACCAGAAGAAATTGCGCACAACCCTGAACCAGATGCCATTCCATTGCTGCCGATGCAGTGCCAATATTTGGTCGTATGTGTATTGCAGAGGGGTACGCCATGCGTTAGCTTCGTCCGGTGTCAGCAGGCCAGCGTCCAACAACCTTGCTTCGACATCCACATACTCCAGATCACCTTCGACATCCTCGCCCATTTGCGCGAAAACCTGATCCAGACGCTCGCGATTAAGTGCAAGCGCAGACGGGAGGCTAATATCAAGTCCTGCAACTTGGCTGCCAATTTTGTAATTCATCACCTCCTGCCCCTTGGCCGGATCAGGTGCCGGTGAATAAATTGCATCAGCAAGCAGCACAGGAATTTCCAGCGTTTGTCCGGGGGCAGTTTTCAGTAGATCGGCGATTTCCATCAGGAAGTTAACCCGTGCAGTTTGCACTGCCAATGGATTCAGATCAAAACCCCATATTGAAGTGCAGAGGTGATTAAGGGTGCGCTCGGCATCCCATCCGGCCTTTTTAGCCTCTTTGCGGATCAGCCTGAGTGCGGCCAGTAAAAATGCTCCAGAGCCGCATGTTGGATCCAATACGCGCTTGCCCAGCCATGTTCCTCCCTGGGCCTTTTCCATCGTAAAGTCCACCAACCAATCAGGCGTATAGAACTCCCCCAAACTTTGCCGTAGTCTGCCAGGAACCAAACCTTGATACAAATCGCGCAGCACATCGCGGGTATGCGTTAACCGATCAGTACGGTATAGCGAAAGTGACGCCAATAGGCTACGTAATGCCGGAATTAGGCTTGCTGAGTACGGCGGTTTGCAGGCTATATCAAGATACCAACTAAAAATCGCTTCTTCCACAAAGCCTTTGATGCCTGCCTGCACAAAGATCCCAGCTCGCTCAATTTCGTGAGATAGCGTATCTAAAAGCGTTGCATCATCTTGCAGAGCCGACATGGCCTGCGCCGGTTGCTGCATTGAGGTCAGGCCGTGCGCAGAAACGATTTCAGCGGCCAGCAATTTAATCAGCAGCGAATTGTAGGTGTGGATGACGAACAACCGTCCTGACATTGCCTGTTTGGCATGTCCGTTCCATGTAAAGCCGATTTCCTTGTTGATCGCATCGGCTTGAAGAACTGACATGTCAGCCACTTGGCCATACAAAGTGCGCCATTCTTCGAATAGCATTTTGATCTTTGAATTACCAATTACAGCAAGCTCGGTAGCCAATGCATCTGCCATCGCCTGCATCAAGGAACGTGCATTGATTGATCCATGGCCGAAATCTGCCATCAGATGATTGATGGTAATTGCGCGGCGTGTATCAGCTTTGATGGCTTGGATCACCAAGCCAACTGCATATTCTGAGAAGGGGATGAGATGTTGCGTATGAATTACATTATCGACAACCTGTACAAAACAGATATGATCACCGTCAATTGCGATACCGATGTAATCATCCTGCGGGATGCCCGATTTTTCGGCTTCGCGCTGAATGTAAGGCAGCAAACGTCTATCCGTCGCTTCTTTGAACTTGGCGCTGGTCTTCTTTCCTCTGAATAATCCAGGCGCCTTGAATTCGATGATGACGTTGAAGTAGCTGCCGTCTTTATCGACGCGCTCCGCGTCGAAATGAATGCCTAGTGCTGCCTCCAGTGCAGGCACCCATGCCAACCGAACTTCCTCTTCACTTTGCCACGGGCGGTTGCGCTTGGCAGCGATGAATTCGTATGCCGCGCGGGAAGGCTCGGTATAAGTATTGCCTAATGCTTGCTTGCTGCCCGTCATGTTCGATTATCCTCATCTATGCCCCGTCGAAAAAGAAGAACCCTCTTTGTCGCGCAGCCCGAATTTGATCCGTGGGTGTTGTTCACTTAATACTGTGTAACAGTTACCCAGCCCCTTACTGATTTGGGGCTTAAAAGAAGTCCTAACGAGGAATTTTTCCCGTTAGACAATCTATAAACCGTCGATAAGATCGCGGTGATCCAGAAGCACGCAAACAGTCTTCATAATGCTTACGCCACCAACGCCCGAATTCATCTGACATTTGGCACGTCTCAATATGGCGCCCTTCTGTCTGACGCCAGCGGATCCATAAGGCATAGGTGTCATCTCGGGATCCGGTTTGATTAAATCCCGAATCCGACAAGAACTCAATTTGCAACTGATGACGCAAAGCAAGGTAGGACAAAAGGACTCCGCAATTCTGGCGGAGATGAGAGGATTCGAACCTCCGAGGCGCTTTTGACGCCTGCTCCCTTAGCAGGGGAGTGCCTTCGACCACTCGGCCACATCTCCGGGTTCATTCTGGTGGGACCCCCGAGAGTCGAACTCGGCACCAACGGATTATGAGTCCGCTGCTCTAACCAGGCATGAGCTAGAGCCCCTTGGAGCGGGTGACGGGAATCGAACCCGTGCCAGTAGCTTGGAAGGCTACGGTTCTACCATTGAACTACACCCGCAGTTTGTCAGCATTGTTCCGCACCGCTTATGGAGGTGCATCAGACACTAAACAGCCTGCAAAACAAGCCTTTTAATTATACAGATGACGTTATTTCAAGCGAACGAGCTCCTTAATTCGTTTGTTGGCTTGAGTACGTGTCATCTCTGGTCTGACGAACCCCTTTACCACCACCAACGTTCGACAATTCCCTTTTACAGTTTTCAAATCCTTTCCTGCCCAAAATGGCTACTTATGCTCAAAACGCCGCCATGAAGAACTACGAGGAGCCACAAATGGGCTAACTATTGCCGCCACTGAAATCACAAACAGGGCAAGTCCCGCTCCAAACGTATACGCACTCGGGCGCCCAAGAAACTGTAACAAGAAAATAGCACCGATAAAGGCTGCGAACCAATAAATCCCCAACCCGCTTACATGATAAGTGGCGTGACAATGAGCGCACACTGTGGAACCCTCATTAAGGATATTTCGGCAAAACGGGCAGCATTCACCATATTGCGCCCCAAGAAAGAGATCGCGATCTTTGTCACCGCGGGTAATCTGGTAAAAATTCCACATGCTTGCAAACGGCCAAAAACCGAAGCTAACAATTGCAGCAATCCATCTGCCGTTCTGAGCAAAATAGAGCGGTGGGAATACCACTTGTAACACTTGGGATTTGTTCATCTATCCTTCTCCATAAAAAAATTAGTGCCATCGTAAAGTGGCTCAAAAGCTCACTGCCCCTCTGCGCCCTGATACCTTTGTTTGAAGATATCCAAGAAATGTGCGGTAAGAGCGTGCAGCCCCAGTTGCTTTCAGGCAATCCGAGTAGTGTGCACGCCACCAGTTGCCGAACTCTTCGGAGACATTTTCTGTCGGCACATGACGTCCTGATGTTTGGCGCCAACTTGAACACAATGCAAATGCATCATCACGCGCTTGAGAATGATCGAAGTCAGGATCAGTCATAAATTCAAGCGACAGCTGCTGATACAAAGAAATGTAGCTCATGGTCAGATAGCCTCGCAAATCATTTCAAACGAGTGAGCTCGCCAATTCGCTTTTTGGCCTGCGTGCGTGTCATCTCCGGGCGCTCGAAGCCCTTCTCAACCACCATTGATCTATAAGATCCTTTTACGGCTTTCATATCTTTGCCAGCCAAAAGAGGCTCGACAAGAATGTCTTCTAACTGATGATATGCGGCGATCTGGCGGTAGCAGTCGATCAACTCCACCTGCAATTTAACAATTGTTTCTTTGGACGCTTGAATTGTCTCTGTCGACCTATGGGCTCGGTAAAGCATGTAACCAGAGATGATAGTGGCTGCTGCTGCGATAAGACTTGAAAAAATTGCTCCATCCATTGACCTTCTCCGACACCCACAAAATCCAATAGGTTAAACCATCTGACCAATGTAATACAAATGACGGCCTATGGCCTATCCTGCC
>CAZCGW010000057.1:0-5332 GCA_964498255.1 uncultured Dechloromonas sp.
GATCTATTACAACTGGAAGAGCGGTAAATCGGAGAAATGTATTCTCTGCTACCCGCGCCTGGAATCCGGCCAGCCAACCGTGTGTTCGGAAACCTGTGTGGGTCGTATCCGCTCCCTCGGCGTACTGCTTTATGACGCAGACCAGATCGAACAGGCCGCCTCGGTTGAGAACGAGCAGGATTTGTATCACGAACAGTTGAAGATGTTCCTCGATCCGAACGATCCGGAAGTGCGTGCCGCTGCACTGCGTGATGGCGTACCACAAGCTTGGATTGACGCTGCCGCTCAGTCGCCGGTCTATAAAATGGCTATCGACTGGAAGATCGCCTTCCCGCTACATCCGGAATATCGCACGTTGCCGATGGTCTGGTACGTACCGCCTTTGTCCCCAATCAACACGGCAATGGAAAAGGGCCAGATGCAGATGAAGGGTGTGTTGCCAGATGTGGAATCACTGCGCATCCCAGTCAAGTATCTGGCTAATCTGCTGACAGCCGGTGAGGAAAAACCTGTACATGATGCGCTGAACCGCATGCTGGCTATGCGTCGTTTCATGCGCGACCGTCACGTTGCGAAGTTCGACAACCAGGCGGTTCTGGATCAGGCGGGTCTGAATGTCAGTGAAGTCGAAGATATGTACCGCTATCTCGCGATTGCCAACTATGAAGACCGCTTCGTCATCCCGACAACGCACCGCGAGTATGCCGAGAACACTTTTGATATGAAGGGTTCCTGCGGTTTCTCGTTTGGCAATGGTTGCTCGGATGGTGATTCAGAAACCAGCCTGTTCGGTCGCAAGAACGGGGAACGTGTCATTCCCATTCACGAGGTGAAATGATGCAACCGAGAACTTTGAAGGCTATTTCGTTGCTGCTGCACTATCCCGATCAGGATTTGCTGGATCACCTGAGCGAAGTGCAAGCAGTTACAGATGCCGAGACGGGCATTCAGCATGGTCGTTTAGGTGCGCTTTACCAGCACCTAAGCCTAGGGGATCTGTACCTGCTTGAAGAGAACTATGTGGCGTTGTTTGACCGTGGCCGTGGCACGTCGCTCTATCTTTTTGAGCATGTTCACGGTGAATCACGTGATCGCGGCCAGGCCATGGTCGATTTGCTCACGATGTACGGTGAATCAGGCTTCGATTTGCCGCCAGGGGAATTGCCGGATTATCTGCCGGTTTTCTTGGAGTACCTCTCTCAGCTGGATGTGACCAAAGCGAAACAGTTGCTCATGGAAGTGACACATCTGGTGCGCAATATTGGTGAAAATCTTGCCAAGCGTGGTAGCCACTATTACCTGCTGTGCTCGGCATTGCTCGAGATGGCAGGCGAGAAGGGCATCGACGTGGAATTTGTGCCGATGGATTTCAGTACTGAGCAGGAAGACTATGACAAGCTCGACAAAGTCTGGGCAGAGGAACCTGTGACCTTCGGTGGTGGGTGTTCAACGCCTGATTATGGCAATGGCTCGGGTGAGTCCGTCGTTCAATTTATTCCGCGTGCTGACAGTCAGAAACAGGCTGTCGAAACTCTGGGAGCATAACCATGAACTATCTGAATAATCTTTTGTTCGATATCTACCCCTATGTAGCACTGTCGATCTTTTTGTTGGGCAGCCTGATTCGCTATGATCGGGATCAGTACACCTGGAAGGCGGATTCCTCGCAACTGCTGCGTCGCGGTCAATTGCGTCTGGGGAGCAATCTGTTCCATATTGGCATCATTGGTTTGTTCTTCGGCCATTTCGCTGGCTTGTTGACGCCGAAGGATCTTTACCACGCACTTGGTTTGTCCACAGAGAACAAGCAATTGTTAGCCATGGTTGCCGGTGGTGTTATGGGTTCGATGGCCATGATTGGTGTACTCTTGCTGCTTCAGCGACGTCTTTCGGATCCTCGCATTCGTAAAACCTGTACAGGGATGGATATATTCATTCTCTTTTGGATTTTCGTGACACTGGCGCTTGGCCTAGTTACGATCCCATTCTCGGCCGGTCATATGGATGGTAGTGTCATGATCCTTCTCGCAAATTGGGCTCAGGCGATCGTGACGCTCCAACCTGGTGCAGCTGAGTATCTAGCAGATGTATCTTGGGCGTATAAGATTCATATTCTTTTCGGTATGAGTTTGTTTGTTCTGTTTCCCTTCACCCGTTTGGTGCATGTCTGGAGTGGATTTGGCTCGCTTGGTTACCTTTTCCGGCCGCATCAGGTTGTAAGGAAACGTCGATAAGCTGCTAGATTCAATCTGATGCGTGGGGAGTGGGTTCGCTCACTCCCTTTCTTATTTCAGACAACATGACTTACTTGCATGAGCTACTTTGCTATTAAACATACTCATGCCGCTCTGGCAGTGCTAAGTGTTGCCCTATTTATTTTAAGAGCGGGATTTTCGATTTGTCATGGCAAGTCGCTAACACGGCCTGTCAAAGTTGCGATGCACCTAATCGATACCGTGTTATTCGGATTAGGGTGTTTGTTGCTCTATGTCTTGTCTATCAACCCATTTCTAACACCTTGGTTATTCGTTAAGCTGCTAACAATCGTTATTTACATACTTATCGGGGTATTGCTTATGAGAAGCAAGAGCAAGCCTGTCAAAGCAATTTCTTTTCTCCTGTGTTGTGTGTTGGCTATATTTATATTTTCAGTTGCTGTAACGAAAAATCCACAGGGCTTTCTTTATTAAGCCTATAGCGTTCTGATTTACCTCCTATTGGGTATGTACACACTTAGAGGGAATTGAGACGATGCACTCGATACTTCATGAGGGTGCACAAATGATTACTGATCGAATCGACGCTATTACAAAGATTCCTGAATCGTACCGATTCGCGAAGCTACCTGCACCCAAAAGTGTGAAAATTGAAATATCGCCGCGGTGTAATTACCGATGCGGATTCTGTGCGTTACGGAACCGTGAGGTTCAACCCAAATGGGATATGGATCTGGGTCTCTTTAAGCGAATTACAAAAGAAATGAGAGAAGCCGGTGTAGAAGAGATCGGTGTGTTCTACCTAGGGGAATCCTTTATGGCCCCTAAGCTATTAGTAGATTGCATTCGATACCTGAAGCAAGAAATCGGTATGCCTTATGTGTTTCTGACCTCGAATGGCTCCATGGCCTTCCCGGAAGCTGTGGAAGAATGCATGAAGGCGGGTCTGGATTCGCTCAAATGGTCGTGTAATGCAGCTAACGAAGAGCAGTTTGAAGAGATCATGGGCGTCTCTAAAAAACTGTTTCACAGAGCCTATGAAAACATCAAGGAAGCCTGGAAGATTCGTGAGGCGGGCGGCTATAAAACGGGCATCTACGCATCATCGATTCGATACGATGGCGAGCAGCAAGAGCTCATGGAAGCACTTATTGCTGAGAAAGTCACGCCTTATGTCGATCAAAGCTATTGGCTACCACTGTACTCAATGGGCGCTTTTGCTACACAGCGTGAAGAAGAGTTGGGCTATAAGCCAACGGCAGGTAATCAGGGTCGCTTGGGTAATCTTCGGGAACCGTTGCCTTGCTGGTCGGCATTTACCGAGGGCCATGTCACTGCCGAAGGTAAATTGTCTGCATGCTGTTTTGATGCCACAGCCAACTGGACGATGGGAGATCTTAATAACGTATCGTTTATGGATGCATGGAATTCCCCTGAATTTGTAAAACTACGGGAAGCCCATCTACGACGTGATGTGACTGGTACGGTTTGCGAGAAGTGCATCGCTTACTAATTCAATTTGGTTATGGGTAGTCTCGTATGGGGTCCTGGGGTTGTCCGCACGAAATACAAGGTGTTTGCACGAAGGTTAACAGCCTGACGTGTGACCCTGGGATGAAAGGGTGTGTCTTGGCGGGTAAGTACGTCTTTGCAAACTCAGATGCTAAAAATGATCGGTTGCGTGCTAAGCGTGAACGTGAAAGCCGGATAAGTATGTGTAAGCCTGATGCCGACGGTAAGGCTGATTAATCTTGCGGTTGTTTGATTGAGCGGACGCCTAGGCGAACCTGCCAAAGCAAACATAGGATAAATGTCAGAATCGCTACGGCATTAACAACGGCACCTGCTTCGCGAAGTGCAGCGCTTGATAAAAATGCAGCGCAGAGTCGTAGGGCAACGCCGAACTCGATCAAGCAGAGTGGGATGTAGAAGATTTTAGAAAACGGAATGGGCACCCGCATCACCGCAGGAAATATGATTGGCGCATGCCCTATCACCATCGTAAAAATGAAGCCTAGCGCAACGGCATGTATTCCAGCATCCCTTTGAAATATACCAAGGTTGATTAAATCGGTCAGCAGGAGCCCGCCAGCCAACAGCCACGCATAACCGCTTAACAGACAGATGGCTACAAAGCGCGTGACACCTGACTGGCGAACGGTTCTTCTTGCAATATCAAATCGTAAGAGCCAGATGGCGAGTGCCGCATAGCCAATGCCTAGCTCTGTGTTGTGAATAAATCCGTTAAGGCCCGACAGTATCGTCCCAACGATGATCAGAAATACGATGGCAATGAAATAAAGCTTCGAGAAGGGCTTTGGTGGTAGAAATCGTGTGAGCTCAAGTCGCTCACCGGCGATTGTTAAAACGAGGAAACTTAACCCGTAGGGAATGCTTGTCCAGAATGTCCCTTGAAGCAACCAGAGGCTATTACCTATGAGCCAGAGCGCTGCTGCTAACAGTAGAACCATTGCATGGGTGGCTGGATGTTTTTTGTAGACATAAATGCTTGCTAATACAAAGCAAAGCGATCCTAAGGTAAATAGAAGCGATGCAACAGTTAAATCCAATGCCAGTAACAATGCCAGACCTGCCAATCCGCTTAATAGCGGTGCCAGATAAGACCACAAGCGTTGCGTTGCAACGGCACGCTCGAGCCCGATGACCGTGCCAAAAAATCCTGAGATGATCAGAATGCTGTGTACGGCTGCATTGAAAGACAGTTGATCGGGAATGTTCGCGCCGGCTCGAACAAGACCAGTCAAGACGCCGCCTACCAGGCACAACATTGCCGGAACGACAAAGGGAATTCGGTAGCGGCTTATTGAGTGCATACAACTACCAGCCAAATTCTTTCCTGGCGGCTTCAGACATCATCGAAGGATCCCAGGGCGGATTAAAGGTCACTTCTATATCGATTTTTCTAGGCATTGCATAGATCGTGCGTAACGCACGATTCATATCTTCAAGGATCAGGTCACCCATTGGGCAGGCTGCCGACGTCATACCCATCTTAATGAAGATCCCTTCGTCAGAGGGAGCCACCTCGTAGATCAAACCCATATCAACGATATTGATACCTGTCTCGGGATCGATGATCGACTCAAGAAGCTTCA
>CAZCGW010000058.1:0-5297 GCA_964498255.1 uncultured Dechloromonas sp.
AATCAGAACACCATGCGTCAACCCGTGCCTCTTCAGGATTCGAGCGTAAGTAAGTGATCAAAATCTTTTTTGAGGGTAATGTTTTTCTGCCGTATTCACCAACGGGCCATCCATACTCGATGGCGAGGTGGGTGTGCGCGTGGCCATCGCCGTCAATATAGCGAAGAAGCGGCCTATCGCCACTGCGGGAGCGAAGGATTACCTTTTGATAACCAATGAGCTGCGCTTCGGTTTGAATCCCCTCGTTCTCATACTGTATATTTTTCAGGTGCATACCGATGCCACCCGAGCAGATAAATAGGCCGCCGAAGAACAAGGCGATCATTAGTATGAGAGTAAAAACAGAAGGTTTTGACCTGCCACGTTTTTTCGGATCTCTATCTACTACCAATAGAGCCATCCTCATTTAGTTTCCATGATGGATCTAAGCTAAAACTTTCGACACAGCGATCACCATTCTTGGCTCCCAATGGCCCGTCATAGTCCCCCATCCAACGTGGTGTTAACATAACAGGCCCGTTCCCTTGATAGACCAGCTTGCCGATCTCGCGTGAGACAGTATTAAGTCGCCGCATAACAGCCAATCCCACATCAGATTTTTGTTCGCGTTGACACCAATATGAAAATGTCAGCATGCTCCGAAATGGATTTGAATCCAAATTGGTAATAGTAATCTGAGGAACTTTTTCGTTGAAAACGGTACAGTTCTTACCTATTGCTTGATAGAAAGGCAAAACGAGAGGCCTGACTGTTTTGCCGATGTAAATATCATGACGATTGTCCCTGAGCACTTTCCGAAACGCATCAGAATCAAGGGCAACAGCAATACCCGAGCAATGTAATGCCTGTAAAACATCCAGTTGACCCTGTGCGTCAAATTTTCTTGGGTATAAAACTTGCAAGACTTTCTCTTGCTCAGGTGTCAGCGGGACTTTCCTATGCTCTAGATACTCCATATACATCCCTACCATGTAGCCTATGGCGCATCCGCTAAGCGATGTGCTACACAGAAAGAGCAATACCAACCTTCTAAAATAAAGCAGTAGCATCAATGCAATCCAAGAAAAAAAGACCGATGGACAGAGGTGGTCTGCCGAAGGTGTTGTGATTTTAAATGGATAGTCATGGATTTTTTGCAGACAGTTGTGTTTGATGATGATGAAATTCGCCTAACAGATGTTATGTAACGCAGTGCTGAGGTTTTAATCAGTCACGGTTGCCAATCACTCATTAACCTGTGACTATGCCAGTCATTATCTGTCCCACAGAAAGTAGCGGCATGGCACACCCCTCTGAAACCATCGATCACACCACCCTGACCCGCCTCGTTGAGGCCGGGGTCGTGCGCGGCGTCGATGTGATTGGCCACCCCAGCGGTTGGAGCGTCATGGTCAAGTACGGCATGACCGAACGTATGCTTGCTGCGCGTCGTGGCACCGTGCGTTCCTTCCGCAAGTTTGAATCATTGGTGGCTTATCTGCGACCGCTCGGCATTGTGCAGATGCACGTCAATGCCGCCAATTACGATCCTGTCTCTCTCAAAGCCAATCGTGTGCGGCCAGACGCCTCCGCACGGATGCGGCGGATTATGGGGAAGTAGAAATGACAAAGGGCACCGAAGTGCCCTTTGTTGCAGAATAACTGGCTTGTCATCACCCTTGCTATTCTGGCTGGTTCAACGCCGAAGCGGAATCAGACTCTATGCCCTTTGCAGGAGCATTTTATCTGGATGCGAGGCTAAGCAACGGCGCGGTGTACGGCTGGCATAAGATCGTTGTTGTCCTCGATCCGAAGCATTCGAATGTCACTGACAGACGGTGCAAACCAAGGATTGTTCTTGGCAAGATCCATGACGGCGAGAACACATGTTACTGCATCAACCTTGCTCACGTCTCCAAAGTAGACGCTACCTTGTTGGCGGTTGAACCCATGAAGCTCGAGCGTTTTTTTGATGTCCGTGTAGGCATTTTTATAGCTTGGATTATGGTAGGTTTTCTCTAAAGAATCTTGGTCAAGATCAAAAACAATGGCGTACATATCGTTCCTTTGCTGCATTTGACGCAACTGCGCCTAATTTATCATGACGAGTATATGCCAAGAAACCGTGACAACCTATTTTCCGGCAAGATATGCCGTTAGTGCTTCGGTCACGACCTGTTTGTGGCTGAGGTTGTTTTTTGCACAGAACACTTTTATTTGCGTGGCCAGATCTTCGCGTAGGCGTACCTGAAACGGAATTTCGGCTGATCTTTGAACAGCATCGACCAGTGTTTGAAGATCTGGGTTGTGAGAGCCTTTAGTTTGAGACTTGGGTTTCAAGAGTTTTGGTTTTGCTGTCATATCGGCGGTGTATGAATGTATGATTGAATGATTGAATGAATGCATCAAATCATAAGCTGATGAATGTTTGCAATTCCTGAACAATCGCCCGAATTTCCTTGGCAGCCTCGCCATCGGGTTCTGTGTCCGAAGGTGTAAGCCCTTGGGCTGCTGCAGTTGGGTAAGCTTGGCGCTGTGTGGTGAAAGCAGAGAACACGGGAACATCAAATTCTTCAAGAGCTTCGTTTATTTCCCCTGTGAGGCGTGTTCGCTTAACAACCTTGGAAATCAAAAACGCTGCTTTCGGTTTTCCTTCGGTGACTATTTGTCGAGATTTCACCAAATCTACAATGTCATTCGCAGCCCAAATATCGTATGGCGATGGATGCACTGGAATCAGTATCACGTCAGCTGCGCGGATCGCGGATGCGGTCATGGGCTCACTTCGGCCAGCGCCATCAATGATGATCCATCGCTTGCCATCAGGATCAAGAACTTTTAGATCCTTATCCAGTGTTGGACGATCCATGCCGACGACGGCAACGGTGTCTTTATCTGTTGCTGTCCTCCAGTCTCTGGCGCTTCCTTGAGAGTCGGCATCAACAAGAACAACATCAAACCCTTGGATAACGAGCTCACGGGCAACACAGGTGGCCAGAGTTGTTTTACCCGCGCCGCCTTTTTGGGAGAGAAATGCGATAGTTGGCATAGCGTAATGATAGAATGAAAGTATGAATTAATGCAATCATGCATCAAACAACTTGGAAGTTAGCCGTGTGCACCATGTGATTGATGGCGAGTTAGACAGGTTCAGGCTTCTCAGTGAGGAATCGAAGCGGTAGAGTAAACGGAGCGGCAAGCAGAGGTGCATCAACACCACTGCTTGCCTGACCACAACATCCTATCCAGACTAGGAGAATTATGGCTAAGGCCATTTTATCAGCCAGTAATGGTGCTGAAATTAAAGCGCAAGGGGCGCACTTGCAACCGATACGCCATCCCCAAAAAGATTTCTTTGTTGCGGACATCTTCGATGCCGCACCGAAGGACGATACCGCGAGCATGGAGCACCCATTGTTTGCGCTCAGGGCTGGGAATAAGCGTGTGCGGACGTATGAGCGTAACGGTGTGAAAGTCGAAATTCGGCCAGATGCGAAATATGGCTGTGCGTCGATACATGACAAGGATATCTGGATCTACTGCATTAGCCAGATGGTTGAGGCTATGAATCGAGACCGTGAGGATGTCAGCCGCACCGTTCGATTCACGGCGTATGACTTTCTGACGGTGACAAATCGTGATACCAGCGGCAGGTCTTACGAGCGCATGGCAGACGCTTTGGAGCGACTAAAAGGCACGACCATTGCCACCAACATTGAAACACCAGGCTATCGCAAGCGTGGTGGTTTCGGATTGATTGAGTCGTGGGAGGTGATAGAGCGCGGCCAAGACGACAAAATGGTGGCCGTCGAAGTCACACTCCCAGACTGGTTATATCGTTCCATTAAGTCAAAGCAGGTTCTTACCCTGAGCCGCGATTATTTCCGGTTACGCAAACCCTTGGATCGCCGTATCTACGAACTGGCCAGAAAGCACTGTGGCAAGCAAAGCCACTGGACTGTTGGATTGCTCACTTTGCATGAAAAGACTGGCAGTACCGATGCTCTAAGGAATTTCAGGGGCACGATCCGGGATCTCGTTTTATCCAACGAGCTACCGGATTATCTGGTGGAGTTCGATGCTGAATCGGACATGGTGACGTTCTATCCAAGGAGCATGAGTTTCCGGCTTAAATAGGCACGTGGTTTCACACGCTCTTCTAGGGGGCGTTGTAGAAAACGGAATTTAAAGCACGTTAAGGCCGTGGCGTAGCAATAGCTTTGCTTTTTGCCAATAATCTGGCCACTGTCGAAGGGTGAACGTTAAAAAGTCGAGCTACGTCTGCAGCAGTCCTCTGTCCAGAGTTGATCAGTTGAATAACGTCGGTCACGTTCGCGTGAATTCCGCACTACGACCATTGCAACCGGCTTAGCGTACGATTTTTTCCGTTTTCTGAAGCGACCCCTTCTAGAGTCGGTAGACAGGCCGTAACCTTTGGTAAACAAGGATTACGGCTTTTTTATGTGGATAACTCGCCGTTTTTTAGAGGCGTGGTGGATAGACACGTGCTTTTACCTGCACTTGACGGTGGATAGACACGTGCTTTTACCTGCACTTGACGGTGGATAGACACGTGCTTTTACCTGCACTTGCGGCCACGCAGCCCAACACCGGCGCGGGTTCCCAAAACCGTAACTACGCGCGCGTTTTTAACTTTATATATATTTAACGTAAAAGCGCCGCCTCTTAGGGGCGCTGCCCCTGCCGGCTCGATCCCGTGCCTTCGGCACGTCCCTCCCGGCATACCCCATTATTGAGGCCCCCAGAGGGGGCCAAAGCACCCCCTAGAAACTCTGTAATCGACGCCTAACGCATTTCTGGCCTACGGGAGTACCCATGTACTCCCTACGCGCCGGAAATCGCTTACAAGCGCACAAAACGCTCTTGTAAGCTCACCGGCGTGCCTAACGGCACCAGAATTTGATTTTTATGGTGCCTTACCCCAGAAGTCTTCAAGATGGTGGTTGCCTTGGGGTCGTAGTTTTACGGTGAACCTTGGATGGTTTCTCACCGATGGATAGCCTTCGGCTATCGATTTTGGGGATTTTGATAGAAGGTGGTTTGTGCACCTGACACGCGTCCGGGTCCAATTCCCGGGGCGGAATCAGGTGAGAACAAACCACCGGGGTATCTTACCCGTTGGCAATGACTTTGGGAGATAGGTTAAAGAGCGCCCGGTCATCGTCCCTGACGAGGGTTTGATCCATGATCTTTTGAAGATTGTCTGCCGTCCATTGGCCGCGTTCAATCATGGATTGAATCGCGGCCCCGATGAGGATCTTCTTACGGGTGTCTAGTGCGCGTTTCTGTTTGGACTC
>CAZCGW010000059.1:0-5279 GCA_964498255.1 uncultured Dechloromonas sp.
AAGCTGCTTCGATCGAGCCGCCAGCGGCTTCGATGGCTGCCTTGGCACCCTTGGTAGCGGCGATGCCCTTGAGCACAACCTTACGGCTGATTTCACCAGACAGCACAACTTTGGCCGACAGAGCTAGCGACGATACGACGCCACACTGCTTGAGCACAGCCAAGTCGATATCATCAACTGGCATGTTTTGCAGATCGCCCAAGCGGATTTCAGCAACACGCGCACGTGTCAACGAAACGAAACCACGCTTTGGCAGGCGACGATGCAGCGGCATTTGACCGCCTTCGAAACCAACCTTGTGGTAACCGCCGGTGCGCGACTTCTGACCCTTGTGACCACGGCCCGAAGTTTTGCCCAGACCGCTGCCGATGCCGCGACCAACGCGCTTTGCAGCGTGTTTGGCACCAGCACCCGGTTTAATGGTATTGAGTTCCATAGCTTCCTCTTAGACGCTTTCGCTCTTCACGAGGTATTGCACCTTGTGAATCATGCCGCGTACAGCCGGGGTATCTTCCAGCACAGCGGTCGAGTTAACACGGCCCAGACCCAGACCACGCACTGTTGCGCGGTGGTCTTGCTTGGTGCCGATAACGCTCTTGACGAGCGTAACCTTGAGTTTTTTATTCGACATGACTTACCCCAGAATTTCTTCGATGGTCTTGCCACGCTTGGCAGCAACTTCCGACGGCGTGTTCATGGACTTCAGGCCATTCAGGGTTGCGCGAATAACGTTGTACGGGTTTGTCGAGCCAAGGCACTTGGCAACAACGTTGGTAATACCAACGACTTCGAACACGTTACGCACTGCACCACCGGCGATGATTCCGGTACCTTCTGGTGCCGGTTGAATGATCACTTTAGCTGCGCCATGACGACCCATCAGCGTGTGCTGAACGGTACCGTTCTTTAGCGAGACTTTGAACAGGCGGCGGCGGGCTTCTTCCATGGCTTTTTGAACTGCCAATGGCACTTCGCGAGCCTTGCCTTTGCCCATACCGACACCACCGTCACCGTCACCGACTACTGTCAGCGCGGCGAAGCTCATGATGCGGCCACCCTTTACGGTCTTGCTAACGCGGTTGATGGCAACCATCTTCTCGCGCAGGCCAGACTCATCACGCTCTTCCGCTTGTTGCGGTTTGCGACTTTGTGCTTTCGCCATAGTTATCCTCGATTCCTACGCGGCTTAGAACTTGAGACCGTTTTCACGGGCAGCTTCAGCCAGGGCCTTGACTCGGCCGTGGTACTTGAAACCCGAACGATCAAAAGCAACTTCTTCGACACCTGCCTTGCGGGCACGCTCAGCAACCAGCTTGCCAACCGTTTGTGCAGCAGCAACGTTACCGCCGTTTGGAACATCCTTACGGATTTCCGTTTCTACGGTGGAGGCAGCAGCCAGTACTTTGCCGCCACAAGCCGAGATGACTTGCGCGTAAATGTGCTGATTGGTGCGGAAAACGCTCAGACGCACGGCCTTCAGGCCAGCGATGCGGGCACGTGCCTGACGGGCACGGCGCAGACGCGACTGTTTCTTATCTTTCATGAGGCACCCTTACTTCTTCTTGGTTTCCTTGAGGATGACGACCTCATCGGCGTAACGCACACCCTTGCCCTTGTAAGGCTCTGGCTTGCGGTAAGCACGAATTTCGGCAGCAACCTGACCTACTTGTTGCTTGTCGATCCCCTTGATCAGGACTTCGGTTTGCGACGGGGTTTCCACTTTGACGCCAGCAGGCATCTTGTGGGCAACCGGGTGCGAGAAACCGAGCGAAAGGTTCAGTGTGTCGCCCTGGGCAGCGGCACGATAGCCCACGCCAACCAGAGTGAGTTTCTTTTCGAAACCCTGGGACACGCCATTGACCAGATTGGCCAGAAGAGCGCGGGTGGTGCCTGACAGTGCGTTTGCATTTTCTGCACCAGCAACTGCTTTAACGACCAACTGCTCACCTTCAACCAACACGTCAACTGCCGCGCTACGATTCAGCGTCAGCGAACCCAGCGGGCCCTTAACGGTGACTTGCGTACCAGCGAGGTTGACTTCAACACCTTTAGGCAGTGCGATTGGATTCTTAGCTACACGAGACATGTCGAATCCTCCCTTACGCCACGTAGCAGAGCACTTCGCCGCCGACATTGGCTGCACGGGCGCTACGATCAGTCATCACGCCTTGCGGTGTGGAGACAATCGCGATGCCCAGGCCATTCATGACGCGGGGAATGTCAGCAGACGGTTTGTAGACACGCAGGCCAGGGCGCGAGACGCGTTCAATGCGCTCAATCACCGGGCGACCAGCGTAGTACTTCAGACCAATTTCTAGTTCCGGCTTGGCAGCTTCACCACGCACGGCAAAATCCTCAACGTAACCTTCATCCTTGAGCACTTTTGCAACGGCTACTTTAAGCTTGGAGGAGGGCATACGCACCACCAGCTTTTGTGCCATTTGCGCATTGCGGATGCGGGTCAGCATATCGGCGATCGGATCACTCATTGCCATATCAAATCCTCCTGCTTACCAGCTGGCCTTGATCACGCCCGGGATTTCTCCCTTAAAGGCGAGCTCACGGATCTTGTGACGACACAGACCGAATTTACGGAATGTGCCACGGGGACGGCCCGTCAACTGACAGCGGTTGCGGGTACGGGTTGGGTTAGCGTTACGCGGCAGCAATTGCAGCTTCAGGCGGGCTTCGTAACGCGCTTCGTCGGTTTGCGACTGGTCGTTAATGATTGCCTGCAGGGCTTCACGCTTCTTGGCGAATTTCGCAACAAGCGCGCGACGCTTCGCTTCACGATTGATCAGGGCTGTTTTGGCCATAATCGCCTCAATTCTTGAAAGGGAACTTGAAGGCAGTCAGCAGAGCCTTGGCTTCGCTGTCATTCTTCGCGGTTGTCGTGATGCTGATATTCATCCCGCGGAGAGCATCGATCTTGTCGTACTCGATTTCCGGGAAAATGATCTGCTCTTTGACACCCATGTTGTAGTTACCACGGCCATCAAAACCCTTGCCCTGAATACCACGGAAGTCGCGCACACGTGGCAGAGCCACGGTAACCAGACGATCCAGGAATTCGAACATGCGCGGACCGCGCAGGGTCACCATGCAGCCAATCGGGTAGTTATCACGAATCTTGAAGCCGGCGATCGACTTACGCGACAGTGTAACTACAGGCTTTTGGCCAGCAATTTTGGTCAGGTCGGAAACGGCATGCTCAAGAACCTTCTTGTCAGCAACGGCTTCACCGACACCCATGTTCAGGGTGATCTTGGTGATGCGCGGTACTTCCATAGGCGACTTGAAGCTGAATTCTTTCATCAGCGCCGGGGCGACCGTATTTTTGTAAAAATCTTGCAAACGTGACATGCGGATCCCCTTATGCCTCAACCTGTTCGCCGTTCGACTTGAACACGCGAACCTTGCGACCATCGTCGAGCACCTTGAAGCCGACGCGGTCACCCTTGCCTGCTTTGGCGTTCCACAGAGCCAGGTTGGAAACCTGAATCGGCATGTCCTTGTCTACGAGGCCACCTGGCGTACCCAGCATTGGGTTCGGCTTGGTTGCCTTTTTGACACGATTAATGCCTTCTACAACAACGCGGTCAGCGTCGACGCGGAGAACAACGGTGCCACGACGGCCCTTGTCCTTACCGGTGGTGACGATAACTTCGTCGCCTTTACGAATCTTATCCATTTGGCGGCTTCCTTATAGGACTTCAGGAGCGAGCGAAACGATCTTCATGAAACGCTCCGAGCGCAGCTCACGGGTTACCGGCCCGAAGATACGGGTACCGATTGGTTCGAGCTTGTTGTTGAGCAGGACGGCAGCGTTGCCATCAAACTTAACGAGCGAACCATCGGGGCGGCGAACACCCTTGGCGGTGCGAACGACGACGGCGTTATAGACGTCACCCTTCTTCACGCGGCCACGCGGCGCTGCATCTTTGATCGACACCTTGATGATGTCGCCAATGCCGGCATAACGGCGCTTTGAGCCGCCCAGCACTTTGATACACATTACAGAACGAGCGCCGGTGTTATCGGCGACGTCCAGCATCGACTGCATCTGAATCATCATTAACTCCAACTTGTCCCGCTACCAACAGATGGCGCACGGGCAGTCTTGGGTTTCAACACTTACTGCATCCGAGATTGCACAGTTGTGCAATGCAAGGTTACAGCGAAAGAGGCCGGATTATAACGAACTAATCCGGCCGTTGCAAGAGGCAAAACAGGTTTTGCCTCTTTTTTCTTACAGAACCTCGGCGCGCTCCAGCAACTTGGCGATCTGCCAGGTCTTGGTGCGGGACATCGGGCGGCATTCAACGATCTGGACGAGGTCGCCCGTTTTAGCATCGTTGTTTGCGTTGTGCGCGTGATATTTCTTCGAGCGCGTGATGACCTTGCCGTACATCGGGTGCTTAACGCGACGCTCGACCAGCACAGTGGCTGTTTCTTGCATCTTGTCGCTAACCACACGACCCACGAGGGTGCGGTTGCTACCAGTCTTATCAGTCATGATTAGACCCTTTCACGGAGAATGGTGCGCACGCGAGCGATGTCGCGACGTACCTTGCCGAGCTGGCTGGTGTTGCTCAGCTGCTGCGTGCCCTTCTGCATACGCAGAGAAAATTGGGCCTTCAGCAGGTCGAGCAGTTCTTGCTTGAGCTCGTCGTTCGATTTGTTTCTGAGTTCAGTTGCTTTCATCTCTTACCCCAGGTGGCGAGTAACGAAGATCGTGCGCAATGGCAGCTTGGCAGCAGCCAGCTTGAATGCTTCACGAGCCAGCGCCTCATTGACGCCATCCATTTCGTACAGAACCTTACCCGGCTGAATTTCAGCAACGTAGTACTCCGGATTGCCCTTACCGTTACCCATACGGACTTCGGCTGGCTTCTTGGAGATCGGTTTGTCCGGGAACACACGGATCCAGATACGACCGCCACGCTTGATGTGACGGGTCATGGCGCGACGGGCTGCTTCGATCTGGCGAGCCGTCAGACGGCCGCGATCGGTTGACTTCAGGCCGAATTCGCCGAAGGCAACGGTAGCACCGCGGGTCGCCAGGCCGGTGTTACGGCCTTTCTGTTCCTTGCGGTATTTACGACGTGCGGGTTGCAGCATTATGCACCTGCCTTTCTAACACGCTTGGCGGCCGGCTTTTTGTCCGACTTACCTTCATCATCACCACGTGGACGACGCGGCGCACGCTTTGGTTCTTCAACCACAGCAGGCTGCTCGCCCGGCGCCAGATGCTCGCCCTTGTAGACCCAAACCTTGAT
>CAZCGW010000060.1:0-5254 GCA_964498255.1 uncultured Dechloromonas sp.
CTTGAATTGCTCAACCTGGTTTGACGACCCCGAGTACCAGTTCTTGACGGTATAGCTGTCGCTCGTGCCAATGACGCTGATCTTCAGATCATTGCCCACATGACTGAACCAGAGCTGGTCAGAGGTGATGTCGGACGCCAGACTGATAATGTCGTTGTTACCAATGGTCGTATCGGTATCAACGATGATGTCATTGCCCTGACCCCGCTGCATGAGGTACGTGTCGTTACCCAGACCGCCCGTCAGCGTATCCGTGCCAGCACCGCCAAAGAGGATATTGTTGCCACGGTTGCCAGTGATGTTGTTATCCAGGGCATTACCTGTGGCATTAATGTTCTCTTCCCACAGTTTGGTCGGATCCAGGGTGTAAATGGTGTACGCGAGGCCTACGCACGCTGCCGCCTTAAAGTCAGTTGCTGAAACGTAGCGCGACATGTCGCTCACGAGACCACGCCCCGAGTCCGCAATATAAAACCCGTTCAGGGCACCAGTTGTTGCATCATAGGCCACGCCCGTGACTGTGATGACGTGGTCTACCACCCCAAAGTCATAATTGGCATTGGTGTTGCCGCCCCAGAGCTTACCGGCATTGACCGCAATCATGACGCCCCGGCCGCTCTTGATCAGATTGGCAATGGCCTGTTCGTTATAACCTTGAATGATATCGTTACGGATACCATAGCTCGTCAAGAGCGCCTGCTGATTCAGGTAATTTGAACAGCCCCGATCATAATCAGTCTTGCTCGCATCGGTCACGCACCAGTTATTAGAAATCGCCGTTTGCACGACCTGAGCCTCCGTCAGAGCTACCCCGGCTTGCATGGCGATGTTGGCAATCGAGGTCAGGGCACAGGTGCCTTTGTAACCGGCGACAGCATTACCCTGCATGTAGTCCAGTTCGTTGGCTTTCGGATAACCATAAACCAGAATACGGGTGCCATTGACCAACCCCTGCTCAGGATTCGAGAAATCCAGCAGTGTCAGACTCTCCAGATTGTCGCCTAAGGTGTAGCTGATCTTGCTCTGAACGGTATCAATCCCTTCGTTGGCGTATTCAACAACCTGATCGCCACCGTTGTCGACGACGTAAGTGTCGTTACCCAACCCACCGATCATGGTGTCTGCACCGGTCACGCCATCGAGGATGTTGTCTCGGCTATTGCCCGTGATCAGGTTGTTCAGGCTGTTGCCGGTGCCGTTAATGTCAAAGCCTTCCAGCAGACGCAATTCTTCAATATTGGCGTTTAGCATGTAGTTGGCGCTGCTAATCACAGTATCGTAGCCCTCGTTCTGTTGCTCCAGAATCACATCGTTGACGCTGTTGACGATGTAGGTATCGTCACCCAGACCGCCTTGCATGTTGTCCGCACCGGCGCCACCATCAATGTAATCGTTGCCCAGGCCGCCCACAATCGTGTCTGCCCCGTCGCCACCATACAGCCAGTCGTTGTCCGTTTCACCGGCGTTGAGAGTCTGTTTGGTTTCGTTGGTGGCGGTAAAACCGTAAATCAGGTCATCGCCCGAACCACCGTAGATCACATCATCCCCAGTCTGACCAAACAGGCGGTCATTACCATCACCCCCATAGAGCTGATCATTGCCGTCACCGCCCTGGAGTTCGTCGTTCCCCGCATCGCCATAGAGCTGGTCATTGCCAAGACCACCTAGGATGCCATCATTACCATTGCCCCCGTACAGGATGTCGTCATCGGTCTCACCGGCAGACAGGCTCTGTTTGGTGTCATTGACGGCGGTGAAACCCATAAGGAGATCATCACCATCACCCCCGTAAAGGGTGTCGTTACCAACCCCGCCAAACAGCTTATCGACACCGGCATCACCAGACAGAGTGTCATTGCCGGCTTCACCGCTCAGTTCGTCATCCCCATCCCCACCAAAGACGAGGTCATTGCCGTCACCGCCTTTGATCGTATCCGTCCCGATACCGCCATCAAGGGTATCGTTACCTAACCCACCGTAGATCTGGTCGTTGCCTGCGCCACCATAAATGGTGTCGTTGTCCGATTCCCCCGCAGCCAAGGTCTGTTTGCTGTCGTTGCTAGGGGTAAATCCGATAAGAACGTCATCCCCATCGCCACCCCATATCCGGTCATCACCCACGCCACCCCAGATGGTGTCGTTGCCGCCATCGCCGAGCAGTTGGTCATTACCTTCGTTGCCATTGAGCATGTCGGCGCCATTGCCACCAAAAGCTTTGTCGTCACCTTGGCCGCCGTTGATGTTGTCATTTCCTTCGCCGCCATCTAACTGGTCGTTACCAAGCCCGCCATAGATCTGATCATTGCCGTTACCACCAAAGATGATGTCGTCGTCCGTCTCGCCAGCCAGCAGGGTTTGTTTGGCTTCGTTCGTGGCGGTAAAACCCATGAGCCAGTCATCACCATCACCGCCATTCAGGATGTCGTTACCGACCTGACCGAAGATGTTGTCATTACCAATACCGCCGTCCAGAAAGTCTGCACCAGCACCCCCTTGCAGCTGATCATTGCCTTCTTCGCCGTAGAGTTTGTCGTCACCATCGTAGCCAAAGACGACGTCATTGCCGGTACCGCCCCAGATGCTGTCATTACGGCTGCTACCGCCTACGGTGTCGTCACCACCGCCTGCCATGAAGTTAACGAGCAGGTTGTTGTTGAAATACTGGCCGTAGGCGGCGTAGTAGTTGGCATCAAAGCTGTCGTTACCATCGGTGCCGATAAGAGTGTCACGTTTGGCATTATTGATTTTGACCTGATTGCTTCCCCAGTCGATATAGCTTGAGCCGTTGATCCAATAGCGGTTGTCGGTATCACGCAGGCTACGGTAGTTGCTGGCAGGCACACTCTGGGTCAGCGTCGGACGCGTCGGTTGACCGACGGTTTCTGCAACGTTGACCGGGGCTGTACCCGCCACACCGGATACAGCATTACCTCGGGTATAAAACCCGTAGTCAGCGGCACGGATCGTGCCGATCCCTTGTTGGGCAAGACTACGCAGTTCGCCGGCATCCTGAAGGCCGTTCTCGTTGGTATCTGCCCAGATCTGCAGGCCATTGAGCTCGGAACCGGTCAACTTGCCGTCTTTGTTAGCATCCAGGGCGGCCAGCGCCGCGGCAGTCAGGCTCCGCTTGTTGGCATCCAGCAGTACACCTGTCTTGTCGGCGATAGACAGGCTGTTATCTACTTTGGTGTTGGTTTCATAGAAGGCTTTCTTACCGTCATAGGTCGTGCCGCTTGCCGGTGCCCAGCTGGGCGCAGCGATGGTCGTCGTCCCACTAAATAGCTGTCGGGTGGCGGCCGTATCGTTGGCGTAGGCCTCTGTGACTGCGTTACGGATTGAGGTTGTATCCGTACCCGTGATGGTGACGTGTGGAATCGTCCAATCCTGCAATGTGTAATTGGGCGAGTTGTTGATCAGCTTCTCGAGGGCAACAAGATCCGTGTATTTGTTCAGGTTGTAAGCCTGGGTGACGCCAGCAATCGTGATGTCTACTTCGCGGTTCGTCAGATTCGTGGATTTGATGGCAACGGTGGCGGGGCTTACCGAAATACCTCCAGTACCGTTAATGAAAGTTTTCATGCCAGAGAAAAGATTCTTGGCGTTTGACAGGCTGTTCAGAGTATCTTGGGATATCAATCCGGCTGCGCCGAGTGAAACGGCCAATACCCCAGCCATTGCGGCAATCGAAAGCGCCGTTGCCGTGGTCATCGTAATGCCTGCGACGGTAACCGTGGTCAATCCCGCTCCCACCGCGATGCCAACGGCTGTCAATAGGCCAGCTTGAACCAATCCGGAAAAATCAGCCGCGACAGCTTTCGCCGTAGCGTAGGAAACTGTTTTATTCCTCGAGTATTCATCAATTAACTTGTTTACATCAGACGTAAAAACCAATACCGCACCGGCTGCGCCCACATTGGAAATCGCGACTTTGCAGACATTTAGCGCAGACACCAAAGACGCGCCGACTTGAAGTCCATTGCCCGTGTTCTCAAGTGACAGCGTCTTGTCACCATTGACAATACTGACAGCACTCTCTCCTGCACCGAGTCGGCCAAGCACGTCGTTCATCTTTTGCAAGTCGTTCTGCGATACAGCCATTTTTAATCTCCTTGTCGGTGGTTAATTCGAGTAATGCGAAATGCGCTAATTAATGCAACAAAAATAAACCCAGCTCCAGAAAACAGGATTCGGAATGGGTCTGAGCAAATTGAATAATCAATCCATGCTCTTTCATAATTCAAAACTTCTTCGGTGCCGATTTTGACGCCCCAAACGGGCCGAAAACTGTTTTGCTCATAGAGCTTTAGCCATGCAATGGGTTGACCTTTATGAAGCGCAACGTATCGTTCAAACCTTTCCGGAAAAACAGTCATATCAACCCGGTAAGTTCCTCCATCGGGGATGGGGCGTGTAAAAGAAACTAACGAACCATTTCTCTGGCGAATCTCTCGCATCTCAAATGGCCCGGTCCATACGAGTTCTGACTCGGTTGGAATGACAGAATCTCCCAATCGCAAACTGATGAACCAATCTCTCTCATACGCTCCCTGAAGCGTTATCAAGAACGCAAGGCCTAAGCAGAGATTTGACCACCACCGGTCTCGCCATGGCATGACAGAAATCTTGTATCCGAAAATTTTCATCATGAATTTGCTAGGCTCGTCTTGTACAGAGCGAACCGGAAAGCTTTCCAGAAGGTGAGTTTTTGCGGGATGGTGGTGTTCATAGAAGGCTATAAGCAATCACGATTGGCTGGTGTGTTGCGCACATTTGTCACAATGTACCACAATCAAACACGATAACAAGACCTTTATACAGACAAGGCTATTGTCATAAATGCCATTATATTGCTGATGAATAGGAGAATACATGTGTTTTCCTGTTTGTTACTTTGTATCGTTGTCAAGGGTTTCTAGAATGATTCAAGCGGCCAGACTGTTCCATTGGTAAAATACGGACTTCTCTGAACAGGTACCGCGTTTTATTCTATGGACCAAGAAACCATCAACATCATGCTGGCCGACGACCATCCGATTGTGATGGATGGATTTCAACGAGCGCTGGAACATCAAGGCTTTCGTGTGGTTTCCAAAGTCAGCGACCCCAATACCATCATTGAGACTTACGAACTTCTCAAACCAGATGTACTTGTTCTTGATGTCTTATTCGGCAATGGTCGATCTGGTCTGGAAATCCTAGAGCGGGCGGTTTCAAGTCTGAAGTGCAACACTTGACCAATAAGGTAAGGTGTTTT
>CAZCGW010000061.1:0-4908 GCA_964498255.1 uncultured Dechloromonas sp.
ATTGGTGGCGAAAATTGAAGTGGCAGGTGAGGCAATTCTGAAAACATGGATGCACGGCGTAAAACCTAATTGATCCGGCCAAGTGAAGTACGCAGGGCATAGACAGAAGGCACAAAGCGGAGACATGACCTTGAAGATATATGAAGAACATCGCCACCAAATAGAAAGAGATTTGCAACCGAACCGTTACGTGCCAGGCCTTTATTTGCTCAGTATTGGAACTAGCAGCTGCCACGCCGGAATTCGATACGAATTCCTTCCATTAATTGACTGCCAAACGATGGTCCAGGAGTTGGCTTTTTTCTACGGGCTAAGCGGAGCAACCCCGGCATGTCGTGACCTTCTCCCATATGAATGGTGGAATGACAACAGCACTGCCAGAGTGGAGAGATGGCTAGTCACTCTAGAAAACGGGGGCTCCATCACTGAACATGCCCTGTACGTTGTCGAACACGTTGACACTGGGTGTATTAAAGTTTGCGATCCCGAACTGCGGGATCGAATGGTGCGATATGGTTGTAAACCACACCGTCAATGTCATTAAGGCCTGAGCATGGTCCGGTAGATCATGTAAACAGTCCATGCATGGTCTCGCAAACTGCCATGTAGAAACAACTCATCGGCTATCATCTTATCCAACTAAGATTTTGGAGCGGAAATGATCTATTGCGGAACAAATGGCCATGTAGCGTGTATTAGTGAGCGTGACGGGAATGAGGTTTGGCGAACAAAGCTTGAAACTGCAAAGCTATTCAACGCCGCATATTCTGGTGATGTAACAGTTTTGCTCGTTGATGAAGTTCTTATAGCCGCCTGTAATGGCCATATGTGGGGGCTGAGTCCAACTAACGGAAAAATTCTTTGGCACAATGGTCTTCCTTGTCTTCGCAATCGCTTCGTAACGATGTGTTCCCCCCATGTGGCTATTCAATATGTCCATGTTGAAACACAAAAACAGACGCAGACTTCTTAGCGTTTTCAATGAGAATGTGCCACATCTTGGTATCGCCAAAAGGATTTTTTGCTTCTCCCGACATTTGCCAAACCGATGCTGAAGTTGAAACCATTTTCATTGGCAAGCCAACCCGATGAACTTTTCCTACCCACCGACTGTACAGCCATCGCGCCGCTTGCATTGGGGTTGTCAACAAGCGCAGACATATTCTTTTGGTCTGTCGACCAAATCATTAAGCATGTGACGACAACATGCAGATGCAATAACCCGCTTTGCGTTTTTCGCTGATGGCGCATGGCATGGTAAGGTTATAGAATATAATTGGTGCGGATGCCTCTTTTACTTTTACGAGCTTGATTTCGTTGAGTTTGCTGGTGAATGAAAGATTGTGTGCAACTGTTGTGATGCCCAGATGCTAGGTAATATGATGATGAGTGATGCTGATACTGTCCTTTGTAGACCGCCTATTTCACCGTCGCGTGAAATGGCCGCTTACGAAGCTCTGTGGGCAAACAAGGCTGCGACGTTCAAGACAATAGCGGATCACTTTCGGCGTAGCCCAGGATCGGTTCCATCGGATCTCGTCCCCGAAGTTGAAATTGACGCGGCGTTGAAACAAGTGCGTAATCAGTTTGAACGCACCAACATTCAGGATTGGGGGGTTCGTCTGTACGGTTCAGGTGATTACCCTGACCGTCTACGGGATGCTGCGCACCCAGTAGAATTGTTGTATTACCGAGGCTGGTGGGATCTGATCGACGCACCCAAACGCATTGCCATCGTTGGGGCCCGGAGAGTATCCGATGATGGCATTCGCCGAACTAAGAAATTAGTAAAACTCTTGGTGCGCGACGGATTTACCATCGTATCCGGGCTAGCCAAGGGCGTTGACACGGCTGCTCATAAGACGGCAATAGAGTGCGGTGGCAGCACCATAGCTGTGATTGGCACCCCGATCACTGAGTATTACCCTCCCGAAAATAAGAAGCTTCAGGATTTGATCGCAGAAAAGTATCTGCTGATTAGCCAAGTACCTATCTGCCGTTATGCACAACAGGACTACCGTAGTAACCGCCTGTTTTTCCCAGAGCGTAACGCAACCATGTCGGCTATTGCTCAAGCCACGGTGATCGTTGAAGCCAGCGATACATCCGGCACGCTTGCACAGGCGCGTGCCGCCCTGCAGCAAGGTCGCAAGCTGTTTATTCTCGACAATTGTTTCCGAGACTCGAAACTCAATTGGCCTTTCCAGTTTCAAGAAAAGGGTGCAATTCGGGTTGCCGATGTCGAAGACATTAAGGCAGCTCTTGAATAAGCGCATCCTCAAAGTCGATGCGCTGACGCTTCCCGATCATTACTACCTGGAGGCGGGGGATACGTGTTACTACGCAGGTGAATATACCGCAGGCGAGGGGCATGCTTATAGTGAAACCAATCAGCTTATTCTTAACTTCAAGAAATCCATGGATAAGCGTGGGACGCTTCAGTGGCAGCACAAAGAGAGAGCAATTCAGCAGGCTGCGAATATTGTTCGCGCAGCAATCAAGGATGACGCACGCATAACCTTTGTCCCTATCCCACCTTCTAAGTGCAAAGCAGATCCGCTTTACGATGACCGTATGAAACGCATGCTTGAGGCCGTATGCGTTGGTCGCCAAGCAGATATACGTGAGCTGATCGTACAACTTCAATCAGCACAGGCAGCACACCTGGCAGATCGACGGCCGACACCTGACGAACTCATTGCCAACTATCGGCTCGATGAAAGCCTTGTGGAACCACCTCCGCAGGTTATTTTCATAGTAGATGACGTGTTAACGACGGGTTGCCATTTCAAGGCCGTTCAGCGATTGCTGTTGCAACAATTCCCACAAGCACATATCGCCGGCCTATTCTTGGCGCGCAGAGCACACAAATCCATTGATCTTGATTTCGACATCCTTTAATTGCGATACAGAAAGCCGTCTTAAATGCTTATCATCATGACCTCGCCGGATGCCATACTGAGCGGTGGGAAGCCTAATCCTCAGATTGCCCAGGTTCTGATCAACGCAAAAGCAGCTAATAACCCGGTGGGGCTGATTTCAAACCACGGTGAACCCGATTGGTTTGCCTCTACTTTCGGATCTAGCGGCGTTCAATTCTTGCAGCGTCATCGCCGCCAGGATGGAGATATCGTTGCCGAAAACGCCAAAAGATTTTCCCTTAACCCATTTGATGTGCTGGTTTTGGCAACTAAAGGCGAAGATGTGCAGATGGGCAAGAATGGCCGCGCAGTGCTGGTTGCGGCAGGTTGGTCTACCGACCGTGAAGTGAAGGCGCTGGGTATCCGAGTTGACGATGCGCAGCAGTTCCAAGAGGTCATCGATCTTACCGCAGCCTGGTCTGGTAAATGGTGGTTCTCGGCCGATCAGCATCGCTACAAGGTTCGTGCTTTGGCTGACTTGTCGGGTTACGCTGTGACAAATGCTCAAGAGGTTTTTGGGCGAAAACTGACAGATACCGTAAAAAATGGAGGCAGTCGGTTAAACGCGCTTCTTGCGATCACAGCCCGTTCGTTACTCTCTGATGGGACGATTTCCCCCGAAGACCTATTGTGGGGAGTCTATCCATCATCAAGCAGCGCTAATAACGATAGCGACGTATTGAGCGATTTCACTCATAGGCTACGCACAACTGTATCTCGTGTACGTTTGGCTAAACGGGACGAGCCATTATTCATTAGGCACACAGCCTCGTCCAAGCGCTCGGCTGGGGGTGGAGGTGACCGGAACGATCCTACTGAACAGATTCTAACGATTCACCTCAACCCGTATTACGCGAAAAACAATCGACTTACAGATAAGCACGTGGTTGTTATTGATGATTGCACTACCTACGGTTTGTCATTTGGTGTGGCCGCCGCCTTCCTACGGAAGGCTGGTGCGGCCTCTGTCACTGGAGTGGCGCTTGGTAAGTTTGGAAACCGACTGCAGTATCACGAGATCGATATAAGCACAGATCCATTCAGGCCGGTCGTTCAAGGTGGGTTTTCCGCAACTGCACCTGTCACCTTTTTAGGATCAACTAATAGCGCAGCACAACAGATGCTACGCACGCTGATTCCATAGTGGGCGGTTCGTCGTAACGTCTGCCGTAGTATCTAATTGGATTTTGTGAGATTAATGCCATATGCATTAGAGGCTATCACTTAGGCGGTAACGATGAGAATGCACAATCCAGTCCACCCAGGGCTTGTTCTAAAAGAATGGATGCCGGAAGAAATGACGGTAACGGAGGCTGCGTTACAGCTAGGGATTACGCGCGTTATGTTGTCGAAAATCCTCAATCAAAAGGCAGGCGTAAGCGCTGAGATGGCGTTGCGTCTGTCCAAGTGGTTGGGCACGACACCAGAAATGTGGGCCGGCATTCAATCGACCAGGGATCTATGGGAGGCTTCGCGTCAGAACAAGTCAATTAAGGTTAAACCTCTCAAATTGACCGCTTAGTCAGTGTATATGTCCGATCAGGTTAAAGACCATGAAAGCAGAATACGATCTTTCAAAGATGAAATCTCGAAAGAATCCCTACGTATCCAAATTGCTCACCGAAATTCATCCCGGCGAAATTCTGCTGGAACATTTTATGAAACCGATGGGAATCACAGTTCGTCAGCTTTCGACTGACATTGATGTGCCGCAGAGTCGTGTCAGTGAAATTGTGAATGGCAGACGGCCTATCACTCCTGATACAGCGTTGCGGCTGGGGCTATTTTTCAGTATGGAGCCTAGTTATTGGCTAAACCTGCAGGCGGAGTACGATATGCGAATGTTGGACCGGACGCTTAAGGGTTCGATCACTCCGCAGAAAATTGCCAGGAAACTTTTTAGTGTGGATCAGAACAATCCGAAAGATTTATGGGCTATTCGTAAAATCATGTAGAAAGCGAACCGTTGCCAAGATGGCCATCCGTG
>CAZCGW010000062.1:0-4889 GCA_964498255.1 uncultured Dechloromonas sp.
TGTCATCGAGTGCTCCAGCAATGTGAGGTTCTAGTTGCCGACCGTCAGGAATCCCCAGTAGTCGGTTTGACGGGTTCGTGGTTAGCGAAACGGCAAGGGGTTTGACATGGCCGCCAGTAAAAACCTTCCCTTTTCTGATCATGCGCTGGGCTGCAATTCCCCGAAACCCATACCAACTCGTGAAATGGTAAAGCTTCATATCTTCGCCTCCCCCAAAAATGAGGCCGGCGACTTTTTGCCGAATTTTGCTACTTCCATGGGAAACGCTCCGAAATGGGTAGATGAGAAATGTCTTGGAGGACCTTTCAATTCTACCGGGATGCGTTTCCCGCCCTATTCCAACCAAATGCAGCGCGGAGCGCTTCAACATGCGTAAGCCAAGCAGCCTTCAATCCGTTGCCAACAATGAGGTTTACCTCGGTGACTTTGTTCCGCACACAGCCCAGGTTCATCCATGCGTCGTAAAAAACGATGACGGTGCATTTTTAGTGTCCTGGCGCGTCGAGGGCATTCCATTTGAAACCATGGATCCTGAAGACTTGGATATTCGTGTTAACGGCCTCAATCAACTCTGCAAAGGACTGCCTTATGGCAGCGGGATTTGGGTTCATCGTATCCGCCGCCGGGTCAAAGGTTCCCTTGACGGAACATATCAGGAGCCTTTTGCACAAGACATGTCCGACAAATACTATGACGGCCTGTCTGGTTATCAGATGATGGTTAACGACACGTACTTTACGTTCGCGTATCGACCAGAATGGTCGTTGCGGACAGCAAAGAACCGGCGTCGTGAGGCCATGTCACTCGCTCAAATCAAAGTCCGTGAACAAAACGCCATTCGGGTCGCACTAGAGAACGCGGCCATGATTGAAGCTAATTTGTCGCGTTTCGGCGTCGAGCGACTTGAGATCTACGAAAAAAATGGGCACAGCTATTCCGAACAACTGGCGCTCTATGGCTTTCTTCTGAATGGATTTTGGCAGGAAGTTCCACTTAAAGCAGCGAATGTCAAACAATACCTGCCTACTAGCCGGTTGTTTTTTTCTGGCGAGCGCCTGGAAATCCGTGGTGCAACCGCTTCGCGATATGGCGCAATCTTGGATATCAAGGACTACCCAAGCCATACCTCGCCAGGCAGCCTGGACGACCTCCTTTATGAGTCGTATGAATTCATAGAAACCCAAAGCTTTACGATTCTGGCGAAATCCACGGCCAAAGATGCCGTTGAAACGCAGAAAAAGCAACTGACCTCCACAGAAGATTCCGCCACATCTCAAATTGCCGATTTGGACGAGGCTCTTAACGACCTTGCAGACAGCCAGTTTGTTATGGGTGAGTATCACTATACCTTGTCCGTGCTATGCGAAAGCCCAGATGACATCACGGATGCACTAGCAGATGCTTCCCGTGCCTTTAACAATGAAAGTTTCTTGGCTGCCCAAGTCGACCTGTTGGCCGATGCAGGATGGTTTGCACAATTGCCTGGTAACTGGCAATACCGCCCCCGTGTAGCAACACTAACAAGCCTTAACTTTGCAGGGCTCTCTTCCCTTCATGGGTTCTCTACTGGGAAGCGCAATGGCAACCCCTGGGGTGAAGCCGTCACGATCGTTAAAACACCAAACCTGAGTCCATTTTTTCTTAACTGGCACGGCTCGCCTGAGAAGGAAGACAGCACCGACAAAAAAACGCCTGCAAACACCATCATCATCGGCATGACAGGGTCTGGCAAAACCGTGCTGGAGCTATTCCTGTTGGTAATGAGCCTGAAATACCAACCCACGATTGTATTTTTCGACAAGGACCGAGGGGCAGAGATCGCCATCCGGGCACTCGGTGGAAACTATCGCTGTCTTAAGCGCGGGACGCCAACGGGATTTAACCCGTTACAGCTGCCGCCGACGGAGCAAAACCTGCGATTCCAGGAACAACTGATCCAGTCTCTGATCCCCAAAAAGCTGACTCCTACCGACGAAGCCGATTTAAACCGCGCCATTAGGCAAGTCCGAGAGTTCCCGCGCGAACTACAACGGCTGTCAGTTGTCCGGCAACAGTTGAATGACCATGACCCGGATGGCATGCGCGCTCACTTAGCCAAGTGGTGTGCAGATGTGAACGGCGCCCTTGCCTGGGTGCTCGACAACCCGGAAGACACCACGGACCTTTCCAGCGGCAGGATATTCGGTTTTGACGACACAGACCTCCTGAACGATCCGACAGTGCTCGCCCCAGTGACGATGTACCTACTGCATCTCACAGAGTCTCTGCTTGATGGCCGCCGTTTTATGTATGTGATGGCTGAATTCTGGCAGCGCCTCAAGCTCCCAGTCTTTGCCGAGTTTGCTGGCGATAAGCAGTTAACAATCCGAAAGCTTAACGGCATGGGGATTTTTGACACCCAGTCACCTGACCAGATCCTTAAAACGCCGCACGTCGCGGCTATGGTTGAACAGTCTGCTACACAGATATTCCTGCCAAATCCGAAGGCAGATGCCGACCAGTACATCAAAGGATTCAAGCTCTCACGCAAAGAATTCGAGATCATTAAAGAGTTTGGTGAAGAAAGCCGAAAATTCCTCATCAAGCAGGGGCATAGATCAGTCATCGGCCATCTCGATCTGTCACACCTAGGCAATGACTTTCTCGACATCTTGTCGACAACAAAAGACAACGTTGAGCTGCTCGACCAGATCCGCGCAGAGGTGGGCGATGCCCCTTCTGACTGGATCCCTGTCTTCCGTGAACGGCTCAAGGAACGACGCCTTGGGCACAAGAACTTTTCATCAACACCGTTTGGAGCAAATCATGTGTGAGGCAATCCGCAATATTTTGAGCATGAAGATCGTTTTGACATTGCTAGCGATTTCGCTGTCTGGGAATGCATTTCTGGCTTACAAGCTCGACCATATCTCGGAAAGACTCGGACAGCTCGTTGCCGAACAAGAACGCAGCAAAAATCTGACGGATCGCTCAATTGAGAATATGTCATCAACAAAACTGATCGAGCACAAACCGATCAAGTTTAAATTTAATTAGTTGTGGCTCTTGTCATGAATCGTAAGCTACATCGAATCCTCATTGAGGCGCTACTGGCTGGGGCAGTCCTTTGTGCATCCATACCTACCACCCACGCCCAGATTCCGGTTACTGATGCGGCAAGTTTAGCGCAGCAGATCCAACAAGTTGCAGCCTGGCAACAACAGCTACAAAGCATGTACATGCAGTACCAGCAACAGCTCAAGCAGTTTCAGGCGCTGACAGGAGCCAGAGGTTTTGGTGATGTCCTGGCAAACCCACTGCTTCAACGCTATTTACCACTTAACTTGAAGCAGATGTACGACGGCGTAGCCACGGGAAACATGTCATCGGTTGCTTCTGCCGCACGCCAGCAAGCCATGATTTTCGATTGCTTGACGGTAAAGGATCCTGTCCAGCAGACACTGTGCAACCGCCAACTAAATGCTCCTTATGCTGTTAAGGACATGTTTACCAAGGCTTATGAAGGTGCATCTGACGCGTTCAAGGAAATCGATGACTTGCGCAAGCTGATTTCTTCAACGCAAGACCCCAAGGGGGTTGCAGAGCTTCAAGCGCGTATCCAAGCAGAACAAGGAAAGGCTCAAAGCGCAATGAATCAGGTTCTGGTCGCAGGCAAGCTCGCCGAAATTGAAACAAAGCTCGTTGAGCAGGAGAAATACGAACGCTCACTCAAAAACATGTCGTCGACGCAGTTGATCCAACACACCCCGACCAAGTTCCAATTTAATAAGTGAGCAAACGATGAGTGGCCTAGCTATAGAATTCAAAGGATTTCAGGTCATCGGCGATTCTTTCGAATCTGCCGCTGGAATTATCAACAGTGTTTCATCGACGCTTTCAGCAATTTTGGCAGCGCCCATGACATTGGCAATCAGCATTTGGATACTTGCTTACGCCTACGCAACAATGCGCGGTGAGACACACCAGCCGATCTCCAACTTTATTGGCAAGTATTACAAGATCGCCTGGTTTGTTGTTTGCGGACTATCAGTTGGCGTATTTCAGAACATGATCGTCCCCGCGGTTATGGAGTTGCAAACTGGGCTAGGACAGGCAGTTGCAGGAGCCATATCTCAAACCGGACTGGCTAATTGCGGAGCCCCCGCCCCATATGAGCTTTTGGATTGTTTTGCTAGCGCCTCGATCGGGTTATTTATGGCATACATCAAACAAGCCATGGTCTCAGCTTCTGGTCTGCAAATTGGTCCGGCGCTGGTTTATCTCGCCGGAGCGTGCCTCCTAGCCATCTGTCTGATTATCTACGCAGTAATCATGATGTTTGAGCTCATCGAAGCCCGATTGATGCTGTTTTTGTTATTGGCTCTTGGTCCGATCTTCATCATATGTGGCGCCTTCAATAAAACAGAGACATTTTTCAACAATTGGCTTGCGCAAATCGTCAACCTTGCAGTTCATAACGCGCTGATTGCGGTTTATATCTACTTAAGCCTAACGATATTTCTCAGCAATTTCGACAACCTGCTGTTTAGCGACAAGACAGGAAGCAATGCTGGCATCCAGTCCATCGAAGACATTGTTATGGCCTCCGGTGGAATACAAATTGCAAACGCGATGGCATTGGTGATCCAGATCTGCATGGAAGTTCTCGTGCTGGCATTCCTCGGGATGAAGGTGCCGCGCCTAGCGCAAGCCCTGACAGGCGGCGGTTTCGGCGGCAGTGGGTTTAGTGCATTTGTTGGCGGCGCTGTTGGTGCAGCTACCGGACAAGCTTTGCCCAAGATGGTTTCCGCTCTGACCAAAGCGATTGGCTCCAAGGGGGGCGGCGGTGGCTCGATGAGCAACAACGGCGGATCTCAAGGTGGTGGATCCGGTTCGGGATCCGGTGGCAG
>CAZCGW010000063.1:0-4889 GCA_964498255.1 uncultured Dechloromonas sp.
AGATAAGCCGGATGATTTCTGAAAACATCGGCATGGACGTGCTCGATGTCGAAGACGTCTTAAACGAGCTCGGAAAGATCGCATGTGCCGCCCTGGCCGAGAAGACGGGTGTCGTATTGTCAGGTGTTGGGGCTATCGCGCCTAACACGTCGACGGGAACCGCTAGCCACCGTAGAACGGGCTCATTCCGTTTCAAACCGGCTAGAGAGTTACGTCTAGCGATCAACGTCGGACAATTGGATCCAGATGGCACCACTTCTTCGGAAATTTCTTAAGAAACAATTTAAGATAGCTACTCGCCGAAAAGGCCCCTCGTATCACGCTACTGTGCTCGCGCGTTATAAGACGAGCATGTAACACCCAACTTCCGGTAAGGACACTGCAATGAAAAAACTTCTCGTGACCACAGATTTCCGTAGTCCACTTTCACAACAATGGAGTAAAAATGAAGCAAATCATCATCGCCACCGCTATCGCGCTGGCAATTCCTGCAGTAGCGCTAGCTGAAGATGCGCCTGTAGCACCTCCTTCAGCGCTACTCATACCAGGCACCGCTACCGCGCCACAGGCACAGCTAAAAGCACTTTGTGATGGAACGGCAGTCTCTCTCTCAGCTCGTGATTTTTTATGTCATGACCTTCCTGAGTACGTGAGACACATCGGATTGAAGGGAAAACAGCTACAGATTTATGAGAGCTGGCGCCTGTATTATTTCCAGTACCTTGAGCACCATACCGCTGTCCTTTATGAAAATGCCTCGCGCATAAATGGGAAGCTCAAGCTTGACGATCCGTTATACAGAGCCCCGTTGTCTGATGTTGACCTCAATTACCAGAAATATGCAGCAGAGAACGCTGCTCAGAGCGCCAACAAGGAGAGAATACGTCTTATCGAATCATTCACTAGCAAGCAGGCCAAGGCCGTGTTGCTAAACGGTGGATTCCCACACATTGATCCATACTTTAACTATGACCGGATCGGGAATGCGGCCACAGAATGAAGCGCCTCATTTCATCAGTTATGGTTCTCTTGCAGATTGCTATGGGCCTTTTGATTCCGTCCATGCAGGCGCAGGCCGCCGCTGGAGAACTCTCCTGGGCGATCCCTAGCAAGGTGTTAACTAACAGAAACACTGACACAGGTTTGATGGTGCCGATGTGGGATGTCGAATGGAACACCCTTGCCACGGTGAACCTCCAAAATAAAAGTGCCTATGACGTTCGGATGACCAACGGACCCCAATGGATCACCAAAGGTCTACGAGCCGGAGGCCTGGCTGGACTGACCGATAACCAGATCGCTGGCGCCTTGGTTGACTATGCCAATGCCAACGGCGCGATGGTTTATGGCCGTTACTCCCCTGAACTGCACCAGTTACGGGTGAGTGTCGTCCGTATGTTCCGCAACCAGGGTAGAAACACGCTCGACATTCAAGAGCGGCCATTCGCTCCCGTCGACGGGCGCTGGTTTGTGCAGCAGCGTAAGTTCCTCTCAAATTTCGAGTTCCACAAAAGCATCGTTGTTGGCAACGACCCTTTTGTAGGCATGTCTACTGACTACACAGACCCTGTTTTTTACAACATCGCCAATATCGAGACGGCGATGGTCATCATGGGGCTGGCCAGCCAGTATTCTGGGGTGATCAAAGGCGTGATTTCCCTGCTCGCTGTTGACCAGACTGATGTAAAGCAGAAGCAATCCTCTTCTGGCAGCTGGTTCCGGAGAACCGTCAAAACTGAAGTGGATGCGTATACGAAGCCCCAGTGGTTTGTCGGGCTCCCTAAAGATCAACAGCCAGGCGGCAATGACCCAGCATTCTGCGTAAAGGCCTTAGCAAGCTGTGATGACCCCGGCCACCTGGTGTATTCGGGATTGGCATGGCGGCCCTGGACGGGCGGCAACATGCCCGAGTCCCTTGATCACATCTACCACTGGGAAACATCGAGCAGCTCCTGGACACTAGGAGCGTTCACTATTCTGATTGCAGTGGCTGTTACAGTTGCTACCGCTGGCGCAGGTGGGGCTTTGGCGCTTGCCGGCATGGGCGGCATTATTGGAGCCGGCACTGCAGTCACGGCCGGGGTTGCTGCAGGTGCTATCTATGCGGGGGTTGGCATGGCTCAAGGGGGCGGAGGCCTGGGCATGACCCAGTCTAATGTCGGTTATGGCAACATTGGGCGAAACCTATCACCAGCACAAACGCCTAATGGCGAGGTGCAGACTGGGATTAATAACGCGATTCAGAATGGTTACATGGCTGCAAATCCGCAAAACTCGATCTCTGGCGTGAGGCAGGCATATTCTGGCAACTGTGCCGTTCAGTACACCGCTCGACAGTGCTGGGATGCCGGATTAGATCCCGGGCATATATTACGCGCTGACGTATACGGCGAAATGAACGGCGTTCTGATCCTGCGTGATCGATATGACTGGTGCAAGGGCGTTGGTTGGGCCGGGGCAGATTTGAACCGCTGTGCTGCTGGCGCTAAAGACGCGAGCGGACGTGATATTTACGGTTCATACGTTGCGCCAAGGCTTTCAGCCGACGATAACTATCTGGTCAACACGTACTATCCGCCAAGCCAGTGGTAACGAATGAGCATATAGGACAAGGGCCGCATTTTGCGGCCCTTTAGCTTATAGCGGAGTTTCTTTCAGGCTGGTTGCTGTGTCATCTGTCAGTTGTGCCAAACCTTTCTCTGTGTATCGATCAAGCAGATTGGCTCGACCGAAAATAAAGGTATCAGTTTCTGAACGAGTAAATTTCCGCGGATTTCCTGTCCCGGCCGAGAGTTCAACAGTATATGTGTTGACATACTTTACCCCCCACCCATCCATTCCACCTGCAGTCCAGAATTGATTGACTACGATTGACACAGGGATTGCACTCGGATCGTTCTCGCTAACTCGATAGCCAGCCTTACGAAACCCCATAGCCACGGCTTCTTTAACTTTTGACGCCATGGTGTGCCCTGCTGGAACAACCTCCATGGCATGATTAGCCCACTCGCCTCCATCGCAACGACCTTGTCGGGCATATGCTCTAGCTTTAAGGTCGACATTGTTAAGCGATTTCTCACTATCGACTGATGGGGTCACACAGTCACCGGCCTCATGCGGATAAACGAATTTTCGATTGTCTGTCACAGACACAATCTTAACGGTCGGGCCGCTTGCTGGATTTGCAACAACAGGTGTTTCAAGATTGGCTGTTGTCTGCACCATGGCGCAACCTGTCACTTGAGTAACGGCTGCGATGGCTGCAATCGAGAGGAGTGTTTTGAAGTTCATGCGGTGTCTCTGGAAGCCTTGATACATAAGAATATTGTGGCCCTTGTCCTGTTGGTATAGCTTCAAATTTTTGGAGGCCTATCAGCCAGTTGAGCACTTAAGTGTTCAAGGCCTTCTTGAGCATATTTCGACCATTTAGATCCAGCAGCGAAGTACATTTTTTCAGACTCTCGACCTTGATATTTCTCACTGCCATTTTGGGTGTCAACATTAATATCGTAAACGTAAGAGTAACGCATCCCCATCCCGTCTAACGAAAACGTCACCCAAAAATTGTTTAGTACTACCCTCACAGGAATTGCGTTTGGGTCATTTGGAGCTACACGATAACCAGAGCGTCTAAGCCCCTCTTCTACAGAAGATTGAATACTTTTACTCACCTTCTCGCCTTCAGGAAGCATTACCATCGCGTGGTTTGCCCACTCGCCGCCATCGCAACGCCCTTGTCGCCCAAATGATCGAGCCTTTGAATCAGTGTCTCCGAGCATTTTTTCGTTTTCGACAGAGGGTGTCTCACAGTCGCCGGCTTCATGGGGATAGACGAACTTACGATTGTCTGACACAGACACGATCTTCACGGCCGGCCCTGTTGCTGAAACCGTTTTCGCAACAGGCACATCGAGGTTGGTAGTTACCGGCACCAAAGTACACCCGGTCACTTGAGTAACGGCTGCTATAGCTGCAATCGAGAGGAGTGTTTTGATGTTCATGTGTTGTATCTGGAAGCCTTGGTACATAAAGCAATTAACGTTTCACTCGGTGCCTGGTTGACCCCAGAAACTCAACGAATAACATGAGCATCGGCACAGGATTTGAGCTTGGACGCATAAGGGTTCTTGCGAGACTCCATCTTTGAAAGATCGTATTCAGATTTAAAACGTTCCATTTCTCATCACGATCATACAATTGCCAACTAAACCCTCAAGTGAGGAAACGCTTCCAGTAACGCTTGCAGGCTTTCCAACCGACAGTTTCTTCAAAGCTTCGCGATCATCGGTGCGGTTAAAGACACTTACATTTTGAACGTTTAGCGTAAATCCGTAAGCATCGATCGATTTAACCGTACCAGATGCTGTCAACATCTTTCCAGAGTATGCGTCATTCGCTCGAACTTTGTTTTCTTTGTAGTCTTGGCATATCTGCACCGGTGAAGCCGTGAATTTTTGGGGTAGGAACATGGTTTGTACATTGTTCACAACACCGTCGAATGATGCACACCCAGGCAGCAGACTAACAGCCATTGTGATAATTAAGAATTGTTTCTGGTTCATGTCGTTTTCCTGTAACTTGGTATAGCTTCAATTTTTTTGGGTAACGTTTCGGGCGATGCGCAGTTGACGTACTTATCAACTTAAACAGCCGACAAGCGTTCAACAGTATCCGGAAATTTCTCAACCATTCGAATCAACAATGCTGCCTGAGCATTAGGTTTCGCCCGTCCCTGTTCCCAGTTCTCTAACGTTCTCTGGTTGGTCCGTAAACATCTTGCAAAAACCGATCGAGAAAGATGTAGCTTTTCCCTGATCTCCACAAGATCATGTGCGCTAATTTCAGGAGCCGGCCGCATGGCGACCTTGTGCGTACGCAAGGTTTGCTTA
>CAZCGW010000064.1:0-4833 GCA_964498255.1 uncultured Dechloromonas sp.
CCTTAATTACTAAAAGTTATAGCATTCTAACCATATATTCTTTTACGTTGGGTTGCTCGACTGTTAGGATGGCGGCCTCAACTAATATTGCAGCGCAGCTAATGGACTTTCTCTACACCGTTTCGGGCTTTTTTGTAGGACTCATCGTCGGCATGACCGGCGTTGGCGGTGGCTCGCTGATGACACCGCTGCTGGTGCTGCTGTTCGGGGTATCTCCCGCAACGGCGGTAGGCACCGATTTGCTTTATGCCGCCCTGACCAAGGCCGGCGGCACCGTGGCACACGGCCGCAAAGGCCATGTGGACTGGCAGATTGTTGGCCGCCTCGCTGCAGGCAGTATCCCTGCAGCAGCCATCACGCTTTATGTCTTGGCACTGCTACCAGGCCACGGCAAAGAAATCGGCCAGATCATGGCCGTAGCCCTGGGTTTCGCGCTGTTCCTGACGGCGGGCGCAATTTTCTTGCGCGACAAGCTGCTGCGCTATGCACGCCGACACGAAGATTCCTTTATCCAGCGCCACGTTGGCCCGATCACTATTGTTGTAGGCGTTATTCTGGGCGTGTTGGTCACCATTTCGTCCGTGGGCGCCGGGGCACTGGGCGTCACGGCACTGTTTTTCCTCTACCCGCGCATTGGCACCCTTAAAATTGTGGCCAGTGACATTGCTCATGCGGTGCCGCTGACAGCGGTGGCCGGTGTTGGCCACTGGTATCTGGGTAGTGTTGATTTCAATCTCCTGGGCGCCCTGCTGCTTGGTTCACTGCCCGGCATCTGGGTAGGCAGCCATATCGCCAGCAAACTCCCGGAAAAATTTCTGCGTAGTCTGCTCGCCACGATGCTGATCATCATTGGCACCAAGCTCGTGCTGTCCTGATTTAACTAATTAAAAAATTCCCTTAGAGATAAGCCATGTACCGTTACGACCCTTATGACCACGCGATGGTGAAAGCCCGAGTCGCACAGTTCCGTGACCAAACTGCACGCTGGCAAGCCGGCGAATTGGCCGACGAAGAGTTTCGCCCGCTGCGCTTACAGAATGGCCTGTACATGCAGCGCCATGCACCGATGCTGCGTATTGCCGTGCCGTACGGCATGATCTCTTCGGCACAACTGCGTGTACTGGGTGCCATTGCCCGTGAAGAAGACAAGGGCTATGCCCACTTTACGACGCGCCATAATCTGCAATACAACTGGATTCCCATGGTGCGCGTGCCCGATGTGCTGGCGCGCCTGGCCGAAGTAGAGATGCACGCTATCCAGACTTCAGGTAACTGTATCCGTAACACCTCGACAGATCAGTTCGCCGGTATCGCTCCGGACGAAGTGGTTGATACCCGCCCGCTGGCTGAAATCATTCGTCAGTGGAGCACCTTCCATCCGGAATTCGCATTCCTGCCACGCAAGTTCAAGATTGCCGTCCATGGTGCCGAGCGCGACCGTGCCGTAGTACAGGTGCACGACATCGGCCTGCATCTGTATCGCGATGCCAACGGCGACGTACTCGCCCGCGTTTGGGTCGGCGGTGGCCTAGGGCGTACGCCGATTCTGGGTGAAGTGATTAACGAAGCGCTGCCTTGGCGTCACCTGCTTTCCTATATGGAAGCCATTATTCGCGTGTACAACCTGGAAGGTCGTCGCGACAATCCATACAAAGCCCGTATCAAGATTCTGGTGAAGGCTCTGGGCATTGAAGAGTTCCGCCGCAAGGTGGATGCCGAATGGGCGAATCTGAAAGATGGCCCAGCCACCATTACCGATGCAGAGCTCGCACGCGTGTCGGCTTATTTCACTGCGCCGGCCTACGCTTCGCTGCCTGCTACGGATGCCGATTACGAAGCACGCCTGGCCAGCGATAAGGCCTTTGCCCGCTGGGTACAACAGAACGTGCACGCTCACCGTGTACCGGGTTACCGTGCGGTGACCCTGTCGTTGAAGCAAAAGGGTTTTGCGCCCGGCGATATTACTGATGTGCAGATGGATGCCGTGGCTGACTTAGCGGATGCCTACAGCTTTGGCGAGCTACGTTCCTCCCACGAACAGAATCTGGTGCTGTCGGATGTGGAGCTGCGCAAACTACCGGAACTCTTTGATAAGGCCAAGGCACTGAAGGTAGCCAGCTCAACAGTGGGTCTGCTCACCGACATTATCTGCTGCCCGGGTGGCGACTTCTGCGATCTGGCGAACGCCAAATCGATTCCGATTGCCAAGGCCATTATGGAGCGCTTTGACGACCTCGACTATCTGCACGACATCGGCGAACTGGATCTGAATATCTCTGGCTGTATGAATGCCTGCGGCCACCACCATGTGGGCCACATTGGCGTGCTGGGTGTCGATAAGAATGATGAAGAGTGGTATCAGGTAACGATTGGCGGCCGCCAGGGTAACGACACACGTCTGGGCAAAGTGATTGGCCCATCGTTTGCTGCGGCCGACATGCCGGATGTGGTAACCAAGCTACTTGAAACTTACGTGAGCCTACGCGAACCTGAAGAGCGTTTCGTAGAGACCGTGGTACGCGTGGGTCTCGACCCGTTCAAAGTCAGCGTTTACGGTGATTCGGCAAAGAACCGAGCTAATAAGAATAAGGAGGCCAACAATGGCTGAGATCCTGAAGAATGGTCAGGTGCATAACGACAACTGGCAAGTGCTGCGCCCCGAAACCGACGCGGACCTCGCAACGATCAGCGTGCCTGCCGGTCAGTGGCTGGTGCCATTTGCCTTATGGCAAACGCAAAGTGCTGCGCTGAAATCGCGTAACGATATTGGTGTCTGGCTGTCGCCCGAAGATGATCTAACAGCCGTTGCTGCCGAGTTTGCTGCCTGGCCACTGGTTGGCATCGACTTCCCGAAGTTCACGGATGGCCGTGGATACTCCATCGCCTGGCGCCTGCGCAATCATCACAAATATACGGGCGAACTCCGCGCCATCGGCAACGTGCTGGTGGATCAACTGTTTTTCATGCTGCGTGTTGGCTTCGATACGCTGGCATTCGATCCGAAGGTTTCTCCGGAAATTGCACTGAAGCATCTGACACCATTCCCGGATGCCTATCAGGGTTCTACCGACAACCCGGAACCCTTGTTCCGTCAGGTTGATCGCGCCCTGGGAGGAGCCCGTTCATGACCAGTTCATCAATTTCCAGCATCGGCCAGCCCAAAGCACTAACGCGCCCGGCACCCGATGCGGCGCTGGTGGCTGCGGTGGCTGAAAAGTCGGCGCTGGTGATGGCACGTTTGAACACGATTATTGATCGTCATCCGAATGTCGTACTGGCGAATAGCCTTGGCGCCGAAGACATGGTGCTGATGGACATGATCTGCAAAGACAATCTGCCAATCGGGATTTTTACGCTCGACACCGGTCGACTGAATGAAGAGACCTATGCGCTGCTGGCCAAGGCACAACAGCAATATGATCGCGGCATTGAAATCATGACGCCGGATTACACGTTGCTGGAACCCTGGGTGCGCGAACATGGCATCAATGGCTTCTATGACTCTGTTGACAATCGCAAGGCCTGTTGCCAGATCCGTAAACTGGAGCCACTTGCCCGTGCACTTAAAGGCAAGGATGCCTGGATTACCGGTCTACGTGCCGCGCAATCAGTCACCCGCCAGAACATGGACTGGGAAGACTTCGACACGCTGAACAATCTACCGAAATTCAATCCACTCATCGAGTGGTCGGAGAAAGAAATCTGGGCGTACATCGTTCTGAATAGCGTGCCCTACAACGCACTGCACGATCGCTTTTACCCATCGATCGGCTGCGCACCCTGTACCCGCGCCATTACGCCGGGTGAAGACGTACGAGCCGGCCGTTGGTGGTGGGAAAACCCTGAAACCAAAGAATGCGGCCTGCATAAAGCGAAATAACGGCCAAATAAAGACAACTCTGTAAAATTGCGACTTATGTCAAAACCTGTCCCTACTCTCTCTCACCTCGACTGGCTGGAAGCAGAAGCAATCCAGATCATGCGCGAGGTTGCCGGCCAATGTGAGCGCCCTGCGCTACTTTTCTCAGGCGGCAAAGACTCTATCTGTATGCTGCGTCTGGCTGAAAAGGCCTTCCGCCCGGCACGCTTTCCGTTTCCACTCGTGCACATCGATACCGGCCACAACTATCCGGAAGTAATCGACTTCCGCGACCGTCGTGCTGCCGAACTGGGTGAACGTCTGATTGTGCGTTCGCTGGAAGACTCCATGAAGCGCGGCACCATCGTGCTGAAGTCGGCCGATGAGTCGCGTAATCGTCACCAATCGGTAACGCTGTTGGAAACGATTGCCGAATTCGAATTCGACTGCCTGATCGGTGGCGCCCGCCGCGATGAAGAAAAGGCGCGCGCCAAAGAGCGTATCTTCAGCTTCCGCGATGACTTCGGCCAATGGGACCCGAAGAACCAGCGCCCGGAGCTCTGGGATCTGTATAACGCCCGCGTACACAAAGGCGAGCATATGCGCGCCTTCCCGATCTCGAACTGGACCGAACTGGACGTCTGGCAATACATCGAGCGCGAGAAGCTTGAGCTGCCATCGATCTACTTTGCCCACACCCGCCCGATCGTACGTCGCGGGGGGGGCATTGTGCCGATTACCCACCTGACTCCAGCCAAGCCGGGCGAAGAAGTGGTGGATCTGCAAGTGCGCTTCCGCACCGTAGGCGATATCAGCTGTACCGCGCCGGTGATTAGCGATGCAGACTGTATCGAAAAAATTATTACTGAAACCGCTGGCACGACGATCAGCGAACGGGGTGCCACACGTCTGGATGACCAGGCCAGTGAAGCCGCCATGGAACAACGCAAGAAAGAGGGCTACTTCTAATGACT
>CAZCGW010000065.1:0-4531 GCA_964498255.1 uncultured Dechloromonas sp.
AACACGTCAGCCGCTTGCTCCTGAAGCTGCCGTTTCCATTCGGTGATCTGGTTCGGATGCACATCAAACTTCTCCGCCAGCTCAGCTAGCGTATGTTCACCTCTCAGCGCTGCCAAGGCCACTTTCGCCTTCAGCACCGGTGAGTGATTCCTTCTTGGGCGTCTTGCCATCTTCTGCTTCCTATCTCAGCTTCTTCAGCCGTCAAATTAGCAGATCTCTCCACTTATCGCCCTGTTCAAATTTGCCCGACCACTTCTGCAGCCCTCGAACGGTCAGATTACCATTACAGTTAGAGGGATATTATTAGGTACAGAAATGTGGTTGCGAAACAAAGAAAGGATAGCCAATTGCGAATGGTTTTCCAACGATAGAATTTCCAAAGGTTGTTATTTTTATACAAATGCATTGCGTATCTGTGCACAATAAGTGTTGCTATAAACAATGCGATTATTGGGACTATGACGTAATAGTTTGCATCGTATTCTAATAAGTATGTTATGCGAGACATGTTTATTGTTTTCGTTTGTTTTTAGCAAGGAGAGCGGCGAGCAATGCTGATGGAGGTTTTGTCCCATCCATTTTATCTATCAAGAACCAACGGTTCCCCTTTGTGGAGATTGTCTTGGGGCTGGACAAGCCGTTCTTCTTGGCACGTTTTTTTATCTTTCTAAAAGTTTGGTCAGAGGTCATTTGGTAATCGTCCTCCTTACAGAAGTGGTTGGGCAAATTTGGACAGGGCGATAAGTGCACAGATCTGCTACCTTTTTTGTCCACTTATCGGTGGTGTCCATCATCTCAAGCTTCAATTGATCCGAAAATAGCAGGGAAAATGTCGGTCTCATAGATTAAAACGGAACTGCAATGTTGAAATTGAACATATTGTTAGAGTAGCCGCTACGACCGTAGAAGTCATAGCTCATACGTATTTTGATCGCATCTTTAGTATGAACTTCGTAACCTAAACCAGCCTGAGTTACTATGCGCCCAGGATCTACACTATAGGTAGTCGCAGAAATACCGTTAACATCTGATGCCGTTAACGCTGTTGATTTTCCTGCGAAATCATAACCAACTACCCCTTTGGCGACCACGCGCTGATAAGGCGTCACATCATAACGATATCTACCACCCATTGCGGCAATAAACGAATTAGCCCCTTGCGCTGAGACGTTTAGGTTTGAGGCGGTTGTCCCTGATTCGTTATAGCCATTTACTTGCACATAACCATAATCCATACGCATCAATGGTGTAACAGAATTGTTGCCCCAACGAGCAGTATTGCTTGCCTCGGCGCTCACCAAGCCATGCCACCCACCATAGGTAGCAACAGCATTTTGTGTTTGACCATTAGCCGTGGCAGATCTAAGACTACTATTCTGATCAATGGCACCATTCACTATGATGCGTAGAGCACCAGTATCTCCAAGCGCCTGATTGACATAGCCAGCCAGCTGATAACTCGTTGTCGTTAAACCATCCTGAGTCGCTGGGTTTTGTCCATTAAAGCCCGTGTTTTGAATAATAGCAGCAGCACCAACGCGAAGTCCCTCTGAAGCAACAGCTTCTGCACCAAGTGCTATCCCTACCGTTTTTTGACGATACGCAGCAGATGGCGTGCCGTTCCCACCACTTTGCTTACCGTCATTAACAAAAGGTGCCACCCAACCCCGACCCTGCTCCGAGGTTCCTTGAGGCTGAGCACTATCCATACGATCACGGATGACCTGTAATGATGCCTGTGCCAGATTCAAGATCGCGTTTGCTTGACCTCCGTTAAACAATGGAGTCAGACCTGTCGATGCCACAGGCGCTACACCACCGACTACGAGGTCAAAACCGCCACCGCTTGAAACGACGTTATAGCCTAACGAACCGTACGTACCACTACTAACAAAGGCGCCTGTCGTCGTACCTGCTGCTCTAAAGAAGCTCGCATAAGTTGTTCCGTTCGTTAGAACGCTACCAGAAGTAACCTGGACTCTAGCGCCGTTAAGGTTTGCATCACCGCTAACCAACATGCGTCCATAAACAGTTTCGCTCTGAACTCCAAGAGCCAAAGTGCCCGTCTGCGAGTAGTTACCATTAACCGTTAAGGATTGTGGCGCATTAATAGCAATACTACCTGCATTATTAAGAGCCCCGACTGTCAATGCTACGGCATTATCCGCAAGACTAATGCTGGCGCCAGTATTTACGTTAAAGGTACCCCAGCCTGAGACAACTGCTGCACCTGATGTTGGCGAAGATGCCAAGGCTAGTTGCTGGTTGGTTATGTCAAGCGTATTGCCACCCGTTGTGTCCCGCAGCACAACTGAACTCGTCAGCGTGGTATTACCTTGTAACGACAGTATATTGCCAGCGCCTGAGTACTCGACGTTACCAGACAATTGAGCACCGTTAAGCACAACGGCATTACTACTGCCACTGACATTGAGCGCCAAACCACCAAGAACTCCCGGAGCTACGATTCCAGCAGCGCTAATTCTTCCACCACTACCGATCATCTGATAACCGAGCAAAGAGGTGGCGCTATCAGCTGTAACCACACCACCGTTGACAACTCCGTTCACACCGCTGCCGCCGGAGAGAATGCTTTGAGAACCTTGAATAATCGCTTCAGTAGCAACACCGCTTACAATCTGAAGACCTCCTGAGAGAATCGTTGATCCTGTATCAAGGCCGCCAGAATCTATGATTTGTGTGCCGCCGGAGGCAATAGTCGCCGAAGGCCCATAGCCTCCAGATAGGATACGTTCAAGACCACCACTCTCTACTCTAGTAAAGAATGAAGCACCACCAGACGACACCAGCAGAACCCCGCCATTATAGACTTGCGCACTGGTCGCAGTACCTCCGGAACTAACGGCTAGTTGTCCGCCGCTATTGATGTTACCGTTAGAAGCAATAGCGCCAGCCAAGACGTTTTGCATGCCACTTGAATTAATCGTCGTGGCGTTCGCAATACCTCCAAAATTAATGCTTTGGATACCACCACTGCTAATGGTCGCTCCAGAAACCACCCCGCCACTAGACACTGTTTGGGTGCCAGTAACAGACGTGTTTTGCGCTAACCCAAATACGATTTGCTGACCGCTACTTTCGATAGTAGCGCTAGTGTCAATGGCACCCAGTTCCACAACTTGCACACCACCACTATTAATCGTGACATTCGAAACAACACCGCCACTCGACACACTTTGACTGCCAGCAACAGAAGTGTTTTGTGCTAAACCAAATACGATTTGCAGGCCGCCACTTTCAACAGTAGCGCTAGTGTCAATGGCACCCACTTGCACAACTTGCGAACCACTTAACAAAACCTGGGTTGCAAGTGCTTGCCCACCACTGAGTACATTCTGAACACCAGCAAAACTAACATTAGTGCTTACTGCGATAGCACCAAAAGAAAGAGACTGTACACCACCGCCATCTACGATCGTTTGATAGGCAGAGCCGCCAGAAAGGACAAGCTGCGCCCCACCGTCAAACACATTTGTCGAAATTGCAAAACCGCCATCGCCTACAGCTTGCACGGCCCCAGCACTAATTTGCGAGTTTAAAACAGAGGCGCCTGATAGTAACGTCTGTGACCCACCAGAATTAATCTGGGTCCCAAGAACAATTGCACCGCCATTAACTAACTGATTACCGCCATAATTAACAATCGTATCAATTGAACTGCCGCCACTTAAAACATTTTGGATACCACTGTTATTAATTTGTGCACCACTCGCCAACCCATCAGAAAGCACCAGCTGTAAGCCAGCACTCAATACCACTGCATTTAGGGCGGCAGCGCCACTGCTAATTGCTTGAGTTGCTCCCCCATTGATTTGGGTGCTAGTAACACTCGCACCATTGAGCAAGGTTTGAGTACCGCCACTGTTGATATTAGTCCCAGAAGCAATCGCACCACCATTAATTAACTGATTACCCCCAGAATTAACAGCTGTATTGATAGCGCTACCACCCGAACTGACAGCTTGGATACCACCATTGTTAATGATCGAACCAGAAGCAACACCACCACTGGCTATCAACTGTGAACCAGCACTCGTCACCGTCGTACTCAGCGCACTAGCGCCTGACCCAACTGACTGGATCGCCCCAGAGTTCACTTGGGTCGTCGTCGCAACCGCTCCAGAGGCAATACTCTGCGAACCGCCACTATTCAGTATCGTCCCCAACACATTGGCACCAGCCAATATGTTTTGAACACCACCACTATTAATCCTGGCACCAGAAACAACCCCGCCACTCGACACGCTTTGAGTGCCAGCAACGGACGTGTTTTGTGCCAAACCAAATACGATTTGCTGTCCGCCACTTGAAATGGTTGCACTAGTATCAATGGCACCCACTTCCACAATTTGCGAACCACTCAACAAAATCTGGGTTGCAAGTGATTGTCCACCACTGAGTACACTTTGAACACCGCCGCTCGCAACGTTTGTACTAGTAGCCTGTGCGCCACTGCTAATTGCTTGAGTCGCTCCCCCATTGATTTGGGTGCTAGTAACACTCGCACCAT
>CAZCGW010000066.1:0-4277 GCA_964498255.1 uncultured Dechloromonas sp.
CTGATCCGTCACTAGTTGGTCGCTGATCCGTCACTAGTTGGTCGCTGATCCGTCACTAGTTGGTCGCTGATCCGTCATATGTCTACAATAAACTTAATTGTTTCTTTGTTTTACCTTTCGGGTAAACAAATAAGAAGTTTTTAGTTGTTATTTCATAGCTCCATTTTGATTTTATATTAACTGCTAATTTTGCTTTTTTAATAAGCTCCAATGATGCTTTTAGTTTGTACTTAAAATCTTTACTATTATTGTCACTTCTGCATAATTTCTGAATAAAATCAATTGCAAATGGAATAGGTTTTGCATGACTTTCATAAAAATTATACAACCATCTAGCAAGTTGATTATCTCCAAGCAAATGGCGGATATCTGCACTAATTAGAGTGTACTCATTATCTGCAAACAACGGTGTCAGCTTTTTATTGTATTCAATAACTAGCTTACCATCACCTTCTGTATCAATATATACGTTGTTTATTAAACTTCCAGCAAATATCTTGGTATTTGTTCGAATCAAAACAGTTCCAAATTTTAGCCTTAGTGCTCTCTCTGTGAGTTTTTTTGTCCGTTCTTGATTATATGAAAGCCTCATTTGCTGACATAGGTCATATAGTGATATACGAAGTTCGTTGTCTACTTCACGATCCTTGGCTAGATACATCAATGTATCCCACACCTCTAAGTCATTTTGATCTAGATGCTCTCCGCTAAATGATACTTCATATTGTGACATAGTAAATATCGGCTCATCTTTGACTAGTGCTCTGCGCCCTTTCCGTACCATACCAAATAGAGCACCACGTAAAAAACAATTTGGTATTGCCCTCTTATCTTCAAAAATTTCCGGTAAAAGCTGTTGCATAGCAGTACCAAGTAACTTAGCTTCCTCTTCTGCTTTTATGCGTTGTTCTTTAGTTACTAGATGTTTTTTAAATTCTTGAATTTTATCGTCTATCTTAGCCATTAGAATATTCCTAGTAGTTTTTTACGTTTAGGCTTTTCTGGTTCTTGTTTATTTTCTAATAAGTGAGTAGTTTTTTCTAGTTGTAACATAAGCCATTTCTCGCGATCTCTAGCTTCAGATAACTGAGACTCTAAGATTGTTATTATTTTATCTTTTGCAGTGTCTATTTTATTGTCTATATCTGTATTAATAATATCATTCTTATTGCCTAGTTGTTGTATAGCACCAAACACTCTTATCAATTCTGATATGTCTATTTGTTTAACACCATCTACACTCTCTACACTAATAATACCAGTATTAATGTATTTATTATACATGGTTGCACGACTAATATTTACAAGCTTAGACGCTTCTGTTATACTCACTTTTGACATTGTTAATACCTGTATAAAATAATGTATAATTATACATCACTTATTTTTATAAACTTCTCTACGATTACCAATCTTAACAGCTAATATGATTAGCTCATTATCTTTTATTTCACAAATAATTCGATAATCTCCTACTCTATATTTCCAAAATTCGCTAAGCGTTCCTTTTAATGATTCTCCAACTGATCTAGGATCTTCTAGACAGGCAATCCTATTTTCTAGAAAATCTTTTATTCGACGCTTAACTTGAGGATCTAACTTATCGGTATCTTTCTTCACAGAAGATAAATATTGAATAACCCAAGTCATAGATCATTCCACATGTCTTGTGAACTTAATACAGTTTCACGACCAGCTCTCAAGTCTTCTAAACGCTTCTCAGCAATATAAATATCTTCAAGATTATCCATATAATTCATTAGAGCTTCTTTAACATAAAAAGACTTACTCCTATGAGTATCTTGAGCTAATCGTTCTAGACGTTCACCAAGAACCTCTTCAATTCTAACAGACAAAATCATTATTAAGCCTCCTTTAATGTTTACATGTATGACATTTTAAGCTTTATGTAATAATTTGTCAAGCTATAAATAAAAAAGACTGCTAAAAAGCAGTCAATCTAAGGTCTAAAATGATTAAATTGTTGGAACAATTATTTATCGTTAATAACTCTCAATATTAACACTCCAACCATTTTGCATGCAGTATCCTGAGAAACCAGTGCTTCCATCGCCAGACATATAGCAATTATCTTGCTGACTAAGGTTAGAGAAATACTCCTGTAAACTAATTTTAATGTTATTACCATTTATATTACACTGTAGCGCAGAATTACTATTTGTGCTACCTGCGTTTTGAGTTATATAAGCACATTGACTCGTTGGATTAGTATTAAATATTTGATCAAAAACGATCCCACCATACATCTGTACTGCTGTTGAGTAATTATCAAAAGTGCCTATGGTAGTACCTTGCCAAGAACAATACTCTAAAAATGAAACCGGAAATTGATAAGTAGAACTTTCTGCTCCTTGTAGAGTTAGCATCACACTAGCACTATAGTTATATCTTTGATCTAAGTTACACACTCTAGGGAATAAAACCGCTGCGTAAGCGCTAACAGGAACAACATCACTGCTAGACAAATTCATTGTATCATAAGTATACGAAGTTGGGAAAAATGGAGGAAAATTCTGGTATTCATTACCATAACTATGCTCAGAAAGATTTCCAAATGGTAGTACGGTATTTGTTTGTGTAACAGAGACAAATGGAGAACCATAATGGTTATAACCATCATCTGAAGCTAATAAATTGTATACTTCTGGATTTAATATATCCCAAATATTACTACTTTCATTAATAAACAGCAAGCTATTTGCTCCTGCTTGTCCCCAAGCAATAACCGTATTAGACTCGAAATTATAAGGATTAACGCTACTGAATAATTTTTTTGTGGACATATTCGCTTGAGAATTATTGTTATACCACATACTGCAGGTTTCTATCTTATTATAATTTTTACCAGATAAAGAACCTTTTGTATTATACAAAGCGCTGGCATACCCAGCGTTAAATTTAGCACATGTATTATCATCAAGGACTTTATTATCTGTAACATGTGGAGGGGTAATGTTATTCTGCTGTCCAGAACCACCATTATTGCATGATACGACTGTTAAGCCTAGTAATAGATAAGTTACTATATGGAATTTTTTGCAACTGTTGCTCATGGATGCATAACCTCTAGAGATGAAACTTGATGGATATTTTAACCTAAAACTAAAAGCTCAAGATTATATTTCGAATTATAGCCTAAACTGACAGTTTAAAACTAGTAAAAACATGTAGAAATAGACTCATATTTAGCTTTTATTGACATGCTGTCAAAGAACTCTATAGTTTTAAACCTACACATATTTATAAACACCACGGTCTTAAACCATGGTGTTTATTGATCTAACCGCGCCCCTATCCAAATCAGCAATATTTTAATAAATTATCCTCATTTATAAACTCATACCCCAGTCACGGCTTTGTTCTTTTTCAACCTCTGGCGTTTTCTCCTGTTTTTTCTGATGCTTAGGTTCGTCCAAATCAAGATCTGGCACATTCGAGAGATCCAAATCTGGGATGCTATCTAGATCTAAATCCACCGCATTATCAATCTCAATATCTAGCCTTCGGCTTTCTAGCACTTCCTGATGTTCTGGGTTAGCAAGGCTAATATCAGCATAACGTAGATCATTAGCTAACACCCCAATAGTCGCTTTTATAAAGTCATCACTGCCATTTAGATTTAACTTATTACCAAATTGGCTAACCGCTACATCTAAGGCTAGTTTGATACTTTCATCACTAACATTATTCACATTGATATGAGTTTTATGGACATCTATATCACCATTTCTACTCGTCCAGTATTCATAATCACCAATGGTCTGTTTAGTAAAAAACTCCTTGTGTTCTCTGGCTATATCGAAGAGCTGATAACGACTACTAGCGGTTATAAAATTGTCTGCTGGAGTTTTTAACCGCTCAATCGTTTCTTGCTCCTTGGTTTTCAGTTCAGCCAATACTTTTTCTTCAGCTTGTTTTAACTGCTCTTGTCGTAACAACTCTAGTCGCATTAATTCATGTTGTCTAGCCGATTCTTGTTGTTGTTTTAGCTGTTCATCAATCCGCTGTTGTCGTTCAATGTCTTGTTTTTGTAGCTCTAAACGCTCTAACTCTGCATGTTCTATCGCTAGATGATTGCCATCATTATAAATCTGCCGATCTAACTGTATAATCATATCAATAGTCCGATTATGATTCCCCAGATCGGTTTCTACTCCTTGACGTTCCAGTGCTACCGCTTCTTTACCTAGGTGTTTCCTAACAGGGGTTGTAAGCGCAAACCGCAGAAATTTCCGCGAACGTACTTTTCTAATCTA
>CAZCGW010000067.1:0-4135 GCA_964498255.1 uncultured Dechloromonas sp.
ACAGGGTTTGCCTTCAGGCGGGTCTTCATCTGCTCGACGACCTTGAAGAAGTTGGCGCCGGAGCGGTCCATCTTGTTCACGAAGGCCAGACGTGGCACTTTGTACTTGTTAGCCTGACGCCATACGGTTTCCGACTGAGGCTGAACACCACCTACAGCACAGTAAACCATAACAGCACCATCAAGAACGCGCATCGAACGTTCCACTTCGATCGTGAAGTCAACGTGCCCCGGGGTATCAATGATGTTGATACGGTGTTCCGGGCGCGAAGCGTCCATGCCTTTCCAGAAACAGGTGGTGGCAGCAGAGGTAATGGTAATACCACGTTCCTGCTCCTGCTCCATCCAGTCCATCGTCGCGGCACCATCGTGCACTTCGCCGATCTTGTGGTTCACACCGGTGTAGAAAAGAATCCGCTCGGTCGTCGTCGTCTTACCGGCGTCGATGTGGGCACTAATACCAATATTGCGATAGCGTTCGATGGGTGTCTTGCGAGCCACGATACAACCTTTACAAAAATTAATTCAGAAACAGCTTAGAAGCGGAAATGCGAGAAGGCCTTGTTGGCTTCTGCCATGCGGTGTACTTCGTCACGCTTCTTAACAGCGCCACCACGGTTTTCTGCAGCTTCAACCAGTTCAGCAGCCAGACGGGCGCCCATGGATTTCTCCGAACGCTTACGGGCAGCATCACGCAACCAGCGCATAGCCAGAGCCATACGACGCGACGGACGAATTTCGACCGGCACCTGGTAGTTGGCACCACCAACACGGCGGGACTTAACTTCCACCATTGGCTTGGCATTGTTCAATGCCTGAGCAAACACTTCCAGCGGATCACGGCCGCCTTTGTTGGTGATCTGGTCGAATGCACCGTAAATGGTACGTTCGGCAACCGACTTCTTGCCAGAGATCATCAGAACATTTACAAACTTCGATACGTCGACATTGCCGAACTTAGGATCCGGCAGGATGTCACGTTTGGGTACTTCGCGACGACGGGGCATGTTAACTACCTTTCAGAAAACGGACAGCGGGCGCCTAAATTAGGCAGCCTTCGGGCGCTTGGCGCCATACTTCGAACGGGACTGCTTACGATCCTTAACACCCTGGGTATCCAGCGAGCCGCGGACGGTGTGGTAACGCACACCTGGCAAATCCTTAACACGACCACCGCGGATCAGAACGACCGAGTGCTCTTGCAGGTTGTGGCCTTCACCACCGATGTACGAGATAACCTCGAAACCGTTGGTCAGACGAACCTTGCAAACTTTACGCAATGCAGAGTTCGGCTTCTTAGGCGTTGTGGTGTAAACGCGTGTGCAAACGCCACGTTTTTGCGGGCAAGCTTCAAGCGCTGGAACCTTGTTCTTGGCTTCAACCTTGACGCGCGGCTTACGCACGAGCTGATTAATGGTTGGCATATCTAAAAATCCCCAATAAATCCGGGTGGAAACCCACCCTTCTTCCTACAAATAAGTTGCGGTCACACCCTGCGGGTGGCCCGGCAAACCCTCGGAAACGCTGCTACAAAACCAGCGTTCCGCACGAAAACCGAGCGGCTTAGCCGGAGAAACCCGCGATGATAAACCACCGCAAGGCCTTCCGTCAACCTGAACCCGGGTTGACCCGGGGAGAGGCGGCGGGATTAACCTGCCGCCCTACCCCCTGAATCAGTTGGCGGCGTCTGCCTCGCCCGCATCTGCAGGCGACGTTTCTGCCACAATTTCTTCGACGGCCACTGCTTCGACCGGCGTTTCGAACGCATCGTCCAGCGCAGCAGCGGCGCTCTGGCCACGGCGTGCTGCGTGGTATGCCAGACCCGTACCAGCCGGGATGAGGCGACCCACAATGACGTTTTCCTTGAGACCACGCAGATCGTCGCGCTTGCCCATAATGGCGGCTTCGGTCAGAACGCGGGTGGTTTCCTGGAAGGATGCGGCCGAGATGAACGAATCCGTCGACAGCGATGCCTTGGTAATACCCAGCAACACTGGTTCGAACTCTGCTTCACGCTTACCTTCGGCGCGCAGGGCGTCGTTGGTGATCAGCGCTTCCGAACGCTCGACTTGTTCGCCCTTGATGTAGGTCGAATCAGCCGGATCGGTAATCTGTACGCGGCGCAGCATCTGGCGAACGATCACTTCGATGTGCTTGTCGTTAATCTTAACGCCTTGCAGACGGTAAACGTCCTGCACTTCGTCGGTGATGTAACGGGCCAGTTCCTCGATACCCTTCAGACGCAGGATGTCTTGTGGATCTGGCTCACCATCAACAATCAGTTCGCCCTTGTTAACAACCTGGCCATCGTGCACCAGTACGTGCTTGTCTTTCAGGATCAGGAACTCGTGGTCGTTGCCCTCGAGATCTGTCAGCACCAGACGCTGCTTGCCCTTAGTGTCCTTACCGAACGAAACGGTACCGGTCACTTCAGCCAGCATACCGGTGTCTTTCGGGGTGCGAGCTTCGAAGAGCTCGGCAACACGCGGCAGACCGCCGGTAATATCACGGGTCTTGGCAGATTCTTGTGGCATACGGGCCAGCACATCACCCACGCCCACTTGCTGACCATCGGTAACGCTGATAATCGAACCAACCTGGAAGGCGATCGCCACCGGATGCTCCGAACCGGCGATACGCACTTCGTTGCCGCTGGCATCCAGCAGCTTGACCTGTGGACGCAGACCCTTGTTCTGAGCCTTACCACCGCGCTTCGGATCGATTGCAACCAGCGTTGCGAGGCCGGTCACGTCATCCATCTGCTTGGCAACGGTAACACCCTCTTCGACGTGTTCGAAGCGGACGGTACCGGCGTATTCCGTAATGATCGGACGGGTATGCGGATCCCACGTGGCCAGCTTGGTGCCGGCCTTGATGTTGTCGCCATCCGACACCATCAGTGTTGCACCGTAAGGCACTTTATGACGCTCGCGCTCCTGGCCCAGTTCGGTCGTAATCAGCACTTCACCCGAACGCGTAATGACGATCTTTTCGCCACGGGCGTTGGTGACGTAGCGCATCAGCGCCGAGAATCGAACCACACCGGCGCTCTTGTTTTCTACTTGCGAGGCCGCAGCCGCACGCGATGCCGCACCACCCACGTGGAAGGTACGCATGGTGAGCTGGGTACCCGGTTCACCGATCGACTGTGCAGCGATAACACCAACCGCTTCGCCGGCATTAACCATCGAACCACGACCCAGGTCGCGACCGTAACACTGGGCGCACAAACCATAACGTGTGGCACAGGTCAGCGGCGTACGCACCTTCACTTCATCGGCGCCAGCCTGGTCGATCAGATCACACAGATCTTCGTCCAGCATGGTGCCGGTTTCAATGATGGTTTCCTGTGTTTCAGGATGAATCACATCAGCGGCCGTGACACGACCCAGGATACGATCACGCAGCGGCTCGATAACTTCACCGCCTTCGATGAGGGCGCGCACAACGAAACCGTTGTCGGTGCCACAGTCATCTTCGATGATCACGAGATCCTGCGTTACATCAACCAGACGACGTGTCAGGTAACCCGAGTTCGCAGTCTTCAGCGCCGTATCGGCCAGACCCTTACGGGCACCGTGGGTCGAGATGAAGTATTCGAGAACGTTCAGACCTTCGCGGAAGTTCGAGTAGATCGGTGTTTCGATAATCGAACCATCCGGCTTGGCCATCAGACCACGCATACCGGCCAACTGCTTAATCTGGGCTGCCGAACCACGGGCGCCGGAGTCGGCCATCATGTAGATGGAGTTGAACGACTCTTGCTTCACGGTCTTGCCTTCGGCATCGACGACGTCTTCTTTACCCAGACGATCCATCATGACCTTGGCCACCTGGTCGCCTGCACGGCCCCAGATATCCACGACCTTGTTGTAGCGCTCACCGCCGGTTACCAGACCGTTGGTGTACTGCGATTCGATCTCTTTGATCTCTTCGCGCGCCGCATTCAGGATGTCAGTCTTCTCGGCCGGCACTTGCATGTCGCAAGAGGCGAACGAGATGCCGGCACGGGTAGCCAGCTTGAAGCCGTTTTGCATCAGCTTGTCAGCGAACACAACCGTTTCCTTCAAGCCGCAACGGCGGAAGGATTCATCGATCAGCTTGGAGATTTCTTTCTTCTTCAGCGCCTTGTCGAT
>CAZCGW010000068.1:0-4116 GCA_964498255.1 uncultured Dechloromonas sp.
CTGCCGTTATCCATTAGACTTTTAACCGTTGCACTTCAGACTTGAAACCGCCACCATTGAGGGTCGAACCAGAATCAATTTCAACGGCATATCCCGCCCCTCCCACGGCGATCAACCCCAGATTGGAGAGCCCACCCGTTATGTTGGTTCCGGATCTAATAATGAGGGCGCCCAGAAGGGAACCTTCGTTCCTGATACCGCCAGAAATGCTAGTGGCCACAAGTGTTATTAGTCTCGTAGAGATACTCGTAATTAGACCAGCATTCGTGATGCCGCCACGGATTTCTGATCCATTAATTTCAATCGCTGGAGCAGCACCACCTTGGACAGTGCCAACGTTAACAAGGTCACCAGCAACACTAGAATTGCTGATGAGAATACCCGCAATCGAGCCACCTGCGATAGACCCTGCGTTTGCTATACCGCCTGCGAGCGTCGATCGTGACAAGAAAATACCGCGATCCACACCACTGATCGTACCAGCGTTTGAAATTGAATACGGCGTCCCTGAAACAGTTCCTAGTGTTAACGGCTGGGTATTAAAGCCATTAGCAAAAACGCCATTAGGTACTGCACCGCCGACGCTGCCATTGGTTGCAATGGCCAGAGAATCACCATTATTCAAACCCAGAGTGACGTCGTAAGCAGGGTATTGACTACTAGGCAGCACATAATCCGTCGCCGCCGCTTCACTTGCCCCCAGCGCCAAAACCGCTGCGGCAGTACTGACGACCACGGCCGCTTTGGTGGCCCCGCCCTTGCCATGTGATTTAGTGGCTTCGGAGACCACCATCAGGCAGTTGCGAACATGGTTCCAGACGACGCGGTATGACTTGTTCATGAATATTCCGGGGTAAGAACGACAACTTCCCGGAAACCACATCCATCCGGAGTTTCACAACGGCCATTATTAAGCCAGCCTTAAGCTGGCCTTATTTTGAACAACTATTTGATATATGTCAAAAAAATGACACTTTTTAACCCATTGTCTCTGCGTTCTGCTTAGAACACCCACCGTGCCTTGGCGGTAGCGATCTGGTTGGTGTACTGGTTCTGAATGTCGATGTCGTAGCGGATGCCCACATCGACGTTCTCTTTGACCTTGTAGCTGTAACCCACTCCGGCACGACCCATGACAGCGCTGGGGTTGACCCCGTTGGTAGTGAACTGCAAACCCGCTGCACTGCTTAACAAGCTCTCGACTATGCCTTCAATACCCTCTTCATCAACAATGTCGGGAAATCCTGCCGATGCGCCGCGACGATATAAAGATACGTGTCTAAATTAATGCGTCGGTAAATGAGCTTGTGATGTGATGTAAAAACGTTTCTGTAGTCGTGGATGCCGACTGTGGCAAATTCATCAAGCACAGCCCCAGTGAGCAAACCCTTATCAACATCGGCCAGCTTTGCAAAAATCTCTTCTTCGGCAGCCACCCAGGCGGGCTCTCCCCACTGATCCAACATGTACTCCTGAAGCGCCAGAAGATCATCTTGTGCGTCAGGAAGAATAACGATGGCCATTTATTTACGCTGCTGCCGCGCAGCCAGAAGCTGTGCCTTTGATTCTTCGACAGAAAATCCCTTACCCTGTTGCCGATGCTTCTCACCCAGGGCAACAATTTTCAGCGCAGCAATCAGTGCTTCTTTTTCCTGATATTCCTTAACGCCCTGAATTACCATACTGGCTTCGCCATTCTGCGTCACCACAAAGGGCTGCCCGTTCAAGGCGAGATCTTCCGAAATTTGTGCCGCATGACTCTTTAAAAAAGAAATCGATTTGATATTGGTTACGAATTGCATGTCTATCTCCATTTCATGCTTCTAACTCAATTTAGACCTGAATTCGGTTGCTGTCAAATATGGAGATTCTCTCAACCCTTAAGCGTCTCCGAAGGCTTTTCCCCAAACTCCTGCCGGTAATACCGCGCAAAGATGCCTAGATTGGTGAAGCCACTGGCAATGGCTGCCTGCGTCACTGTGGCACCGGGTGCGCTGGTTTTAAGCGCGTGATTCACCTGCGCAAGCTTTTGTTGCCTCAGCCAGCGCATCGGCGTGGTGTTGAAGTGTTGCCTGAAAGCGTATTGCAATGCCCGAGGGGTCACCCCGGCCTCATCTGCCAGTTCATCAAGCGTGAACGACTCTGCTGCGCTTGTCTGCAAGAAACAACAGAGTCTCTCTAACCATACCGGCTTCACGATTAGAACACCCACCGAGCCTTAGCGGTAGCGATCTGATTGGTATAGGTGTTCTGGAAGTCGATGTCATAACGTACCCCGACATCCACATTCTCTTTCACTTTGTACGTGTACCCCACCCCCGCATGACCCATCACCGCACCCGGGTTCACACCGTTGGTGGTGAACTGGAGCGAGGGCGAGCCCTGGAATGACGCGGCAACGTAAGTCTGCGTCGGGCTAAAGTCATAGCCGATGCCCAGATTGGCGTTGACGCTGTTGTGATCGCTCAGTTTATGCACGATCTTGCCGTCCGCACTCAGAACGCTGGCCTGATAGGTCTGCGCGCCGACGTTGAGTCCCAGGCCGTTGCTGGCACCTGTTTCGTTGTAGCTGTTGTTTCGGATCCAGCTGTAGTCAAAGCGGGCTGATGGAATCAACTGGGTGGATTCAGCGACATGGAAGGGGTTGGAGAGCCCCGCGCCAACATGCCAGACCGCACTGCTGTAGTCACCCTGGGCCGATGTGCCCATGAAGCCGATCTGCCGATTGCTGCTGTTATTGTTCCAGCCCCCGTTGGCCTGGAAGTTGGCTTCGAGGCTGTTGGTCAGCGCATAGCTACCGTAACCAATAAACTGGTAGAGGTTGCTGGTCTGGCTTTGCGGTGCAACGCCGGCATTGCTCTGGATGCCGCTATTACCCCAGGCAAAGGCAACGCCCACACGGGCATCCTTCTGAACCAGGGTGTCGCCACCCAGCATCAGACCACCGGTGTTGGCCTTGAAGCCGTAGGCACCATTCTGGTTACCCTGGTTGGTCCAGGTACCGAAGGGTTTCATCCAGAGCGAACTGTTACCCATGAAGGTGTCGCCGGTGGCAATGCCTTTGTTCTGCAGGTGGCGCGCTTCGATCGATCGGTTAATGCCCGATAGAACCGAGAGGGTGTTCCATACGGTCGCACCACTCATGACAGGCAGGGTCTGCGATACGGCGTTGCTGACCTGCTGGTCGCTACCCATCTGACCAAAGGCGCTGATGACGGGGGCCATACCGCCAGCGGCAGCAATGGCGTCCAGGGCCGTTGACGCGACAACGCCGGCTTTGTTGCCCGTGGCGTTGACTGCCTGCAGGATGGAGGTGGTGCTGTCGTCAAGAACGGCCAGGCTTAACTGTTGTGCTTCGTAAATCGGCGTAAAGTTGTACAGGTAGCTGTTATCGCCGGTACTGGCAAAGGCCCCGGTGACGGTGGTCGCCCCCGAAATGACCCCACTAAGAGTACTGCCAGCGGTGAGGCTGCCAGCGGTGAGGCTGGAAGCTAGGACGTACAACTTGCCATCCAGTGCAACATTACCGGTGACGGTGATCTGGCTGTAGCTCGTTTGGCTGGTCACCGTAGGGCTGAAGGTGCCGCTGTTTTGCAGCGTCAGGTTGCCGGTGATGGTCGGGATCGCTACCGAGGCCACCGGCGCAATCAGGGTGCCTTCATTCACGAAGTTCGGCGTGGTGAAGTTGGTGTCCAGCTTGTACGCTGCACTACCGGCTACCGTGACCGGCGTGTTCGGTGCGTAAACAGCACCGCTGAACGATGCCGTGTTGTTACCAGCAATAACGATGCGATCAACCGAGGACAAACCATCGATGTAGATCGAGTTTGTCGCGCCGGCAATGAGGCCAGAGTTGGTGATGCCGCCGCTCACCGAGCTGGTTTGCAGCCTAATCCCGTAGTAGATTCCACCCGCGATACGGCCGCTGTTAATGATGCCGCCGCTCAGCGTGCTCTGATATAGCTCAATCCCGTTGTTACCACCCGCGATGCTGCCGCTGTTGGCGATGCCGCCGCTCAGCGTGCTATGAGACAGCATAATCCCACCGAATCCACCCGCGATGCTGCCGCTGTTGGTGATGCCGCCGCTCAGCGTGATCTTTAACAGAAAAATCCC
>CAZCGW010000069.1:0-4104 GCA_964498255.1 uncultured Dechloromonas sp.
AACTGCGGCGCCTGCTGTATTGCGCCTTCCATCAGCAGCGCTATTCCCGGCATGCCCAATGGCAAACCTGCTGGCATAGCTTGCGTGCAGTTGGATGCAGATTATCGTTGCAAAATTTTTGGCCGACCGGACCGACCCGCCTGCTGCAGCGGCCTACAAGCTTCTGTAGACATGTGTGGCAATAACCGGGATGAAGCCCTGGCCATGCTGCAACAACTGGAACGCCTAACCAGCCCTTAGGCGCGGCACGAAGCGCCTTTAAAATCTTTCGTCGGCACCCATTAAGCGCCACTGGCCTACCGGCAAATTGCCGAGTTTAATCTTGCCGATACGGATACGCTTCAGACCCACAACCCGCAGCCCCACCAACTCACACATCCGGCGGATCTGACGTTTGCGCCCTTCGCGCAACACAAAACGCAATTGGTCTTCGTTCTGCCAATTCACTTTGGCCGGGCGTAGTTTTTTACCATCCAGTGACAGGCCATGATTGAGTAACTTCAAGCCATCGGCTGACAGCTGCCCGGTCACGCGCACCAGATACTCTTTGTCGACATCCGAATCGTCACCGATTAGCTGACGTGCAATGCGTCCATCCTGCGTCATCACCAATAGACCGGTCGAATCCACATCCAAACGACCGGCTGGCGCGAGATTACGCAGCATGCCATGAGCGAAAGGTTGCTGCCGTATCGTCGGATCTTCCACCCAACGCGAAGCGCCGCCAATCAACTGGACCGCAGGCGTACAACCGGGCTCCGGCTGACCGGATACATAGCCCACCGGCTTATGCAGCAGAATCGTCACGCGCTTGGCTTGCGCACTCTGTGCTGAATTTTTTAGTTCAATCGACACGCCGGGCAACACCTTCGTGCCCAGCGTATCCACTACAGCACCGTCAACGAGGACCCAACCGCGTTCGATATAGCTATCGGCCTCACGGCGCGAGCAAAGCCCGCGCTCGGCCATGAGCTTCGAAAGACGGATGGGTTCCTGCATCAACGAAATTATTTAGTGCCGAGCAATTCGACTTCAAAAACCAGCGTCGCGTTCGGTGGGATGACGCCACCAGCACCACGTGCGCCGTAGCCCAGTTCCGGCGGAATCGTCAGCTTGCGCTTGCCGCCCACCTTCATGCCGACCACGCCCTGATCCCAACCCTTAATGACCATGCCCTGGCCCAGCGGGAACACGAATGGGTCGTTACGATCCTTGCTCGAATCAAACTTCTGGCCATCCGTCAGCCAGCCGGTGTAATGCACCGTCACCATCTGACCCGCTTGTGCCTCGGCACCGGTACCTACTTCCAGATCTTCAATCTTCAAAGTCATTTTCTTCCTTTCAGAGCAAGCGCTCGTGGCAACACCCAGGCTGACAGCCACGGGCAATAATAAAAAACGGGATAAAAATTGACGGCGATGCATCAGCAGGCACACCCGTCATGAGACTTCGGCGCACCTTCAGCATCGGGGCCTTCAATCAACACATAGGCCAAGGCCGCATCCATCGTTTGCGCGTGCTGGTTGAACCAGGGGACCAGCTCTTCCGCTAAACGGCGACCAATAGCGTAATCGCCGCCGGCCACCATCTGGCGCACCTGCTGCACAATGGCCAGCACACGGTCGTGTTCACCGATGTGGCAGCCTTTGGGCGGGAAGTTCGTGTTTTCCATCCACACGCGCTCCTGCTCGAAGTGCGCAACGGTATGGTCGATAAACTGATCGACGGCGGCCAGCATTTCGTCATCAGGCACAGCCAGCATGTGATTAATTTCGGCGATAAATTCGTGATGCGTTTCATCCATCTTTGGATGATTCAGCGTCCATTCGTCTTGCCAGGGAATTTGCTTGGTACTTGTCATGCCGACATTATCTCATTAACGCGTAAGGGCCCGATCAATCAACAGCCCGGAAGCCACCATACCGAATACGGCAGTCACCGTGACCAACGAACCGTAACCAGCACAAGCTAGGGGGGCGCCGCCAGTAGGATCAAAGGGTGCACAGCTATCACCTTCTTGCATCGGGCGTTTCACTGGCTCTGTTGAAAATACCGCACTCACACCAAAACGCGTCTTCTTAGACGAACCCACCTTAGCGGGTTTGAGCTGTCCCGCCGGAAAACCGTGGTCCCGGCGCAAACAGCTACGCACCTTGGCCAGCAAAGGGTCCTGGGTTGTTTCGCTTAAATCACCCATCTGCACGAGCTCGCCACGCAACTTGCCGCCTGCCGCCCCACAGGTAACGACCGCCTGCCTATGGCGTTTGCACCAGGCCAACAACGCAACCTTGGCAGCCACCTGGTCCATTGCATCTAACACCAGTGTCTGCGCATCGGTGCCAATCAGTTCGCCCACATTCTCAGGGCTTAAAAAATCATCTACACAGTGGACCTCACAGGCAGGGTTAATCAGCGCAATCCGTTGCGCCATCGCCTCCACTTTGGCTTGTCCCAGGCTTGGTTCCAGCGCATGCAGTTGCCTATTGAAATTCGACTCTGCCACATGATCCATATCAATCAAAGTCAGACGGCCAATACCACTCCGCGCCAGGGCTTCTGCGGCCCAGGACCCCACACCGCCAATACCAATGACGATGGCATGCGCGGTTGCAAGACGATTGAGTGCACTAGATCCATAAAGACGGTCAATACCGCCAAAACGTCGCGCATGCGGATGAGGATCAAGCCCGGCCGACATGAGTACTAGGCAGCCTTTTTCTCTTCTTGCTGTTTCCAGTATTCCAGGCCCTGCGCATTCAGATCCAGATCGGTCGCGAAGATCTCTTTGATCGCAGCATCTGGAAGATCGCAACCATGTGCACGGACTTCCTTGAGCAAATACTCGGTCATCGATGCTTCAATCGCTTGCTTACGTACATCACCCTGACCCGGTGCTTTATTCGTAATATCTACGAGCGCATCAATATGTCGGTGTAAATCATCGGCCAATTTGTCCACTTCGGTCACCTGACTGTAATGCGTCAGATAAATACCGTGCGGTTTAAAGGAACGCATTAATTCAATCGAATCGTGCATCGCATCTGGTTCAAAGTTGACGGGCGTGGTTGTCGGGAAAATAAAGGCTTTGCCGTCTACATCCAGCTCGCGGTACGACAAACCAAAGGTATCACCCGAGAAAACGCCCTTCGCGGCGTGATCCACAATACTGATGTGGTGACGGGCGTGCCCCGGTGTATAAAGAATCTCCAGCGTACGCTCGCCCAGTGCTAACTGGTCCCCGTGTTTTCCTACCTGAATGCGTGCTTCAGGGATTGGCAACAGATCGCCGTACAGACGTTTGGCATTTTCTTTGCCATAAACCACCTCAACGCCAGCGTAGAGCTTACTCGGGTCCGCCATATGACGTGCACCACGCTCGTGAACCACCAGCGTAGCGTTCGGCAGCTTCGACATAAAGATTCCTGCACCGCCAGCATGATCGAGATGCACGTGCGTCAGAATCAGCCACTTCACATCTTCTGGCTTACGCCCAATCTTAGCCAACGCCGCTTCCACTTGCGGCCAAGCACCGTTATGTGCCGTGTCAATAATCGCCAACTCACCACTATCTTCGATCAGATGAATCGCATCCAGAATCGGGCGGACGTAGTCCGAATCGACAGCGTAAATACCATTCTTGTAATCGATCATGATCATGATCCTGCTCCGGCAGTTCTAGCAAAGCGTTGATGATAAGGGAAGGCGACTCGTTCAGGAAGCGGTAACCAAGGTGTAAGTAAAAAACCCCACCACTCTTTTAGGAGTGATGGGGTTTTTTGAATGGGGTGCCTGGCGGTGACCTACTTTCGCGAGCGAAGTGCTCACTATCATTGGCGCTCATTCGTTTCACGGTCCTGTTCGAGATGGGAAGGGGTGGGTCCGAAAGGCTATTGCCGCCAAGCGAAGGGGGTGGTCTGTTGGTGTTTAGGTCAACAGACCGTATCTGGAGAAGGGTTGAGGCTTGTTAAGGCACTCGTTGTATACCGACTTTGTTTTGTATGTGATTGCAGCGTACTGCGTATTTTTTAACTTAGAGCTTGCATAACCTAATTCAAGGTTATAGGGTCAAGCCGCACGGGCAATTAGTACTGGTTAGCTTAACGT
>CAZCGW010000070.1:0-4060 GCA_964498255.1 uncultured Dechloromonas sp.
GCACGCTTCATGGCGCGACGGAACATGATGCGCTTTTCCAGCTGTTGCGCGATCGAATCGGCGATCAGCTGAGCATCAGTTTCCGGCTTGCGGATTTCTTCGATCGAAACGTGAACAGGCACGCCCATGATCTTTTGCAGATCCGAACGCAGCTGATCAATTTCTTCGCCTTTCTTGCCGATAACCACACCCGGACGAGCCGAGAATACAGTTACACGGGCGTTCTTGGCAGGACGCTCGATCAGAACCTTGCCCACGGATGCGTGAGCGAGCTTCTTCTTCAGGTAGACGCGGACTTTATTATCCTCGGCCAGCATGCCAGCGAAATCCTTATCGCTAGCATACCAACGCGAGTTCCAGTCACGCGTAACGCTGAGGCGGAAGCCAGTTGGGTGAATTTTCTGTCCCATAGCGATTCCTTAGTTGCCCACGGTCACGAAAACGTGACAGGTTGGCTTGGTGATACGGTTACCACGGCCCTTGGCGCGCGCAGTGAAGCGCTTGAGCACCATACCCTTTTCGACGTAGATGGTTTTGACGATCAGCTCATCAATGTCGGCACCTTCATTGTGCTCGGCATTGGCGATTGCAGATTCAATCACCTTCTTAACGATCAGGGCACCCTTTTTAGGGGAGTATGCCAGGATGCTTAGGGCCTGGCCCACGGACTTGCCGCGAACGAGGTCAGCAACGAGACGGCCTTTTTGCGCCGAGAGGCGCACGCCGCGCAGTACAGCACGAGTTTCCATCATCGGCTCCTTACTTCTTGGCTTTCTTGCCGGCAACGTGACCTCTGAACGTACGCGTCAGAGAGAACTCGCCAAGCTTGTGGCCAACCATGTTTTCAGTCACAAACACGGGAACGTGCTGACGACCGTTATGAACCGCCAGTGTCAGGCCGAGAAACTCGGGCAGCACTGTCGAACGACGAGACCAGGTCTTGATTGGGCGCTTGTCATTGCTGGCAATCGCTGCTTCGACCTTTTTGATGAGGTGCGCATCAACGAACGGACCTTTTTTCAGTGAACGAGTCATGGTCTATTCCTTATTTCTTGTGACGACGCTGCACGATCATGCTGGTCGTACGCTTGTTGCTACGGGTACGGTAACCCTTGGCAGGGGTACCCCATGGCGAGACAGGTACGCGACCTTCGCCCGTACGACCTTCACCACCACCGTGCGGGTGATCGATTGGGTTCATGGCAACACCACGAACGGTCGGACGGATACCACGCCAACGGGTGGCACCGGCTTTACCCAGCTTGCGCAGGTTGTTTTCTTCGTTGCTGACTTCGCCAATGGTGGCGCGGCATTCAACGTGCACACGGCGAACTTCGCCAGAGCGCAGACGAACCTGAGCATAAACACCTTCGCGGGCCATCAGCTGAACCGAAGCGCCAGCCGAACGTGCCATTTGGGCACCCTTGCCTGGAATCATTTCGATACAGTGAATAGTGGTACCCACCGGGATGTTGCGGATTGGCAGTGCGTTACCCGTTTTGATCGGGGCTTCCGAACCACTCATGATGGTTGCGCCAGCTTCCAGACCACGCGGGGCGATGATGTAACGACGCTCACCATCTGCATACAACACCAGAGCGATGTGCGCAGTACGGTTAGGGTCATACTCCAGGCGTTCGATCTTGCCCGGGATGCCATCTTTGTTACGCTTGAAGTCGATCAGGCGATAGTGTTGCTTCGAACCACCACCCTGGTGACGCACGGTGATACGGCCGTTGTTGTTACGACCGGCGTTCTTCGATTGTTTTTCAACGAGCGCTGCGTGAGGGCGACCCTTGTGCAGATTCTCGTGTACAACCTTAACGACGCCACGACGACCGGGCGATGTTGGTTTGACTTTGACGAGTGCCATTATGCCACCCCTCCTTCAGCAAACTGGATCTCTTGGCCCGGCTTCAGGCATACGAATGCCTTCTTCCAGCCCTTACGGCGACCCGTAATTGCACCGCGGCGCTTGACCTTGCCCTTAACATTCAGGACTTGAACAGCGTCAACTTCGACCTTGAATAGCAGCTCAACAGCAGCCTTGATCTCTGGCTTAGTCGCGTCAGCGGCTACTTTGAAGACCACTTGGTTGTTCTTGTCGGCAACGTAGGTAGCTTTTTCAGATACCTGGGGTGCCAGCAATACCTGTAACAGTCGTTCCTGGTTCATCCCCACATCTCCTCAAACTTGGCCACGGCATCACGCGTTACCACGACTTTTGCGTAGCGAACGAGCGATACTGGATCGGTTTCCTTGGCTTCGAGCACCAGCACGTTAGGCAGGTTGCGCGACGAGAGCCACAGGTTTTCGTCCAGGTTATCCGTGATAACCAGCACTTGGTCAAAGCCCATGTTCTTGACCTTCTGTGCGAACAGCTTGGTCTTAGGTGCTTCAACAGCGAATGCATCGACTACAGCCAGACGGTCTTCGCGAACGAGCTGCGACAGAATGGTGGCCATACCGGCACGATACATTTTGCGGTTAATTTTGTGTGCGTAGTTCTGCTCAGGCGAGTTCGGGAATGCGCGACCGCCTCCACGCCAGATCGGGCTAGACGTCATACCGGAACGGGCATTACCCGTACCCTTTTGGCGCCATGGCTTGTGGGTCGTGTGAGCAACGTCGTCACGACCCTTTTGCTTCGAGTTGGCACTACGGGCGTTAGCTTGGTAGCCAATCACCAGTTGATGCACCAGATTCTCGTTGTATTCGCGACCGAACAGTACGTCCGAAGCTTGCAAACGGCTCGCTTCTTGGCCTTGATCGTTAATAATCTTCAGTTCCATGGTATCCCCTTAGGCCTTAACGGCAGGACGCACAACGACGTCTGAACCGCGGGAGCCAGGAACAGCACCCTTGACGAGGAGGAGCTGACGCTCTGCATCGACACGAACCACAACCAGGTTCTGAGCCGTACGCTGAACGTCACCGAGGTGACCGGCCATGCGCTTACCCGGGAAAACACGACCCGGATCTTGTGCCATACCGATCGAGCCAGGCGCATTGTGCGACAACGAGTTACCGTGCGATGCGCGGTTCGAGCTGAAGTGGTGGCGCTTGATACCGCCAGCAAAGCCCTTACCGATCGTTACACCGGTGACGTCGACCTTTTGGCCGGCTTCAAAAATAGTCGCAGCGATAGCATCGCCCGGCTTGAAGCCGTCGAGCGCATCTGCAGCAACTGTGAATTCTTTGAGAACGCGCGAGGACTCAACACCAGCTTTTGCCAGGTGACCACTCAATGCCTTCGTCATGCGCGAAGCACGGCGTTGACCGAATGCAACCTGAACAGCGGCGTAGCCGTCCGTTTCGGGCGTCTTGATTTGTGCGACGCGATTATTCGACACATCGAGCACTGTGACAGGGATGGAAACACCATCCTCGGCAAAGATGCGCGTCATGCCGACCTTGCGTCCTACAAGGCCTAGACTCATCTATTATTCTCCTAATCACCGGCTGCGATTGGCCGGCGTCGGTTTAGATACAACAGGAACTACATTGGCCCCGATAACTCGGAGCCAGGAAAGCCGGAAACTATACTACGTTCCCGGTATTACTGCAACTTGATTTCGACGTCTACGCCAGCCGGCAGATCCAGCTTCATCAGTGCGTCAACCGTTTTATCGGTTGGATCGATGATGTCCATCAGGCGCAGGTGCGTACGGATTTCGAGCTGGTCACGCGACGTTTTGTTAACGTGTGGCGAACGCAGAATGTCAAAGCGCTGCTTACGCGTTGGCAGAGGAACCGGACCGCGGACAACAGCGCCCGTGCGCTTAGCGGTTTCTACGATTTCCTGTGCCGACTGATCGATCAAGCGATAGTCGTAAGCTTTAAGGCGAATACGGATTTTTTGGTTTTGCATGGTGACATCCAAAGAGCAGTAAAAGAGCAATTAAAGAACAACGAGCGGCGCACTATACAGAAGATTTACATCTCTGCAAAGCCGCTCCCGGACACCGCCAGCTTGTGGCTGGGGCGCCCGGTTAATCAGCGGAATTACTCGATGATTTTCGAGACGACGCCGGCGCCAACGGTACGGCCACCTTCGCGG
>CAZCGW010000071.1:0-3875 GCA_964498255.1 uncultured Dechloromonas sp.
GCATGCCGGGAATAGCGCTGCTGATGGAAGGCGCAATACAGCAGGCGCCGCAGTTCGGACGGCAATCCATGTTTGATCCGATCGAAGCTAGGTTGTAAAGCAGCTATTGAGCCGCCTTGCCCCAGCTGTCGCGTAGCGTGACGGTACGGTTGAATACCGGCTTGCCAGGTTGCGTATCGAATCGATCAGCAACGAAGTAACCGTGACGTTCAAACTGGAAGATGGTTTCCGGCGCAACGTTGACGAGGCCACCTTCTACTTGTGCCTGGATGGTGGAAACGCTGTCTGGATTAAGGTCATCAAGGAAGTCACGCACTTCACCCTCTGGCGTATCCGGTAGCTTGCCGCCCGGATTTGCGCGTTTGAAGAGACGGTCATAGAGACGCACTTCGGCGGCGCAGGCGTGTGGTACTGAAATCCAGTGGCTGTTGCCTTTAACCTTGTAGTTATCGGCGCCCGGTGTGCCACTCTTCGAGTCTTCGAAGTAAGTCGCGTATACGGTGGTAACGTTGCCATCAGCATCTTTGTCGCAACCGGTACATTCGATAACGAAGCCGTAACGCAGTCGTACCTTGTTGCCAGGGTAGAGCCGGTGGAAGCCTTTCGGCGGTTCTTCGGCAAAATCTTCACGTTCAATCCAGAGTTCGCGCGAGAACGGAATCTCGCGCTTGCCGAGTTCTGGTTTGAGCGGATGATTCGGCGCGTGGCAGATTTCCGATTGGCCTTCCGGATAATTGGTGATGACCAGTTTGATCGGGTCGAGTACAGCAATGCGGCGCTCGGCGGCGATGTTGAGATCTTCGCGCATGCAGTCTTCGAGTACGGTGTAATCGATCAGTGAGTCGGACCGTGATACGCCAATACGCTCTGCAAAGAGGCGGAAACCAGCCGGGGTGTAACCTCGACGTCGCGCACCGACCAGTGTGGGCATGCGCGGATCGTCCCAGCCTTGTACGTGATTTTCTTCGACGAGCTGAATGAGCTTGCGTTTCGATAGCACGACATAGGTGAGATTGAGACGGGAGAATTCGTACTGCTGTGGCAGCGGGGTGTTCAGGCAGCCGAGTTCAGCCAGACGTTCATTCAGCCAGTCGTAGAGCGGACGATGCGATTCGAACTCCAGCGTGCAGATGGAGTGAGTGATGTTTTCCAGGCTATCCGATACACCATGCGTGAAGTCATACAGCGGGTAGATGCACCAGGTATCACCCGTGCGGTGATGATGTGCATGTCGAATGCGATAGGCCAGAGGATCGCGTAGGTTGATGTTGCCAGACGACATGTCAATCTTGAGGCGCAGTACCAGACTGCCATCACCGAATTCTTTTGCCTTCATGCGACGGAACAGATCCAGACTTTCGGCAGCAGGGCGATCTCGCCATGGCGAATTGGTGCCGGGCTGGGTGAGCGTGCCACGATTCTGTCGAATTTCGTCCGCGCTTTGTTCGTCTATGTACGCATGACCTGCTTCGATGAGCTTTTCGGCGAATTGGTAAAGCCAGTCGAAATAATCCGAGGCGAAGTAGAGGTTGGTTTCGTTCTGGAATTGCCAGCCAAAGCCCAGCCACTTTACCGATTCGATAATAGAATCGACGTATTCCTGTTCTTCCTTGGCCGGATTCGTGTCGTCGAAGCGCATGTGGCAGGCGCCACCAAAGCGCTCGGCCAGGCCGAAGTTCAGACAGATGGATTTAGCGTGACCGAAGTGCAGGTAACCATTAGGCTCTGGCGGAAAACGCGTACGAATCGCGGCAGGGTCTAATGCGCCAGCCTTTTGCTGCGCTGCCGGGCCCGGTTTTCCAGACCAATGACGGCTGGCGTATTTGCCATCGGATAATCCCTGTTCGACCACTTGCACCAGGAAGTTGGAGGCGGCAGGCGTTGCTGTAGCAGGAGATTTTTCGTGGCTCACGATGGTGTCGTTCGAATTAAAAATATTGCGATGCATTTTACCGCATTCGATCCCGCGCGGCCGTTAAAATAGCGGCTATGAGAGGTTCTGCTCCCGCCAAAACTAGCCCTAAAACTGCCGCTTTGATTGCTGCTCGCGAGGCGCGACTGGCCGACATGGCGGGGAAGATCCGTTTTCCAGAAGACTTACCGGTTAGTGGCCGCAAAGAAGAGATTGCCGCGGCCATTATGGCCAACCCGGTGGTGATTGTCTGTGGTGAAACGGGCTCAGGTAAAACGACACAACTCCCGAAGATCTGCCTTGAGTTAGGGCGGGGTGTTCAGGGCCTGATAGGCCATACTCAGCCAAGGCGATTGGCCGCACGTTCGGTCGCGCGGCGTGTCGCTGAAGAACTGGATACACGGATTGGCGAAGGCGTCGGTGTCAAAATTCGCTTCCAGGATCGCACGGCACCGGATTCGCTGATCAAGCTGATGACGGATGGCATTCTGCTGGCCGAGTCACAGCATGACCCGCTACTCAAAGCCTACGACACAATCATCATCGATGAGGCCCATGAACGCAGCCTGAATATTGATTTTCTGTTGGGTTATCTGAAGCGCGTGCTGGTCAAGCGTCCGGATTTGAAGGTGATCATTACCTCGGCCACGATTGATGCCGAACGCTTTTCAAAGCACTTCACCATGAATGGCAAGCCGGCACCGGTGATTGAAGTCTCCGGTCGGCTTTATCCGGTTGAGGTGCGTTGGCGGCCGATTGAGGATCCGCGCGATCAGAAAGTAGCGGCAAAGGCCGGGCTGTCGTCTTCTCGCGAGCCGGCAAAATCCAGCCGAGAAGAACGCGAGGCCGATGAAGATCGTCTCTATGAAGCCATTAGCGATGCGGTTGATGAGCTCGCTCGCTGTGGCAGCGGGGATGTCTTGGTGTTCTTGCCCGGCGAACGTGAGATTCGGGATGCGGCTGAAGTGCTGCGCAAGCGTCACCCACCGCACACCGAGATTCTGCCTTTGTATTCCCGCTTGTCGGCTGAAGAGCAGGATCGCGTGTTCCGTGGGCACAGCGGTCGACGCGTGGTGCTGGCTACCAATGTGGCCGAGACCTCACTCACTGTGCCGGGTATCCGTTATGTGGTGGATGCCGGCTTGGCACGGGTCAAACGGTATTCTTACCGTAGCAAGGTCGAGCAGCTACAGATTGAAAAGATTTCCCGCGCAGCGGCACGACAGCGTGCAGGGCGTTGTGGCCGCGTGGCGGATGGCATCTGTATTCGGCTTTATGACGAATTAGATTTTGAGGCTCGCGATGAGTTTACGGATCCGGAGATTCTGCGGTCATCACTCGCTAGCGTGATTTTGCGAATGCTGGATCTGAAGCTGGGCGATGTGACGCAGTTTCCGTTTCTCGAACCGCCGCCGGATAAGGCCATTCGCGATGGTCTGACTTTGTTGCAAGAGCTGGGTGCAGTAGATGGCCAACAACGGCTAACGCCGGTTGGGCGTGATCTGGCACGCCTGCCGCTGGATCCGCGTTTAGGCCGCATGGTGCTGGCCGCACGGGATAACCATTGCCTTACCGAGTTGATGATTATCGCCAGCGCATTGGGTGCGCAAGATCCACGACTTCGTCCACCCGAACAGCAACAGGCGGCTGATGAAGCGCATCGCCGCATTATGTTCGGGCCGGAAGAGCAATCCGAATTTATGGCCTGGCTCAAGCTCTGGGCCTGGTACGACGAGGCGATGAAGCACAACTCGTCGCGCAAATTAACGCAGTTCTGTCAGAAGCATTTTCTGTCGATTCTTCGCCTACGTGAGTGGCGCGATATCCATGGGCAGTTACATACGCTGGCCGGAGAGCTGGGCTGGAAGTTCAACGCCACGCCTGCGACCTATGAACAGATACACCGCGCACTGTTAACCGGGTTGCTCGGCAATATCGGCTGCAAGTCGGAAGAGAAGGGTGA
>CAZCGW010000072.1:0-3534 GCA_964498255.1 uncultured Dechloromonas sp.
CTCCTGCCGGACAGGGTCACATCAAAACGCCATGAGCCTTGCGAAACGTAACACGCTTCTTTTGACGTTGGCATTATTCTTTGTCGAACTCGTTGTCGCAGCGGCGCTCGTAAAATACCTGCTTCTTCCTGTCGCCCAGGGATCTGCAGATGACCTTGCGAGCCTCATGGTGCTGTCAGCCCAAACCTGGTCTGAACTTCCGGATGATAAGCAGCCCGCCTTTGAAAAAGAACTGATAGAGCATCACGCTATCGCACTCAGGGTTGAACCTTTAGCAAACCCAACATCAAGCTGGCGCCCGCCCTATTTTACATTTCTGGAACAAGCCTTAGCTGCCAGAATTGGCCACGCTCCAAGCTTTCTGGCTGACACAACCAATCATCAAACCTGGTACTGGGCATCTATTCCGTCGAAGCATCAAACGATCTATGTCGGCATACCTAAAGACAGCATTGGCATTCAACCATTATCTGCGATTATCGTTTTTCTCCTGATCGGCTTGTTGGTAGCTGTTCTGCTCGCTCACCTACTCGCCAAAAGTATTACCTTACCATTGGCCAAGCTGGACTTGGCAGCCCAGCAATTAGGCCAGGGGGAATATCGAGAATTGCATCCTAATGCTTGGCCAAAAGAGCTACGGGAACTGGCCGATCGTTTCAATACGATGGCTCGTCAAGTCCAGAGACTCTTGACCGCAAGAACCACGATCTTGGCGGGCATTTCACATGATCTTAGGACACCACTTGCCAGAATGCGTTTGGCGCTCGAACTCCTTAAAGAATCACCAACACCCAAATTGATCACGAGGTTGGAAACAGACATCAATGAAATGAACCAACTGATTGGCACGATTCTCGACCTTGCGCGAGGATTAGATAAGGAACATCTCTCCAGGATCAACGTTTATCAATTGCTGACAGAGCTTATTGAGCAAAGCGAGGCTCACGAGTGCATTAGTGTCGATTGCAGTCCAAACATTGAGATTTCATTACCTGCCCTTTCTCTACGCCGGGCCCTCAGCAATTTGATTGAGAATGCATTACGCTATGCTCCAATCGGCAAAATCAATTTGGTCTGCAAATACGATGAGAAAATTTGCCGGATTGGCGTACTTGATCAAGGCCCCGGAATACCACCAGAAAAAATCGAATCCGTTTTTTTGCCGTTTGAACGCATCGAGGGGTCAAGAAGTTCCAGCACAGGTGGCGCAGGCTTGGGTTTAGCCATCGTTCGTGAACTAGCAAATGTCCATGGGTGGCATGTAAAACTTGAACCCAGAAATGGCGGCGGTATCGCAGCATGGATTGAAATTTTTCCGAAACCGAAAACATTCTGATAAAAAACATGTTTGTGTCCGGGTACAAGACGCCCATTTTGACCTCGCCAGCCGCAGCAGCAACAATTACTCATATCCACTCACCATCGCAAATGCTGTACAACGTTAGGTTCGGAAGTGGAAAGTCTGTGTATTCAATTTCCTAAGTAGCCACTGCGGCATAAAAAACAATTTAAGGCAGGATAGGCCTCATGGCGCCATTTTTCTTACAGACGGCTCTGAAGATGGGATCTTTTGTATCAATACAAAACCGAGCAAATCAGTAAGGTTTGTAGCAGCACAAAGCACTTCTTCGTTACTCGCACACCCCCTGTAAGACAAACACCGGCGGCAAGCCTATCCTGCCATAGCCAATAAAAGTTGAGCGTTTTGCTTGGTTTTGTATTGATACAAAAGATCGGCACCAAGTCTTACGAAGAGGTGACCAGCTTTTCCACGTCGGCAATCAGTTCGTTAGCGAGGCGCTGCAGCTCTGCAATAGTTGATTCCTCAATTTCAAGGAAACCTTCATACTCTGCGAGGTTGCGTTTTTGATGAGCAGCATCCAGCACGCGCCACTTGTTGGCTGGCCAGTCAAGTGTGTTTCCCAGCGATTGAAAGACGATGTATCGGTTTTCACTTCGATAGCCATGCCAACGAAGTGCAGCCAAAGCAGCGGCATGAATTGCGTTGTAAGCACTTGTGAAACGACCTTCTTGCGAGATCTGTAAAAAACTTGCGTCCTCAAGGCGCTTACGAGCCATGACCAGCATGCGATCAACCTCGGCACGATTCATCGGCTCGTCTTTGATCTTGCCGATTTTGGCGAGATTACTGAGCGCTTCTGAAGGCATCGGCATCCCCGATCAGTTTGATGGTTGACTGGTCTAATACCCGATTCACAAAGGAGTCCGGGTCACCCAGTCTTTTCTTGAATTCATCAACCGTATAACAGGTCGGGTTGATTTTACGATCCAGCATGGTCTCAACAGGCATCAGGACTTCAAGCACTTCGGCCAACGTTAAATTGGGCCCCACCAACATGACATCAATATCGCTCGTAGCGGTATCTGTTTCCTTGGCAACTGAACCGAAGACTAGAGCAAGAACAATTTTGTTTCCGATGATACTCAATGCGTCTTGCAGCATCGGGACGATACCCACTACTTTTCGGGTCAGTGTACAGAGCTCATTAAAGACCGGGCTATTGCCGTTCGCGGTAATCTGGCGTTGGTTACCAACCATTTCGGAAGTTGCCAGTTTTGCATCGACCAAACGGTTAATCTCCCGTTGCAGCGAAGCGCTGCCCAGCCCCGTTAATCGACGCAATTCGCTCAAATGGTAAGAACGCCCTGGCTGACCAAAGATCCAGAACAGGACTTTGGCTTGGCTTTCCGAGAAAAGAGCATGCTTTATCGACATGTCCAAATAATAGCACGCTCGTGCCAGTATTTGGCACGGCAAATATCTGCCCCATCCACAATACTCACTTCAGAACCGCCATGATTATTGCCGATATCTGTATGTGTCTATAATATACAATTATGATCAACTTACGGAGTATTCTCGGCTTCGATTGGGATGAAGGTAACAATCGAAAAAACGATAAGCACACTGTTTCCATGGCCGAAGCCGAACAGGTTTTTTTCAACGCACCACTGCTTGTCATAGAAGATGTCAAGCACAGCCATCAGGAAATCAGGCTTCACGCCCTAGGTAAAACAGATTCCGAGCGACGCTTACACATTACCTTCACCTTGCGCCAATCTGGGCAGCTAATCCGCGTTATCTCGGCAAGAGATATGCACAAGAAAGAAAGGGCCGTTTATGACAAAGACAGCTAAAAAGATCCCGTCTTTCAAGAACGAGGTCGAAGAACGCAAGTTCTGGGAATCGCATGACTCAAGCGAGTTTTTGGACTGGACCCAAGCCAAGCAAGTTGCTTTGCCCAACCTGAAGCCCACAACCAAAACCATATCCCTACGCCTGCCACAACACCTGCTGGATTCGATCAAAGCAGCAGCTAATTCACGCGACGTTCCTTACCAATCGCTGATCAAAGTCTGGCTACAGGAAAAACTTCAGACACACTGATAACTGCTGAATCACAATTTTTCGTTAATTTGTGGCGGACACTTCTCCTGATCTTTACCGCTCGAAAGCTTCCGCCAAATTCTGCTGAAGGTGCTCACTTTTGCTGAAGATGCTCATTAAATTGA
>CAZCGW010000073.1:0-1753 GCA_964498255.1 uncultured Dechloromonas sp.
CCACGCGTTCAGGCATCAACAGAGCCGAAAACTCGTGGCCCATCATTGCCGCCGAAAGATGCAGGCGACTCAAGCAGCAACCCAAATGCTGCAACACAGTCCGGTGCCACTGCCACCTTTAATGATGATTCGGATGAAGGCGGCGAATACCCGGAAGGCGTCAGCGGTCAGCCGGTATTCATTGCCACCTGGGACAACCAAGAAGTTGTTTTGGTGCCAGATGAAATTCCAAGCCGCATCGGTTTGGTCTGGATACAGAACACAGAAACAGAAGAGTTATTTGAAGTTAACGCGCACGAATTAACTCTGCTTCGCCTTGATTACGAGAGGAGCGAGTAATGGATTGGCTTAAATATAAAAGTAACTCAGGCATATACACACTTGTACCTTGCAGCCGATTTGGCATGGTTATAAGGGCGCTTGTTTATACGCTTGCCATTACCACTCTAATCTATGCCTTTGCAGGAAAAATTCCTCCTTTGGGGCTTGTGGCAATTGCTGCTGTAATCGGCTTTGGTACGAGTTATTCAGTATGGATGTTTAATGGATTCCCAGACATTCAAAATAAAAACACGCTCTGGAATGAATTCATATCATCGGACTACAAATATATATGCATTGCTCTAGGAATGCTTTTTGTTGTGGCGCTTTATTTCTTTGCGGAAATGTTTATTGAGGCTGGACCACTGAAATTAGTCTCTGCTTTGGTGTACGTGTTAACAATCCCAACCGCCGTTGTAATTGTTGCATTTCTCATATATTTGGCAGCAAGGAATGCAAAATGAAAAAGCACAACCGGACCAGCCTCACCGAATCAATGCCTAATCATCGTGAAAATATCAGTCTGTACGAAACAAGAATATATGCTACAAAAATAAACAAACTTACTGGAACCCATACCCATTTTAATCTACGCGACGCGTCAGTTGTTGAAGTTACGCCTCTTGTTTTAAGCCATTTCTCACGCTTTATGGTGTCTTTTGCCAACAATGCAAACAGACCTAATAAAAGACCAATGCCTGCATCCATTAGATATAGGACGAGATTTATAGTTGCTGAATCATCTTTGAATTTTGGCGCGCTCATTAAATTATTTAGGAAATTTGCCAAGAGCAAAATCGCTCCAGCAGTCAGACTAATTCCAAATTTCGTGAAGCTCTCAATCTTCTCAGAGATCAACAAGGCTTCTTCTGCAATGTTGCTGCGTGTTTCCATGGAGCGTTTTTCCTTTCAAGGAATGGTTAAAGGTATGCAACCGTCACGTTGCCTTGCCATTTTAGGTGAAACGCTCCGCCCAATTCTTGCATCACGTATTTACGGAGGTTCTGTATGAGCCTTGCATTAATGCAAAAAGTTTGGGATTCGCGCCTGAACGAAACAAACAAGATGGTCATGCTCGTTTTGGCATCTGATGCCAATGACGATGGGTATGGTGTCCTTTCAGACATGCAGGACGTATTGCAACGAACGTCGATGTCTGAAGACGAAATCTGCCGCGAATTTAGCCAATTAAACGCTGCTGGCGTGATCCATATCGAGAAACGAGCAGATATCCCTACAGCGCTTTACAAAATCAACGTAGAGGCTCTCAGAAAGACCAAGAGCAACCAAGCTTCACGCGAGGTAGCGCTATGAGCATTGCGCTGATGACTGACGTCTGGAAGGTAAACATCCAGTCAGCAAAAAAGATGATCTTACTCGCACTTGCCGACAGCGCCAACGACGAAGGAACGAACTGTTTCCCGTCTGTTGC
>CAZCGW010000073.1:1853-3259 GCA_964498255.1 uncultured Dechloromonas sp.
GCACCCATAACCACCACTGAACCATCACTTAATCACAACAACCGCAACGAGGAAATTTATCCACACGGTCAGGAACTGCCGCGTGGTTGTGGTGGTGATTCTGAAATCGAAACAAACCAGCCAACCCTTACCGATCTCATCTGGCCGATCTGTTCGACAGAGGAGCGCACTGCGCTGACCGGGATTCTGGCAACCCTTCCCCAAGCTCAACACCAGATTCTCCTGGACGAACTCGAAGGCGCACGACAGGCAGGCACCATCCGTAAGAACCTCGTGCTGTTCGCAGGGGCGCTCGTCCGAGCAATGCACAACGGAACATTCACCGTTGGCTACTCCCCAGCTGTCGCTGCAAAACGCCGTGAGAAAACACAACGATCAACGAACGTTGAATCGCTCCGTACTTTCCGCCCGGAAATTGCTGCTGATGCCGCTGCCGAAGGTCAAAGGCTCATGGAAAAAATTCGTCAGCAGTCGTTGGGTCGTAAAAAAGACTCTTCGATGTCAGACAAGCGTTGAATTGATTAATTAAAAAAATCTGAATAGGAGATCCAGGTGAATAACGCTGAACTAAATAGCCGCGAAGCCGAAATATTTTCCAATATTAAAAAGGGTGCCATGGAATATCCAGAATACGCCATGAGCATTCTAGAAAAACAATTGGATGAGACGAGACACCATGCTCGAAGCATCGGGTTTTTATATGGGCATGAAACCCAACAGTACAGTTCGGCATTGAAAGATGTTGAACCTGCCGAGCAAGCGCATCTGGCAGTTGACTCAGTTATTTGCGGGGTTGAGCCTTCGGAAAAGGCAATTAAAGCGTTGGTTAACTCTAAGGTTGGAATCGAAATTGCTTGGTCGGTTTCTTGCGACGACTTTGTTCCGCCACCTGGATTTGAAAAAGGATCGGCGCAGAAAATTAATGAGCAAGGCCATGGCGATAATTCTGGAAAAGAAATCATATCTCCAGCAAAAGAACCATCTCATTCAAAACTATTCGATCTGACAGAAGTCCCGAGCACAGAACTCATGGATGCACGCATCCACTTTGGAACGCGTGTCTCTGAATACACAGCAAGAGCAAATGGCGGTCCTTATAAAGGCGAGATTCTGGAAACCGACTCACACCTAGTGCAATTGGTGAGTGGGAAATCCATCGTATTCCACCGTAAATCAGATGTGACATTGCCTGATGGCCTCAAAAACCTTAACGGCCATGAACTATCGATTTATTACAAGGACACCACTGCAAAGGCCTATCCGCTTGATCCAGTTAAGGATCAGTTGGATCGGGCGGTGGCCTCGATTGATCGTGCTGCAAAAAGTATTGGGCTCCCGGTGTCGTTTGGTGAACAACTGACCCAGGCTCGTAACGAAGCCTGGAAAGGCATTCAAGCAAGCCGCAA
>CAZCGW010000074.1:0-3248 GCA_964498255.1 uncultured Dechloromonas sp.
TTGAGGTAGGCTGCAAAAAGTGGAGTCCGACGGATCGTAAAATTACCGATTCGGAGGATAGAGATGGAACGCATACCAAGAGGGTTGTACACGCCAGAATTTCGGCTAGAAGCCGTCAAGCTGGTTGAGGAAACTGGCATGTCAATTGTTCAGGCTGCAAAGCAGCTGTCAGTCCCCAAGAGCAGTTTGCATAAATGGGTAGCCTTAGCGCGCGCGGGCAACTTATCAACGGTGGGCCAAGGGCAACGGATACCAAGTGAACTAGAGGTTGAGCTTGCCAGAACTCGTAAAGAACTGGCAGAAACCAAGATGGAGCGAGATCTCCTAAAAAAGCTTGCGACGTATTTCGCGAAGGAGTCGCGGTGAGATACGAACGGATCAATCAACTGCGACAGAGCTACCCGGTAGCGGCCATGTGCCGCGTTCTAGAAGTGTCAGAGAGCGGCTATCACGCCTGGTCAAAGCGTGGGCCGTCGCCCCGAGCCATTGCAAATGCGCGACTGGAGATCGAGGTGAAGGCTGCTCATGAGCGCACACGGCATACCTATGGCCCTGAACGCTTACAGTCCGACCTAGCTGATCATGGTGTTGCTGTGGGGGTCAGCCGCATCAAGCGGATACGTAAGAAGCTCGGCTTGCGATGCAAGCAAAAGCGCAAGTTCAAGATTACGACAGATTCAAGGCACTCGTTACCGATTGCGCCCAATCTCCTGAACCGTGAATTCACCGTCAGCGCTCCCAATAAAGCCTGGGTAACGGATTGAATCGCCCTCGAAACAGTAGACACCCTGAAGCCTTAAACTTAAGGTATCAAAGGGGGTTTTATGAGCGGGAAGCGATTCACGGATGAATTCAAATTGGGTGCAGTTAAACAGGTAACAGAAAGCGGTCATCCGGTTGCCGAAGTAGCGGTGAGGCTTGGAGTCTCCCAGCCAACCCTGTACCAATGGATCAAGAAGTTCAGCATGCCTGAACCCGAGCGCATTGAGTTGCAGGGGCAGGCTGCCGAGATCAGGAAGCTCAAGGCTGAGCTCCGAAGGGTAACTGAGGAGCGCGACATCCTAAAAAAGGCCGCGGTGAGTTCAACCGGTCAATGCAACACAATCTGTATAAATCATCAGGAGGTGTTGAATGGCAAGGATGGGACGACCTGGGCTATCAGATCAGGAGAAATCAGAGCTATGGCGCAGATGGCAGGCAGGCCAGAGCCTGACAGACATTGGTTTAGCCCTCGGTAAGCATGCGGGTTCGGTGCATGGCGTGATTTCCTTGAAGGGCGGCATTGCGCCTACCGCCAGAACACGTGCCTCGAAACATCTGACTTTGCATGAGAGAGAATTCATCTCTCGCGGGTTGGCCTCGAGCATGAGTTTGAGAGCCATTGCCAGGGAACTGGGCCGTTCTCCTTCGACGATTAGCCGCGAGGTCTCCAAGAATCATGGCGCTATCAAATACAGGGCAATTATTGCCGATGAGCAGGCTTGGGCAAGATCTCGCAGGCCTAAAGATTGTTTGTTGGCGTTACGACCGAACCTGTGTCAGACCATCGCAAGTAAACTGGCTATGAAATGGTCGCCTGAGCAGATTTCTGGCTGGCTAAAGCATGAATTTCCGGACCAACCAGATATGCAGATATCTCATGAGACGATTTACCGCAGCCTATTTATCCAGGCCAGAGGTGTTCTCAAGAAAGAACTTGTTGCACATCTACGCTCACGCCGGATGATGCGTCGATCCAAGCTATCAACCACTAAAGGGCGGCCGAGAGGTCAAATTATTGATGCCATATCCATCAGAGAGCGGCCTGCAGAAGTTGCGGACAGAGCTGTCCCCGGACATTGGGAAGGAGATCTTCTGACAGGCTCTCATAATAGCCATATTGCCACGCTGGTTGAGCGTCATTCACGTTTCACCATACTGGTTCAAGTTGCAGGGAAAGATACGAACAGCGTCATCACGGCATTGACGAGAGAAGTGAATAAGATCCCTGCAACTCTGAAGAAGACACTTACTTGGGATCGTGGGTCAGAAATGGCGCAGCATAAATCATTCACGATCGCAACAAACGTACAGGTTTATTTCTGCGATCCAAGGAGCCCATGGCAACGCGGATCGAACGAAAACACTAATCGACTCTTACGCCAATACTTCCCCAAAGGCACGGATCTGAGGGAGTTCAACCAGGAATATCTGGATGAAGTTGCACAGCAGCTAAATGAACGCCCCAGAAAAACGCTTGGCTTTGATACGCCAGCTGCTAGACTCGCGGCATATGTTGCGTCGACCGGTTGAACTCACCGCAGCGTACTTTGCCAAGGAATCCCGGTAAGGTACGCATTCATCAAACAGCATGAGCAACAGTATTCTGTCCGCAGGCTTTGCAAAGTGATGCAGGTTCATTCCAGCGGTTACTACGCCTGGAAACATGAACCCGTTTCTAACCGCGGCCTTGAGAACCGGCGGTTGCTGGGTCTGGTCAAGCAATTCTGGCTGGAGAGCCAATGTGTGTATGGTTACCGCAAGGTCACCAAAGACCTGCGGGATCTGGGCGAGACTTGCGGCAAGGAACGGATTCGTCGGCTCATGAAGGCAGAAGGCTTGCGATCCCAGACCGGTTACAAGCGCCGTAAGGGCAAGTACGGTAGACCTTCAGTGATTGCGCCAAACCAATTGAATCAGAAGTTTGATGTTGAAGCACCCAATCAGGCCTGGGTGACAGATATTACTTATATCCGCACCCACGAAGGGTGGCTGTATCTGGCCATCGTGATCGACCTGTACTCCCGAATGGTAATTGGCTGGTCAATGAGCCCGCGGATCAATAGTGATGTCGTGGTGAATGCGCTGCTCATGGCCGTCTTTAGAAGGCGACCCAAGGGGCAGGTCATTATCCATTCGGATCAGGGCTCCCAGTACGGTAGCCAGGATTGGTTGGATTTCCTAAAGGCTCATGGTCTGTCAGCCAGTATGAGCCGGCGCGGCAACTGTCACGACAACGCTGTCGCTGAGAGCTTCTTCCAGCTATTGAAACGGGAGCGGGTACGCAAAAGAATCTACATTACCCGTGATCAGGCACGGGCCGATATCTTCAACTACATAGAAATGTTCTACAACCCGAAACGTCGTCACAGCGCTGCAAACGACCTTTCTCCGGTACAGTACGAACAGCAGTATTTCCAACAGCTACAGAGTGTCTAGGGAAGGTCTGCATAAGTCAGGCTCATGAAGGGTTGGTTGAATAACATATC
>CAZCGW010000075.1:0-3240 GCA_964498255.1 uncultured Dechloromonas sp.
TCCGTCAAGCAAACACCCACACCTATCGGTTGTCTAATTTGTTAAAGATCAGTTCCGCTAACACCAACCAATGTCGCCGTCAGCAGAGAAGCGAGACTATAGCAATCAAATATCACTCTGTCAACACTTCTTTTCATGAAATTTGATATTGGGATCCAAAATCATTTTTCAAGCCCCTAAAGTGTTGTGCCACATCCACAGATATCGCGCACTTCAGGAGGGGGCGAACTTTAACAACAGTTCGCCCGGGGCGCAACCCCCTTACGCCAGAATTATTAAATAATTTTGACGCGGGCAAATTTACGCTTGCCCACCTGCAGCACCACCTCGGCACCCACAGCCAGCTGCAGCGCACGATCCGCCACCTTTTCACCATCGGCACGCACACCACCGCCTTCGATCTGACGGAAGGCTTCCGATGTACTGGCAACCAGCCCCGCCTGCTTGAGCGCCTGGGCCACACCCATACCGGCACCCGCCGTATCAATCGTCAGCTCGACAATATCATCCGGAATGCCGCCCTGACGGAAACGATTTTCAAAGTCAGCCAGCGCATCCTTTGCCGCCTGCGCACCGTGGAAGCGACCCACCAGCTCATCACACAGCAGCACCTTCACATCACGCGGATTACGGCCTTCGGCAATCTCTGCCTTGAACTTGGCAATCTCGGCTTCGCTACGGAACGACAATAGTTCGAAGTAACGCCACATCAGCACGTCCGATACCGACATCAGCTTACCGAACATCTCGTTCGGCGCATCCGTAATGCCCACGTAGTTGCCCAGCGACTTCGACATCTTGTTCACGCCGTCCAGACCTTCCAGCAGCGGCATCGTCAGAATGCACTGCGGGCTCTGGCCGTAATGCTTCTGCAGCTCACGCCCCATCAACAGATTGAACTTCTGATCCGTACCACCCAGCTCTATATCCGCCTTCATCGCCACCGAGTCGTAGCCCTGACACAGGGGATAAAGGAATTCGTGGATGGCGATCGGCTGATTATTGCCATAGCGCTTCGAGAAATCGTCACGCTCCAGCATACGTGCCACCGTGTTCTGTGCGGCTAGCTTGATCATGCCTGCCGCACCCAGCTCATTAAACCAGCTGGAGTTAAAACAGATCTGTGTCTTAGCCGGATCAAGAATACGGAATACCTGCTCCTGATACGTCTTGGCGTTTTCTTCCACCTGCTCACGCGTCAGCGGTGGACGCGTCGTGTTCTTACCGGTCGGATCACCAATCATGCCGGTGAAGTCGCCAATCAGGAACATCACCTCATGGCCCAGCTCCTGGAAGTGACGCAACTTGTTGATCAGCACCGTGTGGCCCAGATGCAGATCCGGCGCCGTTGGGTCAAAACCCGCCTTCACGCGCAATGGTTGACCCTTCTTCAGCTTTTCAACCAGCTCCGCCTCAACCAGCAGTTCATCCGACCCACGCTTGATCAGTGCCAGCGCATCCTTGATGTGTTGTTCCAAAATTCGACCCCGAAAACAGAATGCCACGCCAACCGGCGAGGCAGCAGCTTTGTTAGACTGCAGTTGTAATTAGTGCGCATTTTACCCAACAGATAAGAGAACCGGCTTGAATTCTTCGACACAGCAACCTTCTGATAACAGCGTGCGTCATTTCATTGGCCTCATGTCCGGCACCAGTCTGGATGGCGTTGATGCCGTATTGATGCGCCAGGATCCCAGCACGGGTGCCCGTATGACGCTGGTTGGCCACCACTTCATTGCCATGCCCTACGGCTTGCGCCAGGAATTTCTGGCGCTGCAAAGCCCACAAGAGAATGAGCTGCATCGCAGTCAGATTGCCGGCCAGGCACTGGTGGAATGCTATGTGCAAGCCATTGCCGCGCTCCTGCAAAAAACCGGCATCGACCCCGCACAAATTGCCGCTATTGGCGCACACGGCCAAACCATCCGCCACCAACCTGGCAGCGGTTACTCCCTGCAACTGAATGCACCACACGCATTGGTAGAGGCCACTGGCATTACCGTCATTAGTGACTTCCGTCAGCGTGACATCGCGGCTGGCGGCCAGGGCGCACCGCTCGTGCCCGTCTTTCATGCCAGTGTTTTTAACGCATCACGACAAAAGGGCGGCTGCATCATCGCCAACATTGGCGGCATGGCCAACCTGACCTATCTGCCGCCCCCCGGCTCCGAAGCCCGTGTCATCGGCTTCGACTGCGGCCCCGGCAATGTACTGATGGATGCATGGGTAGAAGCGCACACCGGCGAACGTTTTGATCGAGATGGACATTTTGCTGCCAACGGCAAAAAGAACGAGGCCTTGCTCAACCAACTGCTCACACATGAATTCTTTGCGCAGAAGCCACCAAAAAGCTGCGGTCGCGAACAGTTCAATCTGGAATGGATACGGGAGCAAGCCGCACCGTTTAACCTAAGCCCGGAAGACGTACAGGCAACCCTACTGGCCCTTACTGCTCGCACCCTGGCCGATGCCGCCCGCAATTACTGCGGCCCCGCGGTAGAACTACTCGTTTGTGGTGGTGGTGCGCACAATCCACAGCTCATGCAGGCACTGGCGGCAGAGTTACCCAACATCCAAGTGGATACCACCGCACGTTACGACATGGACCCCAACATTATTGAAGCGGCCGCCTTTGCCTGGCTGGCACAGCGCACGCTGGATGGGCTGCCGGGCAATCTGAGCGCGGTTACTGGTTCGGCCGGGCCACGCATACTGGGCAATATCACGCCCGCTTGAGGCTTAAAAAGCGAAACGTCCGAAAAGCCCGGCTCTCATGGGACGTACCGTCCAAAATCGAGCCAAACCTTCCGGACGCTCCGCTGAGCGATCCGCAGTTTAATTAAACAGAAAACGACGAACCGCAACCACAAGTAGACGTCGCGTTGGGGTTTCTGATGACGAACTGCGAACCCTGCAGACCTTCGGTGTAATCAATCTCCGCGCCCACCAGATACTGGTAGCTCATCGAATCAATCAGCAGCGTTACGCCACCTTTCTCAACCGTGGTGTCATCGTCGTTCACGTCTTCATCAAACGTAAAGCCATACGAGAAACCCGAACAGCCCCCGCCGGTCACGAACACGCGCAGCTTGAGGTTCGGGTTGTTCTCTTCGGCAATCAGATCGGCCACCTTGGCAACAGCAGCGTCGGTGAACGTTAAAAATTCTGTAGAAACTTCAGCGGTGTCAGTCATGGCAATACTCCAGCAAAACAGTCAGATATCTAATTTAAGCACAAAGC
>CAZCGW010000076.1:0-3062 GCA_964498255.1 uncultured Dechloromonas sp.
TCAGGCTTCAATGCCCTACAAATACTGGGCTTCGTAGGTTATTCAGTGCGGACTATTTATGCGTTTGTAATATTTTTAGGCGCGCATGTTGCGGCGCACAATCTGTACTACAATCGTGTCCAGAAAAATTTCATTCATTTTTTAGGAGACACAAATGACTAAGCCATTTAACCCAGAAGAACTGATCGCCGCTAACAGCGCTGCTCTGGCTCACTTCCAATCGGTTGCCAACACTGCCCTGGCCGCTGTTGAAAGCCTCGCCGCTTTGAACCTGGGCTTTGCCCGTGAGTCCCTGGAAAACACTTCGAAGCACACGCACGCTGCGCTGTCTGCCAAGACACCACAAGACGTTGCTGCACTGCAATCAAAGGCCGTTCAGCCAGCCGCTGAAAACCTGATGACCTACACCCGTACCGTTTACGAAATCTCGACCGGTGCTGCTAAAGATATCGCTGACCTGATCAAGGGTCAATTCGATCAACTGAACAAGGCTGCTCAAGAAGCTGCTGTTAGCGCTGCCAAGGCTTCGCCGTTTGGTGCTGACGTTGCTCTGGCTGCCGTAAAGCAAGCGGTTGCTGCTGGCAACAATGCCTACGAAAACTTCAGCAAAGCAACCAAGCAAGCTGCTGAACTGACCGAAGCCAACATCACCAAGGCAACGACTGCTGCAGTTCGCGCCACCAAGGCCAAGTAAGTTCTGACCTTTCCTTCGGGAAAGAAACCCCCGCTGACGACACTGTCGCAGCGGGGTTTTTTATTGGAGCTTTGACCCGTACTTATGCCGGCAATACCGGATAATCGATATAGCCTTCGGCGCCACCCCCGTACAACTTGTCGGCTTTGAGTTCATTAAACGGCAGGTTGTCCTTAAGACGGCGCACCAGATCCGGCGTACTGATAAAGGGGCGGCCGAACGCCACAAGATCTGCTTTGCCACTAGCCACTTCTGCCATCGCTTCATCACGCGTGTAGCAGTTATTTACCATCCACGCGCCCGCGTACTTGCTGTGTAACGCTGTGTAGTCAAACGCCTCGCCAGTTTGTCGCGAGCTACCTGTTTCACCTTCAATCACATGCAGATAGGCCAGCCCTACCGGCGCCAGCTTCTCGACTACGTGGCTGTAGAGGGCTTGTGGGTTGCTATCCAGCGCGGTTGAACCACCGAAGGTTGTCATCGGACTTAAACGAACGCCGGTATGGCCTGCGCCGATTTCCCGGGTCACGGCCTGTACCACCTCTAGTAATAAGCGGGCGCGATTCTCAATCGAGCCCCCATAAAGGCCGGAGCGATCATTCACACTGTCACGTAAAAACTGTTCGAGCAGATAGGTGTTGGCCGCATGAATTTCTACGCCATCAAAGCCTGCATCCATAGCATTGCGCGCTGCTTTGCGATAATCCTCAATCAGGTCAGGAATTTCTTCGTCGCTAAGTGCTCGCGCCGGCGATACGGCTTCAAAACCATTACGCGTGAATGTCATCGCTTTGGAAGGCTGGGCTGAAGATGACACAGGGGCAGCACCATCTGGCAGCAGTGACGAATGGGAAATACGCCCCACATGCCAGAGTTGCAGCACGATCTTGCCACCGGCCTGATGCACGGCATCCGTTACTTTGCGCCAGGCAGCAACCTGCTCTAGAGAATAAATTCCCGGCGTATCGAGATACCCCTGACCCATCGGGCTGATCTGACTTGCTTCAGCAATAATCAGACCGGCCATTGCACGCTGACGGTAATAGTCCACGGTCATCGGCCCGGGGCAATTACCGGCAATTGCGCGGTTGCGAGTCAACGGCGCCATCACGATTCGGTTATTGAGTGAGATGTTGCCAATTTTAATCGGGTCAAAAAGTGTGGTCATGTTAGGTTTCCCGTTATACGTTAATCAAGCGAGCGATTTCATATCAATCACAAAGCGGTACTTCACATCGCTCTTCAGCATGCGTTCATAGGCCTCGTTAATGTAAGCCATCGGAATCATTTCGATATCAGACACAAGACCATGCTTGGCACAGAAATCCAGCATCTCCTGCGTTTCGGCAACGCCGCCAATCAGCGAGCCAGCGAGCTGTCGACGCTTGAAAATCAGGTTGAATACTTCCGTTGACGGATGCGGTTCGGCAGGTGCACCGACCAATGTCATGGTGGCATCTTTCTTCAGCAGTTGCAGAAACGGATCCAGCTTATGCGGCGCGGCTACAGTATTCAGAATGAAATCAAGCTGGTTTAGGTATTGCGCCATTTGCTGCTCATCTGTGGAGATGCAAACCTCATCGGCGCCAAGACGCTTGGCATCGGCGACTTTACTGGCTGAGGTGGTAAACAGCACTACCTGCGCCCCCATAGCATGAGCGATCTTGACTGCCATATGACCAAGACCGCCCAAACCGACGATACCCACTTTTTTACCCGGGCCAGCACCCCAGTGCTTCAAAGGCGAATAGGTTGTAATGCCCGCACACAGCAATGGTGCGACGGCGGCCAATACTTCTGGCGCATGCCTGATATGCAAGACAAAAGCTTCTTTGACCACAATGCTCTGTGAGTAGCCCCCGAACGTATTCTCACCGCCAAACACAGGGCCGTTGTAGGTGCCTGTAAAACCACTCTCGCAATATTGCTCCTCCCCGTCATGACACGATGAGCAATAGCCACAGCTATCCACCATACAGCCCACACCCGCCAGATCACCGACCTTGAAATTTTTTACTGCATCACCAACCGCTGTAATACGGCCGACAATTTCGTGACCTGGTACCGATGGATAAATGGTGTTCTTCCATTCATTACGGGCGGTATGCAAGTCTGAGTGGCAGACCCCACAATACAGAATCTCAATCTGCACATCATCGGGATTCAACGGGCGGCGTTCAATCTCTAGCGCAGACAATGCGCTCTCCGCGTTTTGTGCGCCGTAGGCTTTTACTTTAGTCATCGCTCATCCTCTCTGTTCAGGATCGATTTGTTAGTGTTTATGGTTTGTATTATCCAGACTACACGAATCCATGTTTGCACTCACGCAATATGACATTGAAATATATTCAAAAATTAATAGCCCCAT
>CAZCGW010000077.1:0-2815 GCA_964498255.1 uncultured Dechloromonas sp.
ACCTCTTCCACCATATTGACAGCATCTATGAGGTCTTGAGTTTCTCTAAATATCTAGGGATCTTTGCAGCCATCGGGCTTTATATCTGGATGTATCGCCACGGCCGCCGGAGTCAGGAATCAGAACGAATTGGTGGCGCCGACAAAGTGATTTCACTTGAAGAACTGAATCGGCGCGTCATAAAAGCGGGGGCATCGCCGTACAGTTTCGCAGGGGCGCGATTACCAAAAGATGCGCCTATGCGCGGTATCATCGCTTTGGGCGCTCAAGGATCTGGGAAGTCAGTGGCAATCCATCCGTTAATGAGAAGTGTGCGTCAGCGCTCGGGTAGAAAATGCATCATTTATGACCAGAGTGGCGAATTCTACCGAGCGCATTTCCGTCCAGGTAAGGACTACTTCTTTAACCCGGCCTTGGAGGGTTCTGTTCCCTGGAGCATTTTTTCTGAACTGAACTACACCTATGACGCTGATACCTTGGCGCAGGCGTTTTTGCCCGTTAAGTCCGGGAGCGTCGCAGGGCCAAATGCTTTTTTTGAAGATGCGGCACGGGCGCTTTTTAGCGTCATTTTGCTGCGCCTTGCCCGGCTCGGGGTGATGCATACGTCGGATATCGCCAAAGCTTTCCTGGAGATGCCGGAAGAAGAAATGACCCAGCTGATCGCTAAATCGGTCGCGAGTTCGGCAGTCGGCGGGGACTCCAAGCAGCAGCGGCAGGGGGTTATCAGTTCGATTGCAATCTATTTGAACGGTATCGCCGCCGTTCAGCCGGGCACCTGGTCGATTACTGACTTTTTGAAGGAAGACAGCGATGCGCGGCTATTTATCGTCGGGACTGATGACACCAAGGCCATGTTTGCGCCTTTGTACCGTCTGATGCTTTCTGTCGCATTCGCGGCTATTGCGTCTGAACAGGAAATGATTCACGAAGATAAATACTGGTTCTTCCTGGACGAAGTTCAGACCTTGGGAGATATTAAGCTTGACGAGCAATTGACCACGCTACGCAAATACGGCGTTTGTATCGTTTCCGGTGTTCAGTCAGAGAGTCAGGTGATTGCTCAGTTGGGTCGTGACCGGGCGGCGACAGTGCTTAATGCCTTTAATACGATCCTACAGCTTAAAACAGGTGAACCTGATTTGCAGGAACGGGCCGCTGCCCGGTTGGGCAAGATGGAGATCAGCCAGGTCAACCAGAATCAGCAGCTGGGCGTGTCTGAATGGCGGGATGGTTCTGGGCTAAATTTCTCGGAACGGGACAAGTTTGTGGTGCATCCGGGATCGCTTTCCGGTCTTTCTGCCTGTCAGGGGTATATTCGGGTGGCTGGCGACTTTCCTGTGGCCAAAGTAGATTACAGCCACTGGTTGAAACCCTCGTGGTTTGTTTTGGCGTCGGTTGTCAGCGATTTTGCCGACAAGCAGCCGAATCCCAAACGTGATCCCTCATTCATTATTCGCCAGGCTGAAGAATTGATCGCGATCCAACGCGCACCCGTAACGCTTGAGGGGGTTCGGGAGACGTTACAGCAGGAAGTGGCCGAGCAAAAGGCAGTCGAAATGGACGAAAAGGCCAAGGAAACTGAAGTCACGGCAGCCGTTAAGGAAGAAACCGAAGTACGCAGCCCCGCCGAAACACAACTGAATCAAGCTGATGCTGATCAACATCGGCCCCGAGTGTCATTATGAAAAAGCGCCTATTTTTTCTTCTCACCCTTGTTTTGATCGTCGCCATTGGCGCAGGCTGGGGATATTTCAACCAACGTCGGGTGCTGAATGAACCGGCCAACAGTGGTGCGCGGATCATGAACGAGGCCGACGTTACTGGCTATACCATGGTGACCGCTGACGATCCCAAGTCAATTGTCGTTCGGAATATGCAGCTTGCACGTGTGCCTGCCGGTCTGCAGTTGTCTTTTGAGCTGGCCAGCATTACCGGCGTGAACAATTACCCCAGCCTGATTGTGACGTTGATTAATCGGGATGGGAGTCAGCGGCAGGTGAAGCTCTCCCCTACCGCCTATGCGCACCCGGACGGTAAGCTGACCAAGGTAACCATACTTACGACCATTCCAATGACCGGAAATGAGGCCAATGTCAGCATCGAGGCGGCCTATCCATGATCTCCTGTAAAACCATTCAGGGGAGTACGGGCGTTGCCACCGCCTATTACGCCAAGGCTTTCAATGAAGACGGACCGCTCAAAGCCGACAATTACTACGCCAATGAGAAAGCTGGCGCGACTTGGCAGGGTGCTGGTGCGAAGCTGCTCGGTATCGAGGGCAAGGAAGTCTCTGCCCAGGATTTTTGTGCGGCTCTTCAGGGGGAGATGCGCAACCCCGTGACGGGCGAGATCCAGAATCTCGCGGACAACCCACGGGGTGACCGGCGCCGCAATGGTTATGACTTCACCGTGGCGCCCCCCAAGAGCGTCTCGATTGTCGGATTGGCACTGGGTGACCAGCGTGTTATTGATGCGCACCTGAAGGCCAATGCTGCCGCCATGAAATGGCTGGAAGAGCATGCGTCAGTCATTCGGGTTAAAGAAGACGGTCGAAACGTCAAGATCAATGCCGGAAACCTCTTGTGGGCAACGGTGTTGCACCAGACCAACCGGGAGAATGAGCCACAGATACATTCGCACAACGTCATTATGGCGGTGGTGTTTGATCAGATTACCGAGAAATGGCGCAGCCTGACCAATGATGAGCTGCTAAAGCTCCGGGCGACCGCAGACAAGGTGTATCTGAACGAGCTGGCAATTGAGCTCAAGAACCTCGGCTACGGACTGGAATATAACCAACATAGTTTTGAGATCC
>CAZCGW010000078.1:0-2812 GCA_964498255.1 uncultured Dechloromonas sp.
TCAGACGCCTGCATCTACCGGTCTCGCCGCAGATTCTGTTGCATCTGATCGAGACGAATATCTTCGAAAAAATCTCTCTGGATCAACTGGTGAATAATGCAATTTCTGGGGATTATGAACCAGACGTCGCTAACCAATTGATCCTCCTTTAAAATCTACCGGACAGTAGTGTTCAACAATATTGAAACCATTTCTAACGATAGTTTAAATGCTTCCTCTAACTGTACTGCAATTTTGAGTCTTTACGATTCAATCGATGGAAAGCTTCTGCAGTACGTTAATATCGACTATTCGATTTCAAAAAATGTTGATGGAGAGTATGTATTGAGATTTAGCCCTAAATAGTCCGCGCTGAACAACCCGTTAAACCCAGTATTTATATGGGTTGCAAGCATGAAACCAGTTGAATCGCCCTCGATTTCCTAAACACCCTGAAGACTTAAACTTAAGGTCTCAAAGGGGGTGTTATGAGCGGGAAGCGATTCACGGATGAATTCAAATTGGGTGCAGTTAAACAGGTAACAGAAAGCGGTCATCCGGTTGCCGAAGTAGCGGTGAGGCTTGGAGTCTCCCAGCCAACCCTGTACCAATGGATCAAGAAGTTCAGCATGCCTGAACCCGAGCGCATTGAGTTGCAGGGGCAGGCTGCCGAGATCAGGAAGCTCAAGGCTGAGCTCCGAAGGGTTACTGAGAAGCGCGACATCCTAAAAAAGGCCGCAGCGTACTTTGCCAAGGAATCCCGGTAAGGTACGCATTCATCAAACAGCATGAGCAACAGTATTCTGTCCGCAGGCTTTGCAAAGTGATGCAGGTTCATTCCAGCGGTTACTACGCCTGGAAACATGAACCCGTTTCTAACCGCGGCCTTGAGAACCGGCGGTTGCTGGGTCTGGTCAAGCAATTCTGGCTGGAGAGCCAATGTGTGTATGGTTACCGCAAGGTCACCAAAGACCTTCGGGATCTGGGCGAGACTGTAATGACCCACTAAAAAGCTGCTCAGGTCATAATTCTGAAAGGAAGATGACATGAGTATCGTGATGGAAGAAGACATCAAGCGTTGGACCGCGAAGCGGAAGACCGCATTAGTGCTAGAAATCATTCAGGGCAAAACGACCGTGGCCGAAGTCAGTCGGTCCTTTGATCTACCCCCGTCTGAAGTCGAAGACTGGGTGGATGAAGCCAAACGGGGCATGGAGAATGCCCTGAGAGCCAAGCCCCTGGAAATCAAAGAACAATATGAACGCCAGGTCAAAGAGCTGCAAGAAGCCTACGGCGAAGCCATGCTGGAGTTACGTGCCAGAAAAAAATTGCAGTCCCTGTTGGGCGAGGACGAGAAATGATCGAATCCATCCGGCAGGGACTTCAAGAAGACGGGATCGATGTGCCAGTCACCAAGCTCTGTGTGTGGTTTGGCGTTCCTAGACGTACCGTTTACTACAAGCCCGTGAAGAAGTCACCGATCGTTCAGGACCGCTTTGCCAAACCCATCAAAGAGATGATCGAAGAGAACCCCTCATTCGGTTACCGTACAGTGGCTGTGTAGTCTCCCCTGTCAATGAGACACGGGTAAAAGAGAATTTTCTGCTTGCTGCCGGAAGGGTTTGGGCGGCAGCTTCCCAAGTGCCCCATGTGGGCGTTCTTCGTTATATGACCTAGTCCAGGCCTCGGTGATTTCCCGAGCCTGCTCCAGATCATCAAACAGATAGGCATTGAGTACTTCATGCCGATAAGTTCGGTTAAAGCGTTCAATGAAGGCATTCTGCTGCGGCTTACCCGGCTGAATGTATTTCAGTTCAATGCCTTTCGATTCACACCATTCGGTAAAGACGGTGGCCCGTAGTTCAGGCCCGTTATCCAGGCGAATAGCTTCCGGTAGGCCATGGATCTCTTCGAGCTGCTCCAGAACCCGAATGACTCGGGCCGCCGGCAGACTAAAGTCAATCTCGATGGTCAGAGCCTCACGGTTTGATTCATCAATGACGTTGAGGGTTCTAAAGGGTTTGCCTCGATACAGCGCGTCATGCATGAAGTCGAGTGACCAGATATGGTTGCGCTCCGTTGGGGCGATCAATGGTTGTCTGGGCAACTTGGGTAGCCGCTTCTTGGTTCGCCTTGGCATGTTGAGCTTCATGTCCTTGTAGACCCGCCAGACTTTCTTGTGGTTCCAGGGATATCCCTGGTTTCTGAGCCGGTCGAAACAAAGCCCAAAGCCCCACCGGCCGTGCTTGGCAATGATGGTATTGAGCGCATCAATGACTGGGGCGTCCTTAATAGCCCTGTCTATCTGTCTCCGGTAATAGGAAGCCCGAGACAAGGCTACGCAGGAACAGGCCTGTTTCACAGTGAGTTTCTCTTCCTCAACCAGATAATCCACAGCCGCCCGTTTCTTGACGGGCGTCAGAGCTTTTTTGCAAGGAGCCCTCGCATGCCTTTGTTCTCAAGGGTGAGATCCGCCACGATGGCCTTGAACTCGGCCAGCTGCTGCTCCAGCTCTTTGATCCGTTTGAGCTCAGAAGCTTCCAGGCCGCCATATTTGGATCGCCACTTGTAGAACGTAGCGGCACTAATGCCGTGGTTCCTAAGCACCTCGGCAACCGGAATACCGCTATCGGCCTCTTTGAGAATCCCCACGATCTGGCTCTCACTGAACTTTGATTTACGCATCGAAACCTCCTGTTAGTCATCTTGCCATTACCAACAGAAAATTCCACTCATTCGTGTCTTACTTTAGGGGGAGACTACAGACCTGCTATCGGTATGACCTTCCCCCGATAAATCGTCTTCCAAGGGGATCGTAAAATCACGATCAACA
>CAZCGW010000079.1:0-2773 GCA_964498255.1 uncultured Dechloromonas sp.
AAAAATTCCTTCAAAGGAATTTTTTAGCCCGATCAAATTTCGCCCCTATGGGCGAGCACCGCCGCCACCTGCCCAAATGCTTACGCATTTGGGCACCGTGTTGCAAGGAATGGTTAAGGCTCGGCCTGCGTGCTTTCATCGCTCATGAGCTTGTTAGCGGTGGTGCAGACAGCCGCCAGAGTCATTCGGCCTCCTTGGTTATAGCGATAGCTTTTAGATTAGCTTGCGCTGTTGCGAGCAGATCAATCCGAAGATTTGGGTATATCCCCGTGGTCAGGTAATTGATCGTCCAGTTGAGAATGTCTGCCTTCTTGGCTAAATCCGATTCTTCGGTAAATCTCTGTTGGTACTTCCCCACTTCTTCCAAGGCACGCATCAGCGTAAGTCGAACTACGTTCAGACGATTTTCAGCAGATTCCACTACGAGCGCAACCTGGTAGGTGTTTTTATCTTTGGTCATTACGACTCCTTGTCATGACCGGCGCTTGGCGCACCGGCCATGTTGTTATGTAAGTTATTAGGCGGCAACAGCAATGGCTTCTGTCGCCAGACGTTGTGAAGCGATGGCGTAGTAATTCGGGTCCAGTTCAATCCCGAGATAATTCCGGCCTGACTGGCAGGCCGCTACGCAGGTAGTGCCAGAACCGGCGAACGGGTCCAGCACTAAATCGCCCGGTTTAGAAAACGCCTCAACGAGTGTTTTCATGGCATCAAGCGGCTTCTGTGTCGGATGATACTTATTGCCCGAATACCTCCAGGGCAACACATCGGGAATCGGGGTTTCCGGCAGAGCCGGGTTTCCCTTTGCCAGGAGGAAAGCCGATTCATGCTGGTAGCGGACAAAGCGACTGGAAGAGGCATAACCCTTGTTAAATACGATATGCCCGACGACACGGAAACCGGCCTTCTTCCAGGCGGCAAAGAAATAGTCAATTTTGGTCCAGCCATAAAAGCTGACACAGAAAGAATCGGGGCGCAGCACCCGATGAAGTTCTGCAAAGGTCGGCTGTAACCATTCGCCTGTTTTATCGTTGGCGATAGAACGGCCGCTCCGGTCTTGATAGTTCACGAGGTATGGTGGGTCCGTCAAAACAAGATTAACGGATTCATCGGCAATCTTCGGTAGAGCAGAAAGGCAATCGCCCAGGATAAGTTTGTTCATAGCGGTGCAACTCCATAAATGTGAATGAAGGGCAACCGGCGGTAAATAAACAAATCCTGCTGCCCGGTGCCAAGGGCGGCCGGACAAATCAGGTGGTCAACGAACGTGGAATAAATGGTGGATCCTGCTTGCAGGGGGACCGTCTTATGCCGCGAAAGTCGTTGAAAGGGGCAGCGGATGTGCTATACAAAAGCACATCCGAAAGACTGATCCGCCTGATATGTACGGGCGAATGTAGGCAACGGGCAGCATCAAGAACAGCGCATTCATTGCGCCCCAACGCTTTGAGGCGCAGCCGAACTAGACAGGGTGTCTGTCCTCGAATCGGACAGACACCCGAGCATTATTTTTCAGGATCAATTTCTGAAATAACTAGCTCGAAGCAATCGATAATGAAGCATTAGATAAGGCATAATTTCAGGCTTTCATAAGGCACGTTCGGTCCCGAATATCAAATCAAAATAATGCAGAGTCATACCTATCTTTTTGAACATCACGATGGCGTTTATTGGTGCGTAAACGAGTCCTCACAAACCAGAACTTTGCTAGGGCGAGATGAAAAAATCGCTACCCGCAAATTTCAGGAAATCGTTTCTCCTGTAGCAACGGTAGGTACCGTTGAAGCTCTTATTAACTGGTATCTCGCTGAAGTGGCGCCAAAGAAGAAACCGCGCACCTACAAACAGAATCAGACGGAAGCCAACTTTCTTATGAAAGACGTGGCTCTCACAAGCCTGCAGATGCGTGAACTTCGTCCATATCACATAGTCGGCTATAGAAATAAGCGAGGCCTTGAAGCACAAACCCGAGCGAATCGTGAGCTTGGCCTACTCTCTGCGGCCTTCAGCAAAGCTGTTGAACGTGGTTGGGTAGATCTTAATCCGTGTTTTGGGGTGAAGAAGTTTCCCGAAAAGAAACGAGACCGATACATTTCAGATGCCGAGTTCCAAACCGTGTACCGGGCATGCCCGAAGTACATACAACGCTTGTTGATTTTGATGTACACCACTGCGCAAAGACCTGCGGACGTGATCCAGCTGGGTAGGCGAAATGTTATGGAAATACAGTCTAAAGGCAAACGAATTCAGGTTCTGCGCTTACGACAAAACAAAACAGATGCACCCGTCGATATTGTGATTTCAGGCAGATTGAAGCTCCTGGTTGAAGAATGTCAAAACGATCCTCCTCACGTTGAAACTTTCGTATATACGGCCAGAACCACAACCACCATCAATTACGAAAAGATGAGAAAACGTTTTACAAAAATAGTAGAGCGTTGTGGGATCAAGAACTTTCATATCTATGACATAAGAGCAAAGGCCGCTACGGACATGTATTCCAACGGAATCCCGCTGGAAAAGATCCAGGTACTCCTCGGCCATACGAGTGTGAAGACTACCGAGATATACATCAAGGCTCGATCATTCGCGCTGGCCGAACCGAATGAAATTGATCCGCTTCGGGGCTTCCGATAGATAGCCGACCCCTCCCTTGACAGCAGTACCGCATTTCATACTATGCACAAATGAATTCAACCACCAAATGCTTGCTGCCATGCGCAACAACCCTCGCGACTGGACAATTGAGCAACTACATACTGTCGCCAGGCAG
>CAZCGW010000080.1:0-2451 GCA_964498255.1 uncultured Dechloromonas sp.
CACATCAATTACGTATGCATTTAATGGCACTGGGTCACGCCATCCTGGGCGACCCGTTATATGCCGATCCTGAAACGCTGGCAAAAGCACCGCGTATGTTGCTGCATGCCAAGCACTTGGATCTGGATCATCCGTTAACGGGCCAGAAGCTGGTATTTGACGCACCAGTACCTTTTTAGGCCATATCTACCCGTTTGTTTGTTGCGCATAATTTATATTATGTAAAATAGTGGGTATGCGTAAAGGGGCAACGAATGCCCCCGTTGGTTTAAGTCCCCTGTTCCTCTATTGGGACTCAGCCACGCAGCTAAATTTCATGAGGTACATATCCTGACGGATGGTCGGATCTTGCGGCTGATCATACGAGATAACTTTGACTTTCTTGTTGTCATTCGCGCAATAATCTTTTGCAGCGCCCTTGATGTCGTCAATTGCCGGATCCGGAATATGTTCAGCGGCGGCCTGAGTCGGCTGACTCTTTTCAGACACCGAATACAGGTTGTCGCCGATTTTCTGGACGCCCGGGCTAGAACAACCCATCAGGCCCAATAGCAGGATCGAAATCAGATAGCCGTGTTTCATTGCACCACCTTTGTAAATTGAGATGCCCTACCTTATCATCCGAATCGGTAAAGAAAAAGGCCAGCACCTTCGCACTGGCCTTTCATTTTGGAGCGGCAGAAGAGTCTCGAACTCTCGACCTATACCTTGGCAAGGTATCGCTCTACCAACTGAGCTACTGCCGCAAAACCTGGAGGCGCGAGCCGGGGTCGAACCGACCTACACGGATTTGCAACACCCGGGCGCCACGAAACATCAGCATTAGACACTAAATTCCACTAAATATCCACACTTTCTTCGATATTCAAAGCCTTCATGCGCCCTCTACCCTTCTCCCAAACACTAAATTGTTCAAGGACACATTATTTTTACTGTTCATTTGCACTGAATTCCCAATGATTTAGACTCACTAAATGGCTCAAATCCTCCCGGCATTGACTGAAGATCCCTTATCCAGCGGCATTTCTCCGGCTGAATGGCTGACGCTCAACAAACTTCAGGCTGGTTTGCCGCCTGATTGGCTGGTATTCCACAACATCAGGTGGACACAGGCTCGTGACTTCGTCACCCACGTGGGTGAAATTGATTTTTGCGTACTCTCTCCCGGCGGCAGAGTCATCGTCATCGAACAGAAGAACGGGGAACTCATTGAAAAACCGGATGGGATTTTCAAGCACTACCCCAACGGCCCCAAGAACGTCGGCACGCAGATTCAGCGCACCCTGGATGGCCTGCATTCGAAGTTCAAACGGTTTCATCCGGAGGGTGGCTTTCGGGCTGACTACCTCATATACCTGCCGGACTATCAGGTCAGGCACATCAATGCGATAGCCCTTGATCCAGAAAGGATTGTGGATTCATCCAGATCCGACCAGCTTTGCGCCATCATCATCAAACTGCTTCATGATGATCCTGAAAACACAGCCAATGGCCGTTTTGAAAAGGTCCGGGATTTCCTGCTCGATACCTATGAGCTCGTTCGGGATGTCCACGCCTTCGGCAAGTTACAGGGTGACATTTACTGCAAGATCTCTGGTGGCCTAACCACCTGGGTCAACCGCCTCAGCTTCGAGCCGTTTCACTTGCGCGTTACCGGTACCGCCGGTTGCGGCAAAACCCAGTTGGCCATGAACGAACTGAAGAAGACCGTGGATGGCGGCAAAAAGGCGCTCATGATCTGCTTTAACCACTCGCTTGCGGCCAGGCTCTCGGCCATAGCCCCTGAAGGCGCCAGAATCTCAACATTCCATCGGCTTTGTGATGACTGGATGAAGTCTGCTGGACAGGCAGTCGATCATAACCAGGGTGCAAGCATCTTTGAGCAAATGGTAGAACGCGCCTTGCGTCTGCCAGTACCCGCTGAATGGCCAGTTGATACGCTGATTGTTGATGAAGGCCAGGACATGCATCAGGCCTGGGCTGATCTGTTACAGCGGCTTATTAAACCTAACGGGCGCATTGTATGGATCGAAGACCCCAACCAGCGGCTCTACGACATTGAACCCGTGCTGCTCTCAGACTTCGTCAAACTGGATGTTCCCACTAACTATCGGTCGCCCGCGAAAATCCAACAGGTGATCGAATTGCTGCTGGATCTGGGTACGGAATCAGGCAACCCCTTCCCTGGCATGGATCCTGAGTTTCATACCTACGACACAAACCAGGCACTGTACCGACTAGTCCGCGAACGTATTGAAGCACTCCTGAAACAGGGTTTCAGAAAAGAAAACATCGCGATCATCAGCTTCCGGGGCTTCAAGAACTCGTCATTTGCCAACCTAGATCAGCTCGGTCGCTACACGCTCAAAAGGTTTTCAGGCGCTTATGATGAAAACTGCGTATTTCACGGCATCGTGAACAGCATTTCACCAAAGCGTGACCGCGGTTTCA
>CAZCGW010000081.1:0-2341 GCA_964498255.1 uncultured Dechloromonas sp.
ACACTGACGGCGCCTAGTTCTGGCTACAGGTGGTGACGGAGCTGCGTAACCGGGGCGTCCAGGACATCCTGATCGCTTGCGTCGATGGGCTAAAGGGATTCCCGGAGGCCATTGAAGCCGTCTTCCCCAAGGCCACGGTGCAGCTGTGCATTGTGCACATGGTCCGGCACAGCCTGAACTATGTTTCCTGGAAGAAGCGGCCCGAAGTGGCGGCTGACCTGAAGCGCATTTATACCGCAGCCACGGCGGATGAAGCTGAGCAGCGCCTCGGCGAGTTCGAAGCGAAGTGGGATGATGAGTATCTGCCCATTGGCCAATCCTGGCGCAGGAACTGGCAACGGATCATCCCGTTCTTTGATTACCCACACGAGATCCGCAAGGTGATCTATACGACTAACGCCATCGAGTCCGTGAACATGAGCCTACGCAAGCTGACCAAGAACCGGGGATCATTCCCCAGCGACGAAGCCTTGCTTAAATTGTTCTATCTGGCCCTACGCAACATCAGCAAGAAATGGACGATGCCGATCCGCGACTGGAAAGCGGCGTTGACTCGTTTTACCATTGAGTTCGGCGATAGACTCGCCGTTAACAACTGAAACCCCGTTTACACAAAATATCTGACACGCCCCCTGGCCGCCATGGCGGCTCCGACCGCCAGCGCAGCTGATGCTGCGGGGCTGGCTCAAAAAGGGGGTTGTATGGCCTGCCACAGCATCGATAAGAAAATGCTCGGTCCATCGTTCAAGGATGTTGCTGCAAAGTACAAGGGCAAAGATTCCGAGGCCATGCTGATCAAGAAAGTCAAAGACGGTGGCGCAGGCGTGTGGGGTCAGATTCCGATGCCACCCAATGGCAATAAACTCACTGATGGTGAATACAAAACTGTCGTTAGCTGGATCCTTACCCAATAAGAGTTTATGAATCGTCAACGATTTGTATCTCTAGTGCGGGGCTTCGGCCCCGTTCTTTTCTTGTGCTTCGCGGTTTCGTCGCTCAATGCGGCAGAGACTGCGCAGCCCGTTCCTTCGGCAGACCGGCAAGCCCAATTAATACGGCTCGTCAGAGATGATTGCGGCTCTTGCCATGGTCTGACTTTGAAAGGTGGCCTCGGTACCCCGCTAACGCCGGATGCCATCGCCGGCAAACAGGATATGCTATTACGCGAAACGATCCTGCGCGGTCGCGCCGGTACCGCCATGCCGGGATGGTCTGACTTCATGAATGAATCAGAAGCGCAGTGGATTGTGGATCAATTGCAGACAGGTTTTCCCAATGCTCACTAGAAATTCGATCGCCCTACTCTCTCTCTACCTGATCACTGCTTGCGCTAGCACACCCAAGGGGACGGGCAATCTAGGCGTTGTCATTGAGCGCGATATCGGCAGTGTACAAATCGTACAAACCAGCCAACGTGAAAGCATTGCCACCATTTCGGGATTAGGAGATCTGTCACATGCGTCAGTGGTCTTTAGCCGCGATGGCCGTTTCGCCTATGTCTTTGGGCGAGACGGTGGCCTGAGCAAGGTCGATCTGCTCACGGACCGCATCGACCAGCGGATTATCCAGGCCGGTAATAGTATTGGCGGCGCTATTTCACAGGACGGCCGCTACGTGGCGGCTCAAAACTACACTCCGGGCGGGGTCAAGATATTCGACTCGAACACGCTTGAACTCGTCCACGAAATTCCCGCGACCAACCAGCGCGGCGAGATCTCCAAGGTGGTTGGTCTGGCGGATGCGCCTGGACATAAATTTGTCTTCAGCCTGTTTGAAGCTGGTGAGATCTGGGTGGTGGATATCACGGATATCAAGAATCCGAAGATCGACAAGTATCCGGCCGGCAAACAGCCCTACGATGGACTCATCACCCCCGATGGGCGCTACTATCTGGCCGGCCTTTTCGGCGAAGACGGCCTCGCCATGCTGGATCTCTGGCATCCGGAAAAAGGGACACAACGTATCCTCAAGAACTACGGCCGCGGCGAACAAAAGCTTCCTGTCTATAAGATGCCGCATTTACGCGGCTGGGCCATTGCCGCTGGGCAGGCCTATCTGCCCGCCATTGGCCGCCATGAGTTGCTGATTGCGGATACTCGGAACTGGAAAGAAACGGGCAGAGTCCCCCTCGCCGGACAACCCGTTTTTGCCATCGCCCGACCGGATGCCCGACAGATCTGGGTGACGTTTGCTTTCCCCGACAACGGCACTGTTCAGGTGGTAGATACGGAATCGAAGCGCGTGATCAAGACGCTGAACCCCGGCAAAGCTATTTTACATCTGGAGTTCACGCCGCGCGGCGAAAACGTTTGGCTCTCCTCACGCGACGAAAATAAGGTTG
>CAZCGW010000082.1:0-2249 GCA_964498255.1 uncultured Dechloromonas sp.
ATACCCTCAAATACGAGCATCAGGGCAATCGCCAGCCAGATCGTGTCGTTCATGCGGGCACTCTTGGTATGGATAGATTATTCGGGCCGGGGCGCATTTGCGCCAACCGGAGGAACCGCGGCTGCGGGGGCTGCTTGCGGATTATTCAGTCGATCCTGGAAAGCCGCCGCCTGGCCATATTGCTTGGCATAGGCTGCCACCAATCGGGTTTCGGCCGCCTGACGTTGTTGCTGGCTCTGTTTGTAAGCGTCGCCAAGCACCTGATCGCGTTGTTTGGTCTGCAAAGCGACCAGCTGCTGTTCATCAGCAGAAAGCCCCTGCACTAAGCGCTGTTCGGCCTGCTGCCGACTTGCGGCCATTCGTTTGTAAATGGCTTCGTTGGCGTTATCTGCCAGAGCGACCTGACGGAGGCCAACCTGTTCGGCGACCATGCCCAGAGGCGCTAATTCGGCATTCAGAGCGGAGAGCCACTTGGCCTGATCATCAGCTGATAAGCCCTGCTGTAGGGTTGCGGCCGTTTGAGTTTGTGCCAGACCTGTCAGGCTTTTTGCAAGCAAGGTCAACACGCGTTCATTCGCGGAGTTTTTACCGGTGGCCGTGCTGGTATTGAAGCGTTCTGGATCATTAACGCGCCAAGCCGCCCAAGCGGCCAGCTGCAGGGATTGGTTATCCTGCGACGTTACTGCTTGCGGCGCCATTTGCTCGGCCGTTTGCAAGTGGGTATCGATCAGCCAGATACGCTCGGCAAACGGCAGCCGGACATAAATACCGGGGGTAGAAAGCACACGTGACGGCGCATCGGCGCCGGTACGTATCACCACACCCACCTGCCCGGTCTCAACGATGACCACCGAAAAAATTGCCAGCAAGAGCCCCAGCACAAGTGCAGCGGCGCCGAACCTGCCTAGCGATAAGCGTCGATCTACTTTAGGTGTCTCTAGTGCTGTCATGAGCCACTCCCCGGACGATCAACTCGATCTCTCGATCGCATCAATTCTCGATCACGCCATTCGCCCGTTTTGGGTGCTGCAGCCGTATCAGTTGTCTGATCCGCAATACGTTTTGACTGTGCGCCACTGGCTTGCTGCGTTCGGGCAACCAACCCGGCATAACTATCAAATACCAACGGATACTGCTGGCGTAAGTTGGTACTCGTATTGGCTACCTGGCTTAGCACATCGGCGCTACTTGGCTTCGGATTGCTTGCATTCAAGCGCATGGCCGCAACATCCAGCTCCTGGACATAACCTGTGGTTTCTTCCTGAAGCCGGTTAGCCAATTTACGGGCTTTGATCAGGCTTTCGCCCGAGGCTAGCTGTGCATTACGCAATACCTGAATCTGTGCCTGTTCATCCTGCTCGGCCTGCTTTGCCGCTTTTAAAACGGGGCCGGGCAAGACAACTTCTTTTACCTGTAGGGCTTTGACCTGAATACCGGTATTCAACTGATCTAGAGAGGCCTGCATCTGGAGGCGTGCCGCATCAAGGAATAAGGGATTGGTTGTGTCGGCCCCCGCTTTCACGGCAGCGCCCTGAATCAGCGCCATAGGCTGTGTTGCCACGGCCTGACGCAAGGCTGTTTCTGCCAGCACGCTGAGCAATTCGGCTGGCGCGTCCAGGCGGCTTAAATAGACGACGGGATCATTCACCTGGTACACCACGGCATAGCCCAAGCCCACCAGGTTATGGTCTGCGGTGAGCATCATGAGGGGCGCCGAACGCTTGGCAGTAGCCACACCGACCTCTAGCGTTCGATCGTTGGTGACGTTAACCAGACGTACGCTTTCAATCGGATAAGGCCAGCGCCAGTGCCAACCAGGATCTTCGGTGCTCTCGATCACGCCAAAGCGACTCAGCACGCCACGCTGATTGGCATCAACCAGATAAAAGCCACTCATCAACCAGGCACCGATCAGCAAAGAAACGCCAATCAGCCAGCTTTTAACCGACAAAGCCTGCCAACTGAGTGGCTCATCGGCCGAAGCAGCTGGCGCCGGCCGATCTGCGTTAAGCGCATCCGGCAAAGGCGGCGGCTCACGGCGCATAAGCATTGCTAGCTTGCACCGTGTTTTGTGTACCAGCTGTTGCCAGAGCACTTCCAGATCCGGTGGGCCTTCGGGTGGCTCACCCGGTTTTTTAGGGCCGCCAGTTGATGGTTCTGTCTGAGGGGGTTTTGGTGATTCTGCTGTCTTTAAGCCGTTATCGGGTTGCACCGGCTCCGTACCAGCTTGCTCTGGTACCTGCTCCGGA
>CAZCGW010000083.1:0-2226 GCA_964498255.1 uncultured Dechloromonas sp.
TCGGCGGCAATGATGGGCCACGAGTTTTCGGCTCTGTTGATGCCTGAACGCGTGGTGATCGATCGGCAACGTCATCATCGAGTGTGGTGTTATCGTCTTTGGGCGAATCTTGCAGCAGGCTTTCGGACGAATCTAACGGCGCGCTTTCAGTAATAACAGGCTTTGCGGATCCGGCATTTCGGATCATCTTCTGAGTAATGTCTCCATCACCAGCCAACAATTCTTCAACAGCTTCAGGAGACTTTTCATAAAGCTTCGAAAGGCTCCAAACACTCTGTGCGCCACGCACACGCCCTTCATTAAATGCCGCCATGATGTGATCTGGCGCATCCAAAAGAGCCAGGTGATACACGATGTATTTAGGGTTTTCGCCAAGTTTTGCGGCGATATCTTTTTGCTTTTCCCCAAGATCAACTCTTTTCTGGATGAATCGAGCGATGTCCATTGGGTGCAAGCCTGCGCGCTTGGTGTTCTCGGCGATCTGAGAATAATCGTCAAAGACTTTTGCATCGGTTTGAACAATCACAGGCACTTTGGGCAATCCAGCGGCCAGTGCGGCTCTGTAACGACGAGCACCGTGAATGATCTTGTAGATACCATCTACTGCTGGTCTAACTGCTATAGGAGCTTGTATACCTCGAATCTTCACATCATCGATAAGGGACTGCATGGCTTCATCATCAAAGACTTGTCGGGGTTGATCTGTATCTTCAATGACGTTTTTCAGATCAATGGCCAGAACAACGCCAATCTGGTTAGGATCCTTAGACCCTCCCATTTGCGCCTGCTTTTCAGCCATCATTTTGTTCAGGGTTGCGACAGAGAAAATCGATGAGGGCTTTTTCTCACTCATGATCTTCTCCAGTTACGCCCAGCGTCATCTTGCCAAGCAAACTATCAAACACGCGACGGACTGTAGGAAGCGCAGAACGTGCCTGGCTATTGCTTTTTGCGAATTCGGCCAATGAAATCCCTTCGGCTTGCACTTGTAGCAATGCCTGGCGCTTTGGAATGCTTAATAGACGACCTTGATCGTCGCAGACAAACGACCCCATAGATCCTGAATCAATCAGGTCGTTCATGATCGCCTTCTGCTTTTCCGTGGCTTCTACCTTATTTGGCAGGAAACCTAAAAATTTAAGACCCGGATTGAACTCACGAATGGTTGGGATGCTCCGGGGGCCAGAGAGCAGCGTTGTAATGCCTTCCATGCATTCAGGCGTGAATTCAATTGGTGCCAGCACAAAATCTGCACAAGCCATGGCGCAGACAATACTGTGATCCATGCCACTAGGGGTGTCCAGAATACAAAGATCGAAATGCTGGTCTGCCTGTTGCATGAAATGGCGCAGATTGTGTAGAGCGTTATCGCCGATATATTCGCCATTGGCATCCGTGGCCATCATCCGTTCGGTAATGGTCGATTTGATCGTTGCATCACTGCAGAGCACAGTGAACGTGCTATCTCCGAAATCGATATTTGCGATCCGATCGCGGTAAACCTGTGTGGTACTAAACGGAAGCTTCTGGACGCCTTCACCCCGCAGCAGGCAGGAGCTGGTGTTCATCTGATCGTCAATATCGACGACCAAGACCCGGAGACCCTTAGCATGCGCATGGCGGGCCAGTTGGCAAACGAGCATGGTCTTGCCGGTGCCGCCTTTCATCATCGTTACAAGAAGTTTTTTCATTGCAGTGTCCTTTTCGGAAGTTAGTGGGTGCTTGGTTTACGCCGCCCGAGCATGCGGACCATCAATGGATGAATGGCGATGGATGTGAGGATTCCGAATGGGCCGCCGAGCAGATAGGCTGCGACCTCCAGTCCATTGGTAGGACCGGGCATGATCTTGAGAACGGTGAGATTTGCTGCGCCGATGCCGAAGCTGGTCACAAAGGACAGCAGACGGTGACCGCCATTTACGTTGAGCGACTGCAGGCCAAGGAATAGGACCAGTGCAAATGTAGAGGCGAATAGAAGTAGCGCGTTCACAGGCCGACTCCTAAGTCAAAGCCTGAACGAGCAACAGCACAGCCAATCGTTATGGCCATGCATTCCGAATTAAATGGAAATAGGGGTTCCGGTTGCCATTTCTGGCGACCAAATGAAAAGGTCCTCCTGGGAAAACCCAAGGAGGACCTTTGGTAGACCGCAAAAGATTGCAGTCTAAAACTTGGCTCCTCGACCTGGGCTCGAACCAGGGACCTACGGATTAACAGTCCGGCGCT
>CAZCGW010000084.1:0-2222 GCA_964498255.1 uncultured Dechloromonas sp.
GCCCTACTTCAATTGATGGCTTGAAAGGAATCGCAATGGAACACGATGTCATTAAAGCGATGTCACCGGCAATGCAACGTAGCTACGGCGCATTGCTGTTACAGGACCGCCTGCTAAATTTCACGCAAGGGCCGTGGGCTGTATTCGGAACACCGTCGCAGGATATCCGCTTTACGCGGTCTGTCCACGCTGGATCGGACGAAGTTGCCAAGATTCGCTCGATGCCCAGCTCAAGAGAAGATGAAGCCCTAGCCAATGCCAAGCTTATCGCCGCAGCGCCGAAGCTGGCCAAGGCCGCTTTTCTCTCCCTGGCGCTAATTTGCGACCGCTTCCCGCATGGTCACGGGTGCCCAGATGTTGGCCTGGCGTGGGCTGCTTTGGATGAGGCTTTGCGCCTCGGATTTGAATAAGGAGTCCGTCATGACAGTTCATCTCCAACATTTAACCCAAGCACAAGAGTTTACGGTCAATGTATTCCTGGCGCGTTTTCCGATCGATGCCGAGTTTGTGACTCTTGTAGATATGGTTTCCCAGGGTGCCCCAGAGATCGAAGTCCATCACTCCCTCAGTTTTCTGGCTCCGGAAGACATCGCGCACCGCATGGATGCGCTTGTAGAAACAACAGAACAAAGGATCTCATCATGCTAACAACTACTTCGTTTGATAATACCTTTTGCGCAGCAGCTAAGCCGCTGCCCAAAGCCTCTTTGCTGGAACGGTTGACAAATCGTCTGCCAGACGCCGATACAGCAGATCGTCTGGTCGGCAGGTTCTGTTTCGTGGGCTTTGTTGTGATGATTCTGACGTTGATGCTTTGTTCTTGAAGCCGTGTTGCTGCGATACTGTATGTGATACTATAAAAAAATGAACACAGCCACCAAATTGCTTGAAGCGATGCGCAATAATCCGCGTGACTGGAGGATCGAGCAACTGCATACCATCGCAGCACAGTTCGATATTACCGTCAGAGCCACTGGCGGTAGCCACCAGGTTTTTGCACATCAGAAGGTTCCTGAAACTCTAAGCGTGCCAGCTCATCGCCCGATTAAACCAGTCTACATCCGCCATTTTGTAACCTTGGTCGATAAAGTGAAGGAGTTAACCGAATGAACGCCACCAAAAGCATTCCTACCATTGTCCCGCCCTTTCCCTTTGAGGCATACGCTCACGTCATTAGTCCGATTCCAGCCAAAGACGGCGGCGGTTATATGATTAATTTTCCGGATATGCCCTGGTGCATGGCAGACGGTGAAACCGAAGCAGAGGCCGTAGAAAATGGTCGAGATGCGTTTCTCGCCACCGTGTCGGCTTTAGCCGACATGGGTAGGACAATCCCAGCACCAGCGTTTTCTGCCGACGACGCTTTCGTGCCTGATGTTTCTGGCCGCTTCGTTGCACGCCTACCAAAGTTTATCCACGCTAAACTTGCCTTGCGCGCAAAAGCGGAAGGTGTTTCTTTGAACACTTTGGTTGTAGCACTCATTTCCGAAGGGCTTGGCAGTGGAGAGGCGCACGCTTAATGAAAACTTTCATAAAAGGCATTGCCGCACTTACACTCGTCGCTTTTTTGGCGGTTTTGGCATTCTTTTGGCCCATCGATGTGCTTGAGTATTTTAGCGTTAGCCGAGATGATAAGATGACCTTGTTAATCCTGTGGCAAATAATCTTGGCTGTGCCGCTACTTCTATTGTTTTGGCGGAAAAGAAAGGGATGATCCCCGAGCTTCACTACGTTCTTTTCTTGCTGTGTGCGGTCGGTGCCGAAAATGTGCTATCGGTCGTGTGATGTAAGAGAAGCTAATTAAGTCAGAAAGGTTTTTGAAATGCTATCCACTGCTGTGAAATTTAAAAAATATTTTTGTATCCCCGTCTGTAGGCGGTTTATACACAAGAGGTATTTGCTTCGGGATTATTCTTTGGCTTGTAGGATATTTGTTACTCAATGATGATGTGCGGGACGGAGGTATGTTTCAATTCGTTTTCTCTCTTTTGGGGCTCTCCATTACGTTAGGTTTGTGTTTAAGCGTTGGGGTCGGTCTCTATTTCTCATGTAGCGATGATGGCAAAGCCTCGGATAGTTCAAACTGATTGAATATCCGTTTGCTGGCATAAATCCAGAGGTTGCCAAATTGGTCAATCTATCAAACGCGAATCTGTTGCAACAAATCCATCATGCTTCCCGAGCTTCACTACGTTCTTTTCGGAAATGTTGACCACGTACCT
>CAZCGW010000085.1:0-2196 GCA_964498255.1 uncultured Dechloromonas sp.
GGAAGGATTCATCGATCAGCTTGGAGATTTCTTTCTTCTTCAGCGCCTTGTCGATGGCCTTAAAGGGCAGACCCTTCGGCAGAATCAGCGACAGCAGTGCACGGCCGGCGGTGGTGTTGTAACGGTTGGTTACTTCAACCCAACCTTCACCCGATTCCTTAGGCTGCCACTCGTTCAGACGCACGGTAATCTTGGCGTGCAGATCGAGTTCTTTCAATGCCAGTGCACGCTCAACTTCAGCGACGTCGGCAAAGATCATGCCCTCACCCTTGGCGTTGATGCGCTCACGGGTGGCGTAGTACAGACCCAGAACGATATCCTGCGATGGCACGATGATCGGCTGGCCGTTAGCAGGCGACAGCACGTTATTCGAGGCCAGCATCAGGGTGCGCGCTTCCATCTGCGCTTCCAGCGACAGCGGGACGTGAACAGCCATTTGGTCACCATCGAAGTCGGCGTTGAAGGCCGCACAAACGAGTGGGTGCAACTGGATGGCTTTGCCTTCGATCAGCACAGGCTCGAAAGCCTGGATGCCCAGACGGTGCAGCGTAGGCGCACGGTTGAGCATGACCGGATGTTCACGAATCACTTCTTCCAGGATATCCCAGACGATTGGCTCTTCGTTTTCGACCATCTTCTTAGCTTGCTTGATGGTGGTCGACAGACCCATGCCTTCAAGACGATTGAAGATGAACGGCTTGAACAGCTCCAGTGCCATCAGCTTTGGCAGACCGCACTGATGCAGCTTGAGTTGCGGACCCACCACGATGACCGAACGGCCCGAGTAGTCAACGCGCTTACCCAGCAGGTTCTGACGGAAACGACCGCCCTTACCCTTAATCATGTCAGCCAGCGACTTGAGCGGACGCTTATTGGCACCCGTCATGGCCTTACCGCGACGACCGTTATCAAGCAGCGAATCCACGGCTTCTTGCAGCATGCGCTTTTCGTTGCGGACGATGATGTCCGGTGCACGTAGTTCGAGCAGACGCTTCAGACGGTTGTTACGGTTAATCACACGACGATACAGATCGTTCAGATCCGACGTAGCAAAACGGCCGCCATCCAGCGGTACCAGCGGACGCAGATCCGGTGGCAGCACAGGCAGCACTTCCAGAATCATCCACTCAGGCTTGATGCCCGAACGCTGGAACGCTTCAAGAATCTTCAGACGCTTGGTGAGCTTCTTGCTCTTGGCTTCCGAACCTGTTGTCGCCAGCTCCGAACGCAGACGCTCGGCTTCGCGATCCAGATCCAGCGAACGCAGCATTTCGCGGATACCCTCGGCACCCATGATTGCGTCGAATTCGTCACCGAATTCTTCAATCTTGGCGTTGTAGTCGTCTTCGGTCATGATCTGACCGCGCGACAGCGGGGTCATACCCGGGTTAACAACAACGAAGGCTTCAAAGTACAGAACGCGTTCGATGTCGCGCAGCGACATGTCCAGCACCATACCCAGGCGCGATGGCAACGACTTCAGGAACCAGATGTGTGCAACTGGACTCGCCAGTTCGATGTGGGCCATGCGCTCACGACGCACCTTGGCCAGCGTGACTTCAACGCCACACTTTTCACAAATAACGCCACGATGCTTCAGGCGTTTGTACTTGCCGCACAAACATTCGTAGTCTTTGACTGGGCCAAAGATCTTGGCACAGAACAGACCATCACGCTCTGGCTTGAACGTACGGTAGTTGATGGTTTCAGGCTTCTTGACCTCACCAAAAGACCACGAACGAATCTTCTCGGGCGATGCCAGCCCGATGGTGATCGCATCGAATTCTTCTTCCGGTCCTACCTGCTTAAACAGATCCAGTAATGCTTTCATGCTTTTCTCCCAGACGGAGTAATTCCAGATTCTTTTGATAACTTGCCAGACGGTGCTGGCAAGTTATCGCCGGTGCTGCGATGTCGTACGATTTCTCACTTACGCTCGAGGTCGATGTCGATACCCAACGACCGGATTTCCTTGACGAGCACGTTGAACGATTCCGGCATTGCCGCTTCGATCTTGTGGTCGCCCTTGACGATGTTTTCGTACATCTTGGTCCGGCCTGAAACGTCATCCGACTTAACGGTGAGCATTTCTTGCAGAACGTGCGATGCGCCGTAGGCTTCCAGTGCCCAGACTTCCATTTCACCGAAGCGCTGACCACCGAACTGTGCCTTACCACCCAGCGGCTGCTGGGTAAC
>CAZCGW010000086.1:0-1992 GCA_964498255.1 uncultured Dechloromonas sp.
CCAGACCCCATCACGCGCAACATCAATCAATTTATCTGCTTTTGCAGACCTTCCCAAGGTGAGTGTCACGCTGTACCAGAACATGACCGCCAGAAACACAAAAGAGAAGGCGATGTCCAACACCACCGTCATGGCGTTACCCGTCAGAAATGACCGAATATTCTCTAGTTCCCGGATACGGGCAACCGAATCTCCGACGCGACGGCTCTGAAAGTAGGCCATCGGTAGTGCCAGCAGATGCCGAAAGAGTCTGGCGCCCAGTTCCACGTCAATCTTGCTGCTGGTGTGGGCAAACATCCATGAACGAATACCGGTCAACGCCGCTTCAAACAGATAAGAAGTAATGAGACCGATGGCGATGACGTTCAGGGTTTTCATGGCATGGTTGGTTAAAACCTTGTCCATGACGACCTGAAAGAAGAGTGGCGTGACGAGCCCGATGAGCTGTAGAACCAGGGAGACAAGGAGGATTTCGCCGAGCAGGCGGCGGTATTTGACAATCGCAGGGATAAACCAGGTAAAGTCGAACTTGGCTAAAGCCCCACTGAAGCTGGCTTTACTCGTGAAGAAAATGACTTCGCCTGTCCACTGAGCAAGCAGATCATCTTTACTAAGAACTTCCGGAGGGCTCCCGGCATGCTGGATCAAAACCTTGGGGTGAGATTCACCGGTTTCGGGGTTCAGTCCCAGATCAAACTTGGCAATGACGAAGAAGCGGCCGTCTTGATGCCGCGCAATCGCCGGCCACGGAGCTTTGTCCAGGCGCTCGGGGTCTTGAACAACGACCCGGGCGGTCAGAGCAAGCTGTTTGGCTGCTAACAGGATGGCTTCCTGTCCAAAAACAAAAGCGCCATCCGAAGACGTTTCTAGATGCGCTGATAGACCATGCCTGAGCGTCGCTTCATCCACTTGTATCTGATGAAACGCTCCTAAGACTTGTAGGCAGAAGAAACCGCTATCAACCATCAATGCAAACCACTCAAAATATCAAAGGAACGTGATCAGGTATGTAAAAGAAGCTGCCAGATAAACAGCCCATAACCAGCGTCGCAATGAAACCGCTCTGTAGTAGCGCCAACCACGGTTTCCCGTGGTCGCCATACGCTCCACTTGCAGGGAATAGCCGAGTAAAGCTATCAGACAGATCAACAAAACAAAACCACTTGCAATCGCTGGATTTAACAAACTATTCCAGCCCAAGTCGTCCAGGTACCGCAAGCGCATCATTTGAAGTCAACCACGTAGCGACTAGCGCGATGAGGCATCAGCAGAATAGCGATATTTGGCAATTGACCGAGCAAAGAAATATTCAACACCATCGCTGCGCTCATCCCTTCTGCAACGAGATACGTCGTGGCGACCCATCCCCATACCAGAGGCACCAGCCAGGCCACGAACCAATACCACCAGGCGCTTAATCCCGTATCGTGATAGCGACGGATGCCGACAGAAACTGTCGCCCACCAGAACAGGAACAACCCTACGAGAAACACAGCTAGGAGAATCAACCAGAGCATCGGTGGTCCAATCAGTCTTTCCCCCGCGTCTTTGATCGCATTCGAAGCGATATACAAACCAGTTGAAAACACCCAGAAAAACAATGTGGCGCTCCAGAATTCGCGTCTGTTTGCAACGCCTTTCCAGGTGAACGGTTTCTTTAAAAATACTGATACGAGATCTCTAAATAATTGGACAAACATAGGATGCATTTTTCGTTAAAAAAACCGGCACCCGAAGGTGCCGACAAAGCCGGGCTATATCACCCGGCCTCCAGGCAGATCAGTTCGTTACTGCCAGTTGGCCGCAATGACCGGATTGAGCGTGTTCTGGTAGTTGGTCGGTAGGCTGGTTGTACCCGCCACCGGGGCTGATAGCCCACTCATGGCCTGCACCAGCTTCTCGACGTTGGTGTTGGAAAGCGCCTTGCCGTTGGCGGCCTTGAATTGCTCAACCTGGTTTGACGACCCCGAGTACCAGTTCTTGACGGTATAG
>CAZCGW010000087.1:0-1889 GCA_964498255.1 uncultured Dechloromonas sp.
AGTCCAGAAACGATAAAGCGCTGAAGCAAGCGCCAGCCAGCACATAAGGCAATATCAGAACATATTGCCAACTTCCAAACAGAAAGGCCCGCAGGGATTGCACCCTACGGGCCTTTCTGTTTTGTGCCGCCGTCAGTTAGTTGTCGGCGTCGCTGCCAGAAACTCCTTGATCTTCGGCATGATCCGCTCAAGGTCTTGCTGGCTTACATTTAACAGGCCATGCTCTTCAAGCATATCGGCGATTGCTCGCGCCGTCACTTCGCGCTGCCGCTTGGATTGCTCACGCTGGCGTTCTTCTAGTTTTTTGAGCTTTTCCCGCTGGAGCTTGATCTGCTCTTCCAGCGACATACGGGGTTTTGCGGTTTTCGGTTGTTCCATTGATGAGCTCCTATAGTTGTCTGACGGGATTTTTACACGACCGGCCAATTGCGGCAAGTTTTAATGTTACCCCGAGCCTTGCCAGACCCTATTACGCAAATCGGCCGGAGAGAACCAAACAACATGAATCGCGGCGCACCGCGATTCTCCCTCGGAGAGAAAAGAATACACATTACGCACGGTGCGTGCAATGTTAAAAACCAGTCAAAAAGCTATATAAAACAAAGGCGCACCGCGGTGCGCGGTAAAACGCTATAAATTGTGGCGATTGCGACAAACCGAGCCTATAATAGGTAAATGGACAACAAAATGTGCACCGTACGGTGCTCGGGAGAAAAACCAATGGAAATCGTAGATTTCGCGAGATTAACGGTTCGGTTCGAAAAGCCAGAATATGAGACGATCGAACGACTGGCAAAGGAACGAGATGTGTCAAATGCAGAGGTTGTGCGGCAAGCCGTTGCTGCCTATTTGCAAGCAGATGCAGAGAATAGTCGGCTCAGGGATTTGTTGCAAACCGAGATTGGCGGTATCAATAGAAAATTGGAAGAGCATACCGCGATGCTGTACGCCTCTATTAGTGGTTCGGCAATGTTATCCGCCATGATATTAGAACGTGATACGGGTGAGTCTGAAGCAGCCTTCACTTCCAGAAAACACAGTCGCGTTGATCGAACGATAGTGGATGCAATGGAGCTTGGAAAGTGGCTGGTCAATGGATATCAAAAGATCAAAATTGAGTCTCCAGCGAAGCGCTAGGTTACGGACTATAGACTGGAAGCCTTATGTTCTTACCCTACGACTACATCACCTGTAATACGCCATCATCATTGCGCCCTGGTGTCTACTTCGGCCTTTGCACAGTCTATAGCGACCCAGACGATAATGCTTATTTCGTTAGAGAGTTCCGGTTAGATAACGCCAAAGACCCTTCGTTTGTTGAGTTGCTGGTTCGTTTGAATAATGGACAACTGGTCATTAATGACTATCTTCTTTTGGACAATATGCGCTGGCGAGATTCCAACGGCACCATATCTAGTTACTTGTCTGACCTACTGCCTGCCGAACTTGAAATCGCGGAACGCGTCATGGCTTTCCCGATCAAGGACAAACAACATGAGGTGAACTCCCATGGCTAAGCCAGGCATTTCTAATGCAGGTGCAGGCAAAGCCCTCCTCCACACCCGGCTCCGTTTTGAGCTGCACGCGATTATCTTTTGTCTGATCTTTGGGGCAATAGTCTTCATTATCCCCAATGTGATCCGCTTGCTAACGCTCAACTCCATCCAGCAATCGGTTCTGCTGTTAGACATTGAAGAGCGGATGACCATGAATTCCGTCTATAAGCGGTGGAGCATGAGTGAGGATGGTGAGACATACTATATTGTTGCCACATTGAAGGATGGTGGTCGTGTAGATATTATGACACCGCCGCAAATGAAGAAAGCGGCCGCTGACCTCTTCCACCATATTGACAGCATCTATGAGGTCTTGAGTTTCTCTAAATATCT
>CAZCGW010000088.1:0-1880 GCA_964498255.1 uncultured Dechloromonas sp.
TCTTCGACATCGAGCACGTCCATGCCGATGTTTTCAGAAATCATCCGGCTTATCTCTCGTTGGGATAGGGCGCGTTTTCTGATCATGGTCAGTCTTTCAGGAGATCCAGTAGCGCGAACTCTCTACCGTCGCAGTCCAGAATGGGCTCAACGCCTTTTTCCCAGACGATGAGGTGCATTCGGCTGCAGAAGCACTTCAGTACGTCGGTTCGGAGCCACATTCCGGCCGGACAGCTTGCGCATGCCAGTATTCCGGGCGGCTTTTGCGCGTCCGTCATTCGTTTCACGGTCGGGCTGATGTAATGCGGCAGATATGTTTGATCCAATAATTCGTTTTTGGAGTCTTGTTTGGTGGCGCTCATCGTTCTTCCGTTGTTTTTCGTTTCGCTTGATGACACCTGGCTGCTTGGCAAGTGGGATTTGCGCAAGCGGTGTCACCTTCATAAATTGTTCAACCTTGCTGGCCAGGCGCTGATCGGCAGCGTCTTCTGATTGCTTTAAGGCATCGACAATGCCGTTCCATGCTCGGCCTTGTTGGTGATAGGCGTGAATCACCTGGCGTGTGAGCGGTTTTGGCGAGGGGGAAGTCACGCCACGCTTTCGATTCAGGTGATATCGCTCCTGCTTCAACGGTTCGCGTCCTACCATGGCGCGCGTTTTACGTGGTGTTGCGTTAGCAGCTAGTCCTTGATCGCGCAGCGCCTCGGCAAACCCTTCACGCCAGCGTTCGAGATCGGCCTTGCGCGGATTCAGGCGATGGCCACGATACTTTGGCGCTGCCTGGATGCACACATGGACATGGGGGTGCGCCTGGTCGGTGTGCAACACGAAGGCATAACGGTGGCGGTTGCCGAATTCCTGCGCCAGAAAGGTGCGAACGGCCTGACGGACCTCTTCCGGGGGCGTTCCAGACGCCATCGAGAAAATGACATTAAATGCCTCCCGTCGATAGCTTTCTTCCGGGATGGCGGTGCCGTTCGGATTCATCGACCAGTCGGCTTGCAAATCCCGTAACGGCTGCTTCCCATGGAGCCGCTCTTGTTCATCGGTTTCGATTTCGAGCTTGCCGTTACGTGTGATGTAGTCCAGGTGAGCCCGGATCCTTGCCATGCCACGGCCAGCATCTTTCTTGCTGGTGATTTTGACCATGACTTCCGGTGTCTTGCGCACGGTACGCTCAACCTGAGCACGGACTCGGGCAGCGCTGGCCAATGCCTGTTTGCTTCGCATCATGGCGCGGCCAGCCGCCGCTCCCCATTTGCGCTCCGGATTTTGGATTTTCGCGCGCGCTTTTTGCTTAGGGCGCATGGACTCTTCGTAGAATAGGGCGTGGCCCCAGTCTACGAGGTATCCATCCACGTAGGTCTTCGGCAATCCCATCAACGACTCCGACGCCAGCGCGAAACGTTCTTGCTCAGAATGGCCGTCACTGACTTGGTATGCGCATCAATATGCTGATTGAGCGTGGTTAGGACATCCAGACTGCCGTGCTCGAGCGGTTCGCCGTAATTCAGGTGCCGCGCAATTTGGTTGAGGTTCCGCCCAATGGCCCTGAGTTCACCCGTGGAATTCACTAAAGCCTCAAGTTCTGGATCGCTCAGAATGGGTTCCGCGTAGAGTTGGGCACGGACCAGACCCACAATCCAGCGATTAATGCTTTTGATGCCCAGACGCCCAATGAAGGCCTCGGCGTCTTTAATCTCCCGACGATTGAGCCGAATCGTCAGTTTCTCAGGCGCGGATATTGTGGATGGCGTTAACTCAAAGTTTGCCGATGGTTTGCGCGGCTTTTTCGCCAGCACAGACTGGAGCAAGTTGCGCATACCTTCACTGGCATTCAGCCCGGAACGGCGACAATGTACCGCCCAGGCTTCCCTTAAG
>CAZCGW010000089.1:0-1736 GCA_964498255.1 uncultured Dechloromonas sp.
TCGTGCCCACGTTTACGTGCGGCTTTGTACGTTCAAACTTACCCTTTGCCATTTTTAGCTTCCTTAAAAGTTCAGAATTCGAAATTACTTCTTGTTGATGATTGCTTCAGCCACGTTCTTCGGGGCTTCGCTGTAGTGCTTGAACTCCATCGAGTACGTTGCACGACCCTGGGTCAGCGAACGTAGCTGTGTGGAGTAACCGAACATTTCGGCCAGCGGTACTTCTGCGCGGATACCCTTCATGCCGCCGGCGATGTCGTCCATACCCTGAACGATGCCGCGACGACCCGAGAGGTCACCCATAACGTTACCCATGTACTCTTCCGGCGTTTCGACTTCAACGGCCATCATCGGCTCAAGCAGAACCGGGCTGGCGCGACGCATACCTTCTTTGAAGGCCATCGAAGCGGCCATTTTGAAGGCGTTTTCGTTCGAGTCAACGTCGTGGTACGAACCGAAGTGCAGCGTACACTTAACGTCAACGATCGGGAAGCCAGCCAGAACGCCGTTAGGCATCGTGTCTTGCAGACCCTTATCAACGGCTGGAATGTATTCGCGAGGAACCACACCGCCCTTGATGGCGTCGACGAACTCGTAACCCTTACCTGGTTCATTCGGCTCGATCTTGAGCACAACGTGACCGTACTGACCACGACCGCCCGACTGCTTAACGAACTTGCCTTCGGCATCGTCAATGGTCTTACGGATGGTTTCGCGGTAAGCCACTTGCGGTGCACCCACGTTGGCCTCAACACCGAACTCACGGCGCATACGGTCAACAATAATTTCCAGGTGCAGCTCGCCCATACCCGAAATAATCGTTTGGCCAGAGTCTTCATCGGTGCGCACGCGGAACGATGGATCTTCCTGTGCCAGACGCGACAGAGCAACGCCCATCTTTTCCTGGTCAGCCTTGGTCTTAGGCTCAACAGCCACGTGAATCACCGGCTCAGGGAACTCCATGCGCTCCAGGGTGATGATGGCGTCCGGATCACACAGGGTTTCACCCGTGGTTACTTCCTTCATGCCAACGCATGCAGCGATATCACCCGCGTGCAGCTCTTTGATTTCTTCACGTTCGTTAGCGTGCATCTGCAGAATACGGCCGATGCGCTCTTTACGTTGCTTGATCGGGTTGTAAATCGTGTCGCCCGAATTCAGCACGCCGGAGTAAACACGCACGAAGGTCAGCTGACCTACGAACGGATCGGTCATCAGCTTGAATGCCAATGCCGAGAATTTTTCTTTGTCATCAGCCTTACGCGTTGCAGGCTGACCATTTTCCAGTTCGCCTTCAACTGGTGGAATGTCGATCGGCGATGGCATCAGATCAAGAACAGCATCCAGCATACGCTGAACGCCCTTGTTCTTGAATGCGGTACCGCACAGCATCGGTTGGATTTCACTGGCGATGGTACGCGTGCGCAGACCCAGAAGAATTTGCTCTTCCGTCAGATCACCGTTTTCCAGATAGGTGTTCATCAGGTCTTCGCTGGCTTCGGCAGCCGCTTCAACCATCTGCTCACGCCAGGTATTGGCTTCATCAACCAGATCCGCTGGAATATCACGGTAGTCGAACTTCATACCCTGAGATGCTTCGTCCCAGAAGATGGCTTTCATCTTGATGAGATCAACAACGCCTGCAAAGGTGTCTTCTGCGCCGATGGGGATAACGATCGGTACAGGGTTTGCCTTCAGGCGGGTCTTCATCTGCTCGACGACCTTGAAGAAGTTGG
>CAZCGW010000090.1:0-1705 GCA_964498255.1 uncultured Dechloromonas sp.
CATCATGCTTCCCGAGCTTCACTACGTTCTTTTCGGAAATGTTGACCACGTACCTAGAACCTCCGGCCGCGTCATCCGTGGCATGTCGGCACCAGATATGCCAGTTGTAACCGGATCGACGCTGGACCGAATTTTGCAATATCTCAAAGGAGTGGAATCGGCCTCATTGCCCGAATTAGTAACAGGCACTGGTTCTGCCAGATCGGCGATTCAGACTCAGTTACGTAATTTGAGTCATGCCGGCAAGATTGAAACAATCGCCATCAAAGGTTGCGTCACCGAGTACGCTTTAGTATTCAAGGTGTAAGCATTCCGGTACAAGATCGCGGATGTGACAAACAGGGTCAAATAGCGATATCCCCATATCGCGCACGCCAATAAATCTGAAATTTTCCGCTCGGGCGTGTCTGACCGATTCCGGCCAGACACGCTATTTTGGCTTCGCGATCAAGAACATGGTTTTGACAGAATCAGCCGATATGCTGGCCTTGCGGCCAGGTGCTGATTCTTTAATAACAACGCCGTCAGGCTTTGCCTGACAGTTAGACGACCAACGAAGTTGGTCTATTTGGTTTGCTATAAGCCGATGGTGTTGTGCGCCCCTGGCTGAATAAATCTGTCTAAACCACTTGTCAGTACTCGATAACGCCGACACCAACACAGGGGCGACGCTAATCAAGGGTGCGCTTCGCCCAAATGCTCACCCGTTCGGTGCTCGCCTTCGGCTGCGCTCCGCGTGCGGCTTCTGCTTTGGCCCTTGACCACCGTCTTTTTCCCCTGTGTTCTGGTGCGGCACGGGTCCTGCAAGCGAGACAGATTTCATCAACCAGGAGTAAAAACATGCACAACACACATCAATCGCAAACCAACATCAAAACCAACCCAACTGCAACGGGATGCAGCAATCCAGATTTGTTTACGACAGAAGTTCATGTTGATGGCAGTGTTGTACATTGCGGTCAAATCGTGACAGCTGATCAAACTTTCGAGTTAGCGATAGAAGCGCGTATTCTGTTGGCAAAAGTCACAGTCAGGGAGTCAATTGGCGAAATAAATGCGGAAGAACTGCGCCAAATGCGAGCAAAGGCTATGTGTATTGCGCAAACCCTTGGTGCCATATCGTATCGCAACGGACGTGATGAAATGCCGACCATGATTAAAGATTCAGAGGTTTTGCGTAACTCATGGCAATCAGGGTATTGCAACACGGACTATCACGACAACTTGGACGACGAGAACCTTGAATTTTGATAGGAGTAATAAGATGCGAGCAATTAACACATTCACAATATCCGGCAAACTCTCAACCGAGGTAAAAGCCGGAAAAACAAAAAACGGCACCGTGACAGCTTGGTACGTTGTTGCAGTTAACGAAGAAATTGCCACAAAGGACGGAAGCACAAAGTCTATCGTGAACTTTATCCCTGTGACGACTTATGGCAAACAGGCAGAAATCGACCATGGCATGACAAAAGGTGACGGCGTAGAAGTTAGTGGATCAATTGCATCATGGACAAGTGCAGACAAGTCGAACCATGGTTTCAGCTTTAATGCCAGATCGGTAAAGGTTGTCGGAAGCGCTCCTGTCCAAAAACAACCGGAACCACCGGCAGCCGATGACACCTGGCTGGCTGATTACGAAAACGCTGAAGTCCAGAAACGATAAAGCGCTGAAGCAAGCGCCAGCCAGCACATAAGGCAATAT
>CAZCGW010000091.1:0-1704 GCA_964498255.1 uncultured Dechloromonas sp.
TTCACTGGCATTCAGCCCGGAACGGCGACAATGTACCGCCCAGGCTTCCCTTAAGGGGCCAAGGCGATAGGTGGCGAGATCGGTTCTAGGCATCAGTAACTCTATGGCTAACCGAGGTTTGACCATCCGATTTCAGCGCATAGAAGAGATCGCGACTGGATGCGGGAATTACTGCTTCTAACCAGTCGGCCTCAAGTGGTGGAACCAAATGTTGCTGCTCAGCAAGGCAAAGACACTGCAGTAACGTGGCCAGATAAACGGCTGTTGGTGGCTCTTTGCCTGCCTGGAATTCAAATACAGTGGACAGATCCGGGTAATTTCTTTCAGGCATTAGTAAATCCCCATTGTTTTCCCAAGTTTCAGGGCTTCTTCTAACAAAACGGTGTTCCGTTTTGCGCGGTCTTCCGGCACTCGCCGCAGGGCTTCAAAGCGCTCCGGGTTAAATACGATGACCTTTTCATAAATCGTCGGCGCTTGTTCAGGTACGTTAGTCTTCGTGTAATCCTTGACTCTCAACGATAGCTTCTCGGATATGTCTTCAGATTCCCCATTCAAAGCGACCTTGTGCCACAAACACTGAAGATCTAGCTGATACCACTCGCTGCCCTTGTCCAAGCGTTCGGCATCAGAGAGGCTGGCACCGCGTACCCGGGTCATAATCGAAGAGCATAATTCTTCATTTCCTTTGATCGGTTGGCCGAAGAGATTTTGTGCAGGGCCAAAGTAGGCGATCATCCACGGTAGATTGCGTAGGTGCGCGCCTTCATATCGATAGGCTTGCGAGTCAAACCACTGGTCTAGCATTTTCAGCGCAAATTTGTCAGAGAACCAGAAGCCGAAATCGTCTCGCAATATGAGAACGATTCGATCAAATTCTGTGATGGCCAAATGAATGAGCTCTCGGGAAACGGCACTCATTTCCTTGCGCACATCCTTGCTCAACCGTCGGTTTTTGAGCCGGTATGGGCAGTATTTAAGATCGGTTTCATCAAATGCAAAACCGTCCATCGGTGTTCCCGTATGGCTTCCGTATGGTCGGGGGCTATTAATCGATCGCTTATATAGCCCCTTTAGTTGGATGGGGGTATCACAATAGGGACATACGGCAAAATGCCGATCATCGCCGCGCTGTTGCCCAGCCCGAAACCATGGAGAGCGTCTGCCCAATAGTGATTCCACGTTATCACGCGAGATATCGTGGGGAAGATCCTTTTCACCCGCGAACATTTTGAAGTGCACAACCATCTGGATTACCTGTTCTGGCCCACCAATGCTCAGACAAAACGGGGATGACTCCCTCCGATTGAGCAAAGCGAATTGCCTCCATTAATTTCCCGTATGGGAGCATGAGTTTGTTGCCAGCCTCGGTTTCAAGTTCAAAAACCAACGAGCAGGCACCACGCTCCCCCTCGTTGTAAATCATGCCAGAAAGCCTTGCGATGGGAAGGCTATGTGCTTCGGATGGTGCCAGATCACTATGCTTAGAATTTTTTGTATCCATAATTAGGTTACCGGCCACGCGTCAGCTTCTGATCACGATCTTCAAAGGTGCGAAAGGACTTTGGCGCGAGCTCAACGGTCTTGCCAGCGGGTTCGTTCTGCCGAAGTACCAAAGGCATCTCCAGTGCAATCCCCTTAGCTTCGAGCTTGCCGCCGTACCGTAAAACGTCTTCGACCGTGGCGTTAATCTCTTCGGTCGGGGCA
>CAZCGW010000092.1:0-1631 GCA_964498255.1 uncultured Dechloromonas sp.
CGGCCCCGATGAGGATCTTCTTACGGGTGTCTAGTGCGCGTTTCTGTTTGGACTCTACGGCGCGTTTCTTGGCTTCGAGTTTTTGTTTCTGGGCTTTGGCCTGTTTGAGGCTGGCTTCGAGTTTAGCGATACGTGCGTCGATGGTCGTGGACATGGGCGGTTTCCGGTTGATCGTGATGGGGTGATTCTAGCGCAGGTCGGTAGGCCAGATTTTACGGGTAGAATCACCGTGAGCGTATCACGACGGTAAAACGGAAGGGCGCACTTATGCAAACTTTGTTTGCGTGCGGTCTGCGACGCAAAAACCCAAGGAAAAACAGAAGCGCATGGCGATCTACCACCTGTCTGTAAAGACGATCAGTCGCTCCGCCGGTCGCAGTGCGACGGCAGCAGCAGCCTATCGTGCCGGGGTGGAGATACTGGACACGCGCACAGGCGAAGTGCACGACTACCGCCGTAAGGGCGGGGTCGTGCATTCGGAACTGGTGTTGCCCTTAGACGCGCCCGACTGGGCGCGTGATCGTGCGGCCTTGTGGAATGCCGCCGAAGTGGCTGAAGTGCGTAAGAACTCCACCGTTGCGCGAGAATTCGAGATCGCCTTGCCGAGTGAATTATCCGGGGAAGCGCGGCGCGCTTTGGCCGTGGACTTTGCCAAAGAGATCGTGGGGCGGCATGGCTGTGCCGTGGATGTGGCGATCCATGAACCGGGACGGGAAGGCGACAGCCGGAACCATCACGCGCACCTGTTACTGACCACCCGGCGACTGGGGCAGGATGGTTTTACGGATAAAACGCGGGAACTGGATCAGCGGCAAAGTGGAGAGGTGGACTACTGGCGTAGCCGGTATGCTGAACTACAGAACGAACGGTTGATGGAGGCCGGGTTATCTGTGCGGGTCGATCACCGCAGCCTGAAGGCGCAAGGCGTTGACCGAGAGCCGACCAAACACCTTGGGCCGTCGGCCACGGGCTATGAACGGCGCACCGGGCAGGCCAGCCGTCGGCGTTTAACCCACGAGGCTGAAATCACCGAGCGTTTGCAGTTGGCCAAAGAAGCCGGGGAACTCTCTAGGGCCGGGGCAGAAGTCGATCAGGCCATACTGGATCTGACGGGGAATCTCTCGGACGCGATTGCCGAGCGGGATCGGTTACGGGAGGCACGACCGTTGGACAGTTTGCCGTCCGCGTTAGCGGCGGAGGTACAGCAGGGAATGGCTGAATTTATGGCCGGGTTTGAGCAATTTAAGGAAATAGAACGGGGTAAATCGGCGGTTATGTCCGAGTTCGAGGCGCACAAAGCCAGAAATGCCCCACAAAAACCCAAAGAAGTTGAGCAAGACGTGCAAAAAGTGCCGGATCGTGGCCAAAAAATGTCCCGTTAGGGCCAAAGATCGATGTTTTAAGAATCTTGATAAGCAAACTTATTGATAGGAGCGGTGGTCATGGACGAATTACGGAACAACCTCTATGGGTTGATGAAGGTCGTGCAAGAGCAACAGAAAATGCTCGATGGCACGCTTGCGAAGCTGGAAGCGGAACGGGTGGCGCTGGCCAGAGAGCGTAGCTCGATGGGTCAAACCGTCATGCAATCGGTGAAGCAGTCGATGTCCGGGGTGGCCGACACGGTATCG
>CAZCGW010000093.1:0-1614 GCA_964498255.1 uncultured Dechloromonas sp.
TTCGCCTGACTGAAAAGCAAATCAACGAAAAGATATTCATTAAAGTACGCACAGAGGAACAGTGTAAAATTGTGCAAAAGTATTCAAAAACACAAAAAGCAATTGTTTTTTGTGAAAATATTGAGCACTTACACCATGTGACTTCTATTCTACCTTCATCAGTAACAATTCACTCGGAGCAAACCGCAAAAGTAAATGAGTCTAATTTTGAACTATTCAAAAATGGTTACGTGCAACACGTTATCGTAGTTGATAAGTTTAATGAAGGAATCGATGTTCCAGACACAGAGCTCTTAGTATTTCTTCGGGCTACTAATTCTCAACGGATTTTCCTTCAACAGTTAGGAAGAGGACTTCGTCCGTTGCAAGGAAAAGAAAAAGTTACTGTACTTGATTTCGTTGCAAATATTGATCGTATTAAAGAGGTCAATAAGTTAGTTAACGAGATTGAGAGAATTGCAGGAAATGAAGTTAAAGAGAAGAAAAAACAAGTTATAGATGCACCACTCCATGTAGAAGGAAAAGGTTTTAAATTTGATTTCTCAGACCAGGTTGTAAATTTACTTTCTGTGTTTGAAAAGATTAAAACTCCTTTTTATGAAACATGGCAAGAAGCATCCGTTGCTTGTATTGCTCTTGGTATAGTTTCGAGACCGAGTTATTTGAGAAAGTTTAAGTCTGACTCTAGACTTCCTGCAAATGCTGCGCAATACTATGGTGATTTTCCGGGATGGTATGATTTTCTAAAAAAAGAAAAACCTACTACAAAGTATTCATCATGGAAACAAGCAAGTAAAATCTGTATTTCAAAAGGTATTAAATCTAGAGAGGAGTATAAAAAGTATAAATATTCTGATCTTAAATTACCTTCAAATCCAGCTCAGGCTTATGGTGATTTTCCAGGGTGGCCAACTTTTTTAGGAAAAAATCTTTCTTTGTATCTAAATACATGGCAAGAAGCAAGTAAGTTTTGCTTGAAGCATGGAATAAGCACAAGAGAAGATTACAGGAAGACACGGAAAAAATTTAAAGTTTTACCAAGTCAACCTGAAACATTTTATAAAAATTTTCCTAAAAAACAAGGTAAGTCTGACTGGTACGCATTCTTTGGCAAGAAAAGAATTAAGCTTATTGAAGATTGGAAAGTTGCAAGTCGTATCTGCATAAAGGCTGGTATAAAAACACAGAAAGAGTATCAGAAAATGCATAAGCAAGTAGACGAGAGACTACCTTCAAACCCATTTCGCTTAAAGGATTTTCCGCATTGGAATGTGTTTCTTGGAAGAAAATGATTTGTTTGATTATATCTCAAAGCTCGATCAGAAATGGTCGAGCTTTTTTAATTCTATAATGGGAGCAGTAGCTTCATGCGCGCAAGGGTGGGAAAGGTCTCCGCGTGTACTCACGCGGAGACAGGGGCAAGCATGTAGTTCCGCCTCGGGCATTTCCGCTATGAGCGTCCATGACTAAAGGATGAGCGCCGCCGTTAATCGAAGTATCTAGACTCTAATAGCGAAGCGACACACCTAAACTCTAGTATGAAAAGCGTGGAGAGGGTGTGGCGAGGGCGTACTCCGAGTACTCTCGGAGTATATCGCCCGACCCGGGGAGAGG
>CAZCGW010000094.1:0-1569 GCA_964498255.1 uncultured Dechloromonas sp.
GACCCACCACCTAAAGCCTTATTAACCCGCTCTCGGTAACGACGGCGGGTTTTTTATTGTTCGGTGTTTGATTTTGAAAAGTTAAATCTGCTGTAGCACATCGCACCTAGTCTGATTGTTGTGATTGTGTCAGATTAAGTGCTTCTCGGTATTTCTTGATCATCACTCCGATAGAGATTGCGCTGCTACTGATCATGACGCCAATCACCATGGGGAGCACTTCCGTCATGTTGCGCATCAGGTAGGCAAAGAGCGGCACGTATACCATCACCATAAGCAGACCGACTTTGTGTTGTGAACTGCCCGGCTGCAGCGCCTCGCAGATGCCGCTGATGATGGCGGCAAGGGGTAGGCTGAGGAACAAGCCAATGATTAGTCCGGCAGCTGTTAGTTCGGCGGTGAGGAGGTAGTTATCCATAAGGTCAGGATTTTACCTGCGCTTCGCGGATGGGCAGATTAACCAGTGCGGCAAAAGCCGCAAGTGCCATGTCGGCATACCACATGGCATCCAGATTGCCGAACTCGGCAAGGGCGATGCCACCGAGGTAAGCGCCAAAGAATGCACCGACCTGATGTGAGAGCATGGAAATGCCGAACAAGGTAGCCAGATAGCGCAACCCGAAGAGCTTGCCGACAATGGCTGCCGTGGGTGGCACGGTGGCTAACCAGGTAAAGCCTAGACCAGCGGCGAAAATGTAATAGGTGAGCTCTGTTTTTGGCAGGAGCAGATAGCCGAGGATGAGCAGTGCGCGGCTAGCGTACATGGCGGCAAGGATGTATTTGCTGCGATAACGCGCGACGCATTGCCCTGCGTAAAGGCTACCAAAGATATTGCTCAGGCCAATGATGGCTAACGCACCGCTGGCTACCGAAGCCGGTAAACCGCATAGACTGACTTCACCGGGCAGATGCGTCACCAGAAAGGCGATATGAAAGCCGCAGGTAAAGAAGCCCAGGTTCAATAGAAAGTAGTTGGGGTTGCCAGCGGCGCCACAAATGGTTTTACCAAAAGAGTCCGCTGGAGATAAATTCTGCGGATGCGTGTGTATGGTTTTAGCGCCGGTCAGCCGATTGATCAGTGGGAGCGCACTCAGCGAAATAATGGCCATGCCCCAGAGCGAACCAGCCCAACCAATGGTCTGGATCAACCCTTGGAAAATCGGTGCGCCGATGAACTGGCCGAGGGACCCACCGGCATTGATAACGCCAGAGGCCGGGCCGCGTGCTTCAGCAGGGATGCGTTGAGCAGTGGCGCCGATGAGGACCGAGAAACCGCCAATCCCGGAGCCGATGGCCACAAATAAGCCGAGGCTGACGATGAGTCCAAAACCGGACAGCATAAAAGGCGCGAGGGCACTGCCTAATGCCAGGAGCAGCAAACCAAAGACCAGTACTTTGCCCGGGCCGTATCGATCTGATAGCAACCCCGCAAAAGGTTGCGCCAGCCCCCAGGTGAATTGCCCTATAGCCAGCGCTAGGCTTATAGCCACGATACCGATCTCGCTGGCCGAGTTAATGGGCGAAACAAATAACCCCAGTGATTGGCGCGTGCCCATGGTCACCATGAGA
>CAZCGW010000095.1:0-1532 GCA_964498255.1 uncultured Dechloromonas sp.
CAAACAACCTTGCTACTTCCTGCCGGAGTTTCTTTTTTGGGACACCTTCCCATTCACCGGTTTGCGGATGGACTTTAGCGAAGTAGTTTAATTGCTCTGTCATGCCTTTAAAATCTGTTCAATCGTCCAGTCATTAAGCCCTTCAATAAATCGCTTTAAATAAGTAGCATTCACTTCGTCAGCCGTTCCTGATTCACTTGTCGGAGGATAAACTACCATATACTCCTCATTGTTTTCCTGGTCGTAAACCGGCAGCTCGTAAACAGGGAATATGTATTTATTCTTTACAGCCCAATCCCATAAAGCTGACATTTTGATCTGCTCAAAGCATTCTTTCAATTCGCCTTCACGGTAGAACAAAACTCCAACACCTTCAGCATTCCGGGAAAACGAAATGACCTCTATTGCTTTTGGATTCTCTGGCTCCAAAAGCGGGAGATGAGGCCGTTCACCCATCTCCCATATGTTATTGCTAAGTGATTGTCTCATGGTTAGAAAGGTAAATCATCAGCCTTGTCCTGAGAATGTTCATCACTCGTGTTCGGCATGTCAATAACCTCAGGATTCATCATTGACTTAAATTCCTTTGATGAAACCATTTTGTCTTTGATGAACTGTGGCAATTTGCTGAATTCCTGGGCGCTCCAATGATCCGTGTAGTTAATCTCCAAATTAGCATTAACCTGATCAGGACAAATAAGTCCTTTGGGCAAAGCTGAACATGAAGAGATTTCTGCGAACAAATTCCCTTTTTTGCTGGTCTTGTGAATTACTGAAATCATACAGGGCTTTCCAAGTAATGCGGTAATGTCAAAGGCTTTTGCTTCGTCCTCGCTAAAGCCCTTGCCACGCCATCCTTCAAGGAACTTTCTCAGGTTGGCTTTTTCATTCATGGAAAGTGTGAACTCTTTGGAGATAACAAAGGGCTGTTCACCGGATTCCTCTTTGAATACTTTGGTTTCTGTCGGAAGTTCCCATGTGATACGGACTTTATTAAGCCATTTGCTTTCGCCCATAATGTTTTCTTCCACCGTTCCGATGTGGATCATGGAATAACACCTTGCGACATAGGTTCCTGCTGGTACTGGCGTGTGATCTCCACCGCCGTTGTTTGTTGCTGTGATCATTTGGTTTGCATTTAGTTTAGTGAATGATTAAAATTCTATTTGAAATTGAATGAAGTTTAAAAAAAGGAAATCCGCGCCGTTCATGACCACGTAAGAATAGCCCGCGTCCATGTCGTTGTCAACTTCCAAAGGCATCATGACTTGAATATACTTAGGGTGCCTCTTGTACCTGTGGCAAATGTTTTTAATTGATTCCCCTGTCGCAATCGGGTTGCCTTCCGTGATCTGTAGCCGGTGAAGTTCCTGGCGCAACTGCTGGTCTTTGAGTGTTGTGGTTAGGCAGATCATACGTGAAGATTTGGAATTTGAACTAATTCATCCTGATTTGCAATGTCGTGTTTTATTGCCCGGTATTGTTCGCGTGACCTGATCCGGTTGATCTCAGGGTTTCTATCGGCTCCTGAA
>CAZCGW010000096.1:0-1529 GCA_964498255.1 uncultured Dechloromonas sp.
ACTTCGCTACGAGTACTTTGCTTGTATCTTAAATATCAGCACAATTATACCAAAAGATATCTCACTCTATTGTAAAATAACTCATTGTATAAACTTTACACCTCAATGTAATCAATAACACACTATGGAGAACTCAGCATGACAGATAATAACCAAGACATTAACGATAAAATAGCAACAAAGAAACTAACCATTAAACAACTTGAACTACAATTTAAACGATTAGAGCAACAACAATTAAAAGCTAAAGAAAAATTAGCTAAACAAATTGAACGTGAACGTGATAAAGAACTAAAAACGCAGGCTCGCAAACTCCGCAATAAAAAAATATATGATTGGGGTGGCTTAGTACCTCTAGTATTTAGCGCCGATGAATTTGACAAGATTGCCGATAACAGTGATTTAAAAAAAGTTCTTATCGGTATACTGATTAAAACCAAACAAGAATTAACCACTAATGGCTTTGGGTTAACCGCTGATAAAAAACCTAATTGGTTAGAATTTTACAAAAACCAAGGTAAGAAGTTTTTAGAAGAAGAACAAGATGGACAATCAGCATAACCAGAAACTTGATGATGAAACCCTAATCAAAGCTTTTCTTAAAAAACAAAAGGAAATCCAAGACCAATTCCTCGTTAATTTTGCAAACACCAAAAAAACGATCGACACAACACAACTAGAGAAGCTCGTAGACGAACAGAAAGCCACCTTAGCGCGATTTTCTACCCTAAAGCCTATCATGGATACATCCAGCATAGAAACAAGCGCTAAAAACGCCTTAAATCGTGCAGTTGAGAATTTTGATTTCAAAGGTCTACGTGATAAAGTTGCCGAACAGAACTTAGCTATAGAACGCAACAACAACCTGCTGTCTAATGGAGCTGGAAAAAAACTCAACATATGGCTGTTTGTACTAGCCTTGCTCTGGGGCTTAATCATAGGCATGTGGACTACCTGGTATTTTGAAGTTCCTGCTATGATAACTGGTAGCTACGAAAAAGAGAAACTCTTAGAAACCTATCGCAAAGGTTTAAACGATAGTGATAACTTTGTGAGGTATGTCAATTCAAGCTGTAAACTCAAACAAGGATTTGCCAGTTTTACAAATCAAAGCATACGTTGTGATCAATATTGGAATTCACCAAAGAGTTTAATCAAGGATAGCGCAAATAAATAACGGGGGTATGGGGGTGAGCTCGTCGAACCCCCATGTATACGAGCTATCAGTAGAAAAACAGGCTTATATCGCGGTTTAATCTCGAGTTAAGCCAAATCCCCCTCGTGCCTTAACTAACATTAACCTTTAATTCAAAAGTTAAGCCTAAAATCTGTAGATATCTCAACAAAAATATTTAAAATCAATCATGAGCGGAGCGAATTAAGATTTAACAGTGCATGTGGCTTAGGGCGGGCGAACGACATAGGAGTTCGGGCGACATGCACTGTATTAAATTTGGATTAAAAAATGAGCGCCTAAAAACACATGTTTAAAAAAACACCTCTTGCGCGATGATTATATAAAGGATTAA
>CAZCGW010000097.1:0-1525 GCA_964498255.1 uncultured Dechloromonas sp.
AGCCAAAACTTTCATTACCTACTCCTTTATATCGACGTTCAGCCCAGCCGTGGCTTCCCGTCGGGTTCTTGCGTAGAGATTTAAAACAAAAAACGGTTACTGCTTAGATCGGTATGTCTAGGTAGCCGATTACCGGCTACCTAAGCCGCCTTTGAAGTTAGCCTTCTTCAGGAGGTTTTCATACTGATGCGACATTGCAAAAGCCTGCACCTGGGACATGAAGTCCATGGTGACGACCACAATAATAAGCAGCGAGGTGCCGCCAAAGTAGAACGGTACGTTCCACTTGAGAATCAGGAATTCTGGCAACAGGCAGACGATGGTTATGTATACAGCACCGATCAGCGTGAGTCGGGTCAGAATTTTTTCGATATAACGCGAGGTTTGCTCACCCGGACGGATGCCAGGAATAAACGCACCACTCTTCTTCAGATTGTCTGAAGTTTCGCGGGTGTTGAATACCAGCGCGGTATAGAAGAAACAGAAGAATACGATCGCAGCTGCGTAGAACAGAATGTACAGCGGTTGTCCTGGCGACAGACCGTTAGCGATATCTTTGAGCCACAGCATGTTTTCACCCGAACCGAACCAGCCTGCCAGCGTTGCCGGAAACAGAATGATCGATGAAGCGAAAATCGGGGGAATAACGCCGGCCATGTTGAGCTTGAGCGGCAGGAAAGACGACTGACCACCGTATAGTTTGTTGCCTACTTGACGCTTGGCGTAGTTGACCAGAATTCGGCGCTGACCACGTTCGACGAATACGACGAAGGCGGTGACGACAACGACGATGGCAACGATAACGATAGCGGTGAGTGGGTTCATGGCACCGGTACGCACCAGTTCCAGAATGCCCCCCAGCGAACCGGGCAGACCCGCCGCGATACCAGCAAAGATGATGATCGAGATGCCGTTACCCAGACCACGTTCAGTGATCTGCTCGCCTACCCACATGAGGAACATTGTGCCTGTGACTAGGGTGATGACGGTTTCAAAACGGAAACCCATGCCCGGATCAAGCACCAGACCTGGCTGTGCTTCGAGGGCGACGGCAATACCCAGTGCCTGGAAGAATGCCAGAACAACGGTGCCGTAACGGGTGTACTGCGAAATCTTGTGTTGTCCGGCCTGACCTTCTTTTTTCAGAGATTCAAGCGCAGGACTGGCTACCGTCATCAATTGCATGATGATCGATGCCGAGATGTAGGGCATGATGCCCAGTGCAAATACGGTAAAGCGAGACAATGCACCACCGGAGAACATGTTAAACATGCCGAGGATGCCGTCTTTCTGACGAGAAAACAGATCGGACAGCACCGACGGGTCGATTCCCGGTACGGGAATGTGCGCGCCGATGCGGTACACGATGAGCGCACCCAGGAGGAACATCAAGCGGCGCTTGAGTTCCCCGTGTTTGCTACCCTGCGTGAGTGCGTTTTGCTGCATGTCCGATCAGTTCCTGTATGACTTAAGCTGCTTCGATCGAGCCGCCAGCGGCTTCGATGGCTGCCTTGGCACCCTTGGT
>CAZCGW010000098.1:0-1478 GCA_964498255.1 uncultured Dechloromonas sp.
TTCCGGTCGGTGGCTATTTCCCCATTGGGGATCATTGATCGACATCAGGCGACAGCTTTTCAATTTCCGGGTGGGCAAATTCGGCGATCGCCGCCCTTAACCAGGGAAGACCCGCACCGGTTTGGGCGCTAAGTCGTACACGGGTGATTTTACCATAGGGATCCCGCTCGATCCCCGGCTCGGCGGCCGTAAGATCGCACTTGTTATAGACCCTGATCTGCGGCACATGGCTTGCACCAATTTCGGCTAAAACCTTGTTAACTTCGGCGATCTGCTGGTCACGCGCCGGGTTTGCCGCATCGATTACATGCAGTAGCAAATCCGCCTGAGTGGTGGTTTCGAGGGTCGCTTTAAAGGCCTCAACCAACGTGTGCGGCAGGTCGCGAATAAAACCGACGGTATCGGCAACCACAACGTTGCCGGCTTCGGGTAACCAGACTCGGCGCACGGTGGTATCCAGCGTGGCAAACAGCTGGTCAGCCGCGTAGGCCCCCGAATGCGTTAGGGCATTAAACAGCGTGGACTTGCCTGCGTTGGTGTAGCCCACCAGAGAAATCGTTAGAACCCCCTGTCGGCTGCGCGCCCGCCCCTGGGTTCGCCGCTGTTTTGCCAGACGAGACAACCGCTCTTTGAGCATTTTGACGCGGGTGCCAATCAAGCGCCGGTCTGTTTCTAGCTGGGTTTCACCCGGGCCACGCATACCAATACCACCGCGCTGCCTTTCAAGGTGCGTCCAGCCGCGAATCAGGCGCGAAGCCAGATGCTCCAGCTGTGCCAGCTCTACTTGCAGCTTGCCCTCGGCGCTTTGCGCGCGAAGTGCAAAAATGTCGAGGATCAGGCTGGTACGATCAATGACCCGACCGTGCACCACCTGCTCCAGGTTGCGCTGCTGCACCGGCGAGAGGCTGTGATTAAAGATGACCAGACTGGCATCGAGCGCCTTGGCGTATTGCCCGATTTCTTCTGCTTTGCCAGAGCCGACAAAGAGTGCGACATCCGGCCTGTCGCGGCGGCAAGTCATGACGTCCGCAACTTCAGCGCCCGCCGATTCAGCGAGCATGCGTACTTCTTCTATAGCTTCTTCGATATCCAGATCACCGAAGTTAACCTGAACAATGAGCACCCGCTCCTTCGCCTGTTCAGCGGAACGGGTCTGCGCAGACTTTCTGGCTAACCGGGGATCAGACAACCCGGCCAATGCCGGGTCGTTAACCGTCATGCCTCTGGCGGATCCTGGCTAAAATTGACGGCACGCGCCGGCACGACCGTTGAAATGGCGTGTTTGTAAACCATCTGGGTAACGGTATTGCGCAAGAGCACGACATACTGGTCAAAAGATTCGATCTGTCCCTGAAGCTTGATGCCGTTGACCAGATAAATCGACACGGGCACATGCTCACGGCGCAACGCATTAAGAAAGGGGTCCTGCAGCAACTGGCCCTTATTTGTCATTATTATTACTCCGCTTTCTTCTGATT
>CAZCGW010000099.1:0-1422 GCA_964498255.1 uncultured Dechloromonas sp.
ATGGTGCGAGTGTTACTAGCACCCAAATCAATGGGGGAGCGACTCAAGCAATTAGTAGTGGCGCACAGGCTACTAGTACAAACATTGCTAGTGGTGGTGTTCAAAACGTATTGGCTGGTGCCAATGTGTTGGGGACGATACTGAATAGTGGCGGTTCGCAGAGTATTGCCTCTGGAGCGGTTGCGACGACGACCCAAGTGAACTCTGGGGCGATCCAGTCAGTTGGGTCAGGCGCTAGTGCGCTGAGTACGACGATTCTTGGATTTGGATCTCAAGTTATAGGTTCTTTTGGTTTAGCAAACAATACTTTTGTTGAAAACAATGCAATACAAATCGTTAGCTCAGGAGGGAGTACTGCTAACACTTTAGTAAATGACGGTGGTTTGCAGACGATTCTTTCTGGGGCAGTTGATACTAGTGCTTTTGTTTCTCAGTTTGGCACTCAGACAATTTATGGTGTTGCTAATTCAGGCAGTTTGTCTGGTACGCAAAACATTATGTTTGGTGGTTCGGCCGTAGCAATATCGATTGCTAGCAATGGAGTTCAGAATGTGAGCTCTGGTGGGGTCGCCATGCGTGCTCTCATTAGCAGTGGTGGGGCACAGGTTCTTACGGATGGCGCCTTGTCTTTAAGTGGAATAATTAGCAATGGTGGCTCACAGATCATTAATAGTGGTGCGATTGCATCTGCCACCACCATTAGTTCTGGTGGCACACAAACGGTAAATTCTGCTGGTAGCGCTATTGGAACAGTAATCAACTCCGCTGGTAGGCAAGTTGTGTTTATGGGTGCATATATCTCGGGAACACAAATTAATTCTGGTGGAACGCAGTCTCTTTTATCTGGTGCTTCTGCTACGGATACAGTTGTTGGAGCTAATGCAGTTCAAATGATTAGTTCTGGCGCAAGTGCTGTTAATACAACAATTTCTAGCGATGGACTACAGATCCTTTATTCTGGAGGTATTGCTAGTAATAATACAATTAGCTCAGGCGGATTAGAGGTTGTATCTAACGGGGGCTTGGCATCAGGCACGGTGATTAGCAACGGTGGTTTTCAAGTTGTTTCATCTGGAGGAAGCGCTGTTGGCGCCAAAATTTACAGTGGCGGTACTGCAACGAACAGCAGTGGCGGATTAGATTTCTCAGCGACTATTTATGCAGGCGGCACACAAAATGTTGTAGGCAGCTCTTTTAATACCGAAATATCGGGTGGTGCTCAGTTTGTAAATAACCAAGGCTCTGCTCTAAACACAGTAATTTATAGCGCTGGTGCACAGACTATCAACTTTAGTGGGTATGCTCTTAATACCCAAATTAGTGCTGCTGGTGTTCAGAATGTCAATTCTGGTGGATCAGCGCTTAGTACGACGATTAATTTGAGTGGTGTTCAAAACGTATTGGCTGGTGCCAATGTGTTGG
>CAZCGW010000100.1:0-1231 GCA_964498255.1 uncultured Dechloromonas sp.
CGGTCGATCCGGCCTGGGAAGCCCGTAGTGACTGGGAGATCTACAAAGGCTTCGCCAAGCGCTTCTCCGAGCTGTCAGATGGCTATCTCGGCGTCGAAAAGGACCTCGTTGCTGTCCCCATCCTGCACGATACGGCCGGTGAGATTGCCCAGCCGTACGATGCCAAAGATTGGAAGAAGGGCGAGTGCGAAGCCATCCCGGGCAAGACGATGCCGAACTTCGTTGTGGTCGAGCGCAACTACAGCGAGATCCACGACAAGTTCACTTCGCTGGGTCCGCTACTGGACAAGCTGGGCAATGGCGGGAAGGGTATCAACTGGAACACGCAGCATGAAGTGAAGCTGCTGGGCGAGTTGAACTACAAGGTTCGCAACGAAGGCGTGGCGCATGGCCGTCCTAATATCGACACCGATATCGATGCGACCGAGGTCGTGCTGACGCTGGCCCCGGAAACCAACGGCGAAGTAGCCGCCAAGGCCTGGGCGGCGTTGTCCGAGTTCACCGGCATTGACCACCGCCATTTGGCGCTGACGCGCGAAGACGAAAAGATCCGTTACCGCGATATTCAGGCGCAACCACGCAAGATTATCTCCAGCCCAACCTGGAGCGGCATCGAATCGGAACACGTCAGCTACAACGCTGGCTATACCAATGTTCATGAGCTTATTCCATGGCGCACACTGACTGGTCGCCAGCAGCTTTACCAGGATCACGAATGGATGCGTGCATTCGGAGAAGGCTTCTGTTCGTACAAACCACCAGTGGATTTACGTAGCCACCAACAGGTGATGAACAAGAAGCCCAATGGCAACAAGGAAATTGCGCTGAACTTCATTACGCCGCACCAGAAGTGGGGTATTCATAGTACGTATACCGACAATCTGATCATGCTGACGCTGTCGCGTGGCGGTCCGATTGTCTGGCTGTCAGAAATAGATGCCCAGAAGGTCGGAATTGAAGATAACGATTGGGTCGAGGCCTTCAATAGCAATGGTGCACTCTGTGCACGTGCTGTGGTCAGCCAGCGCGTTCCTGAAGGGATGATGATGATGTATCACGCTCAGGAAAAGATCGTAAATGTGCCTGGCTCTGAAGTCACTCAGACTCGGGGTGGTATTCATAACTCGGTAACGCGCGTTGTTCTAACACCGACACATATGATCGGCGGCTATGCCCAGTTGAGTTATGGCTTTAACTACTACGGCACAGTGGGTTCGAACCGCGATGAATT
>CAZCGW010000101.1:0-1230 GCA_964498255.1 uncultured Dechloromonas sp.
AGTCCCCCATTTTTCTGAATACGACAATATTCCTGCGCGATGCTCTACGCCTAGGCACTTTGCCACCGCCCAATTCAGAGCATCACCCGTCAATTCTTCTGTTGCGACAATCATCTCTTTCCCCTTATTAAGCGTAGCGACGAATAGACCAATAGCCGTAGAAAGTTTCTTCCGACTCGTGGTCATACACACACAACTGCCCCTCACGGAACCCCTCTTGAATCATTGAAGCAATGTGTTCTTCAGTTGCCTCATCCAACTCATTCACGATCTTGTTACTACGAATCGACCACTTGATATCGTGCAAAAGCACATCTGCAATCCCCGTTGAAAAAATCGACACTTGATCCTTTGCCGTTGAAGGTGCCCCCAAGATCTGGATTGCTGCATCCCGGCACGTTGGTTTTGTTGCTGGTTTGCGATGGATGGTGTTGTGCATGTTTTTGCTCCTGGTTGATGAGATCCGTCTTGCTTGCAGTACCCGTGCCGAACCAGAACACAGGGTTAAAAAGGTTGGGTCAAGGGTCAAAGCGGAAGCCGCACGCGGAGCGCAGCTTGCTGCGCCCGAACGGGTGAGCATTTGAGCGCAGCTTCCCTTTACCCAAACTTTCCCTGTGTTGGTCTCGGCGTTATCGGGTACTGACAAGCGTTTAAGACGGTTTCATTCAGCCAGGGGCGCACAACACCATCGGCTTATAGCAAACCAGATAGGACAACTCGTTGTCCGTCTATCTGTCAGGCAAAGCCTGACGGCGCTCTTATTAAAGAATCAGCACCTGGCCGCAAGGCCAGCATATCGGCTGATTCTGTCAAAACCATGTTCTTGATCGCGAAGCCCAATCAGGAAGTCTGGGCCACATCGGACCGGACTTCCTAAAACAGCAACGCCTGAAGCAACGTGCGATGAATTGCCAGCGTAACGGCTACAAGGATTGTTGGCGTGGAGTGCAGCAAGAAACGCACGTGAAGCAAGGCGTGTTATAGCGCGAGCCTCATGCTGGAAGCCGCCACCCGGAAAGCGCAAGGCAGGAACGCCCTAGGCGAAAGTAGGGTGGTGGCGTACAGCAGCGCAGCGCCATCCAAAAAAAAGAGGCCGCCGCACAGACCTGTGCACAGGCCGAACTGTGAGGGATTGTCCACCAATCCACAGAAGCCATTGACGGCCGCCGCCTATGTAGAGCGAGAGCCGTCAATTGCGCCCCGGTTTTCCGGGTAGCGGTTTTAAGAGGG
>CAZCGW010000102.1:0-1194 GCA_964498255.1 uncultured Dechloromonas sp.
AAAATGGCAAAGGGTAAGTTTGAACGTACAAAGCCGCACGTAAACGTGGGCACGATTGGTCACGTTGACCATGGTAAGACGACGCTGACGGCAGCGATCGCCACGGTACTAGCCGCCAAGTTTGGTGGTGAAGCCAAGGCCTATGATCAGATTGATGCGGCGCCAGAAGAAAAGGCACGCGGCATCACGATCAACACCGCACACGTAGAATACGAGACCGAAGGTCGTCACTACGCACACGTTGACTGTCCAGGCCACGCCGACTACGTCAAGAACATGATTACTGGTGCTGCCCAAATGGACGGCGCCATCCTGGTTTGTTCGGCCGCTGACGGTCCGATGCCACAAACCCGTGAACACATCCTCCTGGCCCGCCAGGTAGGCGTTCCATACATCATCGTCTTCCTGAACAAATGTGACATGGTTGATGATGCTGAACTCTTGGAACTCGTCGAAATGGAAGTTCGCGAACTTCTCTCGAAGTACGACTTCCCAGGCGACGACCTGCCAATCATCAAGGGTTCGGCCCTGAAAGCCCTTGAAGGCGACCAGAGCCCAATCGGCGAACCAGCCATCCTTGAGCTGGCCGCAGCCCTCGACAGCTACATCCCAACGCCAGAGCGCGCCGTAGACCTGCCATTCCTGCTCCCAATCGAAGACGTATTCTCGATCTCGGGTCGTGGCACCGTAGTTACCGGTCGTGTAGAGCGCGGTATCGTCAAAGTTGGTGAAGAACTGGAAATCGTTGGTATCAAGCCAACCACCAAGACCACCTGTACCGGCGTTGAAATGTTCCGCAAGCTGCTCGACCAAGGTCAAGCTGGCGACAACGTTGGCGTACTGCTGCGCGGCACCAAGCGTGAAGACGTCGAGCGTGGTCAAGTACTGTGTAAGCCAGGTTCGATCAAGCCACACACCCACTTCGAATCTGAAGTGTACGTACTGTCGAAAGACGAAGGTGGCCGTCATACGCCATTCTTCAACAACTACCGTCCACAGTTCTACTTCCGTACCACCGACGTCACGGGCGCCATCGTCCTGCCAGAAGGTACCGAAATGGTTATGCCGGGTGACAACATCCGCATGACGGTAAAGCTGATCAACCCGATCGCCATGGAAGAAGGTCTGCGCTTCGCAATCCGCGAAGGTGGCCGTACCGTTGGCGCCGGCGTCGTCTCGAAAATCATCGAGTAA
>CAZCGW010000103.1:0-1124 GCA_964498255.1 uncultured Dechloromonas sp.
AATAAGACTACGTTAGTAGTCTTATTTATATATGCCTTCTTTCCAATGACTACGGCATAAATTTATAATATATTGTTTTTATTTAATTTATCTGATAGTGTTAAACTTGGTGGGTATAGAGGTGGGTATAAAAAATCTGATTTGCTATATAAAAGCAAAAAACCACTAACTATTTGATTAGTGGCTCTTTGTAGCAAATAGATTAAGAGTTAATTAATCTGGCATAATTTTACCATAGCTTTAACTTCTTAGTGAACCATAAGCTTTAATAATCCAGCAATTGCCACCACTCCAGCTATACCAGTTCCTAAAATCCAGCGGATAAGCTCATTCTTAAGTCTTAGTTCTAATTCCCGTAGATCTTGCTTTGTAGCTGTTTCATTTTTTTGCTTATCTTCTAAGTCTGTTGCAATAGTAGCTATAGCAGTAATTTGCTCATCGCTAAATTTAGCTTCTTTTAGCTTTTGAATATAATCAATAGTGTGCATGATTTAACCCCCATTAAATGTGTACTAAGTGGCTATTATAACCTAAATCAATTAGATGCGTTATTACTGTTACAATGAGTTGCAACGGATTAATAACCGTTACCACTCGCGTGTGCGCGCGTACTGTTCGCAAAATTCACTAAGCTACAATATCCGTACAATGGAGTTGGGCAAGTCATTGAGTGGGTCTAAGCTACCAAATCAGTACAATGGGGCTATGCTCAATCAACCAATGAAAAACCCACTCAATAATGAATGGGCTAATCGTGGTTATGTTAAGCGGCATTGCCTTGTGGGTTATACCTATCTTGTAAGTTACAATCAATAAGCAGTAAATCAATATAACGATCAAGGTGGTTATAAATTATCCGTGGTTAACTTTCTCGTATGCCATTTTATAAGCACGTAGCACGTCATTAATCTTAGTTTGATACTTCTTATTAGTTCGTTTAAAGAACTCAATAATATCATCATCAAGGCGCAACGTTACGGGCTTCTTATGGATTGGTTGACGAATAAAAGCAATTTTCATCATTTCATCGGTTAGCTCTGGCGCTTCCTCATAATCGTAGCTGCTTTCTGGTATTGCATCTACTTTATCCCAATCAATCTTTTTTATAGGTTTGTTGCTCACGT
>CAZCGW010000104.1:0-1111 GCA_964498255.1 uncultured Dechloromonas sp.
GGCGGTTTCAAGTCTGAAGTGCAACACTTGACCAATAAGGTAAGGTGTTTTGCATGGGAAATAAAAAATATCAGCAACTTCAGACAGATGAGCGCATTCGCGTAGAGTTATGGCAATCAGAGCATGTCAGTATGCGAGAGATTGGTCGGCGTCTTGCGCGTTCGCCGTCAACGATCAGTCGGGAGTTGCGCCGTAATACGCCCGAGAGGGGAAATGCGTATCGAGCAACTGAGGCTGAAGAGGCGCGTTCATCACGTCGAGAGGCGTCAAGGCCAAAGCCCAAGCTACATGTGGATGGTGTTTTGTGGGGCGTTGTTTGTGAAATGCTGCGCTGGCAATGGTCTCCACAGGAAATGGCTGCTATGCTCAAGCGCACATTCCCCGAGCAAGCGAGCCACCAAGTGTCCCACGAGACCATCTACAACGCTATTTACGCACAACCCAGAGGTGAGTTACGGCGTGAGTTGGTCGCTTGTTTACGCCAAGGTAGATCAAAGCGAATACCGCGTTCCCGAGGACAAGACAGGCGTGGGCAGATACCTGACATGGTGAGTATCCATGTTCGGCCACCCGAAGTGAATGATCGTCTGATGCCAGGACACTGGGAGGGAGACCTCATCAAGGGAGCTGGCAACAAATCGGCGGTAGGCGTACTGGTTGAACGGATGAGTCGTTCTGTTCTGCTGGCCAAGATGCCTGATGCAAGCGCCGCTTCCGCACTGCAGGCGTTCACAAACAAGCTACAGTCGCTGGTAGAGCCGCTACGCCAGACCATGACCTACGATCAGGGACGAGAGATGAGCCGTCACGCAGAGCTAACGCAAGCTACGGGCGTCAAAGTTTACTTCTGCGATCCGCATAGCCCATGGCAACGCGGCAGCTGTGAGAATACCAATGGCCTGTTGCGGCAGTACATGCCCAAGGGGACGGATCTATCGGTCTTCTCGCAAGCAGAGCTTGATGCCATTGCAGATCGCCTTAATACACGGCCAAGAAAAACTCTTGGGTGGTTAACGCCGCTGCAGGTCTTGGCGAAAGTTCTTCAAAATCCACACGAATCTGCCGTTATCCATTAGACTTTTAACCGTTGCACTTCAGACTTGAAACCGCC
>CAZCGW010000105.1:0-1106 GCA_964498255.1 uncultured Dechloromonas sp.
ACCTGAGCTAGTTGAGCCCAGGCCATCTCAGTCATGCCTAGCGCAAAAAGTGCAACGGCAAGAGAGCAACTCACTTTGCTGCCAATAGCCGGTAAATACTTTCGTAATGTGTGTTTCATTTTGTGTTCCCTTTCGTGGTTAAATTCGTACAACTTCTACAGCTTCCCTTGGCTACCTCCGTGCCCCGGGGTGGATGTTTGAGCCAGATGGGGGTCCCACCGCGACTGGTGCCCCTATCGCCTTATTTCTTTGGGGTAGTTCGCATCGGTAGCTCATCCAGTTCAATAGGCAAGCGGTGCCCCTCAAAGTCATCATGACCAAGAAGCTTGATTTGATGAGCGAGAACATCCGCACTTATGCAGGTGTGTCCAGCCTCTGATCGAATGATTTGTGTGCGAAGAGTTCCGAATACAAAGATGTGGGTGCCTGCTTCCAGTTTCTGGATCAGGTCCATATTGGTGCGAGACAAGCTCACCTTGTGCCAATAAGCAACCTGATCGGGTTCACCAGAAGCGCTTCGGGCAGTTCCCGTGGTGACCATGTGAAATGTGGCGGTTGCACGCTCGCCGTTTTGGCGAGTACGCACTTCGCCCTCAATGGTTCCCATAAGCTCGATCTGATTAAAGCTGGGTTTCATAGTGCTGACGGTCTCTGTTACTTGCTCTTTTTAACAGCGGCCTTGAATGGCCCGCCTGGCGTGAATTTCACGAAATTTGTCGGTTGAATCTTGACGAGTTCGCCGGTTACCGGGTTACGTCCAGTACGCGCCTCGCGACGTTTACGAGAAAACGTACCAAACCCGTTAAAAGAGACTGTCTCTCCTTCGGAGACAGTTTTTACGATGATCTCGAGGGCCGCTTTTAATGCGGCTGATGCGGAGCGTTCGCTCAATCCGGTTTCTTTGGCGATTGCCGCAGACAGTTCTCGTCTGTACATATTGAATCCTTTAAGCAGATTGGTTTCTAAGTTGGGGCAGGGTGCGGTTTAGCGCGATGGGGAGCGCTTCGGCGCATCTTTTTCTTGCGTTGGCTCTTTGGTTTCGCGGATTGGATTGCGGCTTGCTTGAATGCCTTTCCAGGCTTCGTTACGAGCCTGGGTCAGTTGTT
>CAZCGW010000106.1:0-1096 GCA_964498255.1 uncultured Dechloromonas sp.
AGTCCGCGCTGAACAACCCAGAAATTCCTCAGGCAGCCAGCAGTGGTTGGTTGGTTTGAGATAGAAATGCTCGAACCTGCTCCAGAATTTGGGCACACAGAAGCCGCAGCTTCTTCAGGAGCAGGCGGATGTTATGGCCTGCACCACAGAGCACGGCATGCAGTGCGTCACCGAGTGCCCCTTTGAGCGGGTTTCTGTTTAACCGACCGTCCATCTTCATGTGGCCGATGATCGGTTCAATGGCACTGCGCCGTTTGATCATTTTGTGCAGGGTTCTTGTCATGCCGCGCTTCTGTCCAGATCTTAGAATCCTGACATCGGGGATCTCAATTCCCCGGTAGCCTTTGTCCACAATCACCGTGGTGGGCTTCTGATTGGTCAGGATACTGACCTGCTCAATGGTTTCTGCCAGGGTATGACCGTCGTAGGGGTTACCTGGCATGGAGCGCATGCCAACGACGATGTTCTCTTTGAGGGTGGTGGCAATACTGACTTTGACACCGAATTCATAGGGGGTTCGGGCTTTGCCCTTAGAGATGCACTCCACTTCCGGTGCATGCAAGGCGTAGAGCTTGTTCTTGTCTTTGGTTTTCTGGGTGAGGATACGGTTAACCCGGTGCAGCAGGTCTTGGGCCCGGCTTTGTTCGGCGGCGGGGATGGCTTCGATCTTGCGTTCGATCTCCCGGTATACGCGGCCTACCCGGGTCTTGAGGGTGCGTACGGCTTTGTGCATGCGTTTGAACTGTCGGGCATGCGCATAACGACCTGCCTGGGCGGCAAGCCGCGGTGCTTCCCGGTTGTAGTTCTGGCGCAATGGTATGCCGTGTTCTGCCGCTAGCTTGACCAGATGTTCCCGGCTCTTCTCGAGGAGTCGGCTGTCGGTGGGGTAGGCAATGGCTTTGGGCATGACGGTGGTGTCGACGATGATGCGGTCGGCGCTGGCCGCTTTCATCATGCCGAGCTGACGGGCGGCATTAATGCTGACCATGAGCAATGTTTCAACGCCTTCTTCCCCTATACGCTTGCGCCAGCGAGTGAGACTGGATGAATCCAGGGGGGACTCGGTCTGGAAGTAGGTTTCTCCGGTGAAGTACTG
>CAZCGW010000107.1:0-1057 GCA_964498255.1 uncultured Dechloromonas sp.
TTCACGGGCGACAGGACCAGTGCGACCAGCCGCCCGTGTCGCGCACCATCCCGGCCGAGACCACGGCGTTGGCCCACGGGTCGAACACGCTCCGCCCGGCCATCCCGTAGGTTGCGGCCCGGCCCGGCCAGTAGGTGGCCAGCTGCTGGAAGAGGCCCGACGCGGACGAGGACCCGTTGCGGGCGCTCGGGTTCCCACCGCTCTCGCACATCATCACCCTGACCGCTTCCTCGGCCCGGTGGGCGATGCCTGCCTCGGTGAAGGCTCGGCGGACGCGACCCGTGCTTTGAGTTGGGCGCGGGTGGCCTTCTGGAAGGGGTTCGCTGTCATCGCTTCCTGTCTCTCGTGTAGTCGGGGTCAACCATGTGACGCTCGTTCTCACGCCTCACGGCGCGTGCCCACCGCTTCATGCCGTCGGCACGCCGGTTGCGGCAGTCCTGGCAGTGGCAGGGGAACGTGTTGGGGTCGTGCGGTGCGTCGTTGTCGAACGGCCAGCGTGTGGTGGTCATGCGTCGCCACCTGCCGCCGCCCGAAGACGCCGCCACTCCTCAGCGTGCGCATCCGTTAGTCGTCGCAAGGCGGCCCTGCGGTCTCGCGATCGCTTGCGACCGGCCTCGGTGCTTACACTCCGACACGCATCGCAACGACACCCAAAGTTGCGGTACAGGTTCTCGGTGCCGTGCCGGGGGTCATCGTCGGCAATGGGATTCAGTAGCCGCTTCGCCCTCTGGTGTCGCACGTGAACCGCCCAAGCATCCCGGCACGGCTGACACCGACACGACAGGTTGCTGTAGCCGTTGCTCGTCCCGTGGCGCCGGTCGTCAGATGCGAGGGTCACGACGGCATCACCGTTTCGTCGACAACGGTCCACGCCGACGCCGGGTGACAGGCAGCCGTCTCGCGGGCGTACTCGGTGAGCGTTTCGCCCATGTCGGCGGCTTCGCGTGCCTCGTCGGGGGTCACGTCGATGTCGATGGTGATGGTGCGCTGCACCCGGTAGGTGAGCGTCACCGTGTCGGTGGTGGTCACTGGCCCTCCCACCACTCGCGATTGCAGC
>CAZCGW010000108.1:0-1055 GCA_964498255.1 uncultured Dechloromonas sp.
ATTCGCCAAAATGCCCCAACTCAATATATCAGCATAATTGTTATGTTGTCCAATGCTGCCAGTAATGCGGCTGTCGAGTGGGAATTTAAATACATTACCGAGCATATAATATGGTTCATTAAAGCCATAAAAGAGAAATTTGTATTCTAATTTAAAGTTAATTAATTGTAAAGTCGCAAAGATAATTTGCCAGTAAGAATTAATGAAAATAGCGATTGCGGCGTAAAATAGAATCCTTGAAAAGGAGATTTTACTATTTTGTAAGATTAAAATTACTAACGCAATTAGAGCAAAAAGACTAATTGGCGCCAAATATGGTGCGGTATAACTTGGTTGAATGAATGCAAATTGAATGCAGAGGAATAAAGCTATAAGTAATATATAAACAAAGCTATGCGTAAGTTTGATTGATTTTAATGACAATAACTGAAATAGACTTAAGGTTAAAATTAATGTTAGGAGAAGAAGAGAAATTGAATCACGGATGAAATTTGTCGCAAAGGGAACGGTGACTAGATTAGAGTTGATGATAAATGGTAAGATGAATAGACTTGAAATTAAAATTAAGATGATTTGTGAATATGTTTTAGTAATGTAGGTCATAGTAATCCAATCACTAATAGAATAATGATAAATGGCTGATTATAAAATCAGCCATATTCAATAAAGGTTTAAAGTAAATTAAGGAATTGTGCAGTTAGCAGAGGATGGCGCCATTGACGATTCAATTTGAGAACCATTAGCATTAGTTATTCTACATGTCCAATTTAATGTACCTGCGGTACTTAATACTGGTGACAATACAATTGAACCTCCATTTAATTTTGCACTTGCATTAGCAAAAGTAAATGTGATTAAACCATTTGAAACTGTATTAGAGCCATAAGCTCCAGTTTGACTAGCTGGTATTGCATATGCACCTTGACTACAGCCATCCACTGTACCTAAATTTTGGGCACATTCGGCAATTCCAGTTTGAGCAGGACCTGCCATTTGGAAAGCTTCAGAAACTTTAGCACGATTTAAATAGTTAGAATAGGCAGGGATCGCAATCG
>CAZCGW010000109.1:0-1052 GCA_964498255.1 uncultured Dechloromonas sp.
TCTTCCACTTATAAATCAGGAATATCTGTTCAAACAAACCCGACCACTTCTCTGTAGCCACCCATGTCTTTACGCTGGGAACGATTGGGCTTATTGCTCCTGCAATGATTGTGCGGATAAGCAACGGCCATACGGGCAGAAAAGTCACATTTGCTCAGATAGACAAATTAGCCATCTATCTCATGTTGCTTGCCCTAGTCTTTCGTATTGCTATTCCTTTTTTTGCACCGGATTTTTACACAACCTGTCTCTTCATATCAGCATTGTGTTGGTTGGGTACGTTTTCGATCATCGGCTACCGATACATTCCAATGCTCTTGAGTCCTAGAGTTGATGGAAAAATTCACTAGGATTAGTTCGCTGCTAGTCTTGCGATGGCAGTGACACCGACCAAATGGCCATCTTCATCGTGAGTCAAGGAGAATGCCATATCCACAAACGTGGTCGAACCATCCCCTAACAATGCTTTTGTTCGCACTGGCGCTCCATGTAAGCGTGTATCGTCTGCTGATATCGCTCTATGAAATCCAGCCCAATGTGCATTTCTTAAGTGGTCGGGAATGATGATGTCTAGGCTTTTATCGATTGCATCAATCTTCTCGATTTTGAACATTGACTCTGCCCGTTTGTTCCATACCTGGATAGTACCTTTTAGATCGGCAACAATCAGTGCATCCGGCAGTTCATCGAGAAGCTTCCCGCAGAATTCAATAGCCACTTTTTTGCACTCCCATTCCTTCACTATTGGGTAAAAATTCACTCACTACTTCCCATGCGTAAAGGATAGATTCTTCATTGAACACAATGCCAGTAGAGCTATCGCACCACCAGACTCTTCCGCCTTCACCGACGCCCAGATACCTCCACACCTTTTGTTCTCCTGAACATATTCTTATCGAGTAGATACTGTTCACTGTAAATGATGGATTCATCCAGAGCCCTTAACTAATGCTTCCTTAATTCTTCACAATTGTTATGCATCTTTTTATATGTGGATTCACTACTGTCCGGTAGTTTAAATGGATAAAACGCCCAACGTCACGTCAGGCAAC
>CAZCGW010000110.1:0-1034 GCA_964498255.1 uncultured Dechloromonas sp.
ACCTGAGCTAGTTGAGCCCAGGCCATCTCAGTCATGCCTAGCGCAAAAAGTGCAATCGCTCCGCAGCAAGTAGCAGTGCTGCCAATGGCCGGTAAATACTTTCGTAATGTGTTCTTCATCTTGTATTTCCTTTCGTGGTTTAAATCGTGGTTAAATTCGGGCAACTTCTACAGCTTCCCCTGGCTACCTCCGTGCCCCGGGGTGGATGTTTGAGCCAGATGGGGGTTCCACCGCGACTGGTGCCCCCATCGCCTTATTTGGCTCGCTACTCAAGGGTTTGATCGTCTTCGCCAAAACTACAATGCCGCCACGATTTGCTTTGAGGGTGCCAATCACAAAAACGTGAGTTCCTTTGCACAGATGCTCGTAAACCCAGTCCGCAGTCTGGTTGGTCAGCATCACCTGAAAGACATCAATGTGAGTCTGAGTCTCGCCTGAGGAGAGCCTTGAGGATGAGCGAACCTCCACATCAAAATCCACAGTGCAGCGGCTTCCGTTGGAGGCGATTCGTGGGCGATCAATAAAGCTAATTTCGCCCATCAGCTCGACATGGTTGTAGGTCGGTTTCATGTCAGTAAGGCGCCCGTTACTTACGGTTGTTCACGGCGGCTTTAAACGGAGAGCCGGGTGTGAATCGAACGGTGTTTGTCGGTTTTATCTTGATGGACTCACCGGTTATCGGGTTTCGGCCTGTGCGCGCCTCTCGACGCTTGCTTGCGAATACGCCGAACCCATTTATGGCAACCGTGTCGCCTTCGCTTAACGTCCTCATAATGACTTCAAGGGACGCCTTTAAAACGGCGGTGGCAACACGTTCGCTTAGCCCGGTTTCTTTGGCGATGGCAGTGGCGAGTTCATTTTTATTCATGACGATTCTTTTTCAGAGAGAAGGAAGTTGGGACTTGTTCCCGGTTAGCGCGAGCGAGAGGGCTGGGGTTCGTTTTGGGTGGGTGCAGGTTGTTTCGGTTCTTGGGCAGGGTTGCGGCTTGCTTGAATGCCTTTCCAGGCTTCGTTACGAGCCTGGGTCAGTTGTT